>NZ_FMDF01000244.1 GCF_900091955.1 Streptomyces sp. Ncost-T10-10d
TTTCCTGCGTTCACCCACGCGTGCGGCTGGCCGGCTCGGAGGAGGCAGGCCGGGGCACGCATCGTGGCGAGAGAGGGCGCAAACCGGTGACGGCCCGTCAGAATCTTGAGTGGTCAGTGGTTCTGAGTACCCCTGAGTTCAGGGTATGCTTTACCTCGTTGCACAGCGCAGCAGGCCCCAATAGCTCAGTCGGTAGAGCGTCTCCATGGTAAGGAGAAGGTCTGCGGTTCGATTCCGCATTGGGGCTCAGGCAAGATGAAAGGCCCCCGCCACTCGGCGGGGGCCTTTTGCATGTTCCGATGCTTCCGCGTTCACTGCCCGTCGGCGTGGTCGTCCGTGCCCGCGTTGCGGGAGTCGAAGGCTTGTCCCGTAAATAGCTATGGTCCTGCGATGCCGCGCAGCGACTGGCCGTCAGCAGTGGATGCACAGGCCTACTGGCGCACGAACGCGACGATCGGCAGCTCGCACCGCTGTTCGGGGTCTCCAAGTCGGCGGCGGACCGCATCATCGACCACCTCGGGCCGATGCTCGCACTCCGGCCCCGTATGCGGTTCGCCAAGGACACGGTGCTCATCGTGGACAGCACCCTGGTTCCCACCCGCGACCGCACCATTGCCGAGCGGTCGAAGAACTACCGGTACTCCACCAACCACCAGGTCGTCATCGACGCCGACACCCGGCTGGTCGTCGTGGTCGGCCGACCACTCGCCGGAAGCCGCAACGACTGCAAGGCATGGGAGGAATCCGGTGCCAAGCCGCCGTTGGCAAGACACTCACGATCGCCGACGGCGGCTATCCCGGCACCGGGCTCGTCATGCCCCATCGCCGGCGCAAGGACGAAGACCGTCCGGACCGGAAGCAGGAACACAACAAGTTCCATAAGCAGGTCCGTGCCCGTGTCGAGCGCGTCTTCGCCCGCATGAAGACCTGGAAGATCCTCCGCGGCTGCCGCCTCAAAGGCGACGGCGTCCACCACGCCATGCTCGGCATCGCCCGGATGCACAACCTCGCACTCGCCGGACAGCCGAGCGGCCCACCACGGCCGACCACGCCCCGAGGGGGCTCGGAGAGCATGTGCGGGACAAGCCTGAGGCTGTAGCGGTTCTGTAGGCACACCACCAGGGCGACGGCCCAGGCCTCGGCGGTGTGTTTGCCCTTGATTCCGGAGATGCCCAGGTGGTGGATGAGGCCGGCGTCGTGTGATCGCACGGCGGAACAGGCTGAGGGACTGTTCGTCTCTGAAGTCATGGGCCGGAGTGCTTCGGAGTCTTCGGCCCGATGAAGTGTGGTCAGGTGGTGGGCGGTTCAGGGACGCGCATGGCGAGGATGGCCATGTCGTCGGAGGCCGGCTCGGCCGCGAAGCGTTCGACCGCGCGCAGGATGCGTGCTGCCACCGCGCCGGCCGTGAGGCCGGTACAGGTGGCCAGGACGTCCGCCAGACCGTCGTCGCCGAGCATGCGGGTGCCCTCACGGCGTTCCGTGACGCCGTCGGTCACGCACAGCAGGACATCGCCCGGGGCGAGGGGCACCGTCTGCTCGTACAGTTCGAGGTCCTCGATGACGCCCAGCAGGGGCTGAGGTTCGGCGGCTGACTCCACCGAGCCGTCCTGGCGCAGGCGCAACGGCAGCGGATGCCCGGCGCAGACCACCTTCAGGAGCGCGCTGCCGTCCTCCTGGGGCCACAGCTCCCCGTACAGGAGGGTCAGGAAGCGGCTGCGGGCGCCTTCGTCCAGGATTGCGGCGTTGAGGCGCTCCAGAACGGCCGGACCACCGAAGCCTTCGCGGGCGAGGAGGCGCAGGGCATGGCGGGCGAGACCCGTGACGGCCGCGGCCTCCGGGCCCGTACCGCAGACGTCACCGATGGCGAAGCCGTAGGCGCCGTCGCGGATGGGAAAGACGTCGTAGAAGTCGCCGCCGACCTCGTTGCCCTCGCCCGCCGCGCGGTAGATGACCTCGATCTCGACATTGGGGACTTCGGGCAGCCCCGGCGGCAGCAGGCTGCGCTGCAGGGACTGACTGATCGCCATACGCTCCGAGTAGAGGCGGGCGTTGTCGAGGGCGAGGGCGGCGCGGCGGGAGAGGTCCTCGGCCAGTTCCAGGATCTCCTGACGGAAGTGGTCGTCGGAGGGCTTCCCGAGCGTGAGCATGCCGATGACGCGGTTTCGGGCGACGAGTGGCAGGACAACCGTCTCCCCGCCCACCGCGGCCGCGGTGGCGAGCGTCGTACGGATGCCGGAGCCGAGCCCGCCGGGTTCGCCGAGGCCGAGTGTATGAATCGAGGTACGCAGGGCTGCCTGGTGGGCGGCCTCCGACGGGGCGCCCCAGACATGAGCACCCGGGGTCGGCACGGGGTCCGGAGGAGCGATCTTGGAGAGCAGAGCCTTGAGGCCGTCGATGAGCTCCTCGTCCTCATGCAGCACATAGGAGAGATACGGCTCCGAGGACTGGTCCGCGATGGTGTAGACGGCGCACCATGTGGCCAGGGTGGGGACCGTCATCTGGGCCATCAGGGCCAGGGTCTGGTCCCGGTCGAGGGTGCCCGCGAGCAGGTCGGAGGCCTCGACGAGGAAGGAGAGGGAACCGCGGCGCAGGCGTTCCAGCTCGCCCAGGCGGGCGGATTCGACGGCCAGCGCGATGCGGTCCGCGGCGAACTGGAGGCGCAGAGCCTCCTCGTTGGAGTAGCGACCCGCTGCTTCCGCGGCGACACCCAGCGAGCCCGTGAGGCGACCCTCGACCTTCAGCGGGACGGTGACGACGGAGCGCATCCCCGTGCCGCCGAGCAGGGGGACGGCGCCGGACACGTTGTCGAGGTCTTCGTGGACGGCGGGCATTCTGGCGGAGCCGTAACGTCCGGTACCGGCCTCCACCGGCACCCGGGCGAAACGCTGGCGGGCGGAGGGCAGGCCGGTCGTGGCCCGTACCTCCAGTTCCGTTTCGTCGTCCGTCGCCAGCAGCAGGAAGGCCGAATCGGCGTCGAGCATGTCGCGCGCCCGCTCGACCGTGCGCTGGAGCAGGCCGTCGAGGTCGTCGGGAGCGGGGGAGCCGATGAAGATCTCGAACGGGTCCGTCTTGTGGCTCTCGGCATTTGCGTCGGAGACCGGTGTGCGTACCGGGGACTGGAGCACGGCACGTTCGTAGTCGCGGACGAGCAGACAGACCGTGGACGGTTCGCCATGGGTGTCGCGGACCCGCAGATGCGAGGCGTAGACGGGGATGGTGCGGCCGTCGGCGCCCCGGATTCCGTAACTGCCCTCCCAGCGCGAGAGCTGCAGTGCGTCCACGATGCCGGTGTTGGTGCCGGGTGTCTGCGGCCAGGCGGTGAAGTCGGTGAGTTGCTTGCCGGTGACCTGGTCCGCGGCGTAACCGAAGAGGAAAGCGGCGTCCTCGTTCCAGGCGGCGATGGAACCGGCGCTGTCGATCTGGACGACGGCCACCCGCACGCGCTCGTCGGCGACCGGGAGCAGGCCGACCGGGAGCAGGGGGCCGGCGGAGCGGATGCCCACAGGGCGCTCGGGAAGATCGAGCTGGAACCAGACATGTTTGTGGGTGGGCGAATACTCGACGCCCCACCGGGAAGCGAGCGCCGCGCAGAGCAGCAGTCCGCGGCCGTTCTCACGGTCCGGGCTGCCGAAGTTCAGACCTGTGTTCTGGAGGGGGATCTCGCGTTCCGGGTAGTGGTCGGAGACCTCGATCCGGACGCCGTCCTCCGTGCGCAGGCACAGCACGTCCGCGGCGGTGCCTGCGTGCACCACCGCGTTGGTCACGAGCTCGCTGGTGAGGACGACGGCGTCGTCGACGACATCCGTGTATCCCCACCCCTGGAGAGTGTCACGGACAAAGGCGCGGGCGGTCGCGACGGAGCGCCCGACCGGGTCGAAGGTGGCAGCCGCGCGCGCGGTGATCACAGCACTCCCCATATGGTGTCTCGTCGCTTCCCCGAGTCCTGTGCCCGTTTCTCGCCGCTTCGATTCGCCTGCCAGGCTAGACGCTCGGTCTCGGTGCCGGGTACACGAGGGCCGACTTCGGGCAGGAACGACCAGGAACTGGCAGGTGACGGGACAAGTGTGGGCTTCCCAGCGAGGTGATGTGGGACAACCGTTGGAGGCTGCACCCTGATTGGTTCGGGCCTGGTACGTTTCAACGATTTGACGTCCGCATGGTCACCCGTCGACGGTGGGCTGTGGCGGTGAGCCAATGAGGAACTGGGCAAGCTCCCAGATAAGGCCCGAGCGATACGGTCAACCCCTGCGGGAGGGATCACGGTGGAGTCTGGCGTGGTGGCGCGGGGAACAGGCACGCGCACAAAAGGCGGACAGTCCGTGAAGAAGCAGCGCAATGGAACCATCGACGTCGACGCGGCAGCGCTCAACAGACTGTTGGCAGGTCTGGCGGCGATGCGCGACGGGAACTTCCGCAGGCGCCTGACCGTCTCGGGCGACGGCGTGATGGCGGAGATCGCAGCAGTCTTCAATGAAGTCGCCGACCGGAATGTCCATCTCACCGGCGAGCTGGCCCGGGTGCGGAGGGTGGTCGGACGTGAGGGGAAGCTCACCGAGCGGCTGGAGACGGGCGCCTGCGAGGGCTCCTGGGCCGCAGCGATCGACGCCTCCAACGAGCTGGTCGACGATCTGGCACGCCCGGTCTCGGAGGTCGGGCGGGTACTGTCGGCGGTGGCCGACGGTGATCTTGAACAGCGGATGGAGCTGCGGTCGCACACGGCCGACGAGACGGTACGGCCGCTGCGCGGCGAGTTCCTGAAGGTCGCCCGTACGGTCAACAACCTGGTCGACCAGCTGTCGGCGTTCACCGAGCAGGTGACGCGCGTCGCGGTCGAGGTGGGTACCGAAGGCAAGCTGGGCGGGCAGGCCCAGGTGCGCGGGATGTCCGGGTCGTGGAAGGACCTCACGGATTCCGTGAACACCATGGCGTACCGGTTGACCGCGCAGGTGCGGGACATCGCCCTGGTGACGACGGCGGTCGCCAAGGGCGATCTGTCGCGGAAGGTCACCGTCCATGTGGCCGGCGAGATGCTTCAGCTCAAGAACACCGTCAACACGATGGTCGACCAGCTGTCGTCGTTCTCCTCCGAGGTGACCCGGGTGGCCCGTGAGGTGGGCACGGAGGGCGAGCTGGGCGGCCAGGCGACCGTGCCCGGTGTGGCCGGGGTGTGGAAGGACCTCACCGACTCCGTCAACACGATGGCCGGAAATCTGACCTCCCAGGTGCGCGGGATCGCCGAGGTGACGACCGCGGTCGCCAACGGTGACCTGTCCCAGAAGGTCACCGTGAGCGCCCGCGGCGAGGTCGCACAACTCGCCGAGACCATCAACCAGATGACCGAGACACTGCGGACCTTCGCCGACGAAGTGACCCGAGTGGCCAGCGAGGTCGGTGGCGAAGGGCTGCTCGGCGGGCAGGCGCAGGTGCCGGGTGCGGCGGGGACCTGGAAGGACCTCACGGACTCGGTGAACACGGTCTTCCGGAACCTGACGACTCAGGTGCGCGACATCGCGCAGGTGACCACGGCGGTGGCCAGCGGCGACATGACGCAGAAA
>NZ_FMDF01000241.1 GCF_900091955.1 Streptomyces sp. Ncost-T10-10d
AACACAGTGGACGCGAGCAACTGAGGACAAGCCCTCGGCCTATTAGTACCAGTCAGCTCCACCCGTTACCGGGCTTCCACATCTGGCCTATCAACCCAGTCGTCTACTGGGAGCCTTAACCAATCAAGTTGGTGGGAACACTCATCTCGAAGCAGGCTTCCCGCTTAGATGCTTTCAGCGGTTATCCTTTCCGAACGTAGCCAACCAGCCATGCCCTTGGCAGGACAACTGGCACACCAGAGGTTCGTCCGTCCCGGTCCTCTCGTACTAGGGACAGCCCTTCTCAATATTCCTACGCGCACAGCGGATAGGGACCGAACTGTCTCACGACGTTCTAAACCCAGCTCGCGTACCGCTTTAATGGGCGAACAGCCCAACCCTTGGGACCGACTCCAGCCCCAGGATGCGACGAGCCGACATCGAGGTGCCAAACCATCCCGTCGATATGGACTCTTGGGGAAGATCAGCCTGTTATCCCCGGGGTACCTTTTATCCGTTGAGCGACAGCGCTTCCACAAGCCACTGCCGGATCACTAGTCCCGACTTTCGTCCCTGCTCGACCCGTCGGTCTCACAGTCAAGCTCCCTTGTGCACTTACACTCAACACCTGATTGCCAACCAGGCTGAGGGAACCTTTGGGCGCCTCCGTTACTCTTTAGGAGGCAACCGCCCCAGTTAAACTACCCATCAGACACTGTCCCTGATCCGGATCACGGACCCAGGTTAGACATCCAGCACGACCAGAGTGGTATTTCAACGGCGACTCCACAACCACTGGCGTGGCTGCTTCAAAGTCTCCCACCTATCCTACACAAGCCGAACCGAACACCAATATCAAACTGTAGTAAAGGTCCCGGGGTCTTTCCGTCCTGCTGCGCGAAACGAGCATCTTTACTCGTAGTGCAATTTCACCGGGCCTATGGTTGAGACAGTCGAGAAGTCGTTACGCCATTCGTGCAGGTCGGAACTTACCCGACAAGGAATTTCGCTACCTTAGGATGGTTATAGTTACCACCGCCGTTTACTGGCGCTTAAGTTCTCAGCTTCGCCGACCCGAAAGTCAGCTAACCGGTCCCCTTAACGTTCCAGCACCGGGCAGGCGTCAGTCCGTATACATCGCCTTACGGCTTCGCACGGACCTGTGTTTTTAGTAAACAGTCGCTTCTCGCTGGTCTCTGCGGCCACCCCCAGCTCGGAGAGCAAGTCTCCTCACCAGTGATGGCCCCCCTTCTCCCGAAGTTACGGGGGCATTTTGCCGAGTTCCTTAACCATAGTTCACCCGAACGCCTCGGTATTCTCTACCTGACCACCTGAGTCGGTTTAGGGTACGGGCCGCCATGAAACTCGCTAGAGGCTTTTCTCGACAGCATAGGATCATCCACTTCACCACAATCGGCTCGGCATCAGGTCTCAGCCTTAACGTGTGACGGATTTACCTACCACACGGCCTACACCCTTACCCCGGGACAACCACCGCCCGGGCTGGACTACCTTCCTGCGTCACCCCATCGCTTACCTAGTACAAGTCTGGTTCGTCGGCTCCACCACTACCCTCAACTCCGAAGAGATCGGGCCGGCTTCACGGACTTAGCATCGCCTGATTCAGTATTGGGCGTTTCAAAGCGGGTACCGGAATATCAACCGGTTGTCCATCGACTACGCCTGTCGGCCTCGCCTTAGGTCCCGACTTACCCTGGGCAGATCAGCTTGACCCAGGAACCCTTAGTCAATCGGCGCACACGTTTCTCACGTGTGTATCGCTACTCATGCCTGCATTCTCACTCGTGAACCGTCCACAACTCGCTTCCGCGGCTGCTTCACCCGGCACACGACGCTCCCCTACCCATCCGTACTCCCGTTGGGGATACATGTACGAATGACACGACTTCGGCGGTACGCTTGAGCCCCGCTACATTGTCGGCGCGGAATCACTTGACCAGTGAGCTATTACGCACTCTTTCAAGGGTGGCTGCTTCTAAGCCAACCTCCTGGTTGTCTCTGCGACTCCACATCCTTTCCCACTTAGCGTACGCTTAGGGGCCTTAGTCGATGCTCTGGGCTGTTTCCCTCTCGACCATGGAGCTTATCCCCCACAGTCTCACTGCCGCGCTCTCACTTACCGGCATTCGGAGTTTGGCTAAGGTCAGTAACCCGGTAGGGCCCATCGCCTATCCAGTGCTCTACCTCCGGCAAGAAACACACGACGCTGCACCTAAATGCATTTCGGGGAGAACCAGCTATCACGGAGTTTGATTGGCCTTTCACCCCTAACCACAGGTCATCCCCCAGGTTTTCAACCCTGGTGGGTTCGGTCCTCCACGAAGTCTTACCTCCGCTTCAACCTGCCCATGGCTAGATCACTCCGCTTCGGGTCTTGAGCGTGCTACTGAAACGCCCTGTTCGGACTCGCTTTCGCTACGGCTTCCCCACACGGGTTAACCTCGCAACACACCGCAAACTCGCAGGCTCATTCTTCAAAAGGCACGCAGTCACGACTATTGCTCCGAAGAACAACAGCGACGCTCCCACGGCTTGTAGGCACACGGTTTCAGGTACTATTTCACTCCGCTCCCGCGGTACTTTTCACCATTCCCTCACGGTACTATCCGCTATCGGTCACCAGGGAATATTTAGGCTTAGCGGGTGGTCCCGCCAGATTCACACGGGATTTCTCGGGCCCCGTGCTACTTGGGTGTCTCTCAAACGAGCCGTCAATGTTTCAGCTACGGGGGTCTTACCCTCTACGCCGGACCTTTCGCATGTCCTTCGCCTACATCAACGGTTTCTGACTCGTCTCACAGCCGGCAGACCGTGAAAGAGAGATCCCACAACCCCGCATGCGCAACCCCTGCCGGGTATCACACGCATACGGTTTGGCCTCATCCAGTTTCGCTCGCCACTACTCCCGGAATCACGGTTGTTTTCTCTTCCTGAGGGTACTGAGATGTTTCACTTCCCCTCGTTCCCTCCACACTGCCTATGTGTTCAGCAGCGGGTGACAGCCCATGACGACTGCCGGGTTTCCCCATTCGGACACCCCCGGATCAAAGCTCGGTTGACAGCTCCCCGGGGCCTATCGTGGCCTCCCACGTCCTTCATCGGTTCCTGGTGCCAAGGCATCCACCGTGCGCCCTTAAAAACTTGGCCACAGATGCTCGCGTCCACTGTGCAGTTCTC
>NZ_FMDF01000238.1 GCF_900091955.1 Streptomyces sp. Ncost-T10-10d
GGCTTCCGGCACGCGCTGGAAGACCGGGGCCTGGCCTACGCACTGCAGGTCAAGGGCGAACTGACCGCTCGTGCCGAGGCGGCCAAGCCCCACCAGCCGCCCTACGGTGGGCTCGGTCCCAGGCCGCTGCCCCGCTACCGAACCCGCCCACTCAGCCTGCGCGAACACGTCCTGGCCGCTGGCCGCGACAAAGCGGTGACGGTCACCTGGCGCAAGGGCTCCAAAGCCGCGATGACCTCCCGCTTCGTGTTCCTGCGCATCCGGCTCGCGGGACGCCGTCCAAAGCCCGCTCCCGACGGTGTCATCGGCCTGACCTGGCTGATCGCCCAGTGGCCCGAGGGTGAGGACGAGCCGGTCAAGTACTGGATATCCAACCTGCCCGCCGACATCCCGGCCCGGGATCTGGTCCGCCTCGCGAAGTTACGGTGGCGCATCGAGCACGACTACCGCGAGCTGAAGACCACCCTCGGACTCGACCACTTCGAAGGCCGCTCATTCACCGGCCGGCACCGCCACGTCACCCTCGTCACCGCCGCCCACCTGTTCCCGACCGAACAGCGGACCTGCCCAAAAGTCCCTGCCAGGGCCTGACCCTCTGCCAGACCCTGGACCTCCTCCAACATCTGCTGGCCACCTGGACCGGAACCTGCCCCACCTGCCGACAACCCACCCCATGGCAGCCCTACGACACCACCTAACAAAGCCCTACCAGGCCCTGCCCGGCCGATCATGTGACTGGCGCGTCCGTGACTCGTTGGTCTGAGTATGGGGCGGGATCAGCGTGGTGACTTAAATGCATCGAAGCCGCGGCCCGCTGGTCCGCGGCTGTATGGAAAGGGAGTTGAGGTCTGTGGACGAGTGGCCCACCGCGTTCTGGAGGCCGGCCCAAGGGGAGATCAGCGACGCCGTGGCTGCTACGCTGTTGGTCGATCTGAGGAAGTGTCTTTTCGGTGCACATACTCGACGATCCGTCGGGGCTCTCGCGTCGTGCTGTTGATTTTTTGGCACATTCCGCATACATGGATCTCCCCACGTGGGAGCGCCTGCCCACCGATTTCATGCAGGTCCGTGATCTCCGAGGCAAACTCGTGTCGGCACCCTGGGAGTTGGTAGTACGCCGGGAGGGATTCGCCCAGAAATTCGGTGGCTTGAGGTACACGGTTCGTGGCGGTCCACACGGGTACATGCATGTCCCCTCAAGCGTCCGCCAGATGCAGAACGAATACCCGGATGAGGTCAGGACATGGCTCCTGGACCGCATGACCCGCAGCGCTGCCAAGGGCCCCCGGGAGCGGTGGGACAGGTTTTTGGGATGGGACTTCGACCTGCAGTGCGGAGTGTGGCAGGATCGCCGCGGATGGTTCTTCCACTGGGGTGGCGAGGATGTGGCCGCTCCATTCAACAGGGTTCAGCACACCGATGGCCGCTGCGGCGCGTATCTCCCCCTTGAAAACCGTCCCCCCCTGTTCGAGTCCGAATACCCCACCGTCCTCCACATGATCGAATCGCAGTCCCTCTCGGATCTTGTGGCTGACTGGGATGAGTGGCACGGCGCAACAGGACCCATAGCCCGGGCATTCGACGAGCTCCCCGTCGTTCCCGAAGCGTCTGGCCCATGGGCAGGCTGGCGTATGGACGCGGATGTCGCCGTATACGAATTTCAGTATTTCTTGGGAGAACCGAAGCCGCAGCGGCCCTGGGGGTTCGGATCTACACGTCTGGCGGGAAAGGTCGGCGGCGGGTGGAGCAGGCTGCCTGCCAGGCGACAGCCGCGGCAAGCACTTGAGAAGCTGTTGTCCTTCCAGACTTGAGGGCCGCGTTTCCGGTGATCTCTGAGTAGCCCCTGGTCATGGGGCGGCCATCGCGTAACTCTCCGACTAACTTGACTCTGTCGGTGATCTTGGACGGGGTCAGGTGCCGAGGGTGCGCCAGGACTTTGGTCGAGGTAACCCCTGCTGGTCCAGGAAGGTCTGGAAGGCAGTCGGCCGTCTCGGTGAGGAGGCATCGTCGGTCGCTGACCGGCTGCTGAGTCGTTCGATGTTCACGGCGATGGCTGTGAGTACGTGTTGCAGGTGGGCTTTTGGTTGTCCTCGGTAGCGGCACCGGCGCATGCCGTGTCCGTGGGCGAACTCGTTGATGGTGCCCTCGACTCCGGAGCGGACCGCGTAGCGGGCCTTCCAGTCGGGTGTCTGCTGCTCAGCGCGGACTCGGAGTTGCAGGTCGCGGAGTTCGCGTGGCGGGAAGCCCACGGTTCGGGCGCTGTCCGCGGTGGTGGTGCAGTGGGTGCGAGCCGGGCAGGGGCGGCACTGGCTCTTGGTGAACCGGGCCACGATCAGCGGTGCCGCGGTGGGTGAGGAGGTCGGGTAGGGGCCGTGCCAGCCCGCGCTGACCTGGCCCTGGGGGCAGGTGACCTGTCGGCGGTCGAAGTCGATGTGGAAGTCGTCCCGGTCGAAGCCTTCATTCTTGCGGTGCTGGCGGGTGGGGTTGCCTGGCAGCGGCCCGGTGACAGTGATCTGGTGTTCGCGGGCGGCTCGTTCCACGTGGACCAGGGAGGTGTAGCCACCGTCGACCAGGTGTTCGGCGGGCAGCAACCCCCGACGGGCCAGGCGGGTGTGGATGCCGGGCAGGGCCTGGCCGTCGTTGGTGGCGGCCGAGGTGGTGGCCACGTCGGTGATGACGTCGGCGCTGCCGGGGGTGCACGTCTCGGTGAGATGAGCGGCGAAGCCCATCCAGCGGATGATGTGCCCGTGACGGACGTAGCGTGCCGTGGTGTCGTAGGGAGAGACGATCACCAACGAGGAGGGTGGCAGTCCGCCGTCCTCCTTGGTGCGCCAGCTCAGGCGTCCTGCCGCGTCGCGGCAGTAGTTCTGCACGATGATCTGCCGCAGCGCCCGCACCGCTGGGCCGGTTCGGTAGCTGGAACTGTCCCGGTTGAGGTGCTCCAACAGCTGGCAGGCGTCGTTGCCTGCGGCCAGGATCCGGGTCTTGGGCCGGGTGGGGTTCTTGCCCAGGCGGACCGGGCGGCCGTAGCGGCGTCCCCATTCCTCGTCGACCAGGCCGACAAGCAGGTGTCCGGCTGTGCGGGCTACTTCTTCGAGTGAGGCACGGACCGCCTCGGTGACGAGTTCCAGCCGGGTCAGGTCGCGCACCGCGGCCACGACATGGGTGGAGTCGGTGCGCTGCGTAGTGCGCTCGCTTACCAGCCCTGCCTCTTTCAGACGGGCGAGTGCCAGGTCGAGGAGGCGGTCGGCCCTGCCGTCTTCGGTGAGGCGCTCGCGGAAGTCGGCGAGCACGCTGTGGTGGAAGCCAGGATCGTCCAGCTCCAAGGCCATGGCGTACTTGAAATCGATGCGGCAGCGGATGTCGGCGTACGACCTCCGCTGCCTGCCGGTCCGACATGCCCATCAGGAACTGCAGAACGCAGACGGTGGCCAGCTGGGCCGGCGAGAGCCCGGGGCGTCCGTCACGCGGGTACCAGCCCGCGAAGTCCTCGTCGCACCACAGCCCGTCCAGCCGGTCTCTCACCCACATCGCCGTCGTACCGCCCGGGTTGCTTGCCCGGGCGATTCGCGCGGTCAGAGAAGGGACTTGCTCACCGGAACGGGGGCGGAGCGACAACGGACACCTCGGTAGCTGCATCGGCCTTCGGAACAGCCCCGAGCATGCCCGCTGATCACGCTGACGCACTGGAAAACTCCAAGATCACCGACAGAGTCAAGTTAGAGCTCGCGCGGATAGGGGTGGGGTCATGGTTAGCGGTTCGGGCTGGCTTTGTTCACTTCCAGCGGTTCTGGCTCAACTTCCGTGATGCGGTGCGGTCGCTGAGTGTGTGGCGGCCAACGCGCGACGGGATCGGCAGGTCAGCGGCTTGCCGCGCTTCGAGCACCGGCCAGCAGCGCCCGGCATCACAGAAGTTGAGCCAGAACCTTCAGCAGCAGCATTTGTTCGTCGGTTCGGGAGACATCTGGCGCGTGGAAGCGTCGGGAGTGTTCACGAGAAATGACGTGGGGTGCATGGGCGGCTCGCCTGTGAGGAAGGCGGCCGGGTAGCCGTGCAGGGCGCCGCCGCGGGCGGGTCGCGGCTGGGCGCCTGGCGATGCGGTGACGAATGGCCCCGTGGTGGGTCTCACTCGCGGTCGGGTACGTCCGGCGTGAGGAGCTGGAGGGCGAGGGTGTCGGCCGCCCATCGCTCCCATGCGGCGGGCGTCCAGGCGCGGTCGCGGGTGAGGGTGAGGAAGAGTTCAGGGCTGAGCAGGGCGTAGAGAATGTCGGCGGTCTTGTCGACTGTCAGGCCGGGCCGGGCCCCTGGCTTGTCCAGCAGCGCTTTGGCCGCTGCGGTATGCACGGTGTAACGCGGATCTCCGTGTTCGGGCCACACCTCGCGCAGCTCGGGGTGGGCAGCGGCTGCGGCGCGGACCATCTCGGAGATGGCGGCGACGCGCTCCAGGATGGTGCGGCTGCCAGTCACGAGTGCGGCAAGGCCGCTGTCGGCGTCCGGCGCTTCCACCACCTGCGCGAACCAAGGGCGGTCCATCGTTGCCACCGGCGCGTCATCGCCCGCGATGGCTACATCGACCAGTTCCTTCAGCAGCCCGGGCTTGTTACGGAAGTTGAAGTAGATGGTCTGGATGGCCACGCCCGCGTGGTCGGCGACCTGCTGGAGCGTGGTAGCGCCATAGCCGTTCGCGACGAACAGCTCGGTGGCGGCGGCAATGATCCGCAGACGTGTACGGGTGGCCCGATCCGACTGAGGTGCCTTGACATCACTCATGACTAGAGCCTACGTCTAGAGTCGACTTCTAGAGGTCGACTCTAGAACCGTGCGTGAGGGAGAACCCTGATGTCAGCGATCGCCAACCGGGAGCAAGCCAAGGCGTGGAACGACTGGGAGGGCCAGCTCTGGGCCGACCACCCTGAGCGTTACAACGCAATGCTGGACGCCTTCAACGTGCCGTTGTTCGCAGCGGCCGACATCGCCGCCCACCACGCTGTTCTGGACGTCGGCTGCGGCACCGGGCTCACCACCCGCCTGGCCGCCCGCCACGCGCACCGCGGCCACGCGCTCGGCATCGACCTGTCCGCGCCCATGCTGGAACGGGCCCGCCAAGACGCAGCCGCCGAGAACATCACCAACATCACCTTCGAGCAGGGGGACGCGCAGGTCCACCCCTTCGCCGTGCCCGGCTTCGACACCATCATCAGCCGCGGCGGCGTGATGTTCTTCGCCGACATGGTCGCGGCGTTCACCCACCTGCACGGCGCCCTGGCGCCGGGCGGGCGCCTGGCCTTCCTCGGCCCACAGCCCGGCGGCCCTCACAGCGCCTACGCGCGGGCGACTGCGGCGCTCGCTCCCTACCTGCACGAGCCCTCACCCGCCGCGCGCGGCATGGGCTCCCTGCTGGACCCGGCACGGATCACCGAGGTGCTCACGGAGGCGGGCTTCCGCGCCATCGAGATCACCCCGGTCAGCGCGGACATGGGCTTCGGTGCAGACGCCAGTGACGCGGCCGACTTCATCTTCTCGATGGGACCCACCCACCACAACCTGCGAGACGTGGACACGGCCACGGTGGCCGCACTACACGCCCAGGTGCAGGACGCCCTCGGTGAGTTCGAGACGCCGCAAGGCGTGCGCATCCCCGGCGCCGTGTGGATCGTCACCGCCGCACGCTGAAGCCCGCCCGTCGCCCCGCGTGGGCGACGGGCCATCGGCAGAGGGCTTGGACGCCCGCTGACCTCGGCGGTTGGACGAGCCCAAAAGCTTCTTGAGCAGACGCCCATACTTTCTCTCCGACGGAAGCGATCCGATGCACGAACTCGTCAACACCGCACAGTTCGAGGCCTGGAACGGCGACGAAGGCCAACACTGGAGCGATCGCCACGACCGCTGGAACGCGATCAACCAGGGCTTCAATCAACCGCTGCTCGAAGCCGCCGGGATCGGCCCCGTGGACCGGGTGCTCGACATCGGCTGCGGCGCAGGCCAGACCACCCGGCTCGCCGCCAGGGCTGCCTTCCGCGGCGCGGTTCTCGGCCTCGACCTTTCCGGGCCCATGCTCATCAGGGCACGCGCCCAGGCCGCCGAGGAGGGCCTGGACCGGATCACCTTCGAGCAGGGCGACGCCCAGGTCCATCCTCTGCCCACATCCGCGTTCGACGTGGCCATCAGCCGGTTCGGGGTCATGTTCTTCGACGACCCGGTCGCCGCGTTCGGCAACATCGGCCGGGCCCTTTGCCCCGGCGGCCGACTCGCCTTCGTCTGCATGGCCGACCCGACCCGCAGCGAGTGGGTGCCCGTATTCGGCACAGCACGCACCTCTCTGCCCCTGCCTGCCGAGGAGCCGGCCACCCCCGACGGGCCAGGGATGTTCTCACTCGCCGACCCCTGTGTCATCCACCGGATCCTGGACACAGCCGGCTTCGACAAGGTGCGCACCGAACCCGTCGAGACCCTCAGTGACTTCGGACGCGATGCCCACGACGCAGCCGAGCACCTGCTCGGATCAGGCCCCGGCCGACACCTGGTCAAGCTGCTCGACTCCGCGAGCAGCGTCGACAGCGCGGACCGACCGAGCGGCACCGACAGCGTACGAACCGCGTTCACCGTCGCTCTTGCCGCCCACGAGCAGCCCGCAGGCGTCCACCTCCGCACCTCCGCCTGGCTCGTGACCGCGACGCGACGCTGAGCATCGCCGCCCGGCCCGCCACTGGGGAGACCTATGCCCGCGCTGCCATCATGGCTGACCGAACCGCTCTGGGACCAATTCGCGGCTCTGCTGCCCGAACGGCCGGTGTATCACCCGGACCATCCGCTCGGCTGCCACCGCCCGCGGATCAGCGACCGGGTCATCTTCGACAAGCTCCTGCAACTGCTGCGCTTCGGCTGTTCTTACGAGGCGATCGCCGACACGACCTGCTCGGCCACCACGATGCGAAACCGCCGCGATGAGTGGATCCGACTCGGCGTCTTCGCCCGGCTCAAGCAGATCGCAATGGAGTCCTACGACCGAATCGTCGGCCTCGTCCTCGACCAGATCGCCGTCGACGGCTCCATCACCAAGGCCCCCGGAGGCGGCGAGGTCGCCGGACGCTCACCGGTCGACCGCGGCAAACAGGGACTCAAACGCTCGGGCATGACGGATGGATACGGCATTCCGCTGGGGCGTGTCCTGGCCGGTGCCAACCGCCACGACTCCCCACTGCTCGCCCCCACCCTGGACCGCCTGGACGACCTCGGCCCGTTGCCCGAAGACAGCACCGTGCACCTGGACGCTGGTTACGACTCGGACAAGACACGCGCTCTGCTCAGCGAACGCGGTCTCCGCGGCCGCATCGCGCACAAAGGTGAGAAAGCGCCGATCCAGGCCAGTCAGCGTTGGCACGTCGAACGCACGCACGCCTGGCAGAACGCCTTCCACCGACTCGCCCGCTGCTACGAACGCCGCGCCATCGTCATCAACGCCTTCTTCGACCTTGCCGACACGATCATCACCGTGCGTAGCCTGATCCGACGAGCATGGACAACCCACCGCTGGGACGAACGCCCGAACCGCCAACCATGACCCCACCCCTATCCGCGCGAGCTCTTAGCCTCGATCTTTCTTGACGGTCCGCCGACGGTGTCGGCGGACCGTTTCGTTTTCGGTGGCGGAGGGCGGGCAGGCCGACAGCCCGAATGTCGCGTCGGGTGAGCGCCGGGTTCCACTGCTCCGGTGGGATGGTGCTCCTCGTAGGGGTGGAAAGTTGCTGGTCATCCGGGCTTTGGCAGGAGAGCGAGTCGTGCGAGTGCTGTGGTGATCTCATCGGTCCACGGCCAGTGGCGGGCGAAGCGGAGGATGCGACGCCTGCCAGTCGTGACGAGCTGGGCGGCTGGGGAGAAGAGGCGGAGCCGAAGTCGGCGGGGTTCCCAGAGCCGGGCTTTCCCGGTCAGGGCGAGCATGGGCATCCACGCCAGCAGGTCGAGCGCGATCTGGACGATCTCCAGCCAGACCTTGTTCTGCGCGGTGTCGTGCAGAGGCAGGTTACGCAGTCCCGTCGCGCGGGCGGCCCGGATCCGGTCTTCGGCCCGGGCCCGCAGTCGGTGACGGAGCTCGAGTTCGGTGATGGGACGGCCTGCGGTGTTGGTGGCGAAACAGGTGATCCGCATGCCGTCGGCGTCGGTGATCCTCAACTGAGCCCCGGGATGCGGACGTTCTTTGCGGACAATCAGCCGCATCCCTGTAGGCCAGCCCTCGAGCAAGTCGCCGGTGAGTTCGGCGACCCAGGCCCCATCGCGGACCTCGCCGTCCGACTCGATGGCTGGGGTCCATGCCGATGCCGGGATCTTGAGGACGTGCTGGTGGATGGTTACGTTGATCACCATGCCAGCGGGGTAGGACAGCCAGCGCCCGCGCTGGGAGAGCCAGGAGACGAACTCGTGGGTGCCGCCCGCGGAGTCGCAGCGGATGAGGGTCTGTCGTCCGCGCCGGTATTTCTGGGGCAGTTGAGCGAGAGCGAGGCGGGCGGCGACGGGTTCGCCCGTTCCACCCGGCCCGTGGTCGACGAACCCCATCAGCGGGTGGTGGCCGTAGGTCTTCTTCCAGGTCGGGGCTGCATCCTGCTTGTCGGAGTGGGAGACGACCAGGACTCCGTCCAAGTCCACGATCACCTGCCCATCGGTGTCCGGTGCCCGATTGCCTGCCAATGTCCAGGCTTTTTGGCGCACTTCAGATCGCGCGGAGCGGATCGCGGTCAGTGCCTTCTCTCCCGCAGCAGCGAGGGTGTTGATCAGGCGGGAGACGGTCGGGTCGGAAGCCACCGGCCCGAACACGGCCGGCTCGGCCCGCAGCATGCCCACATCGGCCAGGCAGTCCCCACCCAACGCGACCGCGAGCGCCACATCGAGCAGGATCTTTCCCGGATCGTGCACCGCCCGCGGCTTGCGCCACGGCGCCAACGCCACCGATATCGCCCTGTCCAGCCCGGTTTTGCGGACAGTCTCGACCATCAGCACGCCGCCGGCCTGGGAGACCACCCCGCGACCACGGCCCTCGATGTGGACACGCGGGTAGGACCCGATACGCTTCTTCACCTGGGAAGTGCTTCTTTCCTCGCAGCCAACAGGACTCTCGACAAGCCCTATCGTTGCAGGTCAGGAGCACTTCTCGCGTTTGCGATCAAACCTCGGACGGCCCGTTTGGCGAAAGCGCGAGGCTAGTCGGCGCGGCCCGTCGCTGCCACGGTCACACCCAGTCCGATCATCGCGAAGCCGCCCGCGCCACCGACCATCGACAGGCGGCGGTCCGAGCGGGCGAACCAGGAGCGGGCCGCCGAGGCGCCCAGTCCCCAAAGGGTGTCCGTGATCACGCCGATGGCGACCGGGACCAGCCCCAGCACCATCATTTGGAGGGGGACACGGCCCGCCGAATGGTTCACGAACTGCGGTAGCACCGCCGCGAAGAAGACGAGGCCCTTCGGGTTGGTGAAGCCCACGAGAATACCGTCCAGGACCGTGCGCAGATCGCCGCGCCGCTCACCCGCCGGGGCCTCCATGTCCGCTGCGCGCATCTCCTTGCGGTGCCGAAACGCCTGCACGCCGAGGTAGACGAGATACGCCGCGCCGACCAGCTTCACGCCCGTGAACACCGCCGCAGAAGTCTCCACCAGCATGCCAAGGCCCCACGCCACAGCGGTCACCAGGAGGTACGAACCGATCAAGTTGCCCAGGACGGTCGCGAGCGCCGTGCGGCGGCCGTGCGCTAGGGCTCTACCGATCACAAACAGCACACTCGGCCCTGGAATCACGATCACGAGTAGTGACATCGCCGCGAACGCGAGAATGCTCTCCATGGACACCATCTGTCCGTCACCTCCTGGACTGCCTTCCAGAGGTCATACAAACAGACAGCGAACCGTCCGCTCTAGGCTCATCCATCTGCCGAGACGCCGCTCCGGCCTGGACGCCACGACCCGGCCGCTGCCCTCGACACGGACGCACGCATACGGCCCGATGCGCTTCTTCACCCGAGGAGTGCAGCATTCCCGACGGCGTACAGGAACCTGGACAAGTCCCATCGGTCAAGGTCAGCGGCGCTCCTCGCGCATCTGAACAAGCCTCGGACAGGTCGCCTCATGAAAGCGCGAGGCTAGTACTCCAGCAGGAATTCGCAGTCTGACCTGCGGATTTCGCTGGGCGGCTGGAGTGTAGCGGGCTGTGGAGTGGTCAGGGGCGGTTTCACGGAGGCCGCCCCTCGATCGTGCGACAACGCCGCAGGTAATGACGGCGGGTGGGAAAGCTCCCCACGTGATCACCGAGCATGATGCCGAGCAGTGGGACCTTGAACTGGACAACCTCTTCGTGACCATCGGTCATCGCTTCGGCCGTGTGGAACTTCGCCGCCGCATGCGTGACTACGTGCGTGGGCTGCTCGCCCCGGTGGCCCGCAAGAACAGCTGGCAGCTGGCCGAACAGGCAGGCCACGCCACCCCCGACGGCCTGCAGCATCTGCTCGCCGGGGCGAAGTGGGAGCCGGACGACATCCGCGATGAACTGCAGGGATACGTCGCCGAAAAGCCTGGCGAGGACGACGGAGTCCTCATCATCGACGACACCGGGTTCATCAAGAAGGGCACCACCTCCGCCGGGGTCCAACGCCAATACTCCGGGACCGCCGGTCGCACCGAGAACTGCCAGATCGGCGTGTTCGCCGCCTATGCCACCGCCCGCGGCCGGGCCTTGGTCGACCGTGAGCTGTATCTCCCCAAGTCCTGGGCAGAGGACCGTGAACGCTGCCGCGCGGCCAAGGTCCCCGACGATCGGGAGTTCGCCACCAAGGGGGCACTGGCCCGGCGCATGGTGCTGCGTGCCCTCGGCTCGCCGCTGCCCATCACCTGGGTCACCGCGGATTCCGCCTACGGACAGGAGAGCCGCTTCCGCCGGCTGCTGGAGCAATCGGGCGTCGGCTACGTGCTGGCCGTGCCCAAGTCCCAGTTCACCGTGGGGTGTCCCCGCATCGAGGGTCTGTTCGCGCAGGCCCCGGCCGAGGCGTGGGAGAAGATCTCATGCGGCAACGGCGCGAAGGGACCGCGCGTCTACCACTGGGCGGCGGTGCGACTGCCGGCTGTCGCCGAGTTCGATTACCAGGGCGAGGTCCCTCACCGGATGCGGTGGGCGCTGGCCCGTCGCAGCATCCGCAAGCCCGACGAGATCGCCTACTACCTCGCCTACGCCCCTTTGGAGACCACCGCCCAGAAGCTGGTGCGGATCGCCGGGACGCGCTGGGCGATCGAGGAGTGTTTCCAGGCCGCGAAGAACGAGTGCGGTCTGGATCAGTACGAAGTCCGTCGTTACCCGGGTTGGTACCGGCACATCACCCTAGCAATGCTCGCGCGTGCCTTCCTGGCAGCCACGGCGCACCGGGCCCGGGAAAAGGGGGGCGGAACCGGCGAGGCAGCCGGGGCCATCGAGCTCACAGTGGCGGAGGTTCGGTGACTCCTGGCAGCTTGTCGTCCCCGGCCCCGCACCTGCGCGGACATCGAGGCCGGCACCACGCGGTGAGCTGGTCGCAGTGGCGCCGACGACGCCAAGCAGTCGTTCGCCGCTGTCATTACCTGCGGCGTTGTCGCACGATCGAGGGGCGGCCTCCGTGAAACCGCCCCTGACCACTCCACAGCCCGCTACACTCCAGCCGCCCAGCGAAATCCGCAGGTCAGACTGCGAAATCCTGCTGGAGTACTAGTACTCCAGCTGTAGTTCGTGATGGTCCGTGGGACAGAGTGGGGGCATGACTACGTACGAGACGATGCCGTTCCACCTTGAGACCGAGCGGCTGATACTGCGGCCGTGGGCCGAGTCGGACGCCGCTGAGTTCTGCGCCCTCCTTTCCGAACGCGGCAAGGGGACCCCCACGGTTGAGCACATCCGGACGTCCATCGCGGAGCTGCTGACCGCGACGGCGACTACGGGGATCGCCCTGTTGCCCATTCAGCGCCGTGACGAGGGGGACTTCATCGGCTACTGCGGGTTGATCACCGGCCGCTCCACCCTGGAGGAGCCTGAAATCGCGTATGAGCTGTTCCAGCGCGCGCATGGGCGTGGCTACGCCACCGAGGCGGCCAGGGCGGTGCTCGATGCCGCTATCGCGACCGGGCGGAAGCGGCTCTGGTCGACCGTCGGCGCATGGAACACACCGTCGCTCCATGTCCTTGAGAAGCTCGGGTTCGAGCGGGATCACGTGTCCACGGAAGACAACGGTGAAGTGGTCTGGCTCACACGCTCGTTGCCGTGATGCGAGAGCACGCTCCCGGGGCTTCATGCTCGAGTGCGCTCCGGCGGAGCGCCAGGCATGCCGAGATCGGTACTCCAGGTGCAGATCGTGATCTTCATGTCTGGGCTGCGGCTTGTCGACGGTAATGGCTGGTGCGTGATCGCTCCTGATGGCGGCGCCGCCAGTCGGACCAGCCGAGTCGGTGGGCCATGTCGTGGAGAGGCCGGACGACGACCCGTGATGAACAGGCGCTGGATCTCGTTGCAGGACAGCGGGACCAGGTCGGCCGGCCCGGGATGGCGGGCGTGTTCGTCGGCACGGACGGCCGCGAGGAAGGCATGGGCGAGCATGGCCGGGGTGAGCCAGCGTGTCCAGGACGAGTAGCGGCGGACCTGGTGCTCATCGAGTCCCGCCATCCCCTTCTCGGTCTGGAAGGTCTCTTCCACTTGCCATCGTGAGCCGGCGACCTTGACCAGGGCGGACAGGGGCACCGGCTCGGTGGAATGACAGCGGTAGTAGGCGAGTTCGCCGGTGGTGCGGTTGCAGCGGATCAGGATTTGGTGTCTGCCCGACGCCGGCTCGGTGTGGTCGATGATGGCCCAGTCGTAGAACCGGTGTCCCTTCGCCCCCCGTCCGGCCGAGAGCTTCTGCCAGGCCCGCTTCGGAACCTTCGCCGCCAGGGTGTCGGCGCGGAACCTGCCTGCACCGGTGGTCACTTCGGCCGAACAGGCCACCGCGAGGACATAGCCGATGCCGCGTTCCTCCAGAGCCGTGCGCAGTTTCGGATTGCCTCCGTAGACCTCATCCCCGGTGACCCAGCCGACGTGGTGTCCGGCGTCCAGGAACCGCTCGATCATCCTGCGGGCCAGTTCCGGCTTGGTCGCGAAGGTCGTGTCCTCGCCGAGCCCCGCTGCCCGGCAGCGGTCCGGGTCGCACGTCCAGGAGCGCGGGATGTACAGCTCCCGGTCCACCGCCGCGTGTCCCCGCTCACCCGCGTAGACGAGGTAGACCGCGACCTGCGAGTTCTCGATCCGACCGGCCGTGCCGGTGTACTGACGCTGAACCCCGACGGTGTGGGTGCCCTTCTTCACGTCGCCGGTCTCGTCGACGACCAGCACCGCAGCATCGTCGTGGAGGTGCTCGACGATGTACTCACGCACGTCGTCACGGACGGCATCGGCATCCCAGGAGGCCCGACACAGCAGATGCTGCATGCCGTGCGGGCCGGCCTCCCCGGCCCACTCCGCGATCGTCCAACAGTTCTTGCGCGGCAGGTCCGACAGGAGCCCCAGCACCAAACGCCCTGCCCGCAGGCGGGGTTCGTACCGGGCGAACCATCCCGCGATCCGGCCCATGGCCACCTCGAACGCCTCCCGCCACCGGGCGGGATCCAAGCTGTGACCTGCGGCCACCGTCTCATCGTTAGTCCACACAACTCACGATGATCAACGGTGGCCGCACCCATCTCCGCGCCGGCCCCGCCAGCAAGATCACGATCTACAGCTGGAGTACTAGATGAATGAGTCCAAGGGATCCGGGAGGGCCGCAACGAGGCTGACTGCGCCTGCTCAGTTCAGGCGCCGCCGGTAGTAGGAGATCGCGACGACCACGAGCAGTGGTCCCCATAGCAGCAGTGGTGCGTAACAGGCGTCCATCACGACGAGCGCCGGCCCGGTCGGGGCTCCCTGGGCCCCTCCGAAGCCGCCCACCCGGGGGATCGTCAACAGCATCACAACGGCCGCGCCGAGCAACGCCGGAATCACCGCCGCCAGCGGCGCGACACGCTTCCCGCCGATCAGCGGGATCCAGCCCGGCACCACCTCGCCCCAGGGTTTGACCAGCCCAAGTGTGAGCAACGCGAACCCTTCGGTACCCAAGCTCATCGCGATGCACATGGCGCTGAACCAGCCGGGGATGTCCAATCCCTTGGTGTCGAATCCCACCGGTATGCCGACCCCCATCGCGATCCGCCAGATCCCGGACGGCACAGCAGTGAGTGCCGCAATGTACGCGGCTCGGACCGCCCAACGGGCAGGGGGCTTAATCTCGGAGACGGCAGCGGCTGCCGGTGTCCCAAACGCGACCATGGCCCCATGGTGTCTCGCAGTCCGCTCCGCCGAATCATGCTCAAGGTCCAACTCGACTCCTCCGCGCGGGGGATGGAGCCCTTCGGCCCCGACCGGACAGCCGCCGACACCCGACTGCCCACACGCCTACCGAGTCCAAGGGATCCCCTGCGGACATGGCGCGAGGGCATCCAATGTCAGTGTGTGAAGACAGAATTGGACACCCTCGCAACGGCACTCTACGCCAGGATCGACGACCAGCTGAAGGCTTCGCCGCATCTGGCTCCGTGGCGCCCGGCGGTCGGGATCGCACCCAAGCTCAGTGACGCCGAGCTGGTCACCCTCGCGGTGATGTCGGCGCTGCTCGGCTACACCTCGGAGCGGCGGTGGCTACGGCGCGCGAACCGGGACTTCCGCCGCCTGTTCCCCTACCTGCCCCAGCAGTCCGGGTACAACAAGCGGCTCCGCAACGCATCCGAGCTGATCAAGCACGTGATCAGGATGCTGGCACAGGACACCTCGCTGTGGAGCGACGACGTCTGAGTGGTTGATTCCACCCCGGTCGGCTGCGGCTGCTCACGTGAAACCGCCAAACGCTCCGACCTCGCCGGCTGGGCCGAGTACGGCTATTGCGCGTCGCACTCCCGATACTTCTGGGGCCTGCGCCTGCACTTGGTCTGCACGCTGGGCGGACTGCCTGTCCTGTTCGCGCTCACCGGCGCGAAGGCCGACGAACGCGAGACCCTGCGCGGCATGCTCGATGCCGCACCCGACATCACCGCCGCCCATCCAAGGCAGACGATCATCGGCGATAAGAACTACTACGGCCGCGACTTCGAGAGCGACCTCACAGAGCGTCACCTGGAGTTGCTGCGCCCGGCCCGAAAAGGCGAACCCGAACGGGCCGGGGCACATCTGTTCAAGCCGCTACGGCAGGTCATCGAGTCGATCAACCAGACCTTCAAAGGGCAGCTCGACCTGGAACGCCATGGCGGGCGAACTCCAGCCGGAGTGATCGTCCGGGTACTGATGCGGATCCTGGCGCTCACCGCCGCGATCTGGTTCAACGACAAGACCGGCCAACCCGTTAAGCGATCCCTGATCGCCTTCGATCACTGATCGCGACAACATCCCTTGGACTCATTCATCTAGGGAAGGCCGCCATGACTCCTGACGCGCTTCTCTCGCTCTACGAGTGGAAGGCCGGCACATGCTTCCGCTGCGCCCAGCAGGAGGTCTACGTCACTCCCAGCGGTCACATCAGCACTCCCTCCGGCGATAGTTACGGGCTGGCCGCTTGCGGTGCATGCGTCCTGGATCTGCAGTTGGAGCGCCAGCGGTACGCCGACCGCAAGGGCTTCGACTACCTGCCCGGAACCCTCGGCTCGTAGACACCTCGCCGAAGCCGCTCCCCGGTAGTTCGGGGGAGCGGCTTTTCGCTGTAGACGGGCTGGTGGGAGGGGCTTTCTCGGGGGAGTGGCTGGGGAGAATCTGGGGGTGGGGAGTGATTGGGGAGCGGCGAGAATCCCCACATCGACTTCGGATCGGAACGGATCGGAACCCAAAGGAACGCAGGTCAGAGGCATGAGCCGACTACCTGCCGACGAAACCGCTGGACCAACAATCTCAGGGGCCAGTTCTTCACGAACTACGACCTGCTTGCCGCAGGCTCGGTGATCGTCGCTCTGCCGACCCTCGTGGTCTTCCTGCTGCTCCAGCGCCACTTCATCGCGGGCCTCATCCTGGGCTCCGGCAAGGGGTGGTCCAGGTCTCAGAGGGCCCGGTCCGTCGACTGCTGCGGTACGACCACCAGGAACGCGTCCTGCTCCAGATCCATCACCACCTCGGCCGCCATGCCCTCGCAGCGGCGAGCGGCCGCGAATTCCTCCGCGGGTCGGCTGCCTCGCGGTCCTCCTGCGGGAAATCGTTCAAGTGCTGTGCGACACACGGTGTGCTCCCTGGTCGTCGCCCCGGCCTGTCCGCTCCAACGACCTTCCGCCGTCCCCGTCGAGGCTGCGCGGACGGCCGGACTCGCACAGGGGGACGCAGTCCGCGGGCATCCGGTGATTCCTTTCCAGCAACAGCATCGCCACAGCCGGGTTTTCGCGGCAGGGTGTTGCGGGCAAGCCACAGGGGGCTACGGAAGAGGGGGAACCGTGATCGTCTGGATCAACGGTGCGTTCAGTGCGGGCAAGACGAGCGCCGCGCGCGAGCTGGTCGATCTGATCCCGAACAGCACGTTCTACGACCCTGAGCTGATCGGCGCAGGGCTGCGGTATCTGCTGCCCCAGAAGAGACTTGCCGAGGTGACGGACTTCCAGGACCTGCCGATCTGGCGGCGTCTGGTGGTGGACACCGCCGCGGCCCTGCTCGCCGAGGTGTCCGGGGTGCTGGTGGTGCCGATGACACTGCTGCGACAGGAGTACCGCGACGAGATCTTCGGAGGGCTGGCCTCCCGGCGCATACCGGTGCGTCATGTCCTGCTCTCACCCGAGGAAACGATCCTGCGCAAACGGATCGCCGACCGGGTGGAGTTCGCCGACGACCCGGAGCACAGCGAGCGCATCCAGCAGTGGGCCTACGAGCACATCGAGCCCTACCGGGCGGCGCTCGGCTGGCTCACCCGGGACGCCCACATCATCGACACCGGCGCGCTCACTCCGTACGAGACGGCCGAGCGGATCGCCGAGGCGGTCCGCACCGGAGCGGCCACCGCATGCGAGATCGTGCAGACGCCCGAGCCGACTGCGGAGACCGTCGCGGCCGGCGTGCTGCTCTTCGACGAACGCGACCGGGTCCTGCTCGTCGACCCGACGTACAAGCCCGGCTGGGAGTTCCCGGGCGGAGTGGTCGAAGCCGGCGAGGCACCGGCACAGGCCGGGATCCGCGAAGTGGCCGAGGAGATAGGCATCCATCTCGAACGAGTGCCGAAACTGCTCGTCATCGACTGGGAGGCGCCCGAACCACCCGGCTACGGAGGGCTGCGGATGCTCTTCGACGGCGGCCTGCTGCCCGGTGCGGACGCCGACCGGCTGCTGCTGCCCGGCTCCGAGCTGCGCGGCTGGCGGTTCGTCACGGAGGAGGAGGCGGCCACCATGCTTCCTCCGACCCGGTACGAACGGCTGCGTTGGGCACTGCGCGCCCGGGAGCGGTCAACCGTGCTCAACCTGGAGGCCGGAGTCCCGGTCGGCTGAGGCACGCAGCACCGCGGCGGCGTCGACGGTGAGGGGATCGCCGTGCCCGAAGCAGACCGTGTCCGGTTCCAGCGCGGCCAGCTGTCGGAACGAGGCCACGGCCCGCGGCCGGTCGATGTTGAAGACGCCCAGCATCACCTGACCGACCCCGGCCACGCAGTCGCCGGTGAACAGCACTCCGTGGTGCGGCAGATGGATACCGATGGAGCCGGGGGTGTGGCCCGGCGCGTGGACCACACGAGCCCCCGATCCGAAGCGGATCTCGTCGCCGTCGGCCAGCTCGCGGTCGACACGGGTCGGCGGGGCCGGGGGTACGGTCAGCGCATGCTCGTACAACGGGCGTTCCCAGTCCAGCAGGGCGGGGTCGGCAATCTCCTCCTCGCCACGGATCACCGGGGCGTCCAGCCGATGGGCCAGGATCTCGGCGCCGTGCCGGTCGGCGAGCACCTGGGCGGAACCGTAGTGGTCGCGATGCCCATGAGTGACGACGATCCGGCTGATGCCGTCGGGGTCCAGGCCGAGGCCGCGCACCGCGGCCTCGATCGCGGGGGCCGCATCGATGTCGCCCGCGTCGATCAGAGTCAGGTCCGTGCCGTCGCGCCACAGATACGCCTGGCCGATGGGGAAGCGGAACATGTGCAGCTGGGGAAGTACCTCGACGAGATCCATAAGGCGAACGTATGCGGACGTACCCGCCCGTCGCCCGGATCTACGCTCTGGGCGAGCTTCGCTCAGCGCGTAGTGCGGCTGCGCGGGCCTCCGTCGGCAGCGCCCGGCCGATCCCTGGCCCCGTCGTCCCGGGCCGATTCTGTGAAACCGGGCGCGGACCGACCCGTGGCGGGTGGTCCGGACCCGGTCCGCCACGTACGGAGCGGCGGACCGGTCGAGCCCTGCGAACAGGAGATCCGCAGGAACACGGCGGGATCGATGACGTGAAGTCAGGCCTGCTTGGAATCCGCGTAGTTCCGCAGGAACAGCGCCTCGGCGAGCGAAAGCCGCTCCAGCTCCCCGGGTGACACGCTCTCGTTCACCGCGTGGATCTGTGCCTCCGGCTCGCTCAGGCCGATCAGGAGGATCTCGGCCTGCGGGTAGAGGGCGGCGAGGGTGTTGCAGAGCGGGATCGAGCCGCCCATCCCGGACGTCTGCATCTTCTCGCCGGGGTACGCGGCTTCCATCGCCTGCGCCATGGATGTGTACGCCGGGCTGGAGGTGTCCGCGCGGAACGGCTGGCCCTGGCCGACCTGCTCCACCGACACCCTGGCCCCCCACGGGGCGTGCGCCTTGAGGTGAGCGGTCAGCAACTCGGTCGCCTTCGCGGCGTCCTGGCCCGGTGGCACCCGCAGGCTGATCTGCGCCCGCGCGCTCGCCTGCAGCGACGGTGTCGCGCCGACCACCGGCGGGCAGTCGATACCGATGACGGTGACGGCGGGCCGCGCCCAGATCCGGTCGGCGACCGTACCCGTGCCGATCAGTCCGACGCCGTCGAGGACCTTCGCGTCCTTGCGGAACTCGGCCTCCGTGTACTGCAGTCCGTCCCATTCGGCGTCCGTGGCGAGCCCGTCGACTGTCGTGGTGCCGTCCTCGGCGCGCAGCGACGACAGCAGCTGGATCATCGCCGCCAGCGCATCCGGGGCGGCGCCGCCGAACTGTCCGGAATGCAGGTTTCCTTCGAGGGTGTCGAGTGTGACCCGCAGCATCGTCATACCGCGCAGCGTCGCGGTCACCGTCGGCAGACCGACCCGGAAATTGCCGGTGTCGCCGATGACGATCGTGTCGGCGGCCAGCAGTTCGGGGTGCGCCTCGGCGTACCGTTCCAGGCCGCCGGTGCCCTGTTCCTCGGAACCCTCGGCGATCACCTTGACGGAGACCGGGATGCCGCCGTTCGCCTTGAGGGCGCGCAGGGCGAGGAGATGCATGATGAAGCCGCCCTTGCAGTCGGCCGCGCCGCGGCCGAACCAGCGGCCGTCGCGCTCCGTCAGCTCGAACGGCGGGGAGAGCCAGGCGCTCTCGTCGAGCGGAGGCTGCACGTCGTAGTGCGCGTAGAGCAGTACGGTCGGGGCGTCGGCCGGGCCGGGCAGGAAGCCGTACACCGACTGGGTGCCGTCGGGGGTGTCGAGCAGGGCGACATCCTGGAAGTCCTCGGCGCGCAGCGCGTCGGCGACCCAGTTGGCAGCCGCCTCGCACTCGCTCTTCGGGAACTGCGCGGGATCCGCCACCGACTGGAAGGCCACGAGCTCGGTCAGCTCCGCCTTGGCGCGGGGCATCAGCGAGGCAACGGTCTCGGAGATCGGACGGGCGGTCATGGGCACGCTCCTCGTGGGTGCGACGTTATGTGTACGAATCCGGGTACATGTACACCGAGTGTGCGGCGTTGCATGTAGGACGAAAGCACGGTCGATCCTCCCACAGCGGGGGCCGGGCCCGGCGCGCCGTAGGATGCCGTGAGCAGCATGGGCCACTGGTGGGATCGGGAGCAGAAGCACATCGTGAGCAGCGAGAACGCAGACGCCGTACATGAGCACGAAGAGTCGTCCGTGTGGGACGTCGTCGTAGTGGGTGGCGGACCGGCCGGAGCCTCCGCGGCATACGCGGCGGCGGTCGCCGGCCGACGGGTACTGCTCCTCGAGAAGGCGGAACTGCCGCGCTACAAGACGTGTGGCGGCGGCATCATCGGGTTCTCACGGGATTCGCTGCCGCCCGGGTTCGAACTGCCGCTGCGGGACCGGATCCACGCGGTCACGTTCTCGCTCAACGGCAGGCTGGCGCGGACCCGCCGCTCCAAGAGGATGCTCTTCGGGCTCATCAACCGCCCCGAGTTCGACGCGGGGCTGGTCGAGGAGGCGCAGAAGGCGGGCGCCGAGCTCCGTACCGGAGCGACCGTGACGAGGGTCGAGCAGCACGGCGCCGCGGTGCCGGACCGGCGCACGGTCGCCGTGGTGCTGTCCGGCGGCGAGACGCTCCTGGCCCGCGCGGTCGTCGGTGCGGATGGCAGCGCCGGGCGGATAGGAGCCCATGTCGGGGTGAAACTCGACCAGGTGGACCTCGGCCTGGAGGCCGAGATCCCGGTTCCGGAGACGGTCGCGGAGGACTGGGCGGGACGGGTGCTGATCGACTGGGGCCCCATGCCCGGCAGTTACGGCTGGGTGTTCCCCAAGGGCGACACCCTCACCGTCGGCGTGATCTCGGCGCGGGGTGACGGGGCGGGAACCAAGCGGTATCTGGAGGACTTCATCGCCCGGCTCGGTCTCGCCGGCTTCGAGCCGAAGATCTCCTCCGGGCACCTGACGCGCTGCCGCAGCGACGACTCGCCTCTCTCGCGCGGGCGGGTGCTGGTGTGCGGCGATGCGGCGGGGCTGCTGGAGCCGTGGACCCGCGAAGGCATCTCCTTCGCACTGCGGTCGGGGCGGCTCGCCGGTGAGTGGGCGGTCCGGATCGCGGAGTCGCACGATGCCGTGGACGCCCGACGCCAGGCGCTCAACTACGCCTTCGCCATCAAGGCCGGCCTGGGCGTCGAGATGGGTGTCGGGCGGCGCATGCTGAAACTGTTCGAGCGTCGGCCCGGGGTGCTGCACGCGGTGCTGACGGGATTCCGCCCGGCCTGGAACGCGTTCGCCGGGATCACCCGCGGAACGACTTCGCTGGCTGAGCTGGTCCGTACGCATCCGCTGGCGCAGCGGGCCCTGTCGGCGATGGACCGCTGACACCTGACACCTGACGCCGAGGGCGGGCCGGGCCGCACGGTCAGCCCTCCACGGTGATCCGGAAGACGGGGTGGTCCGGGCAGGCGGCCAGGAGTTCTGCGTCCGTGGACTGTGCGGTGATGCCCCGGAAGTACTGGTTGACCTCCCAGCCCCACCGCTCGAGGTAGGCGCGGATGATCAGCGTCTTCTGCTCGTCGTCCGCGATCTCCACGGCCGTGAAGGTACGGATCTTCCGGCCCACCCGCAGCTCGCCGCCACCGGCGACCCGCATGTTGCGCACCCACTGGGAGTGGCCCCGCGCGGAGACCAGATACTGCGTGCCCTCGTAGGTGTGGCAGTTCACGGGAATGCGCTGCATCTGCCCGCTCTTGCGGCCACGCACCGACATCTCGGCCGAGCCGAGAAGGCTGACGCCGTGCCGGGCGAGCCAGCCGACGATGCTGTTCATCCGGACGTTGAACGCGTTGCCCTGAAGGTAGTACGGCTGAGACATGGTGACTCTCCCACTGTTTTGAGAGCAGTGCTCTCGCTTGAGATCAGTGTGCATGGAAGTGGTGGTCAAAAGCAAGAGCAGTGCTCTCGTTGTTGGTCGATGCTCTTCATTCGTGGCAGACTGAAGACCATGAGCGCTATCCGAGGAGCCAGGGAACGGGCCCGTATCGAGGTCACCGCCGCCATCAAGGACGAGGCGAGGAAACAACTCGCGGCCGAAGGCGCCGCAAAGCTCTCGCTGCGCGCCGTGGCACGTGCACTCGGAATGGCGTCCTCCGCGCTCTACCGCTACTTCCCCAGCCGGGACGAACTGCTCACGGCCCTGATCGTCGATGCGTACGACTCCGTGGGCGAGAGTGCCGAGGCCGCACACCGGGCCGCCCGTGCCGCTGCCGCCCCCCACGCCACCCGCTGGACCGCCGTCGCCCACGCCGTACGCGACTGGGCCCTCGCCCACCCCCATGAGTACGCCCTGATCTACGGCTCGCCCGTGCCCGGTTACACCGCACCGCAGGCGACGATCGGTCCCGCCTCCCGCGTCGGTCTCGTCCTGATCACCGTCGTCGGCGAGGCCTACCGAACGGACGGTCTCGCGCTGCCGCCGCTCGCCGACGAGTTGCGCGCCGAGGCTGAACGGATGGTCGCCGAGTTCGCCCCCGACCTTCCTCCGGAGATCGTCGCCCCACTGATCGCTGCCTGGTCGCAGCTGTTCGGGCTGATCTCTTTCGAGGTTTTCGGCCAGTTCAACCGAGTGGTGGAGGCCCGGCAGACCTTCTTCCAGGAAGCAGTCACCGAACTGGCCCGCGCGGTCGGTCTGCTCGGCCGCCGAGGCGGCTTGTAGGGTCGCCCGCGCTGTGCGGCAGCCAGTCGTTGATGGCGAGCAGAACCGGGCAGCCGAGCCCCACAAGCGTGCTCGGCAGGGCCCACAGCGGCGTGACGCGGGCCGCCGCATGGAGGTCACGGACCCCGTACGACGTACTCCACAGGGAGTACGGGTGATCACCACGCCCGGCTGACGCCTCCGCCGCGGCTCGCGGTCTAGCGTGGCCGACATGGAAGAGCAACGCTCACACTGGGCGCACGGCGAGCCGCCGCGCTGGCTGACGGGGGCGCCGGGGCACTACGCCGCCCGGCTGCCCTGGCCGTCGACGATCCTGCTCGGTGCCGTCGTCATGGTCGGTTCGACGATCGCGGCCCGGGGGCAGATGGACGAGCGGGCGCCGCTGGACATCTTTGCGCGGCTGCTGCTCTTCCTGGCCGTCGCCGTACTTCTGCTGCGCCATCGCCACCCCGTGCTGGCCGTCTTCGGCAGTTCGGCCGCGGCGATGATCTACCTCGCGGCCGGCTATCCGTACGGACCGGTCTTCCTCGCCGTTGCCGTGGGCTGCTTCAGCGCCGTTGTCTCCGGGCACCGGCGGGCCGCCTGGACAGCCGTCGGGATGGTGTGGCTGGGGCACGTCCTGGTGGCTCACTGGCTCTACCGGTGGCTGCCGCCCTCCGAAGACCACGTCGCCGCCTGGGGGCAGGAACTGGGCGTTGCCGCTTGGGTGGTGGCCATCATCGCCGCCGCCGAGTTCGTACGCGTGCGCCGTGAGCAGTGGGAAGATCAGCGCGCGGAGCGGCACGCCGCGGAGCAGCGCCGGGCCGACGAGGAGCGGCTGCGGATGGCGCGCGAGCTCCATGACGTCCTGGCCCACAGCATCTCCGTCATCAACGTCCAGTCGAGTGTGGGGCTGGCGTTGCTGGACTCCGACCCCGAGCAGGCCCGTACCGCCCTCACCACCATCAAGGCCGCCAGCAAGGAGGCGCTGGGCGAGGTCCGCCAGGTCCTCGACACCCTGCGTACGCCTGGAGACGCCCCCAGGGCCCCGGCTCCCGGACTCGACAGGCTCCCCGAGCTCGTCGAACAGGCGGCGGGCGCCGGGCTGACCGTCACGGTCGAGACCGATGGTGTACGCGGCGCGGTCCCGCCCGGCGCGGATCTTGCTGCTTTCCGGATCGTGCAGGAGGCGCTGACGAATGTGGTCCGGCACTCCGGATCGCGCACCGCGCGGGTCCGTATCGGTTACGGGCCCGCCCGCATCCGGCTGCGCATCGACGACGAAGGCCCCGCCACCGACAACGACGCAGGGGGCAGCGGCAACGGGCTGGCAGGAATGCGGGAGCGGGCCGCCGCACTGGGTGGCACGATCGAGGCGGGGCCCCGGGCCGACGGCGGCTTCCGGGTGTGTGCCGAGCTTCCGCTGCCGTCCGATTCGCCCGGCGTGGCAGCGCACAAGGAGGAGACACCGTGATCCGGGTACTGCTCGCCGACGATCAGCTGCTGGTCAGGGCCGGCTTCCGGGCCCTGCTGGACGCTCAGCCCGATATCGAGGTGGCGGGGGAGGCCGCCGACGGTGAGGAGGCCGTGCGCTTGGTGCGCGAACTGCGGCCGGACACCGTGCTGATGGACATCCGGATGCCGCATCTCGACGGCTTGGCCGCGACCCGTGCCATCACCGGGGACTCCGAGCTGAGCGGCGTCAAGGTGGTCATGCTCACCACCTTCGAGCTCGACGAGTACGTCTTCGAGGCGATCCGCTCCGGTGCCTCCGGCTTTCTCGTCAAGGACACCGAACCGGAGGAGCTGCTGCGGGCGGTACGCGCGGTGGTGGGCGGGGACGCCCTGCTCTCACCGGGGGTCACCCGACGGCTGATCGCCGAGTTCGCGGCCCGGTCCAAGGAGCCGGCGGCGGCAACGGGGCTGAGCGAACTCACCGAACGTGAAAGGGAGGTGATGGCACTCGTAGGCATAGGGCTCTCCAATGAGGAGATCGCCCGCAGGCTGGTCGTCAGCCCGCTCACCGCCAAGACCCACGTCAGCCGCACCATGGTGAAGCTCGGCGCCCGCGACCGGGCCCAACTCGTCGTGCTCGCCTATGAGTCGGGGCTCGTACGCCCCGGCTGGCTCGGCTGACCCGGCCTCGACGCAGGGTGCGCAACCGCCTGTGCTCCGAAGCGTCACAGGTGCGGTGGCCGACGCGGGAGAACTCCCCGTCGGCCACCGCACATTTCCCCTCGCCGGCTGTCAGCCCCGCACGGATACCTTCTGCGCGGCGGTTGCCTCGGCCGCGTCGGCCCGGTCCGTTTCGGATGAGGCGACCAGCACGGTGTGCTGCACGGGCCTACTGCGCCGCAGCCCGGTCAGTGTGATCAGCAGCCCGGCGAAGGCGACCAGCGTCACCACGACCAGACCGGGCCGGTAGCTGTCGAGGACCGCCTGCCGGGATCCGTCGCCGCTGCCGTGCGCCGTGATCACCGCGGTCACGACCGCCAGGAAGATCGCCCCGCCGACCTGGATCGAGGTGTTCAGCAGACCCGAAACCATGCCCTGTTCGTCGTCGTCCACGCCGTTGGTGGCCTGGATGTTGAGCGAGGGGAAGGTCAGTGCGCACGCCGCGCCCAGCAGCAGCATGGACGGCAGGATCACCGCCGCGTACGACGGAGTGAGCGTGATCCGAAGGAAGAGCGCGTAGCCGATGACGAGGAACGTGAAGCCGGTCGCGATCACACGCGGTGTCCCGAACCGGTCCACCACATCACCGATCTTCGTCGACGAGAGGGCGACCAGCACGCCCGCGGGCAGGAAGGCCAGTGCGGTCTGCAGCGCGGACCAGCCGAGCAGCGACTGCATGTACTGGGTGACCAGGAACTGGAACCCCACGTAGCTGCCGAAGAACGCCGCGGCGCCCGACTGCGCCCTGACCTGGCTGCCGGAGCGCAGCACCCCCAGCCGGATCAGCGGGTTCGCGCTGCGCCGCTCGATGGTGACGAAGACGGTCAGCAGCACGGCGACGGCGAGGAACGACAACAGCGTGCGGGCGGAGGTCCAGCCGGCTTCCGGGGCCTGTACGACCGTGAAAACCAGCAGCAGCATGGAGGCCGTGCCGGTCACGGCGCCCGGCAGGTCGTAGCCGCGGCGGGTGTGCTCGCGCTCGCTGTGCGGGATCAGTTTCAGACCCGCGACCAGGGCGATCAGCGCGATGGGGGCGGGCAGCAGCATCGTCCACCGCCAGGACAGCTGGGTGAGGAGGCCCGAAAGGACCAGGCCCATGGAGAAACCGGTGGCAGCGCAGGTGGTGTAGATGGAGAGCGCGCGGTTGCGCTGCGGGCCCTCCTTGAACGTCGTGGTGATGACGGAGAGTCCGGCCGGTGCGGTGAAGGCGGCGCTCAGTCCCTTGATGAAGCGACTGGCGATCAGAAGCGGGCCGGAGTCGACGAATCCGCCGAGCAGTGAGGCGAGTGCGAAGACGCCGAGCGCGACCAGGAAGACGTGGCGCCTGCCCAGCAGATCCGCCGCACGGCCGCCGAGGAGCAGCAGACCGCCGTAACCGAGGATGTAGCCGCTGACGATCCACTGGAGGGTCGAGGTGGTCAGTCCGAGATCGTCGGCGATGGACGGCAGCGCTACGCCGACCATGGAGACGTCGAGGGCGTCCAGGAACATCGCGGCGCAGAGCACGAGCAGTGTGCCCCACAGGCGCGGGCTCCAACGCTCGTGGGAATCGGGGACGTTGAGCGGAGAGGTCATGAGAAGGGACGGTACATGCATATGCATTGAATGCAAGTGCATTTAATTACGATGCAACAAATGGCCTCGCCTCTGCTAACGTGCGGTCATGGCAGCGAACAAGTCCGAGCGGGTGCTCGTCGACGAGTGGCGGGACATCCTCGCGCTGCATGCCAGGACGCTCTGTGAGCTCGACCGCGAGCTGCACCAACACGGTCTCGGCGCCAGCGATTTCGAGGTGCTCGACGTCCTCGCGGAGGGCGCGGGGGAGGACGGCGGCTCCGCCTGTCGTGTACAGGAACTTGCTTCCCGGGTCCATCTCAGCCAGAGCGCGCTGTCCCGTCTGGTCGCTCGCCTGGAGAAGGACGACCTCGTGCGCCGCGGGATGTGCAGCGAGGACCGGCGAGGTGTCCGGGTCGAGCTGACGGCGAAGGGCCGGGCACGGCACGCCGAGGTGAAGCCGTTGCAGAGGTCGGTGCTCGCCCGCATGCTGAACGAACCGAGGCGCTGAGTGCCCCGTCGCGCGATGCCCCGCTCCGGCCTGCTGTCAGGACCAGGTGACTCCGGAGTTCTCGCACCAGAGCCGGGCCGGCTCCGGGTCACCCGTCAGTGTGATCGCCGTGAGCGGCAGCCGGTTCCACAGCAACAGATAGAGCTGCTCGGCCGTCGCGCTCAACTCGCAGTCCGCAGAGCCCTCTTCCCGTGCCGCTGCATGCCGTACGGCCTGCGGCGGTTCCGACGAGAGCCGCACGGTCCAGATGGCGTCCGTGTCGGTGGCCCGCACCCGCAGGGAACGCGGCGTTTCCGTACGCACTCTGCTCTTCGGGCGGGCATGGAACCCGCGCAGCAGCTCGTCGATTCCGTCCACCGCGTGATCGGCCGCCAATGGCGACAGCCGCCCACCGCGTGCCGACTCCGCGTCCACCCGGTGAATCGTGGTCTCGTGCGCCTGTCGTCGGGCCCAGAAGGCCAGTGGCGACGGCGCGGGCATGAAGGTCCAGCACTCCAGTCCGGCCGGCGCGGCCGCCAGCGCGTCGACCAGGAGGCCGTGGCCCTCGCGGAACCAGTCGAGCAGCCCGGGCCCGTCCAGATCCGGTTCCCCGCCGTCCGGGTGGTACGACGTGTGGCCCTCGACGACGAACGCGGTCGCCCAGCGGTGCACCATCCCGGTGTGCCGGAGCAGATCGCGCACCTGCCAGCCCGGACAGGTCGGCACCGGTGCCCCGGGTCCCGCCTCCTGCGCCGCGGTCGCCAGCAGCTGTCCCTCGACGGTCAGGGACTTGATGTGGGCCGTGATCTCCATGGCCCCGATTGTGCCGGCGGTTCAGGTTCCCCGGGGGTGGGCGGTGAGAGTCCGGCTGCCGTCGCGCAGCAGCCGGACGAACCAGCCGAGGGCGAGTGACTGCAGCAGCACGGACACCACCGGGGCGAGGCAGACGAACCATGCGGGTCCGGCTGCCTCCGCGCCCCACCTCGCGCCGCCGATGAAGAAGACGAATGCGGTGGGCGCCGCAAGGAGGAACAGCCGGACCCCGGCGAGCGAAGCGTCCTCGCGGGTGACGAACAGGGTGTCCACGGTGACGAACACCGAGGCCGTCAGGACGAGGCCGAGGCAGATCAGCGAGGCGGCATTGCCGAAGGTCAGCCGCGCGAGCGTGCGGACGTGCCGCTTGTCGACGACCGGCTTGTTCATGGTCCGCTCCCCGTGGATGGATGACACTTCCCTCGTGTCTCCGGGGAGCTGTCCCTGCCCGAGTACGGGCCACTCAATCGCTCATGTGTGCGCCGCGTTGCGTGCCCCGTACCCCAGTGCCGCGGCCGCGGCGGCCAACAGCGCCACCGTGGTGAGGGCCAGGGGGAGGGAGAACCAGTCGGCCAGGAAGCCGATCGCGGGCGGCCCGAGCAGCATCCCGCCGTAGCCGAGCGTGGACGCGGCGGCCACTCCGCCGGGCCCGGCCAGTTCCCCGGCCCGGCCGACCGCGACGGGGAAGATATTGGCCAGACCGAGACCGGTGACGGCGAAACCGAGGAGCGCCAGCCAGGCGGTCGGGGCGAGTGAGCCGAGCAGCATCCCGGCGGTGGCCGTCGCACCGCCCGCGACGAGGGTCCGGGTCTGGCCGAGCCGTTCGAGCAGTGCCGTGCCGCTGAGCCGGCCGGCCGTCATGGCCAGTGCGAACAGGGAGTATCCGGCGGCGGCGATGCCCGGGTGGGCGTGCAGGTCCTGTTCCAGATGGAGGGCGCCCCAGTCGGCCAGCGCGCCTTCGCCGTACGCGGTGCAGAGCGCGATCACACCGAACAGGAGGACCATGCGGCGGGCCCGCCCGGCCGGTCGCCGCGACTTCTCGGCGTCGTCGGCCGTGGATGCGGGCTTCGGCGCGGGTTGGCGCAGCAGCACCGGTCCGACCGCCGCGGTGACCAGGAGCCCGATCCCGGTGAGGACGAAGAGATGCACGGCGGGGGAGAGGCTGCCCGCGACCAGTCCGCCGAGCCCGGCACCGACCATTCCGCCGAGGCTGAACGCGGCGTGGAAGCTGGGCATCACGGGACGTCGCAGGGCAGCGACCAGGTCGACCGCCGCGCTGTTCATCGCCACGTTCATCCCGCCGTACGCGGCGCCGAAGACCAGCAGTACCAGGCCGAGTGCGAGCGCCGAACGCGTCTGCGCGGGCAGGGCGATGCTCAGGGCGAGCAGAACACCGCAGACCACGGTCACCGGATGGCTGCCGAAGCGCCGGCACAGCCGGCCCGTGAGCGTCATGGTCACCACGGCCCCGGCGGATACGCCGAGCAGAGCGAGGCCCAGGGTGGAGGCCGAGGCGCCGGTCTGATGCTTGATGGCCGGAATGCGGACCACCCAGCCGGCGAAGAGGAAGCCGTCGAGGGCGAAGAACACGGTCAGCGCGGTACGGAGGCGGGCCGGCGAAGGTGGAGCGGCGTTTCCGCCCGGTCCCCCGGTAGGGCCGTCCGCAGTTTGTTTAGTTGCGGCACAAACTCAGCATAGGGGCGCCGGGACAGCGGGCGCAACATGGTCGCCCGCCGCGGCCGCGCGCGGTACAAGCACGCCGCCGGGGCATCGGCGGCACCCGCGGATCATGGGAGACTCGCCCCCATGAATGGCAAGGTGACCACCACCCGGACAAAGTTGGAGAGGGGCCGCAGCGCGCTCGGACCCGCGCTGGAACTGGTCCACACCGGACGCGCGCCCACCCGTGCCGTCCTCACCTCCGAGCTCGGGGTCACCCGGGCGACAGCCGGTGCGGTCGCCGCGGAACTGGAGGCACTCGGCCTGATCCGGGTCGACTCCCGGCCGGGCTCCGCCGCCGGCTCGCAGGGCCGCCCCTCGCACCGGCTGGCCATCCGGGAGTCCGGGCCCGTCGCCATCGCCGCGCAGGTGCACGCCGACGGCTTCCGGGCCGCGCTCGTCGGGCTCGGCGGACGGATCGTCGCCACCGCCCCCGGCTGTGTCACCGTCACGGCGGACCCCGCCCAGGTCATCGGCGAAGTGGTCGACGACTGTGCCCGGCTGCTGCGGGACAGCGGACTGCGCTGTGTCGGTGCGGGCCTCGCGGTGCCGTCCGCGGTCGCCGAACCGGAGGGCACCGCGCTCAACCCGCTGCACATCGCCTGGCCGGCGGGCGCCCCGGTGCGAGAGATCTTCACCACCTGCGTACGGGAAGCGGGCATTCCCGGACCCGCGTTCACCGGGAACGACGTCAACCTCGCCGCGCTCGCCGAACACCGGCACGGTGCTGGGCGCGGTGCCCAGCATCTGCTCTGTGTGGCCACCGGTCACCGGGGCGTGGGCGGTGCCCTGGTCCTCGACGGCCGTCTGCACACCGGGAGTTCGGGACTCGCGCTGGAGGTCGGCCATCTCACGGTGAACCCCGAGGGCCGTCCGTGCCACTGTGGCGGACGCGGCTGCCTCGACGTCGAGACCGACCCGCTGGCCTTCCTCATCGCCGCCCGTCGCGAACCCGGTCCGGAGGAGTCGCTGCTCAAGCAGGCCGGCGATCTGCTGCGCACGGAGTACGAGGACGCGGCGGTGCGGGGCGCGGCCGAGGAGCTGATCGACCGGCTCGGCCTCGGGCTCGCCGGACTGGTCAACATCCTCAACCCCGATCGCATCATCCTCGGCGGACTGCACCGCGCACTGCTCGACGCGGATCCCGAGCGGCTGCGTGCGGTGGTGGCCGACCGCAGCCTGTGGGGGCGCAGCGGCAGTGTGCCCATCCTGCCGTGCACGCTCGACCACAACAGCCTGGTGGGGGCGGCGGAACTGGCCTGGCAGCCGGTGCTGGACGATCCGCTGGCCGCGCTTGCGTGACGGGGGCCTCGGGCGGCCGCACCGTCCTCAACCGTCGGACGGGACCGAAGGCGTCCATCCGGCAGATCGCCGCAGAGCTCGGCCGCAGCCCTTCCACCATCAGCCGGGAGATACGCCGCAACCGGCGCCCCATGCCCAAGGGCGGCTTTGCCCACCAGCCGTTTCACGCTCACCGTCGCGCCGAAAGGCGGCTACCTCGGCCGAAGCGAGGCAAGATCGGCCAGAACGCCGAGCTGCGGGACTTGCGAAGTGGACGCTGAGCATCCGTAGCCTGGAGGGAGCCCGGGGTGCCACGATCTCGTCGAGCCGGACGGTGCCGTTGAAATGCGCGGCGGGCCCGGCGGAGGTGTCGGGACGGTTCCTCGTGAGGTGCATGTGTGGTGTGCTCCTCGAGTGTCAGACGGCGCTGTCACCGGGGGCGAGCAGCGAGAGCAGTCCGCGCGCGCCCGCGTCGAAGGAGTCCGTCGAACCGGAGGCGCGGGCCAGCACATAGCCGCCCTGCACCGTCGCGACGATCGTCGCCGCGACGTCCTCGGGAACCAGGGGACGGGTGAACTCTCCCTGGTCCAGGCCCTCCTGGACGATCTCGGCGAGCCTGCCGCGCAGCCAGCCGATCGTCTCGTCGACCGGTGCACGCAACTCGTCACTGGCGATGACATCCGGATCCATCGTCAGTCGGCCCACCGGGCAGCCGCGCAGCACATCGCGCTCGCGCAGGAGGTATGCCGAGATCCGCTCGTACGCCGTTCCCGGGCCGCCGAACAACTGCCCGGACGTCTCGCGCATCTGCGAGGCCGTGCGACGGATCGCCGTGAGCGCCAGATCGGGTTTGCCCGCGAAGTGGTGGTACATGCTGCCCTGACCCGCGCCCGCCTGCTGCTGGATGGCCTTGGGACTGGTGCCTACATAGCCCCGCTCCCACAGGAGCTCCTGGGCGGCTTCGATCAGACGGTCCGGAGCGCTCATGAATCGACTGTACCTACTAGTAGGTACAGGATCCAGGTGATGCCGGCCCGCCGACGGGAGCAGCCGCAGATCAGCCACGTACTCCCGAGGGGGTACGCGTACGGCCGCTGGCCGTACGACGACTCGGACCCCCTTCCGGGGCCAGGCTCGGAATCGTCAGGAAAACCTGAACGCGAACCCTGAACCGAGGGAGTTGACCGAGATGAACACCCTGGCGTACAGCGGTGGACCCGGACCCTGGATCCTCCTCTTCCCGCTCTTCTGGACGGCCGTCGTGATCGGCGGCGTCACCCTGCTGCGCCGTACCGTCCGGCGCGGCCGAGGAGGCCCCTGGCAGGCCCGTACCACCCAGGAAGCACCCGCCGAAGGGTCACCGATCACCCTGCTCGGCCGCCGCTTCGCGGCCGGAGAGGTCGACGAGGACGAGTACTGGCGCCGGCTCTCCGTACTCGACGAACAGTTCGGCCGCGGCAGGAAGGGAGGAGTGGCATGACCACCACCGTCCCCACCTCCGAGCCCACCCCCACGTCCACCTCTGCCGCCTCCGCTGCCCGGGTCGTCGATGCCGTGAAGCTCTACGGCACCGGCGAAACCCGGGTCAGGGCCCTCGACCGGGTGAGCGTAGATTTCCCGGCCGGCCGCTTCACCGCGATCATGGGACCCTCCGGATCCGGCAAATCCACCCTGATGCACTGCGCGGCGGGACTCGACACCCTCACCTCCGGCTCCGCCTTCATCGGCGACACCGACATCAGTGCCCTCGACGACCGCAGGCTCACCCTGCTGCGCCGGCGGCGCATCGGCTTCGTCTTCCAGTCCTTCAACCTGCTGCCGACGCTCACCGTCGCCGAGAACATCACCCTCCCGCTGGATCTCGCCGGGGAGCGACCCGACCCGGAGTGGCTCGACGCACTCGTCGACACCGTCGGACTGCGGGACCGGCTGCACCACCGGCCCGGCGAACTGTCCGGCGGACAGCAGCAGCGGGTGGCGGTGGCGCGGGCCTTCGCGGGCAGTCCCGATGTCGTCTTCGCCGACGAACCGACCGGCAACCTCGACTCCCGCGCCGGCCAGGAGGTGCTCTGGCTGCTCGGCCGGACCGTCCGGCAGACCGCCCGCACGGTCGTCATGGTCACCCACGACCCGGTCGCCGCCGCCCACGCCGACGAGGTCGTCTTCCTCGCCGACGGCAGGCTCGTCGACCGGATGCCCGATCCCACGGCGGAGCGCGTGCTCGACCGCTTCAAGTCCTTCGCCCCCCACCCGTCACGCAGGCGGTGACGACATGACCAGCACCCGGGCCTCCGTACGCCTGAGCATCTCCTCACTCCGCGCCCACAAGCGCCGCTTCGCCGGTACGTTCGTCGCCGTCCTGCTCGGCGTCGCGTTCCTCACCGGGACGCTCGTCATGGGCGACACCCTCCGCGCGAGCTTCGACACCCTGTTCGGCAACGCCACCGCCGGTACCGACGCCGTCGTGCGCAGCTCCAACGTGGTCACGGTCCCCGGCGAGTCCCAGGGCACCCGGCAGCCGGTGAGCACCGCACTCGTGAAGAGGATCGAGCAGGTCCCCGGTGTCGCCGCGGCGGCCCCCGACATCCAGGGCGCCGGCCAGCTCATCGGTTCCGACGGAAAACCCATCGGCGGTCAGGGGCCGCCCACCCTCGCCGGCAACTGGATCGACGACCCGCAGCTCAATCCGTACCGGCTCGCCGCCGGACGCGCCCCGTCCGCGCCCGGTGAGGTCGTCATCAACCGCGGCACCGCCGACCGGGGCGGGCTCGGGATCGGCGACACGACCGTGCTGCGCACCCCCGACCCCGTGCACGTCACGATCGTCGGGCTGGCCACCTTCGGCGGCCAGGACGGCATGGGCCAGGTCACCTACACCGCTATGACGCAGGCCGATGCCGAGAAGTACCTCACGCCGAAGCCCGGCGAGGCATCGACCATCCAGGTGCGCGCAGGCCCCGGCACCAGCCAGCAGCATCTCGTGGACGCACTGCGCCCTGTACTCCCCAAGGACGTCGAGGCCATCACCGGACAGGCATCGGCCGCCGAGAACCGGGACATGATCTCCGGTGCCTTCCTCAGCGTGTTCACCACGCTGCTGCTGGTGTTCTCCGGGATCGTGCTGCTGGTCGCCACCTTCTCCATCCACAACACTTTCGCGATCGTCGTCGCCCAGCGGACCCGCGAGAACGCCCTGTTGCGCGCCCTCGGCGCCTCCCGCAGGCAGGTCGTCGGCTCGACCCTCGTCGAGGCGGCCGCGGTCGGTGTGATCGCCTCCGCCGCCGGTCTGGCCGGTGGCATCGGCATCGCCGCCGGACTGCAGGCGCTCTTCCCCGCCGTCGGATTCCCGTTTCCCGAGGGAGCGCTGGTGATCAGCGCCGTCTCCCTGCTGCTGCCGCTCGCCGTCGGTGTCCTCGTCTGCCTCGGCTCCGCCCTCGTGCCCGCCGTCCGGGCCGGACGCACCGCTCCGCTCGCCGCCCTGCGCGAGAGCGCTGTCGACGACTCCGCGGCGTCCCGGGCACGTGCCCTCGCCGGGCTCGTGCTGCTGGTGGCCTCCCTCGGCACCATCCTCACCGGTGCCCTGGCCGATGTGTCCGTCCGGCTGTCGGCCGCCGGCGCGGTGTCGGCACTCGCCGCGTTCGTGGTGCTCGGACCGGTCGCCTCCTCGTACGCCGTTCGGATCCTCGGCGCCCCGCTCGACCGGTTGCGCGGTGTCACGGGCCGACTGGCCCGGCGCAATGCCCTGCGCAGCCCCCGGCGGACCGCATCCACCGCGACCGCACTGATGATCGGCGTCGCCGTGGTCTCCCTCTTCACCGTCTTCGGCGCCTCCCTGAAGGCGACCATGAACCAGACGGTCGACCGCTCCTTCGCGGGAGATGTCGCCATCAGCGCTCCCACCTTCGGGGCGGGCGGCAGCGGCCTCAGCCCCCGGCTGGCCCCGGCCGTCGACCGGCTGCCGGAGGTCGCGACCGCCGTCGGTCTCGGCAAGGGGGTCGCGGAGGTCGACGGTGCGGGACGCGCGCTGACCGTCACCGACCCGGCCGCACTCGGCCGGGTCCTCGACCTCGGCCGGGTCGACGGATCGCTGAAGGGGCTGGGCGCGAACGGGATCGCCGTGTCCGACACCGAGGCCGGCAAGCGCGGTCTGCACACCGGCTCCACCGCACGGCTCACGTTCACCGACGGCACGCAGCAGAACTTCACGGTCCGTGCCGTCTACGGCCGGTCGGAACTGGCGGGCGACTACGTCATCACCCGCCTGGCCTGGGCCCCGCATCGTGCACAGGACTCCGACTCGCTGATCGCCGTCGCCTTCAAGCCCGGTGTCACCACCGCCGACGGCAGAGCGGCGGTCGCGAAGACCGCGGCGGCGTACGGCAACCCGGACGTACAGACCCGCAGCGAGTACGCGCAGTCCTCGGCCGGCGGCATCGACATGATGCTCACACTGGTCTACGCCCTGCTCGCACTCGCCGTACTGATCGCGCTGCTGGGCATCGCCAACACACTGACCCTGGCGCTTCACGAACGCACCAGGGAACTGGGCCTGTTGCGGGCCGTCGGACAGACCAGGAGACAGCTGCGGTCCATGGTCCGCTGGGAATCCGTACTGGTCGCGGCGTTCGGCACGGCGGGCGGCCTGTTGCTCGGCGGCGTCCTCGGCTGGATGCTGGTCAAGGCATCCGCGGGCACAGGCGAAACCGCCTTCGCCTTCGTGCTGCCGCCACTGCGGCTCCTGGTGGTGGCCCTTGTGGGAATCACCGCCGGGGCACTGGCGGGCTGGCGCCCCGCCCGTCGGGCGGCGCGGCTGGACGTGCTCCGCGCGATCGCCGCCGAATAGCGCGACAGCGGAAAGTGGAGCGGGGCACCGGACGGTGCCCCGCTCCACTTTCCGTCGGTGCTGCTAGCCGACCACCGACGACCGCGCGACGGAGGGCGTCCGGCCGTCCAGGTACGTCACGGCGTCCGGCTCGAAAGGGCCGTCGGTGGTTGCCCCGTACACCGCGTGCAGCGGTAGTGCGGTGAACAGGGAAGGCGCCGGAAGAGTGAACCAGACAACCTTCCCGGCCCCGCCCCTCGGGCAGACCCCCCAGCTCTCGCTGACCGCGGCGATCAGCGCGAGCCCGCGCCCCGACGTACTGGACGCAGAGGCCTCGCGCACGGTCGGCAGCCGTGGGTCGTGGTCGTGGACGGACACCGTCAGGCGTTCGAGCAGCAACTCGATCTCGACGGTGCATGACTTGTCCGGCTGGGCATGCCGGTGGACATTGGTCAGCAGTTCGGTGACGCCGAGCGCCGCATGGTCGATCAGAGGATCGAGATGCCAGTAGCGCAGTTGCGCCGAAACGATTCTGCGGACCTGACCGATCCGCGACGGCAGGGCCTGGAGCTCCACCGTGCAGTGCCTGCTCGGCTCGCTGATCACGGCTGCGACTCCCCGAAATAGGTCCGGAAGAAGACGAAGGAACGATCCAGCAGATGACTGGCTGCTGATTCAGCTCCGGCGGTGCGGATCACAATGTCACCGCCGGTAAACCATGAGTGACGTGTGACCAATGTCGCTCAGGGGGCACGGCTCCGCAACTCGCGGTGTACCGGAGGCGCCCTGTCAGATCATCCGGCCGCCCGCACTGCGCAGCGTCTCGAGAAATCTGTGGGCCGGCCCGGCCTTGTCCGGACCGTGATTGCGCTGCCCCATCGTCAGTCGGTACCGCGTCCCGTTGAGGCGCGCCACGGCCGCACCGGCTCCGGCGAACCATGGCCTGCCCGCGCTCACCGCCCCCACCGGGGCGCTGTCGATCTCCCGGCCGTAACTGGTCAGCAGAGCCAGTCTGCCGTCCTTGACGATCACCTGTCCCGCCCGCGTGAGTGAACGGGCCCACCGCTCGATCCTTACCCCCGTCGCACTGAACTCCGTTTCCGGCATGACTGCTTCGCCCCCTTCGTAACGCTTCTGATGGGCAGTCTGCACAAGCCGGGGCCGACGCGCCAGGCTGCGTCCCGGGTCGATGTCGCAGCTGCCCCGCCCGCCAACGCCAAGGCAGGGCTATGGACCATCAAAGCGAACGTTTGTGCAGGTGGACGGAATATCGTTGACGGTGGAGAGTGGCGGCGACACGAGGAGGAACGCGCTGATGGGCACCACAATGCACAGAGATGACGGCCGGGCCACGGCGACCATCGACATCGACCGCTCCGACCCCGAGTACCGGGCCTGGCTCAAGGAAGCCGTACGCAAGGTCCAGGCCGACGCCAATCGCTCCGCCGACACCCATCTGCTGCGCTTCCCGCTGCCCGAGGCATGGGGCATCGACCTCTATCTCAAGGATGAGTCGACGCACCCCACCGGCAGCCTCAAGCATCGGCTGGCCCGCTCGCTCTTCCTCTACGGGCTCTGCAACGGCTGGATCCGGCCGGGCAAGCCGGTGATCGAGGCGTCCAGCGGTTCGACGGCCGTCTCGGAGGCGTACTTCGCCAAGCTGATCGGTGTGCCGTTCATCGCCGTGATGCCCCGCACCACCAGCCCCGAGAAGTGCCGCCTGATCGAATTCCACGGCGGCCGCTGCCACTTCGTCGACGATTCACGGAAGCTGTACGAGGAGTCCGCCGAGCTCGCCGCCGATAGCGGCGGCCACTACATGGACCAGTTCACCTACGCCGAACGGGCCACCGACTGGCGCGGGAACAACAACATCGCCGAGTCGATCTACCAGCAGCTGGGGCTGGAGCGCTACCCGGAGCCGACGTGGATCGTGGCCACGGCCGGAACCGGTGGCACCTCGGCCACCATCGCCCGCTACGTGCACTACATGCAGTTCGACACCCGGATCTGTGTGCCCGACCCGGAGAACTCCTGCTTCTTCGACGGCTGGACCCACCACAACCCCCTGGCCACCAGTGACTGCGGTTCCCGGATCGAGGGCATCGGCAGGCCCCGGATGGAGCCGAGCTTTGTGCCCGGGGCCATCGACCGCATGATGAAGGTGCCGGACGCAGCCAGTGTCGCGGCTGTGCGCGCCCTGGAAAAGGCCATCGGCCGGAAGGCGGGCGGCTCCACCGGCACCGGACTGTGGAGCGCGTTCAAACTGGTCGCCGAAATGGTCGAGCAGGGCAGCACCGGCAGCATCGTCACCCTGATCTGCGACCCGGGCGACCGTTACCTCGACAAGTACTACTCCGACAGCTGGCTCGCCGAACAGGGCCTGGACATCGCCCCGTACACGGAAACCATCGACTCCTTCCTGGCCGACGGCAACTGGCCCGGATAGCCCGGACGGAACGCGGCGCACCCGGGTCCGCGGCCGCTCTCAGGCCGCGGGCCCGGCCAGCCGCCTGTCGAGATTGCGTACCGCGTCCCGGAAAGCCCGGCCCACCCCCGACCGGCCCAGCCGCAGCGCGAACCGGAAGGGTGCGGAACCGTCCGCGGCGAACGTCCACCGCACCCGCGTCCCGGTCCCGGCCGGGGTGAGCCGCCACTCCTCCAACAGGGCCCGCAGGCCAGGGGCGTTCGACTCGTCGACCCGGTAGACGTACCGCTCGCCGGGTGCCGCCGCGATGATCGTCTCGCGCAACACCGTGCCGCCCTTGAGCCGGACCTCGCGACCTGCGCCGTCCTCGGTGGGCCGGGCCGCAGTCACCGAGGTGAACCAGCTGGGCCAGCCCGCCACATCATCGGTGAGCGCACGGTAGACCACCTCGGGAGGCGCTGACACCTCGGCGGCGAAAACCAGTCGCAGCGGAGCGGATTCGACGAAGTCGAGGTCGACGGAACGGAGTCGGCGTGGCACGGATCGCACCTCCCATGAGGTCGGCGGCGGGCGGGGTAGCGCACCATAGCTGGCGCATCGTCAGATGTCCCTGCTCGAAAGGGTGTTACGCGGCAGAGTGCTACGGGACCGCTCGTGCGGCTGCGGTGATGTTGCGGGCCATACCGCCGAACACCACCGAGTGGAACGGCCACACGCTCCACCAGTAGGCGTGGCCCAGCAGTCCGTGCGGATGGAACAGCGCCCGTTGTCGATAGACCGTCCGCCCCTGCTCGTTCTGGTCCACCGACAGTTCGAGCCAGGCCGGACCGGGCAGCCGCATCTCCGCGCGCAGCCGCAGCAGCTCACCCGGAACGATCTCCTCCACACGCCAGAAGTCCAATGAGTCGCCCACCCGCAGCCGCTGCGCGTCCCGCCGCCCGCGCCGCAGCCCGACGCCACCGATGATCCGGTCGAGCCATCCCCTCACGGCCCAGGCCAGCGGGAAGGAGTACCAGCCGTTCTCGCCCCCGATGCCCTCGATCACCCGCCACAGCGCGTCCGGCGCCACCGGCACCGTGAGTTCCCGTTCGTCGCTGTAGAGACTGCCGCCGGACCAGTCGGGGTCGGTGGGCAACGGGTCACTGGGGGCACCGGGCACCGCCGCGGACGACCAGCGGGTGTCGACCCGGGCATCCTTGATCCGCTGGAGCGCCAGCCGCAGCGCCTGATCGAAGCCGATGGTGCCGTCGGCCGGATCGGGTACGTACCGGGCGATGTCGCGCTCGTGGCAGACCACCTCGTGGCGCAGCGACTGAGCCAGCGGACGGGCGATGGAGGGCGGCACCGGGGTCACCAGGCCGATCCAGAGACTGGAGAGTCCCGGGGTGAGCACCGGCACGGGGAGGATCACCCGGTGCGGCAGCCCGGCGACCGCGGCGTACCGCTGCATCATGTCCCGGTACGTCATGACGTCCGGGCCGCCGATGTCGAACGTACGGTTCACGTCGGCCGGCAGCTGGGCGCATCCGACGAGATACCGCACCACGTCCCGTACCGCGATCGGCTGGATCGATGTGCGCACCCAACTCGGGGTGATCATCACCGGAAGCCGTTCGGTGAGATGACGCAGGATCTCGAACGATGCCGAGCCCGATCCGATGATGACCGCAGCCCGCAGGACGGCCGTCGGTACCCCGGAATCCAGCAGAATGCGCCCCACCTCGGCCCGCGACCGCAGATGCGGTGACAGTTCCCGTTCAGGCACCCCGGCCGGAGTGAGCCCGCCGAGGTAGACGATCCGGCCGACCCCCGCCGCCCGTGCCTGCTCACCGAAGATTCGGGCCGCCTCGCGGTCCGTCTCCTCGAATCCGGGTCCGGAGCCGAGCGCGTGCACCAGGTAGTACGCCACATCCATGTCCCGCATCGCCGCCCGCACGGAGGCGGCGTCGGAGACATCGCCCTCGACCACCTCGACCCGTTCCGCCCACGGGTGGTCACGCAGTTTCCGCGGGGTCCTGGCCAGTGCGCGCACCTGGTGGCCGGCGTCGAGGAGTGCGGGCACCAGTCTGCCGCCGATATACCCGGAAGCACCGGTCACCAGACAACGCGGCTGCGCACCACCGGAGGATTCGCTCACCCGCCCGAGTCTTCCACCGGACCGCCGCACGGGGCCCGGTGGAGCACTCCGAACGGCGGCACCCGGGTACCCGGGCCCACCGCACCGCCACCGGCCCCGCGCAACCGCGGCCACCTACGGATGCGGCCGCGCCGGACGGTCCAGTAGGCCCTCCAGCACCCTGCCGAAGACCCGGCGGCCTGCTCCGGCGAGCAACGGATCGGCCCATCGCGGCAGCAGTCGGACAGTCAGCTCCTCCACCCACACCACATGCGATCCGGAATCTGTCGGATACACGTCGATCGAGGCGCGGCCCAGCACCAGCGAACCGCGCTTCTCCAGTCGGCACAGCCCCGCGCGCCCGGCTGCGGGCGGTGTCCACCGCACCACTTCCATCGGATCGTCGAACCCCAGCGGCCCCACACCCGTGCGCGCCACCAAAACGGTTCCGATCCGGGTCGTCAGCCCCGTGGGAACGGTGATCGTGGTCAGCGGTACCTGCTCCGCGTGCCGTTCCCAGTCCGTCACCCGGCGCCAGGACTCGGCTGCGGGCAGAGACGTGAAGCGCTCGATCCGGAAGACGGCCACAGCACGATCCTAGGCCGTGTACCGCCCATCGCGAGCTGAGCGGAATCCGCGCACCGGCCCACCGTTCAGGAGTCGGCGTCCGCGATGCGGCCCGTCACCAGCAAGCCCGGAAGGTGCTCCTCGATCTCCTCACGGGCGGCGGCCGACAGACCCGCGTCCGTCACGAACGTGTCCACCTGCTCCAGAGTCGCGAACGAACTCAGGCCCACCTTGCCCCACTTGGTGTGGTCGGCGACCACCACCACACGCCGTGCCGACTGGACGAAACGGCGGTTGGTCTCGGCCTCCGCCAGATTCGGCGTCGAAAGACCGGCCTCCAGCGAGATCCCATGCACCCCGAGGAACAGCACATCGAAGTGGAGCGAGGCGATCGCCTGATCCGCGACCGGGCCGACCAGCGAGTCCGACGGGGTCCGCACCCCACCGGTGAGCACCACCGTGGCCGCCCCGGTACGCGCCCCGCCCGCGGCCCCCGACCGTTGCGCGGAGTGGAACACATCGGCGACCCGCACCGAGTTGGTCACCACCGTCAGATCCGGTACGTCCACAAGCTGTTGGGCGAGCGCATATGTCGTCGTACCGCCGGAGAGCGCGATGGCGCTGCCGGGCACGGCCATCGCTGCGGCCGCCCGCGCGATGTCCTCCTTGGCGCTCAGCTCCAGAGCCGACTTGGCCTCGAAACCGGGCTCGTGCGTGCTGGCCTCGACCACCGGAACGGCCCCGCCGTGCACCTTCTCGATCACACCCTGGCGGGCCAGCGCGTCCAGATCCCGGCGGACAGTCATGTCGGAGACGCTCAGCTTGCGGGTCAGCTCATTGACCCGGACCCCGCCGCGCCTGCGTACCTCGTCGAGGATCAGGGCGCGCCGCTGCTCCGCGAGCAGGTTCTGATTCTCGCTCAACGCCGGTCCGGTCCTTCCCACTGGCCGTACAACAGTCTCTTCGGACGGGGTCATCCTGCCACGCGGTGTCGTCGGCCGTCGCACTGGGGAGATTCCGTGAGGGCGGTGCGTGACACCGGCCCTCTTCCATGATTCTGGTGACCGTGCATCAGCACCCCCCCACGACCGAGAGAGCGAGTCACCCCAGTGCCACCTGTCACCCAGGCCCCGCAGAGTCCGGGGCCCGCGCTGGAACTGCTGGTCCATGGCGTGGGCGGAGCCACCCCGCAGGAAATGCTCGACGATCCGCGTCCGGTCCGGGTCACCGGCGACGTGACCGCCGCCATCTACCGCCGCGCCGGGGACATGGACGCCGAACAGCACCCGGAGCGCTACCGCGACCGGCCCATCCCCGAGGCCTACTGCTGGTCCAACCTCACATCCGGCAACGGCTCGCGCGCGCTGTGGCTGCTACTGCTCCCTTTCATGGTGGTCAACCTCGCCCACTGGATGCGCCCCACCGCACGGCGCCGTACCCGCGCGGTGCGCCTGTACGGCGTCCTCGTCCGGCTCGTCGCGCTCAGCCTCACGGTCCTGCTGACCGCGGCGGTGTGCGAGGTCGCGCTCGATCTGACGGCCTGGCAGTGCGCGGGCGTGCCTGACTGCTCGAACCGGCGGTCCTGGCTCGGCTTCCTGTCGACGGCACAGGGCGGTTGGTGGTCCCAGCCGGGCCGCAGGCTCGCCCTTGCCTCTGTGGTGCCCACCGCCCTGGTGGGGCTGCTCTGGTTCCTGTCCAACCGGACATGGAGCGCGTACGAATCGCAGCGCCCGCTCACCGGATCCGAACCGGACGACGCAGACACCGAGACCGCTCACGACGCGAACACCTCCGGCGCCGCGATCGGCGGCCGCCCGGCTCTCGGCCGGCCCGGATTCTGGTACGGCCGCCGGCTGGTCGCCCGGCTGCGCGCCGCCCACACCGCCGCCGGATTCCTCACCGTCGCCGCATCGGTCGCGGGCGCCGCGGCCCGTCACGACCGCGCCGTCACCGGCCCCGTGCCGGAGATCCTCGGCAGGCTGGTCGAGGCGGCGCTGATCCTGGGCGCGCTCGTCGTGCTCTGGGTCATCTGCCGCCGCGGCCGCAGCGAACGACGTCTCGACAACCGGCTCGACCATGCCCTCATCACCTATCTGCCCGCCGCCGCCCTGGCCCTGCTCGTCCTCGCCGCGGTGTACGCGGCCTGGTCGCGCCCCGCCTGGGTCTCCGCGGGCGCCCTGCCCGGCGATGTCGCCTTCAGCGTCGTTACGCTCGGCCAGGGGGCGCTCGTCGTCGTCCTCGCCGTGGTGTCGCTGGGTCTGTACCGCCGGACCCCCGAACCCCGCACCGTCATGTACGGGCTCGGCGGACCGGCTGTCGCCATGCTCGCGTGCGCTCTCGGCGGCGTCATGACCGGCGGGGTCGCTCAGCGCGTCGCCGACTGGCTCGACGGCTCCGGCACCCCGGGCATGGGCAGGAACTCCGCCATCGAAGGACCGCCGGTGCTGCTCAGCTGGCAGGCCTCGGTCATCCCCGTGCTCCTGGTGCTGCTGGCGGTACCCGGCCTTCTGCTGCTCGTACGCACCTGGCTCGCCGCCCGCGCCCTGGAACCCCAGGTCGACCGGGAGTACGGGCAGGAGCGTCCGGACACCGCCCGGACCCGGCAGATCGCCCGGATCCGGGCCACGGCAGCCCTCACCGATTCCGCGCCCTGGATCCTCGGCCCGGTCTCCGGCGCCGCGCTGCTGCTCGGTGCGGCGGCGGTCGGCGGGGCCTGGGCCAGCGGTGAGGTGCCCGGGCTCGCGACGGAGGGAAGCGGCCCGTTCGTCGAGTCCGTGGCCGAAGCGGCCCAGTCGACCGGCTCCTGGATGGTCGGACTCGGCTTCCTGCTCTTCGTCACCTGGGGACGGCGTGCCTACCGCGACGCCTCCGCCCGGCGCACCATCGGCATCCTCTGGGACGTCGGTACGTTCTGGCCCCGCGCCGCCCACCCCTTCGCACCTCCCTGCTACGCCGAGCGCGCCGTCCCCGATCTGGCGTCACGGATGTCCGGCTGGACCGGACAGACCCGCGGCAGACTCGTCATCTCCGGCCACTCCCAGGGCAGCGTCCTCGCAGCGTCCGCGGTCTGGCAGCTGTCCGCCGAGACCAGGAGCCGGGTCGCCCTGCTCACCTACGGCTCGCCGATCGAGCGACTGTACGCGCGCTGGTTCCCGGCCTACTTCGGTCCCGCACCGCTGCACGGACTGCACCGGTCCGTGCACTGCTGGCGCAACCTCTGGCGGGCCACCGACCCGATCGGCGGCCGGGTCCGGCTCGACGAGGGACCGGGGCCCGAGGTGGACCAGGGGCCGTTGAAGGACCCCCTGGTCTACGGGCGCACCCCCGAACATCCGCTGCCCGAACCCGTTCTGGGGCACTCGGACTACCAGGCCGACCCGGTCTTCGCCCAGGAGCGGGCCGCACTGCTGGACCGGCTGGCACCGGTCCTGCCGCGCCAGACCGACGGGGAGGAGGCCCAGGACACCCCGCGGTCTCAGGGAAGCTCCGGCAGATCCTCCGGGTAGAGCAGCGTGAGGTCGTCCGTGCTCGGCTCGGCGAGCTGGGCGACCCGGCCCGCATGCCGCTCCACCATCGACTCGAAGGTCTGCCGAGCCGTCCGCCCATTGCCGAAGGCGGGGCCTTTGGGAAGCTCCGTGAAGTACTTCAGCAGCGCTTCCCCGGCCCCGGACGCCAGGTTGTACTCGTGCTCGTCGGCCTGCTGCTCGACAATGCGCAGCAGCTCGGCGGGCTCGTAGTCGCTGAAGGTGATGGTCCGTGAAAAGCGGGACGCCACACCGGGGTTGATGGTGAGGAACCGCTCCATCTCATGGGTGTACCCGGCGACGATGACGACCACCGCGTCCCGGTGGTCCTCCATCAGCTTCACGAGCGTGTCTATCGCCTCCCGGCCGAAGTCCCGGCCGGAGTCCTCGGGTGACAGGGCGTAGGCCTCGTCGACGAACAACACCCCGCCGCGCGCCCGGTCGAAGGCCTCCTGGGTGCGGATGGCAGTGGAGCCGATGTGCTCACCGACCAGATCGACGCGGGACACCTCGATCAGGTGGCCGCGCTCCAGTACCCCGAGCGAGGCGAGGATCTCGCCGTACAGCCGGGCCACGGTGGTCTTGCCGGTGCCGGGGGAGCCGGTGAAGACGAGATGGCGCCGGACCGACGCGGCCTTGAGCCCGGCCTCCTGACGCCGGCGGCCGACCTCGATCATGTCGGTGAGGGCGCGCACCTCCCGCTTCACGCTGTCCAGGCCCACCAGCGCGTCCAGTTCCCCGAGGACGGCGTCCGACGCGCGTACCGGCTCCGCGGCGGGCGCCTCGGCCGGGGCGGGCTCCACGGCACGCGGCCCGGGGACCGCACCGAGCAGCCCGGGGGCCGACTGGGTCGCCGTCAGCACGGCAGGGGCCAAAGGAGCGGGGGAGCGGAGCGCGCTCTCGTCGCTCGTGCAGTCCTCCACGACGGGCCCCGCTCCCGTGCCGTCGCCGTGGGCGGCGCCGCCTTCGGCGAACTCGTATCCACCGCGGGCACACCGCTCGGTACGGCAACGGGTCAGAGTCGTACGGCAGCCGTCCATCACATGGAAGCCATAGCCCTCGCTTCCGGTGACCCGGCAGCTGTGGAAGGTGCCGCGGCCCTCTGCGGAGACGTAGAAACCGGCCTCGGCGGGGGAGGTGACCGTGCAACGCTCGATCGTCGGGTCGGCGCCCTTGGTGACGATCACTCCGGTCTGCGCGGCGTCGATGGTGCAGTTGTTCAGCGTGCCGCCGCTGCCGTGATCGCGGAACCAGGCGCCGGTGGACGCCTCACGGATGCGGCAGTCGTCGAGCTGAGCGGTCGCCCCGTCGCTCACCGACACCGCGGTATTGCGGACCTGGGACAGATCGCTGTCGACCACATCGGCGCGCGATCCCCGGTCGAGCACGAAGATGGCGTCCGGTACGTCGTGGACCCGGCAGGAGTCCAGTATCACGGTCGCCCCGTCACTCACCCAGACCGCCGGGTAGTCGCCCGTACTGTCATGTATTTCACACTGGTTGGCGTCGACACGGGTACCGGGGTCCCAGACCGACAGGCCGTTGCGGCCGAACCGGCGCACCGTGGAGCGGGTCAGCGTCAGGACCGAACGGGAACGCAGATCCACCGCGTTCTCCGGGATGTCGTGGATGTCGCAGTCGGCGAGTGTCAGTACGGCGTCGGTGTCGAGCGTGACCCCGTCCGCCGAAGTTCGGTGCACCGTACAGTCGGTGAGGTGGGCGGCCGCGCGAGCGGTCACCTGTATCCCACTGCCCTTGATCTCGTACACCTCGCAGCCGACGGCCTCCAGGCCGCTGCCCTCGCCGGTGACGTTCAGCCCCGCGCCCGACGCATGGTGGATCCGGCAGCGCTCCAGCCGCGGATGCGCACCGTCACGTACCGAGACACCGGACTGACCGGCCGAGACGACCTCGCACTGTTCGAACACCCCGCCCGCACCGTCGAGTACGGCGATCCCGACCCCGGCCGGGTTGTCGACCGTGCAGCGGCGTACGGTCGGCCGGGCCGCACCACGCACCTCGATCCCGGCGGCCGAACGCGTGACGATCCGCAGATCCGCGAGTTCCGGCGCGCCGTCCTCGACGAGCAGTGCCGGGGCCGTCGAGTCCTGACCCTCCACATGCAGGTCCGAGACGACGGCGGAGGCACGGACGGTCAGCGGCACGCCGTCGACCGGTGCGATCCGAACGGAACCGACCGAGCCCTCGGGGCCGCGCAGCGTCACCGCACGGTGCAGGACCAGATTCTCCCGGTAGGTGCCCGGCGCGACGGTGAGGACATCACCGTCGGCCGCGGCCTCCAGGGCTGCGGTGAGGGAGGCGTATTCGCCTGTGCGGCGCCGCCACCGCGATGTGCCGGTGTGCGTCACCTGGACCGTGCCCTGTGCCATGGCGCTGTTGTGCCCCCACCTCGTGCGTGTGTGATGCCCGTGTCACCGGCCTTGCGGCAGCGACGAACCCCGGGCCCGCCCACCGAGGAAACGGGCGGGCCGGTCCACCGTAGCGCGCGCGGGGGCGGGAGTTGACCCGATCGGCAGCTGATCAGCTGCCGGTCCCCGTCCTGCCCCAGTCCGGACCGGCCTTCGCCCAGGCTCGGTCGATGCGGATGTACCGCCCCCGCATCATGCGCCGGACGATCAGGCGCCGGCCGCCCTCGACCAGTCCGGCGGCGAGCAGCATCGCCCCGAGCCCGGCCAGCGCGGCATGCCTATGAGCCGTCGGCGCGTCCATGGGCCGTAGCGTGGGGCGGCCGTCGAGGTCTGTCCAGATCTTCACCTCGGCCCCGGGATCCGTCTTGCGGGAGGAGGTGGTCACCGTACCGCGGCGGTCCGTGCCGTCCGGAGCCTTCCAGCGCGCCACCACCGAGGTCTGCGTGGTGCGTTCCGAGGACACTTCGGGATCGGCGACGCGATGTGCTGCTCCCGAAGCCCGGCGCACCACGACCGCGGTCGTGGTACGACGCTGGGCCTGCTGAGCCCGCACCGATTTCTGCAGGGCGTCGTCCGTGAGCGAACCGCACACCCAGCCCACTGCCGGTGCCGCCAGCACCATGAGCAGCAGTGCGACAAGAGCCACCCACGCCTCGCGCCGGTCAGTGGCGCGGCGCAGGGGGTTGTGCCGCCAACGCCACACTCCCGTAACCGCTCGCACAGTCCTGCACCCCCTTCCGTATCCGTCTTAACCTGATACGGCACGCTTCGCTCGCCGGAGCAGCGAAGAGAGAGCAACCTCACCCTGGCCAACGCACGGACTGCCCCCGCCAGTTCCCCTGCCCCACCGGTCCGGGCTGACGGTTCGTCCGGGGCGTGCGCGACCGAGGGGCTGTGCTGTCGGCGCGGGAACACCGAGGTCGCCGTCGAGTCCCCATGGCTCGACGGCGACCTCGTGCGATTCCCGGCTCAGTACCCCCGGCCCTGGTACGGGCGGTTGTACGGGTCCTCGTAGGGCGAGGGTGCCGGCGCGGGCCGCGGTGACGCCGGACGCATCGCCTCGTAACCGGTGCCGGGCGCGGGCCGCTGCTGCTGCGGCGGATAGGGCGCCTGGTACCCGCCGCGGGCCGCGGTCGGCTGCTGCGGGATGTACGGCGCCGGGGCGTGCTGCAACTGCGCGGGCTGCATCGGCGCGTAACCCTGCTGAGCCGGCTGCTGGTAGCCGTAAGACGGATTGGACTGGGAGGGCGCCGCGGGAAGAGCCGGCAGCGCCGCCGGGAGAGCCGGCAGATAGCTGTTGCCGGTGTCATAGGCGGCAGGCACTCGGATCGGAGCGATCTGAGGGGTGCCCCGCTCCGCGACCAGGGAGTCGTAGATCGGAGTGTCGGGGAACGACGGTGCGGCGTAGTAGCCGCCGCCGTAGGTGGAGCGGGGGGAGGTCATGACACCTAAGTTAAGCCCACGATGTGCTGGTTGGGGAGTCCCAATCTTAGGGTCATCCGTTTTACGCTGGTTCTGTCCGCCTGACCTGCTAAATCACCGTTAAAGCTTCCGTTAACAGCGGGGGCTTTTCCGTTGGAGGGCCCCATGGCTGACGAGAAGTGGTGGATGGGCTGCAAGGACGGCACCCGCGTGGCACCCGCCGGGACGGAGGGCTTCGACCCCGAGCGCCTGGAACCCGACGACTGTCAGGAGATCGCCGAGGGCAACCGCGGCCCGCCGATCGTCACCGCCGGCTGCGCGCTCGGGGACTACTGGGCCTACTGGCTCGGCGGCGTCGCCACCCACCGGTTTCGGGAGAACATCCACCCGCTGCGCCGCCTGCGTCCGTCTCCGCCGCATCCCCGATCTGCGGCACCAAGAAGGACGCCCGACTCACGGTCAAGGACGTACGCACCTTCTTCGAGCGGTTCCACCGCCTCCGAGCCGCTGCGCGAGTCCGCACTGAGGCGAGACGTCGCATACGGCGACCACGAGAACCTCGTCGAGGAGTTCCGGGCGCGCGTCAGGGCACAGAATGTCACCCCATCCGCCATGCGGGAACTCACCTCCAAGTACACCGAGTTGAAGGAGGCGCTGACAGTCGGCACACACGATCTCGCCAAGGAGTGAGCCGTCACCGCGACCCTCCGGCGGACAGTTGCGGAACTCGACCTGGAACTTCAGCAGGCCCGGGTAGAAATCGAGCAGTCCGGGAACGTCACCCGTCTTCCTGCCCAGCGCCGACGGGCGTCCCGTCGTTGACTGTTCCCAAGCGGGATGGGTGCCGCCACCGGTCCGCGCTCAGCCCTCCAGGCTTCCGATTGCCTCGGCCAGCCATTTCTTCTCCTCGGCGCTGGTGGCGCGAGCGATGCGCAGCATGCCCTGCCGGAAGAGGCCGGGCGCCTCCTCGGCTCGCACGGGCTCGCCATCGCGGTAGAAGAAGCTCGCCGGGATGTCGAGGAAGGTCTGCCGGCGGCGCAGGACCTCGGCCTGCTCGGCGCGGTCCGGGAGATGGTGCAGGAAGGCAAGCAGAGTGAAGAAGCGCTGCCCATCGGTGATTTCGGACTCCTTGGGGTGCCGCAATCGGGCCAGCAGTTCGGTGCGGCCCGCCTCGGTGAGGGACAGGATCCGGCGGGGCGCGGCACCGCTTCCGGGCTGGGTGCGCTGCTCGACCAGACCCGCTTTCACCAGCCGGGAGATGGCCGGATAGAGCGCCCCGTCACTTACCGGGCGGATGTGGCCACTGAGGCCCTGGATGCGGGCTTTCACCTCGTATCCGTGCAGTGACTCCTCGAAGAGGAAACCCAGAATCGACAGCTCCAGCATGCCCCGAGCTCCTTCCTGCGCCTGTCAGCGCGCTTGCCCGTCCCGTCCCGTCATGTTATCTCTTTTCGCTGTACCTCGATTAGAGGTACAGCGAAAAGAGGGGTGCAGTCATGGGGGCAGCAGAACACCGGCGCAGGCTGGTGTCGCTCGCGTATCCGGTCTACTTCGAGCTTCTCGCGGGTGTCACGGCCGGGATCATCAACATGGTGTGGGTGGCGCGGCTCGGCGGGGGCGCTGTCGCCGCGGTGGCTGTCGCCACGAATGTTGAGAACCTGCTGCTCGGCGTCATCCTCGTCGCCGGCTCGGGCACGACTGTGCTCGTCGCACGAGCCAGAGGCGCGGAGGATTCGGCAGCGATGCGCTCCGCCGTGCGTGGCGGATGGGTCCTGTGGGCGCTCGTCACACCCTTCGTCGCCATCGGTGGATACCTGTGCCGCGAACCGCTCGCCCACCTCGTACTCGGCGGCACTGGCGGCGACTCGCTGCCCCTCACCACTGGCTATTTCTCGATCGCATTGCCAGGAATCGCGGTGTTCTTCGCCACCAACGTCGTCGACGGCATCATCAAAGGTGCGGGCGACACCCGCACCCCGATGAAGCTGGCGATCCTCGCGAACGGACTGATTCTCGGGCTGGATCCCTTGTTCATCCTGGGGCTCGACCTCGGGGTGCGTGGGGCGGCGATCGCCACAGTGCTGGGCCGGACGGTTGCGCTCATGTGCGGTTTCGTGGCGCTGCACCGCAACGGCGTACTGCGACAGGCAGCCCGGACGGCCCCGAACCGGGCCGGTTCGCCCGGCGCCGATGCGCGCAGGACGGCTGCGACCGGGCTTCCCATGTCGGCCGACTTCGTCGCACGGATGGCGGGGGCGCTCGCACTCGTCGCCATCGTCGCCCGGATCGGCGTCAGCGAGGTCGCTGCGTACGGGATCGCGACGAAGGCGATGTACGTCGCGACCATGGCCTTCTACGCGATACGCCAGGCTGCCGCCATCCGCACCGCCCATCTGCTCGGTGCCGGACGCGACGAGCGGCGGGCCATCGGGCGACAGGTGGTGCTCCTCGCCGGATCGCTCGGGGTCACGGCCCTGCTGACACTGCTCGCCGTCGGGCCGTGGATCATGCGGGCCTTCGGCAGCGAGGGGGAGGTGGCCGAGGCGGGGGCACTCTATCTGCGCTGCCTGGGGCCGTACTTGATGCTTCTCGCTTGCTTCATCGCGCTGGGCGGGGTGTTCGAGGGCAGCGGTGGCAGCGCCGCTCTTGCGCGGATCACCGCGTGCGGCGTGGCACTCCAACTCACCCTGGCATACAGCCTGTCGGGTTCGGGGCTGCCCGGCATCTGCCTGGCCATGGCGCTGTCCATGGCACTCCAGTGCGCAGCCATCGCCAGGATGTATCGGCGCACGGAACATCCGACAGCTACTGACTGCGACAACAGTCGGGTGAAAGTCTCTGTCACAGAGCCCGACAGCCCTTCCCCCGACAAGCGACGTGCCTGATGGACGGTCAGAAAATGCCAGATGTGCGCGGCGTAGGCAGAGTCGGGACGACGGAGGCCGAGCAGCACCCGGCCGCCGCCGTCGCGCCGTGGGACGGGGCCATTGAAACGCCCTCGTTCGAGCGATGGTCGCCCGTTCGGCCGCATCTCCGGAGGGTTTCCGGCCAACCTGAAACCCCGGCCGACCCGTGCAGGAGCAGCGCACCGATGGTGCGCGCCGCACGGAGTCACGGCGGCAGCAATGGCCCGATTCCGTGCGGCCACACCCCCGCCGCCGAGCCTGCGTGCCAGGCTGCCACCCACCGCGGCGCCCCCACTCGTCCCCAACTCCGCCCGCACATCTGCCCTCTTGCGGCACGGCGACGCGCGTCCACCACCCTGACAAGCCCCCACAGCGAGGACCCTCCATGACCGACCGCCCCACATCCCCGACACCAGCCATGTACACCGGTGGCTGCCTGTGCGGACACATTCGCTTCGAAGCGGCCGGGGAGCCGTACGACCCCCACTTGTGTTCCTGCCCCCACTGCGCTCGCCTGTCTGGCGGCCCGTTCATGGGCTGGGTCGGTTTCCGTCGAAGCGCCTTCACCTGGACCGGGCCCGGCACACCCGGCTCGTTCCGGTCCTGGCCCACGATGGAGCGATGGTTCTGTCCCGTGTGCGGTACGCCCCTGGGGGCGGCGGGCGACGGGGAGGACTACCTCGGCATCTGTCTTTCGGCCCTGGACAACTGTGCCGAGATCATCCCCATCGGTCACAGCTTCCGCGACAAAACCCCCGCATGGCTTCCGCCCATCCCCTCTACCCAACCGGCGTCCTGATCTTCCAGGTCCCGAGGGAGTCCCGACGAGGGCCGTCACCCGGTGGGTGCAGGTCACTGGCCTGTCCTTCCGCGGGTGTCCAAAGGGCTTCGGTGTCCCGCCGAAGCTCTCGGGAGCCGCGAGCCGACGCCTGCCCTCACGCGGCTGCGAGATGCCGGGTGATCAGCGACCGCAGTCGCTCGGAGTCCTGCGGAGCACCCAGACCACGTTTGGGGAGGATCAGTACTCCGGTTCCCCACACGTCCGGGGTGAGCAGCACGAATACCCGCCGGCCCTCGACGCTGCGCCCGTAGAACCCCCAGCCGGTCTGATTCGTATGCCGCTCGGAAACGGTACTGATCCCGCCCTCATCGACTGTCACGCGATGTTCGCCCAGATGCCGGGCGTAGGCGAGCAAGGCCAGAGCCATCAGCCAACGGACGGCTACCAAGAAGAGGCAGGCAATCAGAAAGAACTTCCACACCCCCAGGCCAACGGCACCAACGCCTCTGATCAACAGGTTGGTTGTGCTCACCAGACCGAGCAATGCCACCAGTCCCCACAGGACGCGATAGCACCACCGCCCGGCCGGGCTGTGTCGCATCTGGATCTTCAATCCGTCAGATATCTCCCGCCAAGTCACTACGTAAGTCAGCCGCACCGACACATCGACGACCATGCGTCCTCCCTGGATCCGACGGGCAGGGACTGTACCGGTAGGTGATCAATGGCGGCGAATGCCTGCCGAAATGCAGTGGTTGGCGCGTCCAGTGAGGGAATCACCCGCGACGGCGTCGTACGCAAGGACGCCGGATCGGCAGCATGCTGCCCTCGGCAGCCGCGTGAAACGGCTCGGTGGCCGGAGGCGCCGTAGAGGAGGGTCTCGTCGAGGGTGAGGGAGACCATGGGTGATGGCGGTGACGACGAACCCCGCCAGGGTGATCACGCCGCCGGCGATCGTGGCCAGGGTCACCTGCGCGGTGGAGGCGTTGAAGGTGAGCTCGCCTGAGGGCAGGCCGCCCTCCCAGCGGGGCAGTGCCCATCTGAACAGCACACGCCCCCGGCGGCGAGCAGCAGCGCCGCAGCCTCCGGGGACGCGCGGCGACGGATCGTCGTCGACGACCAGGACGTGGCCGTGTTCGGTACCGGGGCGGGAAGGAAGTGCCTGGGCCTGAACCGGCCGGGATGTTCTCCGTCTCACCACCCTGGCACGCACGTGCGGCACGCGCGGCCCCCGTCCGCTGCTACCAGGCCGACGCAGCGGGAGGCGGACGGCCGCCCCTTCGTGTCCCTGCGCCGCAACCGGGCGGTACGGATGGCGAGCAGGAGCGCCGAGCCTGCGCACAGCAGCGCCGTGATCAGCAGCCAGTTGCCGGGGAACACGTCGGGGGACAGCCCGCTGTAGGGCTCGTACCGCACCGCGTGCCGGGTGATCAGCGGTCACCACATCAGCAGGAGCAGGCCGGAGAGGAAGGCCGGTACGCGCAGGCTGGCCATTGATACCCCTAGGGGGTATGTTTCAGCTCGTCGACTACCCCCCTCCGGTATAGGAGTACTTGCGATGACCGCATCAGCCGCACCAAACGCACCAGCCGATTCGCGGAGATGGTCCGCGCTCGCCTTGATCGCCCTGGCTCAGTTCATCGTCATCATGGACACGTCGATCATCGGCGTGGCCCTGCCCAAGATGCAGGCCGACCTGGGCTTCTCCCAGGAGAACCTGTCGTGGGTTTTCAACGCCTACGTCGTCGCCTTCGGAGGGCTGCTGCTGCTCGGCGGACGACTCTCGGACCTGCTCGGTGCCAGACGCCTCTTCAGTGCCGGATGGGTCGTCCTCGCCGCAGGTTCCCTGACCGCGGGCCTCGCAGGTGAGGTCTGGGTCGAACTGGCCGGACGGGCCCTGCAGGGTTTGGGCGCCGCGCTGATCGCCCCGTCCGCCCTCACCCTGCTGATGACGCTGTTCGGCTCACGGCCCCAGGAGCTGGGGAAGGCCTTCGCCCTGTACGGCGCGGCCGCACCGGCCGGCGGTACCGCCGGAGTCTTCCTCGGCGGGGTCATCACCCAATACGCCAGCTGGCCCTGGGTGTTCTACATCAACATCCCCGTGGCCCTGATCGTCCTGGCCGCCACGCCCGCCGTCATGCCTTCGGGCGCGGGACGACGCGGCTCGATCGACCTCACCGGCGCGGTCACCGTCACGGCGGGTCTCGCCGCCGCCGTCTACGCCATCGTCCGGGCCCCCGAGACCGGTTGGGGTTCCGCCGAGACGTGGCTGGTCCTCCTGGCAGGCGTGGCGCTGATCGCGGCGTTCGTCGCGATCCAGTCCAAGCGACGCGAACCGCTGATGCGGCTGGGAATCTGGCGCGCACCCAACCTGGCCGGTGCCAACATCGCCCAGCTGCTCATGGCCGCCGCGTGGATACCCATGTGGTTCTTCCTCAACCTCTACCTGCAGCAGGTCCTGGGACTGGACGCCTTCGCCTCCGGCTCCGCGCTGCTGCCCATGACGGTCGCCATCATGATCATGATGATTGTCCTGGCGCCGCGCCTGATCTCGCGGTTCGGGCCCAAGCCCCTCATCGTCCTGGGGCTGTTCGCGCTCGGCGCGGGCATGTTCTGGCTCTCGCTCGCCCGCCCGGACGGAAACTTCTGGGTCGACGTCCTGCCCGCCTCCCTGCTCTCGGCGGTGGGCATGTCGCTGGCGTTCATCCCGTCGCTCGGCACCGCGCTGTCCAGCGCTCGCCCGGAGGAGGGCGGCCTCGCCTCGGGGATCGTCAACACCAGCTACCAGGTCGGCTCCGCCCTCGGTCTCGCCGCCATGACCGCACTCGCCGCCGCGCACGGCGCCCGCGAACCCGAGGACCCGGTGGCACTCACCAACGGCTTCTCCGCCGCCTTCCTCGGTGCCGCGGCCCTCGCGGTGGTCGGCGCCTTGGCCGCCCTGCTGACCCTGCGCACCGCACCCGCCGCCGAGAGTGCGGGCAGCGGCGACCAGCCGGAAAAGGCCACAGCCTGAAAAGGGGCGACTGTTCTCCGGCGACTACGGCCGGGCGGCGCCCGCTGCCGGGCGGGTGTCCGCCCCGGCAGCGGACGCCGCCCTCGGTCACCCGGGCCGGCGGGCGGTGACCAGCAGGGCGGCGCTGCGCAGTTGGAGTGTTCCTGACCGCTCGCGGGGTCGCAGGAGGTCGACGAGCCTCCGCCGGGCGCGATCCCGGACATCCTCCCCGGCCTGGCTCATCAGATGCCGGCCGGGGCCGGAGTCCAACAGGAAGGCGGCGGCGTCGACGGCGTCCCGGCCCCATGTCCCGTACGCCTCGACGGGTGCGGTGCCGATGGCCTCGTACCCGGCGCGGGACAGTACGTCGCGCACGGTCGCCGGGTCCGACAGCGAGAACATGCCGGGGCCTCCCGGGGCACCCAGTCCGCCGACGGGCAGGATGTCTCGCAGCCCCTGGATGGCCTGCAGCCACTCGGTCCGGCCGGGCTCCGCAGGGCACACGAAGGCGATACGGCCACCGGGGCGCAGGGCCCGACCGATGTTGGTGAAGGCGGTGACGGGATCGTCGAAGAACATCACCCCGAAGCGGCTGATCGCGACATCGAAGGTGCCGGGACCGAACGGATGGACCTGGACGTCCGCCTGCTCGAACGTCACATGGCCGAGCGCCTCGCACTGCGCGGACTCCCGCGCACGGGCGAGCATCGGGGCAGACAGGTCCAGGCCCGACGCCCGGCCGCCACTCGCCCGCCGTGCGGCAAGACGGGTGGTGCACCCCGCCCCGCAGCCGATGTCGAGGACGCGGTCCCGTTCAGTGATCGCTGCGGCGGCAAGGAGCGGTTCGTTGAATCCTTCGTTCACACCGTCCCAGCGGTCCTGGTTGTTGGCCCAGTAGTTCCCCTCGTAACCGTTCCATGCCTTTTCCTGGTCCCTGTTGGCAATGCGTTGCATGTGGTGTTGCTCCCCGATGGATGCAGGCGCCCAGGAGACGTCAGACAACTAGTATGGGCGGGCGCCCATACAAGGTATGGGCAATCGCCCATACTGTAAACACGTTGAGAGGGAGGGGCCCATGTCACCGCGAGGTGTGACGACTCCGGACGTCCGTGAGCGGCTGTTCACCGCCGCGGAGCGGGTGCTGGAGCGTGAGGGGCCGGGAGCCCTGACGAGCAGAGCGATCACCGGTGAGGCCGGCTGCGCGAAAGGCCTTCTGCACGCGCACTTCTCCGGACTCGACCAGTTCGTCGCGGAGTTGGTCCTGGACCGTTTCGCGCGAGTGGCCCGGCACGCCGAAGAACTCCGGGAGCGGGTGGGGCGGGGCACCGTCGCGGAGAACCTTCTCGGTATCGCTCTCGCGCTCCTGGCCTCGGCCGGCCCCACCGTCGCCGGCCTGGCGCTCACCCGCCCTGCGGCGTCCGTGCGGATCCGCGAGGCCCTGGAGGGCGGTGCGCCGGGCTTCGACACGGTCCAGGACGCGATCGCCGACTACTTGGACGCCGAACGGCGGGGCGGCCGGATCGCGGTACGGGCCGACACCGCCTCCGCGGCCCTCGCCCTGGTCGGGGCCCTCCACCACCTGCTCATGACCGGCGGACACGACGGACGGAACGCACAGGATCGGGTCGGGCGACTGGTGGCCCTGCTCGAAACCACCCTGCGGCGCGGGCCCGACGACGTCGCCGAGTGAGCCGGTGCGAGGAACGGGGGCGCTGCCGCGGATCGCCGGAGATGCAGCGCCGTCGTTGGCCGGGGGAGCTTCCGTGTGGATGTCTTCGACCTGTTCGCGATGACGCATCATGTTGAGTGTGTCGCTGTTCTAGAGCCAGTGACGAAGGGCGTCTGAACTGCGGTTTTGCAGTTTCGTTGAGCTTGTTCGAGCTGCTTTCGGGGCTTGGGCGGGTGCATCGTGTGGAGTGCGTTGCGCCACTCGATCTGATCTGCGGAGCGGTGCTGGCGCGACGCCTCGGTCCCACCGTTCTGTGCTCGTGACAGGTGGTGCTGTCTGCGGTCGCCTGTGGCGTCCTGACGGCTCGGTGGGCAGGCCGTGTAGGCAAAGTCGCGCAGGACCTTGGGTGGGCTCGTCCCGGACCCTGCTCGTTGGAGGATGTAGGTCGGCCACTCGGGATTCGTGAAGCCATGCCCGAAGCGATCGTGCTGGTGCAGCGTCTGGCAGCTGCGGAAGCGGTGCGGGCCCTGCTCGCCCTCTGGCCGCACCGTAGGAGGCGGGGATCCCGCGGCTATGGCGTTCCCGTCCTGTTGGGTAGCGGTGCGGTGCTCGCCTGTCGGCGCGATTGTCCTTCCCATTCTCGCCGCTCCCTCTGTTCGCGCTCTTCGCGCCGGAGGCGTTGCGCGTTGACGACGGCTTCGAGGCTGGGCAGTCGCCAGTGCTTGGGGTGTATGGATGCGAGGAGTTGGTTGAAGGTGTCGAGCGAGTGCTCGTCGTCGATGGACTCACCTCGGTCGGCCTCGAGCCGCGTTCGGATCTCCAGCCAGCGGTGTGCCCATTCGCTGATGTGCCAACTGGTCATGGCGTCGAGATAGCGGACGGCGGGGCGGGTGCCGTTGATGCGATGTTGCTGGTTGAGGGATTGGCGCCCGGCGTGGATCTGTTCAAATTGCCAGAGCAGGTTGAAGTACTGGTCGAGGACTATGTCGGAGGTTTCGTCCGTGGGCCCGGTCCCGCGCCTGTAGCGCTCCAGGATGCCGCGGGACTTCGCGGTGTTGGCTGAGGTGAGGTTGTTGAAGAGGGAGCGGGCGAGTTCGAAGCCGGCGCGGGCGCTGTTGCCGCGCGTGGTGTACGCGGCGATGCACGCACTGATCACGGCAATGCTGGCAGACACGAGGGCAGTGTTGGTGGAGTTCATGCTCGGCAGCATGGCCCGCCCGGAGCCAGGTCATGCACAGCTTGAGCCGGTTCAGAGGCTAACGAGCTCGAGCACATGTTGGCTGCGTCGTGCCGGTACCTGTGATGACGGTTCGGGCTTCTGGGGGTAGAACCCGGTGATTCTGTAGGGCAGTTGCTGGAAGCGGACTCGGAAGTCCACGACCCACTCTTCGGACAGGTCATCCACGACGAGACTCGGTCACAGGGCACCTGCGTAGCGGGGGAGTTCGGCGTCGTCCTCTTCCAAGCCTAGGGCCTGAGGTCCGACTTCGGTGAGCAAGTCTGAGACGGTGAAGATGCCAGGAAGTTTGTCGATGCTGGCGACCAGGCGGTCCTAGCATTTGACTAGGGCGAGGATGTGGTTTCCGCGGGCGCGGTACCTCTTTGCCCCTTGGGCGGATTTCTTGGCCTGATGGTCGAGCCGGTCGGCCTCCCCAAGTTGAGGGGGAGGCCCGTTGTCGAGCCGGCCTGAGGCTGTGGCCAGAGGTAGTCGCTTGACGCTCATAGGGGGGCGGGCAGGATGAGATGTCGCGAACGAGGCGCCCACCACTGGACGTGGTGCGGACCCAGTCCTTCTCGCGCCAGGGCTTGAGCGCGTTGACCACCGCGTTGCGGGAAGCGCCAATCATCTGAGACAGCTCCGTTTGGGGCAGACGCACGGCAAGATCCGAAGCCGAAACGGATGCGGCCTCGACCAGCCGCGACAGAGCCGAGGCCAGACGCAGCGGCACTGATGCGGTGGCCAGTTCGAGCCGCACGGCCTCGGATTCCCTGACCCGGGCTATGGCATGGCGCAGGAGTGGGGCCAGCAGCTCATGCTCCTCAACGAACGTGAGGAAAGCGGCAGCCGGGATGATGCGGATCTGACAGGCCTCGGCGGCGATGACCGTGGCCGTGCGCGGCTGGGAGTCCAACACGGCCAGTTCGCCGAGTATCTCACCGGCGCCGCGCACGGCAAGAAGCGTCCTTTCAATGATGACCCGATCGAGCCGACGGACAGAGAACTTCCGATCGACCCGACTGCCCCGCTGGGTCCAGGCCACGGTAGGCGGACGTTCATGCCATCATGGTGCCTATGGGGGACGTGAATCTGACCTTTGACGACGGCTCGGTGGTGCGTCTGCACCTTGCCCCGGTCAAGGAAACTGCTGCGGTCGGTGTGGCGGCGTATGGACAGGCCGAGGCGGATGAGTCTCTTGAGCTTCCAGTGGGCTTCGGCTCCGCGCAGCCTGTCAGCGTCCATGACCGTATGGCGCAGGCACTCACCCGAGGAGGCGAAGCGCTTACGGAAGCGCTCCGTCCGCTGGGTGGCGTTCTGGATGGGATTCATCAGTCTCTAGCGGATTCCGTTCAACGACCAGACGAGGTGACCGTGGAGTTCGGGGTGACTCTCGGCAGCGATCTGAGCCTGGGGGTCTTCTCAGGTAAGGGCGAGGCAAGCTTCACTGTTTCAGCGAGCTGGCACTTCACCAGAAGCGCAGGGCCTGGTCTGTCCCCCGATGGGCCGCTTCCCGCGAACGGGGCGGCTGCGTCAACCGTTTCGTAACGGAAGCGGCGAGACGTGCTTCCTCCCCATCACGATGACGCGGCACTTCGCCGGTCGTTCATATCTGTCCTCGGACCGGACGGCTTCGTCGGCGCTGCCGTTCTGATCAGGGACTCCCTGGTCCTCACCTGTGCTCATGTCGTCAACGCGGCACTGGGGCGGGACGACTTCGAGACCTCCACTCCGGGGCCTGACAAGGTCATCCGGTTGCGGATGCCTCATGTGGACCGCGACCGGGAACTCACGGGCCGCGTCGATCACACGATGTGGCGTCCGCCAAGGCCGTATGCCTCGGCGGGTAGTGGCGCTTCCGCAGCTGGAAGACTGCCGTACTTCGGCGATCTAGCCGTGCTCAGACTCGGAGAGTCAGCTCCGGACGGCGCGGAGCCCGCACCCTTTCTGCCCGAGCGGGACGGGCATGAAGTCACCGCGCTGTGGGCCAGCGGCAACACACTGACAACCCTCCGTGCCCTGCCGCGTGCTGTGGCCGAGCCGTGGGTAGTACTCGACGTTGTGGCAGGCTCGCTGGTCGGCGGGTACAGCGGCGGACCGCTCTGGGACCGGGACCGCGAGGCGGTGGTAGGGATCGTTGTCGCTGCCCATGTAACCTCAGGCGCGGGTGAGGCATCGGCGTCCGCAGCCCCGCTGTATGCCATCGGGTTGCCCACGATCGAGGCCGAGCTTCCGGAACTCCCGCCGCTTGCCGTACCCATGGCAGGACTGGGCCGGCAACAGATGTTGGCTGTCCTGGAGCAGCTCTTGCCGGGCAGCGAGTCTGTCCGCAAGTGCGAGGAGAGGCTGGCCGCCAAGCTCTGCAGGGAATCGGCAGGCCAAGCTGCGGACTGCTACCGGCTGCTCGCCCTCGCTCTGAGCGTGCGGCGCGGGATACCAGAACTGCTGGATGTCGTCCGGGACCACTTGGCGGATGCCGGAATCAGTGAATCCCCGGCCACAAGGTGGCTCTGGGAGCAGCTGCTGAGCGTGGCCCGTGTGGTGAGCGAGCGGGACGTACTCACCGTGCAACAGCGGCGTGATCTGGTCGGTCTGCTGGCCCACTGCCACGCCGATTCCGCGGACCTGCTGCGCTCGGTGCTTCCGTACGCCGATGAGCTGCCGCGAGCGTCCGGCCTCGTTGAAGTCACTGACCTCTTGGAGGGATACGACCCGGTTGCTGGGCGCTTGATGCCTCCTCTGCTTCAGGCGGTCGTCAAGATCGCCCTCACGGAGGGCTGTGTCGGCAACGCCGTGGCGCGCGACCTTGATGCCTGGGTGACGAGGGTGGCACTTCGACTCGGAGTACCGGAAGCCGCAGTCGCTCAGTTCCGCGAGGACGTCCGTCCCGCTCCCCGTGATAGTTCGTCCGCTGTCGTGGGTCCCCGTGTCCAGGTTGAGTTGCTGCCCCTGGCCCCCGGCCATCGCTTCACCTTTCAGATCTGGGTCTGGGACGCCGAAGGGCGTCACGAGGTGGTTCTGGTACAGGACTCCGAGGTCTCCAGCGAGCAAGTGGTCGAGGGGATCCGGAGAGTGCTCCGCAATGAGGTACAGGAACACGTGGACCAAGCCCTGGTGGAGTTCTTCGTGGCACCCTCCTGGCTGCGACTCGACGTCGATACCTGGAAGTTGGCGGGGAACGAGGACGACAGCGACTTCCTGCTCGGCATCAGCCGCAGGGTCGTTCTGCGTAGTTCCAGCCGGACACGTGAGACCTACTCCGGCTGGAAGCGGCGTACCAAGGCCCTTCTGTCCTCTCAGCCCCTTGTTCTCGACCATCACTCGGCGGACCCCACGGTCGCCCAGGCGCGGCTCGAAGCGACTCCGGACGCGGGCATCGTCATCATGTGTTGCGAGCAGCAGCACCAGAACCGAGTGCTCCGACAATGTCTCCAGGCCGGTGTGCACACCGTCCTGTGGCACCGGCAGAACCACGATACGGAAACAGCCAAGAGGCTGCTCGACCTGCTGCAAGGGATCGGGCACGCCGATATTCCGGAGACGGTACGTCTCGAACGGGCTAGAGCATTGGTGGACCCCGAGTGTCTGACACATCATGGTCGCCGCTTGTCGCTTCTCTACGACGGGCCGGATCACAGGCCGCCGCCGCTCGCCCCCGATGCCTGGGCGCTCACTCAACCCTGAACCACCATGTCAAGGAGAGCGACTGTGTCGCACAACGCTGCATCCGACCAGGTCCCCGGCGAGTCAGCCGAGGACTGGTGGGTGTTCCGCGGCCCGGCAGACCTGCCCCCTCCACCCCCCTGGCGGAGCCTCGCGGGCTCGAAGCAGACTCCGGCGGCTCAGCAGTACCTGTTGAGCTCGCAGCACGTGGCGGTCGTCAATGCCGCACTGCATCTGCGTCGTCCGTTGTTGGTCACCGGGCGTCCTGGCACCGGCAAGAGCTCTCTCGCTCATGCCATCGCTGAGGACCTGGGATTGGGCAATGTACTTCGCTGGCCGGTCAACAGCCGCTCCACGCTGGAGGACGCCCTCTACCGCTACGACGCGGTGGGCCGGCTGCGAGAGGTGTCGCTGGAACGTGAGAGGCGCATGGCACGCGGCGTGCCGAGGAAGCTGCGGCACCGTGCTCGGGGCCACCAGTCGGATATCGGGGACTATCTGCGGCTCGGCCCGTTGGGGACGGCTCTCGCCACTCCGGACCGCCCGCAGGTTCTGCTCATCGATGAGCTCGACAAAGCCGACATCGATCTCCCCAATGATCTCCTCGTGGTGCTGGAGGAAGCAGAGTTCGAGATTCCCGAACTCGCGAGGCTACCCGAGGAGCAGCAGACCGTGAACGTCCTCGTCACCGGAAGCAGGAAGCGTGTCCAGGTCCACCGCGGCACGGTGTCGTGTCAGCACTTTCCGATCGTCGTCATGACCAGTAATGGGGAGAGGGATTTCCCGCCGGCCTTCCTCCGCCGCTGCGTACGCCTCGATCTGCAGGACCCCGACGAGCAGAAACTCCGCGACATCATCCAACTCCATCTGGGTGAGGAGGCACTTGCCGACGCGGAAGACCTCATCCAGAACTTCCTGCAGAGAGCGGCCACACAGACGCTCGCTACCGATCAACTCCTGGCCGCGGTACACCTCCGCGTGACGGGAGCCGATCTGAGTCGCGAGCAGCTGATCAACACTGTCATGCACCGTCTTGACGAGGTCTTCCCAGGATGATTGACCGTCTACGACGGATCCTGGACAGCCTCGGCCACCCACTCGGCAGTGCGGAGTTGCTGGACGTTCTCCTGCTGGCCCGAACCATGGCAGCGAGCAGGAAGGACGTCCTCAGCACGACCGGATCGGGGGCGGGAAAGGAGGCCGATCTCCAGGCCGACGACTCCTTGGGGCCCGCCTCAGATTCCGAACAGATGGCCGACCTGGCGGAGACGTCCGGCACAGGCCCGGAAGGTGGGGAGAGGCAGCAGCCGGGAACGCCCTCACCGGGAAAGCGCCACATGCTCTTCCCGGATACGAGACCGCAGGACCCGTCGACCGGCTCCGCCGCTCACTCGCTGAGAATCCCTGGGCCTCGTGCCCTGCCGGGCGCGAACCACCTGGTCCGGTCACTGCGTCCGCTGCGTGAACACCGGGAGCATCCGCGTCGTACCGTCGTTGATGTGGAGGCCACGGTCCGGCTCGCCGCGGAGTCGGACATCTTCGATGTGGTGCTCCGCCCTACCAGTGAGCTACAGAACACCGCTGTTTTTCTGATCGACGACTCCCCGTCCATGCGCGTGTGGCGATCGCTGCTGTCGGAAGTCGGCCGTCTAGTGGAGCGCAGTGGGGTCTTCCGCACCGTTGAGATCCGTAAGTTCACGCCGGAAGAGCTGGTCCGGCGGCACCGTGTGCGGAGCGTCGGCCCCTCCGTCGTCTTCCTGTTGACGGACGGTGTTCATCGGGCCTGGGCGAGCTCGGCCATGGCCAACGCCGTCGCAGCCCTGGGGGCACGCGGACCGGTCACTGTCCTGACACCCCTGCCCCAGCGACTCTGGCGCGCCACAGGGTTCCAGCCGCAGCCGTGCCTCCTCAGGGCAACCCAGCGGTTCCCGGCGATACGCGAGTTGTCCATGCTCGACCCCGTGACGGGGGAGTGCCTGCAACTCGGCCCTGGCCGTGTGCCGCTGCCGGTCGTAGCACTGTCACCGTCGTCGCTCGCCTCGTGGGCGCAGCTGATGACTCGGCCTACCGCTTCACAAATGATCGAATCCGCCCTGCTGGGGTCCCCGGGTGCCAGCCCGCCGGCAGAACCGGTGACCGCAGATGAGAGTGCGCCGCCGGACAAGCTGATCGCCGCCTTCCGCGGATCCTTCTCCCCACAGGCCTACAGTCTCGCAGTCAGGCTCTCGGCCATCACGACGCTCAGCCCGCTCGTCATGCAGCTCGTGCGCACCGCCACCCTGCCCGAGGCCACGTCCACGCACGTGGCGGAAGTGCTGCTCGGAGGTTTGCTCCAGCGCCGGGACGACGCGGCCGACACGCAGGAGCTCCCGGAGACGCTACGCGAGCACGACCTCTACACCTTCCGCCCCGGTGTGCGCGAGCTTTTGGCCACCGGGCTGAGCAGGGCGCAGACCCACGAGGTGACCGTGGCCGTAGGCCGCGCCCTCGCGCCCTATCTGGGCAGGCTGCCGGACTTCTCGGTCCTTGTGCCCGATGTGGCGGGCACCCACCGGATCTCCGAGGAGGCGTTGCCTTTCGCAGCGCTGGCAGGCCCCCGCACCGATAGCGCACCGAGTCCTACGGCATCGAGCGTAGCGGGCTCGGATATCGGTGGCCAGGAGACCTCCGCCGCGTTGGGCGGGGCCGCGCTGTTCCGGGCACCCGCTCGCGTCGTCGCGGCGGACGCTCTGCGGGGGTCGCTGATCCTGCTCCTCATCGAACAGCACGTGAGTGCCTTGGGGAGACGACCGACCGCTGCCCGGGTCCGCGCGTGGGAACAAGATCTTCCAGAGCTGGCAGCCGCGCTCATGGACGTGGGTCTCGGCGAGGTCGAGATGCTGATCGAGTACGGACTTCCGATGAGCAGCTTCCACGTCTCCGTGGTCCTGGCAGGCTTGCACCCCGTCCATTCGGCTCCCTCCTATGTGCTCGTCGAGCTGAAGCCGTGGACCCGGGCCACACTCGATGAGGACGATCCGGTCCTGTGTTACGGGGATGCCACCTCGCGTCCAGTCCTCAATCCCGTCGAACAGGTACGGCGCTACCGCGAGTACCTGATCCGGGTCACCAGAACGCTGTCCCGGAACCCGGAACGCGTCAGTGGAGTCGCCTACCTGCCCAGAGCCACCGAAGCGGGCCTGAGCGGGTTGCGTGAGCTCGAACGTGATGCCCGGGTCCACTTGTTCACTGGTGAAAGACGCAGGGAGTTCCTCGACCATCTGCGTGCGAGGTTCAGCGACAGCCGGGCAGGAGAACGCGCGGCCGACGAACTCCTCCAGGCCACTTCCGTCCGTTCCGACCGACTCATGGCCGTCGCGGCGCAAGAGGTAAGGGACCGGCAACAGTTCATGCTTCTGGACGAGCAGCAGGTCGCGTACCGCTTGGTACTCAACGCCGTGGAGAAGGCGAAGGACGCCGACCGCAAGGAAGTCGTCATCGTCACGGGCGGGCCCGGCACCGGCAAGAGTGTGATTGCTCTCCAGTTGCTCGGCGAGCTGTACCGGCGCGGCGTCCCAGTGTTGCATGCCACAGGGTCGCAGGCATTCACCAAGACGATGAGGAAGGTCGCTGGAGCCCGGAAGCGGGAGGTCCAGGACCTGTTCAAGTACTTCAACAGCTTCATGACCGCCGAGAAGAACAGTCTGGGTGTCCTGATCTGCGACGAGGCCCACCGCATTCGGGAAACCTCGGCCAACCGTTACACCCCTGCCGCGCATCGGACCGGCAGGGCCCAGGTCGACGAACTCATCGATGTCGCCAGTGTGCCTGTCTTCTTCCTCGACGAACATCAAGTCGTCCGCCCGGGCGAGATGGGCACCGTGGCCGCGATCACGGCGGCTGCCCAAAGGAAGGGCCTGCCTGTCCGCGTGGTACCGCTAGGGGGCCAGTTCGGCTGTGGCGGCAGCGCCGCATATCTGAACTGGGTGGTGAGGCTCCTTGAGTTGGAGCCGGGCGGTCCGGCGCGCTGGGAGCCGGACGGCCGGATGCAACTTCTGGTCGCGGAAAGCCCGGAGGAGATGGAGGCGTTCCTTGCGGCTCGCCGATCCGAGGGACACAGCGCCCGCATGACCGCGGGCTACTGCTGGAGGTGGTCGTCAGAGCCCAAGCCGGGTGACCCGCTTCCCTTGGACGTGGTGATCGGTGACTGGGCCCGTCCATGGACCCTTAGGGGCGATCGCTCCGTTTCCGGGGCACCGCCTTCCGCCCTGTGGGCTACCGATCCGGCCGGCTTCGGACAGATGGGCGTCATCTACACGGCGCAGGGCTTCGAGTACGACTGGAGTGGAGTCGTCCTCGGCCCCGACTTGGTCTGGCGGGGGGACCGCTTCGTCACGGACCGCACGTCGTCCAAGGACCCAGTGTTCAGCCGGTCCGTTTCGGACGCTGAAACGGACCGGCTGATCCGCACCGCTTACAAGGTTCTGCTCACCCGCGGCTTGATGGGCACAGTCGTCTACTCGACAGACGCGGAGACCCGCGCGCAGTTGCGCGACCAGGGGGCGCAGCCGCTGCATGGACATTCCAGTCGAGCTGAGGAGTCGGCCGTCGCCGCGCTCACGAATTGGCCGCACCGGCTCGCCGACCTCAGCCCTCGCATCACCGCCGGCTTTCATGAGACGAACGGCCGTGCAGCGGGTTTCTTCGATCGGTACCCGGGACCGGTCGAAGGCTGGCAGGACGTCATCCTTCAGGGCTCGTTCATCAGCGCTGCTACGCCGTTCCACAAGCAGCCGCCGGAGGGTAGAGCAAGAGGCGTGCACGAGAGCGAGAGCTGGAATCATCTGCGCCTTGCGGCGGACGCTGTGCCGCGCACGAACTACCGTCCTACCGGGCCCCCCGCACGGTATCTCAGCGCCCAGGACCGCTGGGTGGACCACGACCGGCTCACTCAGCTCCTGGGTGATCCGGTAGCTGTCCTGGCGGCGCATGCCGATGTCAGTGCGACCGATCTCGAATCGCAAGGGGGAGACCGCGACAAGGCCGCCGAAACAGTGCTCCGAGCAGCGAGCACACGGCCATGCTCGGAGTTCTATCGAGTGGCATGGCGAGCCTTGATCTCCCCCGACACGGAGCGGAGTCTGCATGCTGCACTCGTCCCGCCAGGGGCGAACCACCTCCACACGATGCGCAGCGCCGCACTGCCGTCGCCGCGACTGACGGTACTCACAGCAGGGTTCTTTGCTTCGCTTCCCTTGGACGACTTCCTCCGCAGATCAGGCCGCCTCCGTCTGGACACCTCCGCCGTCGGGGACATGCCTGCGCCCTCACCGGAACACCCCTTGGAATCAGCGCTGCTCCTGCGTACTCTCCGGCTGAACTGCCAGACCAACGCTTATGCTCCCCTCTGGGAAGAGCTGTACGACTCTTCCTGGCGCCAGGATGCCTGGGCCGCCTCCGCGCACTGGCCCGAATCCACGCCTCCACTCACCGAAGGTGTAGGCCCCACCTGGAACAGCGACGTCCCCCTCCGTACGGAGTTCGCACGCAGGGCGGCCCTTGTCGAAATAGATGCCCTCGTCGCAGTCTGGCTTGGTATCAGCGCGGACGCATTAGTGACCATGTACGACTCCAGGTTCCCCGTTCTACAGCGAAACGAGGAGAGCATGTGGTTCGACGCGACCGGTCGCCGCATCGCCGAGCTGCGTCGGCAGCACGGTTACGATCAGCCCAAGGTCGCCTGGGGACAACTGAGTTCCCATGAGCGCTTTCCGAGCGAATGCAACGTTCCTGACGGGTACGCCGGCCCGCTCTACCGAGCACACCGCAAGGACGAGATGCGGGAAGCGCACGCGGAGTTCAGCCGCCGTCTGAGTGAGATCGGCCGAATGCCGGGTGACACTCGGCACCCGGACTTCCTGTGAACTCTCGCTTGATTTCCGCGCCGCCGGGATGAGCGTCGGCGTGGTGCGCAAGGCGACCAGCGTGAAATGGCCGCAGCCCACGCTCAGACCTGCCGACCTGCGCACCTTCCGAAGCAGTCACCATGCCCGAGCCCGCATGGGGTCCGACCATCAGGACCCGTCCCGTTCCAACGCCCAACGACTCTGTAGTGGAGGCTACTTGAGCCATGCCCTTCTCGTGATGGACGTTCAGCAGGCCGTCGTGGACATCGCTGACGACGACTCCGGATACCTGCCGCGCCTGCGCAGGGCGATCGACGGGGCCCGGGCGGCGGACATCCCCGTGACCTACGTGGTCATCGGGTTATTTCCCGGCTTCCCGGAAGTCGGGACACGCAACAAGGCTCTCCTTGCCATCGCACAGGCCGGCCTCTTCGTCGAGGGCGCCTCGGGCACCGAGATCCACCCTGAGGTCGCGCCCTGGCCGGGCGACGTGGTGGTCACCAGAGACGGGCGAGCGCCCGCACAGCGGCTCGGCCAGCGTCCCCGGAAGCGGCATACGGCCTCGTTCTTGACCTCGGCGGCTCGCCCTGCCGGGGGCCGTCGTGCACCACACGGGACAGCTCACTTCCCCCGATTCGGTTGAACTGGGGGAGCCAGCCGCACTTTCGATCTCACCGCGGTCCTGACTCCCGATCCCACCGGGACGAGCGGTCTGCGTCTGATCACCTCCGCGGACGGGGCCGAGTATCTCGGCATCAGCCTCGACCCTACCGGCGACTTCCTTGTCGAGCCGTGGGATCTGGCGGGTCAAACGAGTATCGGCCGTGACGCTCGTTTGACGCTCCGGGCGCCCAACAGCAGGTCACCTGCCTTCGAAAACTGCACTTGACCTGTAGATTCTGTCATCCCAGTCAGGAGTGACGTGTTTCCGATGACGCATCATGTGGAGTGCGTGGCGATCCTTGAACCGGCCGCAAAGGCCGTCCGACCTGAAGGTTCGAGTGGTGTGCGGTAGGTGCGCCGTTGGGGTCACGGGCGATATCTCGGCGCTGAAATGACGCTCTCCGAGGCATCTTGACGCTCTTTCTGATGAGTCGTCAGGATCTTTGGGTCGCGGGTCAGATGGTTTGCCGTCCCCGCGGCAATGGGCGGTAAGGCCTGAGCCGGTTCACTGCACTGGAGGCCCGGTTCATCGCCCCACCCCAATCGAGCACATCGATATTGGCCGACCGGACAGATCCCACCGCGGCGCAGCTCACGATGCTGGGCAGATGCGTCGACTGGAGGTGTCCGCCGTGACAGAACACCGCGCCGTGGTGAATCGAACCACTGGACAGGAGGACGGTGCCCGGCCGGAGAGCCGGGAACGAGAGCGTGCGGCCGCGATGATCGCAGACGTCGAGCGGCTGGTGCGCTGCGAGTCCCCCTCGGAGGATCTGGCCGCGGTCGCCCGCAGCGCCGAGCTGGTGGCCCGGATCGGCGCCGGTCACCTCGGGGCCGAGGCGGAGCGGGTAGTCATCGATGGATGCACGCATGTGCGGTGGCGCTTCGGGCACACCCCGCGCGTGCTGCTCATCGGGCATCACGACACGGTGTGGCCGGTCGGGTCGTTGAAGAGCCATCCGTTCGAGGTTCGCGACGGAGTGCTGCGTGGACCCGGTTGCTTCGACATGAAGGCCGGCCTGGTGATGGCGTTCCACGCCTTGGCGGACCTGATCGGCACGGGGGCACGGACGAGTGTGTCCGGACCCGGGGCCGCGCATCCGCTGGACGGCGTCACCCTCCTCATCACCGGTGACGAGGAGCCGGGTTCGCCCTCGTCCCGGGAGCTCATCGAGGGTGAGGCCCGCTCCCACGCTGCCGCCCTCGTACTGGAGGCCGCCGGACCGGGTGGGGCCCTGAAGACGGAACGCAAAGGGGTGTCGCGCTACGAAGTGCTGGTTCGAGGACGTGCCGCCCACTCCGGCCTTGAGCCGGAGCGCGGCGTGAACGCGACGATCGAGGCCGCCCACCAGATCCTGGCCGTGGCCGCACTGGGCGATGCGGCACACGGCACGACTGTCACGCCGACCCGCCTGGAGGCGGGCACCACGAGCAACACCGTCCCCGCCTCGGCACGCTTCGACGTCGACGTCCGCGTACGGGACGCGGCGGAGCAGCACCGTGTGGACCGGGCGATGCGCGACCTGCGGGCCCGGCTGGCCGGCGCAGCCGTGGAGGTCACGGGTGGTCCGAACCGGCCGCCCTTGCAGGCCACCGCATCGAAGGATCTCTTTGCCCGGGCGTGCCGGCTCGCGACGGACCTCGGGCTCGGCCCGCTCACGCAGGTGGCCGTCGGCGGCGCCTCCGACGGAAATCTCGCCGCGGGAGTCGGCACCCCCACCCTCGACGGCCTGGGAGCGGTGGGCGGCGGCGCACATGCCGACGACGAACATCTGCTCGTCGCGGAGCTGCCGCGGCGGACCCGATTGCTCACCGCGTTGGTGGCCGGCCTCCTGGCACCACAGGACGGCTGTCCGGCCGGACGAAGCGGGAGCCCGCATCCTGTGCCCTCGAACCAGCAGCGCGAGCACCGGGGTTGAAACCATGACCTGCGTGACCGATCTCCTGCGCGACCGCACCGAATCCCCGCCCGTCGACGCGGCGTACGCCGCGGCTGAGACCGCCGCGCGCGTCGCGGGCATCGGCATCCGTTCCCTGGACAGTGTCAGTGAGCTCGAGGCCGTTCGGCGCCTGTACGAGCAGATCTGGCGCACCGGCGAGAACAGTCCGGTGGTGACCGCCGACCTGCTGCGTGCGCTGGCGAAGGCGGGCAGTTACGTCAGCGGCGCCTTCGTGGGGGACGAACTGGTCGGCTCCTGCTTCGGGTTCTTCTCCCCGCCGGCGCGCGCGGCCCTGCACAGCCACATCGCAGGGGTGCTGCCCCACGTGCGGCGGCGCAACGTCGGATTCGCCCTGAAACTGCACCAGCGGGCCTGGACGCTGGCGCGGGGTGTGGGCGAGATCTGCTGGACGTACGACCCCTTGGTGCGCCGCAACGCGTACTTCAACATCGCCAAGCTGGCTGCCGAGCCTGCCGAGTACCTGCCGGACTTCTACGGCCCCATCGACGACGGGATCAACCGCAGCGACGACAGCGACCGGATTCTGGTGCGGTGGCGTCTGGCGTCTCCGGAGGCCGAGTCGGTCTGCACCGGGCGGCCCAGGCCGGCCGACGCGGAAGTCGCCCTGTCGCGCGGAGCGACCGTCGCCCTCGGAGTCTCCACCACGGGCGCGCCGTCGGTGGGGCGCACCGGCGGCAACGCACGCACCGTACTGGTGGCCGTACCCGAAGACATCGAGGCACTGCGCGAGAGCGACCCGGCGTGCGCCGTGAGCTGGCGCACGGCGGTACGGGACGTGCTGGGCGGACTGCTCGCCGACGGCGCGCGGGTGCGCGGCTTCGACCCGGCGGGCTGGTACGTCGTGGACCGCGGAAGCCCGACGCAGGTCGCCGGCGGCACGCGCCGGCACGGAACACACCACAACGAAGCGCCACAGGAGACAGCGTGAAGGTCACCGGAGTCGAACTGCGCACCATCAAGGCACCCCTCGTATCCCCGTTCCGCACCTCGTTCGGCACCGAGACCGTGCGGGAGGCCCTCCTGGTGCGCGTCGTCACCGACGAGGCCGAGGGCTGGGGCGAGTGCGGCGCGGGCACCGCTCCTCAGTACTCGTCGCAGTACACGCACGCCGCCGCGGACGTCCTCAGCCGCTTCCTGGTCCCGGCGCTCGCCGGGGTGGCCGACCTCGACGCCCACCAGGTCGCCCCGGCTCTGGCCGTGTTCAAGGGGCACCGCATGGCCAAGGCCGCCCTGGAGACGGCGGTGCTGGACGCGGACCTCCGGGCCCGGGGGGTGCCCCTCGCACACGCCCTCGGCGCGGTCCGCGACAGAGTGCCGTGCGGGGTGTCGGTGGGGATCACGGAGTCGATCCCCGCGCTCCTCGACGCCGTCGCCGGATATCTGGACGCCGGCTATCTGCGGATCAAGCTGAAGATCGAACCAGGCTGGGACATCGAGCCGGTGCGCGCCGTCCGCGAACGGTTCGGCGACATCCTGCTGCAGGTGGACGCCAACGCCGCCTATCGCCGTGGCGACGCCCGCCATCTGGCCCGGCTCGACCCGTTCGCCCTCCTGATGCTGGAACAGCCTCTCGCGGAGGACGACCTCCTCGGCCACGCGGAACTCGCGAAGCGCATCACCACCCCGATCTGCCTCGACGAGTCGGTCGTCTCCGCCCGCGCCGCCGCCGACGCGCTCGTGCTCGGCGCCTGCCACGTGGTCAACATCAAGCCGGGCCGCGTCGGCGGCTATCTGGAGGCGCGGCGGATCCACGACGTCTGCGCGGCGCACGGCGTCCCCGTCTGGTGCGGCGGCATGCTCGAGACGGGACTGGGCCGCGCCGCCAATGTGGCGCTTGCCGCACTGCCCGGGTTCGTGCTGCCCGGCGACACCTCGGCCTCCGACCGCTACTACCGGACCGACATCACCGCACCGTTCCACCTCGTGGACGGACATCTCGCCGTGCCGACCGGGCCTGGCCTCGGCGTCACCCCCGTCCCGGAGCTTCTGGACGAGGTGACGGACTCGACGACCTGGTTGCCCGTCCCCTGAGGCCCCCACCGGGCCGGCCCGTTCGTCCGTCCGGACGAACGGGCTGGCATCATTACGTCATGCGCGACCAATTCCGATGCAGGTGGGCCGGGCTAGTTTCGGCCCCGTGCTCATTCCCGTGACCAGCCTTCCGCGAGCGAGCCTCGCGCGTGTCCTGGAGGAACTCGGTTCCACCCTGCTCGACGTGGTCTGCGGTGACGTAGAACGCGCCGACGGCATCGGCGGCGTCGTCATCCACGACCCACTCGACGAGCCGGAACTCCCGGACAACGCACTGGTACTGGGCGTAGCCCTGTACGACCTCTCCGACATCGCCCGAGTCGTCACCCGACTGGGGCAGCGCGGCGCCGCCGCCCTGGTGGTACGCGCGCCCCTCACCGCCGACGAGGCGCTGATCGTTGCGGCCGAGGCGTCGGGCGTGGCCGTGCTCTCCTTCGCCCGCGGCGCCTCCTGGACGCACCTGGCGGGGATGCTCCGGACGCTGACGACCGACAGCAACCGGCAGGAAAGAGACGGTCACACGGCCGACCGGATCGAGTCCGGCGACCTCTTCGCGGTCGCCAACGCGATTGCCGCGCTGCTGGACGCGCCCGTCACCATCGAGGACCGCAACTCGCGCCTGCTGGCTTTCTCCAGCCGGCAGGAGGACATCGACCCCTCGCGGGTCCAGACGATCCTGGGCCGACAGGTCCCCGAGCACTACACGCGCATCCTTGAGGAACGCGGGGTGTTCCAGGCGATCTACCGCAGCGACCGCCCCGTCTTCGTCGCGTCTCTCCCCGAGTCGGGCGACACGACACAGCCGCCCGAACTGCCGCGCGCGGCGATCGCCGTGCGCGCCGGGGACGAGATCCTCGGCGCGATCTGGGTGGTCGTCGCCGAGCCGCTGAGCGAGGACCGCAGCGAAGCGCTCTACGAGGCGTCCAAGCTGGTCGCGATGCACATGGTGTGGCAGCGCGCGGACGCGGACATGGAAAGGCGGCAGCGCGCGGAGCTGCTGGCCACCGCACTGGAGAGCGGCCCCGGATCACCCGAGGCGATCCGCCGCCTCGGGCTGAAGGACGAGCCCGCCGTCGTTCTCGCACTCACCGTCGTCGACGCGGCGAATGAACACCGGCTGCCCGCCCGTACCGCCACCGAACGCAAACGCCTCACTGACGCGTTCGCCATGCATCTGGCCGCGCTGCACCCGCGCGCCACCGCGGCGCTGATCGGCGACATCGCGTACGGCATCCTGCCCCTTCTTCCGCAGAACCGGCACGACGCCGAGGAACGGGCGGCCCGTATCGCCACCGAGTTCCTGGCCCGCGTGGGCTCCCGGCTGCGCCCCGTGATCGGCGTAGGGCCGTACGCCGAGGACAGCGCGGCGCTGGCCCGGTCGCGTACCGGAGCCGAACGGGCGTCGCGCGTCCTGCGCTCGGGAACCACCGGGCAGCCGGTCGCCCGCCTGGACGACGTCCACGTCGAGGCACTGCTGCTGGAGCTCGCCGACCTCGTCCCGCGCGGGGACCTGCCCAGCGGCGCCGTCGCACGCGTCATCGCCTACGACGAGATCCACGAGACCAACCTGGCCGAGACGCTGCGGAGTTGGCTCGACGCCTTCGGCGATGTCGCCACGGCCGCCGCCTCGATGTTCGTGCACCCCAACACGTTCCGCTACCGGCTTCGGCGCGCGGCGGAGGTCGGCCGGGTCGACCTCGATGATCCGTCCGCACGTCTCTCGGCCATGCTGCAGTTGCACCTGATGTCGCTCAGGTCCGCCCCGGACGGCGGATGAGCGGACAGGCCGTCCCGCCCGCTCATCCGGAAGCTTCCTGACGGCCCAGACCGAGTGTCCTGATCAGAAAGGCCAGCCACTCGGCGTCCTGTGCGGTCGCGACCTCGTACGACGTCGCCGCACCGTGCCCGGCGTTGTCGAAGACGTGCAGGAGGATCGGCGCGTCCCCTTCCTGTGCCGCCTGCAGGCGGGCGGCGAACTTGCGGGCATGCCAGGGAGGACACCGCGGATCGGTCGCCCCGGCCTGAAGATAGATCGCCGGGAAGACGCCGGGCCCGACCAACTGGTAGGGCGAGAGCCGCAGCAGCCGCCGTACTTCCGCAGGATCGTCCGGATCCGCCCACGCCTTGCGGATGACGAAGTCCAGATAGGGATCGCGGGTGCCCCCGATGAGGTCGAGGAGCGGCGCCATCGGCAGCACGGCACACCACAGCTCGGGGCGCGTCGTGAGGGCGATCCCGCACATGAGACCGCCGTCGGAGCCACCGGTCAGCGCGAGCCGCTCGGGTGTGGTGAGCCCTGTGGCGATGAGGTGCTCGGCGACGGTGATGAGGTCGCGGTCGCGCACGTGCTTGCGTTCCCGGTGTGCGGCCAGGTACCAGTCGCGGCCGAACTCGCCGCCCCCGCGCAGATGCGCCTGTACGAGCACGCCGCCGGCCGCGACGAAGGCGGCCATCTCGGGCTGGTACTGCGGCAGCAGAGGCACGTTCGCCGCTCCGTACGCGGAGATCAGCGTGGGCGCGGGCTGCGTCGGGTCGCTGCCCGCCGGTCGCACCACGTGGTAAGGGATCTCCACGCCGTCGAGTGCGACGGCCCGCTCGAACGTCACGTCGGCGTCGAGGGTGACCGCCGGGGCCGACAGCGTCTCGATGTCCGCCTCTCCCGGACGGTGCCGATAGACGCCCCAGGAGCTGGTCAGGGTGGAGAAGGCGAAGACGAAGTCGTCCGGGGGAGAGCCCACGGCCAGGCCGGTCAGGGCGAAGAACGGTGCGGAGAGCGCCCCCTGCCCGGGCAGGGGAACCTCCCCGGTGACGGCGCCGGAGCGGTCGAGGATCCGTACCCGGGCGCACGTCTGGTCGAACTCACTGAGGTACAGATGGTCACCGACCGGAGACAAGGACCGCAGCACCGTCTCGCCCTCCGGTACCAACTCCGTCCACGAGGCAGGGTCGTTGGGGTCGGCGGCATCCAGCGGGAGCGCAACCACGCGCCCGCGTGGTGCCGCTGCATCGGTCACCGCGATGTAGCGGTCGCCGACAATGTGTCCGGCGACGGTCCCGGCGCAGTCGGTGACGAAGGGACGCCAGGGAGTGGCGGGCCGGGACAGATCGCGTACGGCGACCGGAACAGGACTGCCCACCCGGTGACTTGCGACGGCCCAGCGGCCGTCGGCCGAGAACTGCACGAGTGTGTACTCCTGGGAGCCCTCACCGACGGGGATCGGTTCCACCACGGTGCTGCCCGCGCTGTCCCGCGTGGCGAGCCGGTGACGGTACACGGCCTGCCGGAAGTCATGCGGCGAACCGGTCAGGGCGAGGAAGAAGAAGCCGCTGCTGTCGGGCAGCCACGACACGCCACCGGCCCACGCGCTGTGCAGGACCTGCCGCGGCGCGCCGTCCAGTACGCGCCCCGAGTCCACCTCGATGAGCCGGACCGTGTTGTGCTCGCTGCCGTCGGTGCAGACGCCCAGGGCCAGGACGCGACCGTTCGGCGACGGCGCGAGCCACGACAGGAACGCGGGGTTCTGCCCGTCGCCGAACGCGGTCAGGTCGACCACGGGTCGGCCCGCGCCGAACGGCCGGTCGGCGACGACCACGCTGGGCGCCGCCGCACCGGGTGTGTTCACGGCGCGGTACCAGCGGCCCGCCGCGAACCTCGGCAGTGCCGGGCGGGACCCGGCATCGTAGGTCTCGATCAGCTTCCGTACGGCCGCAGGGTCCTGCCCGTCGTAGGCGATCGAAGTGGCGAGTTCGGCCTGTCGGCGCTGCCACCGCTGTACCTCGTCGGTCTCCGGCTCCAGCCACCGGTACGGGTCCGGCACCCGGACGCCCGCGACGTCCTCGAAGGCGTCGACGGTCCGCGCGGGCGGATACGGCGGAGGGCTGCTGTTCACTGTGACTCCGACTCCTCGGTGTCCCGGAGACCGTCAAGGTCTCGGGGACGCATGGACTGATCTGCTGGTGCATCTGCATCCGGGGCCGCCTCGAAGCCCGCTCGCGCGGCCGCGGCGAACTCGGCACGCAGCCGCTCGAACGCCCCGGGAATCCGGTTCACCTGCCTGACGTGGAGCAGTGCGTCGTAGGCAGCCGGGAAGTCGTCGACGGGGTCGAGCTCCCCACCGGCGAGCGTCCCCTCGACGCCGTCGAAGAACCCGGCGGGCGCGCGGCGCGGATCGAGGAGGGTCACCTCCGGGCCGAGACGGTCGAGCCGCGATTCGACGGACTCCGGCGTCAGGGTCCGCGCCCCGAGCGTGACGTCGCAGTCGAACGGACGCGACGACCGCTGGGTGAAGGTGACTTCGGGCCCGGAGCCGTACGTCATCCCGATGACGACGAGGTCCGCTCCCAGCTCGGAGGAGAGCAGACCGCCCAGGGTCGGCCGACCGTGCAGCGGTGTACGGCGGACGTGTGCGTTGTGGGCGCTCACCACGATGCGCCGCTCCCGGCGCAGGATCCACTCCACGCTGCGCGCCATGAACGCCTCCCGCGGATAGGGCCCCTCCGAGGAGGTCCCGTCCTCGTCGGCCTCGGCGACGAAGGCTTGGAGCGAGGCCGCGCACCACAGGGCGATCTCGGCGTCCTCGTCGTCCGGGCCGCTGTGCCGGCTGGAGCGGAGTGCGCGCTCGTCCAGTCCGCGAAGGCCGTCGAGCAGCCGGGCACGGTCCGAGGAGGACAACGCCGCGTAACGGACCGCTGCCTGCGACCGGTCGCCCAGATCGCTCAGCCGCAGCAACTCCTCGTCGCCCGGGCGTGCGGGCAGCCGGTCGAGGCAGGCACGGACCGCCGGGCCGGGGGAGGTGGACGAGCCCGGCAGGTCCATTCCGTAGAAGGAGACCTTCGCCGACCCGCCGGAGTTGCGCCGACGCATCCAGCGCAGTTGCCTCCGCATCGGCTCGCACTCGCCGAAGCGGTAGGTGACGCCGTCCCGGGCGACGGTCTCGACCCGTCCCGGCCCGCCGTCGATCCACTCGTCGACGGCCAGCCCCTCGGCGAAACCGGACTCCAGGACCAGCCCGGTGAACCCGCACTCCCGGACCAGGAACCGGAACAGCAGGTCCCTGAGCCCGTAGAACTCTGTGATGTTGTGCGCGCCCTCGCCGAGCGCCACCACCCGTGCTCCGCCGATCAGTCGACGCAGCGCAGCCATGTCCGCAGACGTGTCGTGGAACGTATCCATGACGGCTCACCACCTTCCCGCACGCGGCATTCAGTTGTGGAAGTACCAGAGTTCCGGCGTATACAGGAAGCTGAGCAGCGAGCTGAACGACGACGGCGGCCCGGAGAGACTGTTCTTCCACACGACAAGGGTGTGCGGAGTCGGGAAGTAGAGCACCGGCAGGTCCTTGCCGAGATGGGTCACCTCGGCCGACAGGGCCCTGGAATCCGCTCCGAACGTCGACGCGTCGATCAGCTTGTCCGCCTCGGCGTCGCGGTACCCGCCGAGATTGAAGCTGCCTCCCGTGTTGAACACGGTGTTGCTGCTCGGGTACCCGGCCGCCAGGTACAGCGGTCCGTAGTCCTGTGCCGCCCACTTGTTCTTGTTGGCGGGCGCGAAGGAGTTGCCGTAGTTGGTGTACAGGTAGTTGAGCGACTTGCTCACGAGCGTGACCTTGAGGCCCAGCTTCTTGGCCTCCGACGCGAAGGCGGTGTCCCGGGCGCCGACGTATGCCGGGGTGTTCGCGGAGGCGAGGGAGAAGTCGACCGTCTGCCCGCGCGGGATGCCCGCCCCGCACTCGCCGGCCCCGGTGCCCGGGCGTTGGCAGGTGGTGGCGCCGCCCGGCTCGACCTTCCAGCCGTGGTCGATGAGCAGGTTCTTGGCGGCGGCCGGGTCGTACGGGTAGGGCGCCTTGTCACCGAACGCGGGCGGGTACGGGGAGTCGTTGCCCGAGGGGGTGTAGTTGGGGGAGGCGGCACCGTTGTACACGCCCCGGCTTCCGATGTACCCCTGCTGGTCGATCAGGTGTTGCAGGGCCTGGCGGACGTACGGCTGCGCGATCACCTTGTCGAAGTGGTGGGTGGTGTTCTCGAAGTTCAGGACCAGCGGGTCGAGCCGGGCGGGCGCCGGGGCGCCGTAGACGTGGTAGCCCTTCTTCTTCAGCGCGCCGATCTGCATGATGAAGCTGGAGTCCAGCGTTCCGACGGTCAGGTTGCCGGCCTTGAACTGGTTGAGGACCGCCGGGGCGGAGGTGAACGACTTGAAGTCGACCCGGTCGAGCCGTGAGCCGCCCGGGCCGCTGTAGGACGTGTTGGGGACCAGGGAGAACGAGCCGGTCGTGGGGTCGAAGCTCTTGAGACGGTACGGGCCGTTGACCACCTGCCAGAGCGGGTTGTCGGCGAATGTGGCCTGGGACTCCGACTGCTTGGTGAGGTAGGTGTAGATGGCCTTGGCGTTCTTCGGCTGCGTGTAGTCCAGGTGCGGCCCCGAGGTGCGGGCGATGTTCCACTCCTTGGCGGGCATCACGTACAGCAGGGTCAGCATCGACATCAGGTAGGACGGGTTGTACGCGGTCGTGGACCTGAGGGTGAGCTGGTCCGACGCGGTGGCCTTCGCGGTGATGCCGTCGGGAAACTGCCCCGGGGTGTAGAAGCTCCAGTTGGCCGGGCTCTCCTTGAGTGCGGCCTTCAGCAGGGCCAGGGAGAAGACGACGTCGTCGGCGGTGACCGGCCTGCCGTTGGACCACGAGTAGTGCTTCATCTTGATGCTCACGGTCTTGCGGTCGGTGCTGTAGCGGGGCGCCTCGGCCAGGCTCAGTGCGGCGTCCGCGATCTGGTTGCCCTCACCACTGGGGCGGTAGAGGGAGCGCCACAGGAGCCCCCGGGCGATGACGGTGCCGTTGGCGGATGCCGGCGGATACGGATAGATGTAGTTGGGGCTGAGCCCTGGAGTCAGCGCGACGGTGGCCGTGCCGCCGTCCTTGGGCTTTCCGGACTCCTTCGGCAGGGTCTTGTAACCGCCCTGCAGATCCTTGGCCAGGTCGCCGCCGGTGCACGCCGTGGCCAGTACGGCGAGCACGGCGGCGAGCACCGCGAAGCGGCGTCCTCGCGCCTTGCCGGGCACATGTGTCATGGATGGCTCCCTGCGAGGTGTGGTGGAAGAGGGTGAAGAGGCGACGGTTGTGGCGAGCGGCCTCAGTCGGCCCGGCGACCGACCGCGTCGCGGAGCGCGTCCGCCAGCAGGTTGAGCCCCAGCACCGTGACGATGACGCAGATGCCGACGGGATACACCAGCCACCAGTAGTCGGCGGAGATGAACGTCGCGCCGTTGGCGAGCTGGCTGCCCCAGTCCGCGGTCGGGTATGTCAGGCCGAAGCCCAGGAAGCCCAGAGCGGCGACGACGAGGATCGCGTCGGCTACCTGGAAGGTGATGACGACGATGATCACGCTGAGCGCGTTCGGAATCAGGTGGGTGAGGATGAGCCGTGGGCGGGAGGCTCCCATCACCCGGGCCGCCAGTACGAACTCCCTTACCCGCAGGGTCAGGACCTCGCCGCGGACGAGCCGGGCGGAGACCAGCCAGGAGAACCCGCCGATGACCAGGCTCAGCGACACGGCGTTCGGGTGGAAGCGCACCGAGAGGATCAGGACGAAGAAGAGGAAGGGGACCGACAGCAGGGTGTCGACCACCCGCATCAGGAACCCGTCGACGACCCCGCCGGCGAGTCCGGCGACGGCGCCGTAGACCGTACCGATCGTGGTGGCGAACAGCGCGGCGAGCAGCCCGATCTGCAAGGACACCCTGCCGCCCGCCATGAGGCGGCCGAGCACGTCGAACCCGTTGAGGTCCGTCCCGAGCGGATGCTCGGTGCTGGGCGGCAGGGCCGCGTTCACCAGATCCACGTCGGTCTGGTTGGTCCGGTAGAGCAGGGGGCCGAGGAAGCAGAACCCGACGACGAGTATCAGAAGCAGCCCGCCGGCGAGGCCCAGCGGGTGGTGCCGCAGTGTGCGCAGCACCGGTTTCAGAGTGAACCGCTCGCGCACGTCGGTCGGTTCGACCGGGTCGGCTGCTGACGGCGCCGTGGCGCCCGCCTCCGGGGCCTCCGCTGTGTCCGTGTGTCGTGAGGTCATTTGTTCAACTCGATTCGGCTGTCGGCGGCGGCGACCGCGATGTCGGCGACGAAGTTGCCGGCCACGGTGAGGACGCCGCCGATCAGGGTGTAGGCGAGGAGCACCGGGTAGTCCTCGTGCTGCAGGCTGTTGAGGAACAGCAGGCCGAGGCCGGGGTAGTTGAAGAGCGACTCGACGATCAGGTTGCCCGCCAGGAGGCTGGGGATGAGCGTGCCGACCAGCGTGATCAGCGGCAGACAGGCGTTGCGCAGCAGGTGGCGCGTCAGGACGCTCCGCTCCGGGAGCCCTTTGGCCCGGGCGACCCGGATGTAGTCCTGGCCGAGCTGGTCGAGAGCCGACGAGCGCTGGTACTGGGAGAAGATCGCGACGCTGGTGACAGCGAGTGTGATGACGGGCAGGGCCATGGAGCGGGGATCGGTGAGGACCACCCACGAGGAGTGCGACTGGGACGCCTCGGCAGGGAAGAACGGCAGGGACTGGCTGAACACGGCGATCAGGATCAGGCCCAGCAGGAACGACGGAGTGGCGTAGAGCACGTAGGAGGCCGCCGTGGTGGCGCGGTCGACGAGACTGTTGCGGCGGACCGCCTGGAGGATGCCGAGCGGGACGGCGATCAGCAGCGCGAGGACCAGGCCGGCGAGCGACAGCATCGCGCTGCGTCCGGCGTTCTGCTGCAGTACCGTCCCCACGTTTTCGTTGAGCTTGTAGGACCTGCCCAGGTCACCGTGGGCGAGCTGGCCCAGATAGCTGAGGTACTGCGCGACGAGCGGCCGGTCGAACCCGTGCTCCCGGTTGAAGTCGGCCACGGCCTGGGGGGATGCGCGCTGTCCCAGGACCACGCGGCCCGGGTCGTCCGAGACCACGTGCAGCAGGAGGAACACCATCGCGGAGATGCCCAGCACGACGACGAAGGAGATCGCCAGCCGTCGGACCACGTACCAGCTCATGCGTGACCATCTCCTCTCCTGGAGATCCGTGGGGTCCCTGATATGCAGGGGAGTGGTGAGTGACGGTTCATCGTGCGGAGAGCTCCTCGGGCTGTGCGGCCGGCGAGTGCAGCGGGTGGTGGCAGGCGACCTTGTGCGTGCCGGTGAGGGTCGCGAGGGCGGGCTCCGTCGCCGCGCACACCTCGGTCGCCAGTGGACATCGGGTGCGGAACCGGCAGCCGCTGGGCGGATCGATGGGACTGGGCAGTTCGCCGCGCACGCGCGTGCCCGACCGGGGGCGCGGCGCGGCGGGGTCCGCCTCGGGAACCGCCGCGAGCAGCCCCGCGGTGTACGGGTGCGCGGTGGACCCGTACACCTCCTCGGTGGTGCCGGTCTCCATCAACTTGCCCAGGTACATGACTCCGACGCGGTCGGCCAGGTACCGCACGACCGCGAGATCGTGGGAGATCACGACACTGCTCAGTTCGCGTTCACGTTGGACGCGGTGCATCAGATTGAGGACCTGGGAACGGATGGAGACGTCCAGCGCGCTGACCGGCTCGTCGGCGACCAGCACCTTCGGGTCCAGGGCCAGCGCACGGGCCAGCCCCACCCGTTGGCGCTGTCCCCCGGAGAGTTCGTGGGGGTAACGCTCCAGGACGCCCGACGGCAGCCCCACGTCCCCAAGGAGCTCGCGGGCCCGGGCGGTCCGGGCGGCGCGCCTGCCGATGCCCTGGATCGCGAGGGGCTCGCGCAGGATCGCACCGATGCGCATGCGGGGGTCGAGAGAGGAGTTCGAGTCCTGGAACATCATCTGCAACTGGGCCCGGCGCGGCGCGAGTTCACGGGCACTCATACCGGTCACCGACGCACCGTCGAAGATCACCTCGCCCGACGTGGGCCGGTTCAGGGCCACGAGCATGCGGCCCAGCGAGGACTTGCCGCACCCTGACTCCCCGACCAGACCGAACGTCTCACCGGGCGCCACGTCGAAGCTCACTCCGGAGACCGCCTTGACCGTGCGGCGCCGCCCGAGGAGGCCCCGTCCGCCCACCGGGTACTCAAGTCTGAGATCGACGATCCGCAGCCGCGGCGTCGTCCCGCGTGCGGCAGGGGCCTCGGGGGCGACGGCGGGCCGTGCGACAGCCGATGCCCCTGAGCCGGTACGGGCTGCTGCCGTGGCGACCGGATGCCAGCACGCGTGGGTGTGCCCGTCCTCCTCCACCGAGAAAGGCGGTCGCTCCTCGTGACAGCGGTCCGTCGCGGCCGCGCAGCGCGGCGCGAAAGGACAGCCCGCGGGGGAGGCGGCCAGATCCGGAGGTGTGCCGGGAATGCTGAAGAGCTGCTCGCGCCGGTCCTGGGTGAGCGAAGGGATCGAGGACAGCAGCGCATGGGTGTAGCGGTGCCGGGTATGGCTGAAAAGAGCTCGTGTCGGCCCGGTCTCGGCCACGCGCCCGGCGTACATCACGCCCACCCGGTCGGCGTGCCGGGCGATCACTCCCATGTCGTGGGTGATGAGGATCATCGACATGCCCAGCCGGGACCTGAGGTCGTCCAGGAGATCGAGGATCTCCGCCTGGATCGAGACGTCGAGCGCGGTGGTCGGCTCGTCCGCGATGACGACCCGCGGCTCGCACGCCAGGGCCATCGCGATCATCACGCGTTGCCGCATGCCGCCCGAGAGCTGGTGCGGATAGTCGTCCAACCGCTCGGCGGGCTTCGGTATCCCGACCAGGTCGAGCAGCTCCGCGGCACGTGCGCGCGCGGCCTGCTTCGACGCGCCCTGGTGCAACCGCACCGGTTCGGCGACCTGTTCGCCGATGCGGCGGGTGGGGTTCAAGGCCGTCATCGAATCCTGGAACACCATCGCGATGTCGTTGCCGCGGAGGGCCCGGTACCGGTCCGCGGGGAGCCCGACGAGCTCCGCACCGCCGAAGTCGATCGAGCCGCCGGTCACCCGGCCACCGGCCGGCAGCATGCCCATCACGGCCAGGCCGGTCATGGACTTGCCGGATCCGGTCTCCCCGACGATCCCCAGGGTCTCCCCGCGATCGAGCGCCAGACTGACGCCCGAGACCGGGTGGACGATCCGGTCGCCCCGGCGGATCTCGACCGACAGATTGCGGATCGTCAGCACTCGGCTGCCGTCCGCGGGCTCACGTGCGTTCTCAAAACCATCGCTCGCGCGCACGATATGGCTCTCCATCTCCTCGACCATCCGACGATTTCGAGACACGTACTTCAGGCGTCGTTCGTCGGGTTCACTGAACATTCGGGTGTGCGTCGTTCCGATCGCACGAAGGGAATCTCCTGCCGCGCACGGTGCTCAGCCGGCGGACGCGGGCCGGCCCAGTTCGTTCCGCAGCAGGCGTCGTACGTTCTCCCCCAGGACCGCGACGATGTCGCGCTCCGGCCACCCCCGCTGTTGCAGCGCATCGGTGACCAGCGGCAGCCCGGCCGGACCCGCAAGCCCGGGCAGATAGGCGTCGGCCGGCACTCCCTCGACGAAGGTCGGCTCGCAGCACGGGGGAGTGGTGTCGGCAAGTACTTCCTTGATGAAGTCGGGACCCAGCCCGACGTGCTCGACGCCGGCCACCCCGGCAATGTGCTCGATGTGGTCGATCAGCCGGCCGATCGAGTAGTCGCTCTCGTGCAGGTACGGAGCGAAGAAGTTCACGCACACCACTCCGCCGCCCGCGGCGACGCCCCGGATCTGCTCGTCGTCAAGGTTGCGATGGTGGTCGAAGAGCGCCCGTGCGCCGGAGTGCGTGGCGATCAACGGCCGTGAGGACAGCTCCAGGACGTGCTCGACCCCGGACGCGCCGAGATGGCTGATGTCGTAGAGCATGCCGAGGCGCTCCATCTCGGCCAGCGCCGCGACCCCGGAGCGGGTCAGCCGGCCGCCCGTCGCGTCCTCGCCGCTGCCGTCGGCCAGGGAGGTGCGACCGAAGTGCGCCAGGGACGCGATCCTGACCCCCAGCCGGAACAGGGTCTCCAGTAGCTCCACGTCCTCGCCCACGCCGGGTGCGCTCTCCAGTGCCAGCACCAGGGCGATCCGGCCCTCGGCCAGCGTCCGGTCGACCTGGGCGCCGTCCGTGCACAGCGTGACGGCATCGGCGTTGCCGGCCGCGAGCCGGTGCGCCGCCTCGATCATGCGCAGCGTGCGGCGGAGCGCCCCCTCCGGCCGGTACGGATCTTCGACGAACACCGGCAGCGCCTGAAGGTTCACCCCGCCGGCCCGCAGTTGCGGCAGCCAGCGCTCCCGGAAGAACTCCGCCCAGCGGTCCACCGGCCGGGCGACCACCGCACACAGCAGGTCGTTGTGCAGGTCTGCCACGATCGCGCGTCGGTGCAGCTCGTTCATCGCTGTGCCCGCCGCTCGGCCCGGCCGGTGTGCAGATACAGCGCGTGTCCCTGCCCGTCGTCACCGAGGAAGGCGAGCGGCGCGTGGACCCCGCGCTCCGGCTCGACCGGGATCAAGGTGTCACCGCGCCTGCCGACCAGCTCCGTGCGGTACGGCGCCTCGTCCAGTTCGGCGATGGCTCCGCGAGGAGTGCGCTCCAGCCACAGCCGCCCAGCGGTGTCCCGGCTCACCGTGGTCTCGGCGGTGCTGGACGTGTACGTACCGACGTACCGGGACGTCTCCGCAACGGGAGCGCCCACATCCGGCACCGGCGAGGCGGGCAGACCGACCCCGGCGAGTTCACCGAGGACCCGGCCCGCGATCTCCGTGTACACGCGCCGTGACAGGCCGCCGTTGGTGAGGATCGCCACCGCGACATCCCGCTCCGGCACTAGGCGCAGGAACGCCGACTGACCGATGGTGTTCCCGTCGTGTCCGATGACCGTGCCGCCCGAAGACAGGTCGAAGAGCTCCCAGCCGAGCCCCCAGGCGGCGCCCTGGTCGATGTCGGGAAGCGTGATCTGTGGCCGCCGCATGGCCCGGACGGTCTCCGGGCGGAGCACGGTCACCCCGTCGGGGCCCCGGCCTCCGGCGAGGTGCATCCGGGCGAAGGCCAGCAGATCGCGCGCACGCATCGCCAGCATCGATCCGGCCGGTGCGTTCGAGCGTGCCAGGGCCCACACCGGCGTCGGCTCGAGCGGCGCCCCCGGCACCGTCTCGATGTGACCCACTGCCGTGCGGTGGACGATCGCCTCGTAGGGGTCACTCGCGGTGTGACTCATACCCAGCAGAGTGAACAGGTGCCGCCGGGCGCAGACGTCGAACGGCTCCTCGCGCAGCACCTCGACGATCCGCCCGAGCACGCAGTACCCGGCGTTGTTGTACGAGAACATCGCGCCCGGCTCGAAGAGCTGCGGTACGTCCCGCAGGACGCCCAGGTACTTTTCCAGGCAGTCGTCACCCTTGCCGGTGTCGGTGAAGATGTCCCCCTCGAAACCCGCGACGTGACTCAGCAGATGCCGCGTGGTGATCCCACGCGCCGCTTCCTCGTCGGCGATCCGGAACTCCGGCAGGACGGCCCGTACGGGAGCGTCCAGATCCAGTCGTCCCTCGTCGGCCAACTGCATGACCAGCGTCGCGGTCATCACCTTGGTGATCGACCCGATCTGGAAGAGAGAGTCCACCGTGGCGTCGACCCCGGTGGCCGTGCTCAGCACACCGGCCGCGGATTCGACCCATTCATCACCGGCTTGGACCGCCACGGCTGCCCCGGGCACCTGGCTCTCGACGAGCAGATCCGGCAACCGGCGGCGCAACCAGGCACCGACCTCCTCCAGCTTGTTCAGCTGTTCCGACCCGCCCAGCTTCTGCACGGCATCCCTCCCTGCTCGACTGCGCAGGAGCTTAGGACCTGCGGAAACCGCCCTCTTCGTCCACTCCCACCACATGCGGCCCGGGCATTGGTGCGACTGGCCGAACCGGGCGGCTCGCCGCTTCGACGGGTGGGGGAGCAGGCTTGTGACGACGCGGCCTCCCAGGCCCTCCCGCGTCTCAGCCCGCATATCGCCGACCGGCCGCGTCTCCTCGGCGAGCTACGACGCGTCCTGCGTCCGGGCGGGTGGCTGCGCGCCCGCCCGGTACGGCACTTCCACAGCTGTACCGGATGCTGCGCTCAGCCAGGACTTGTCCGGCCGATCAAGTACCCCCGGACCGACACGGTGGTCGAGCAGGGGCGGTCGCGCCGCCGTCCCGGCCGCCGACGAGGGGGGAGACGTTCTCCGGAGCCATGGCTCCTGAAGGACTGGAAGACCTACGGGCCCGGGGACTCGGAGAGCGGCGACATCGTCTTCCAGGGGAAGCACGCCGACGGGAACTGGCCGTCCTTCTACCTGATGGCCAAGCGCAACAGCATCGCCTTCCGGTCACCCACGCTCGAACCCGGCCAGTCCGGGCTCAGCCACGATGTCGGTCGCGGCCGGGAGGAGGGAAACGATGCGTGCGGCTTGCGTTACGCGGTCAGGGAGTTGCCAGAATCTTCCGGGATGCAGGCATCGGACCCGTTTCTCCCATCTGCCGCGGCAATCATGCCTGGCTTCAGGGCCGCCACGGAATCCGGTTCAGCTCAGAGCGGCGTTCGTGGCAGGTTGTGACGTCGGCCACGCGTGCGTGTGACAAGACCGCCGTCTCGCACGAGATGGCGGTCTGTCTGGTTGCACGCGTGCCCCGGTTCGTCAGGGTGTCACGGCTTGCGGGCGAGGCCGCCGTGCTCGCCGATGGGTTCTGGAGTGGGGGAAGTGGGGTCCGGGCGCCAGAAGGGGACCGAGACGACCCCGGGGTCCAAAAGTTCCAGGCCGTCGAAGAACGCCGCGATTTCGTCGACGGGGCGCAGGAAGTACGGTACGGCGCCGGTTTCGTTGTACGCGTCCTGGGCCTGTTCGTAGTCGGCGTCGGTACCCCGTGAACCGTCGTTGATGGCGAGGTAGCTGCCGGACGGCAGTCCGTCCATCAGGCGGGTGACGGTGTCACACGCATGGTCGTAGTCGGCGACGTGGCCCAGGATGTTGCTGAGAATCAGGGCGGTGGGGCGGGTGAGGTCCAGCGTCTCGGCGGCGGCCGCCAGGATGCGATCAGGGTCGGACAGGTTGGCGTCGACGTAGGCGGTCGCCCCCTCGGGGGTCGAGGTGAGCAGGGCACGGGCGTGCGCGAGGACCAACGGGTCGTGGTCGACGTAGACGATCCTGGTCTCGGGGGCGAGCCGCTGGGCGACCTCATGGGTGTTGTTCACGGTCGGCAGGCCGGTCCCGACGTCCAGGAACTGCCGGATGCCTACCTCGGTGACCAGGTACGTGAGGGTGCGGCGCAGGAAGGCGCGGCTGCTGCGGGCGATGGTGACGATGCCGGGGAAGACGGCGCTGTATGCGTCGCCGGCTTTCTCGTCAACGGGGTAGTTGTCTTTCCCACCCAGCCAGTAGTTCCAGATCCGGGCCGAGTGTGGCACCGACGTATCGATCTTCTGATGCGCCGCCGGTCCGGGCGATGTGGCGTGGTCGTTCATGGGTACCGTCCGTCTTTCAACCGAGGCGTGAACTGTCAACGCACAACCTACGTCCCAACAACCTGGATACGTACATCAGTTCACGTCTCCGTGGGCTCGATCAGCGCTGATTCCCCGAACAGGTCTCCACCCGGTCGGTAGGAGAGCCCACACCGGCAGCCTCGCGGCCGGCCCGATCCATTGGCGGCGTTCTGCTCGCTGTGGCTGGTGTCCGGGCGGTGGGACGAAGCCCAGACCGACGGCACGCTGGTGGAGAGCGGTTACCGATGCATCGCCGGACGGTGACTGCGCCGATGTAGGCCCCGCGAGGAGCGGGGGATTAGGTTGGCGGAGAGCGGAGAAAAGTCTCCGGGCAGTCGGACTCGCGATGGGGGCGGGCATGACCATGCTAAAGGGAGCCAATGTTCCGGTGTCGGCTCACGCCGTGCGGGTCGAATTGGGGTGGCGCGCCTCCCCGGGGACACCGGACGTCGATGGCTCGGCGCTCCTCGTCGTGTCGGGAAAAGTGCGCAACGACGCCGACTTCGTCTTTTACAACCAGCCCTCCCACGCATCCGGCGCGGTGCGTCACGAGGGCAAGCGGACCGCCGATGACGGGGTGACGGACAGTCTCGCGGTCGACCTGGCGCGCATCGAGCCGGCCATCGAACGCGTGGTCCTGGCAGCCTCCGCGGACGGCGGAACCTTCGGGCAGGTGACGGGGCTGTACGTACGGATCACGGACGCCGCGGACGGCTCGGAGATCGCGCGCTTCGACAGCGCGGACGCGACGGTCGAGACCGCATTCATTCTCGGCGAGTTCTACCGACGCCAGGGTGCCTGGAAATTCCGTGCCGTCGGTCAGGGATACAGCACCGGCCTCGAAGGTCTCGCGACGGACTTCGGTATTTCCGTCGATGAACCACAGCAGCCCCAGCCGTATCAACAACCCCAATCGCCTCAACAGACCCAGCGGGGAACGCGGGCCGGCCATCTGCCGCCACCCCCGCCGGTCCTTCCGCCCGCACCGCCGACGGCGCCACCGGCACCTCCCGCACCCCCGGCCACCCCGCCGGTCCGTCTGTCGAAGGTGACTCTCACCAAGGACGCGCCATCGGTCTCCCTGGCCAAACAGGGCGGCACTTCGGGAGCACTCCGGGTCAATCTCAACTGGGAAGTGCGCAAACAGTTCAAGGGCTGGGGAAGCAAACTCGGCAGAGCGGTCGCCAACCACGCGGACCTCGACCTCGATCTCTGCGCCCTCTACGAACTCACCGACGGCCGCAAGGGAGTCGTACAGGCGCTCGGAAACGCGTTCGGCGCACTCCGGCAGCCCCCTTATATCCATCTCGACGGAGACGACCGCACCGGCGCGGTCTCCACCGGCGAGAACCTCACCGTCAACCTCGACCAGAAGGACAAGTTCCGCCGCGTTCTGATCTTCGTCACCATCTATGAAGGCGCCCGGAGTTTCGCCGATCTCCATGCGACCGTCACCCTCCGCCCCCAGCACGGCGCCCCGATCGACTTCTCCCTCGACGAATGCACCGTCCCGTCCACCGTCTGCGCGCTCGCGCTCCTCACGAACAACGGGGGAGACCTCACGGTGCAGCGCGAGGCCCGCTACCTCGTACCCGAGCGCGGAGTGAGCCCGCAGCGCACCATCGACTACGCCTATGGGTGGGGCATGAACTGGACACCCGGCCGTAAATGACCCCCCTCGGGTCCGGCCTGCACTGCGGCCATCGGCCCACGGACGGCTCCGCTCAACGGTCCGGCGCGGCCTCGGGGCGGGCGTACGTACGCCCCTTCCAGGCCGCGCCCCGCCCCCGATGGTGCTGAACCGCCGAATCGACCGTCATCAGCAGATACAGCACAGCGGTGAACGGCAGCAGCGGCGCCAGCCACAGCGACTGCCGGTAGTAGGCCAGCATCGGCATGTACGTCCCGGCCATCACCGCCCACGCCATCCCGCCCGCCCACGCCGCCACCGGAGCACCGCCCAGCAGCCCGGCGACGAGCGTGACCGGCGGCGCGAGATAGACCAGTGCGAGCCCCAGCACCGTCCCGAGGAGCAGCGGCGGGCTGTGCCGCAACTGGGCGTACGCGCTCCGTGACACCATCCGCCACAGATCCGCCAGCCACGGATACGGCCGGACGCTGTCCACCCGCTCCGCGAGCCCCAGCCAGATCCGGCCGCCGCTGCGCTGCACCGCCCGCGCCAGCGACACATCGTCGATCACCGCCTGCCGGATCGACTCCGGCACCCGCGCCCGGTCCGCCGCCCCGGTCCGCAGCAGCACACATCCACCCGCCGCCGCAGCCGTCCGCGCCCCCGCCCGGTTCACCCACCGGAACGGATAGAGCTGCGAGAAGAAGTACACGAAGGCCGGTACGACCAGCCGCTCCCAGACACTCGACACCCGCAGCCGGGCCATCTGCGAGACCAGGTCGAACCCGCCCGAGACGGCAGCGGCGACCAGCCCCCGCAGGCTGTCCGGCTCATGCGCGATGTCCGCGTCCGTCAGCAGCAGGAACTCCGGCTCCCGGGTCCGGGCCATCGAGATCCCGTGCCGCACGGCCCAGAGCTTGCCCGTCCAGCCGGACTCGGGCTCACCGGGCGACACCACCGTCACCGGCAGGCCCCCGTACCGTACGGACAGCGCACGGGCGACGTCCCCGGTGCCGTCCTTGCTGCAGTCGTCGACGAGGAAGATCTCCGCGGCCCCCGGATAGTCCTGCGCCATCAGCGACGGCAGACTCACCGGCAGCATGTCGGCCTCATCACGTGCGGGCACCACGATCGCCACGGACGGCCAGCGCTCCGGGGCCTTCCGGCGTGGCAGCCGCTGATCGGTCCGCCAGAAGAACCCTTGTCCCAGCAGCAGCCACACCCATGCGGCCAGCGAACCCACGGCGATCCAGGCAACGGCACTCATTTGCCGCAGTCTGCCCCACTGCGACGGAACCGCAAGGGCGGTCGACTAAGGTGACCGGGTGAAGATCGCGCTCATGGATTCCGGAATCGGCCTGCTCGCGGCCGCCGCCGCGGTACGCCGGCTCAGGCCCGACGCCGATCTGGTGCTCTCCTCGGACCCCGGCAGCATGCCCTGGGGGCCGCGTACCCCCGAGGACGTGACCGCCCGCGCGCTGGACGTGGCCCGCGCGGCCGCCGCCCACCGGCCCGACGCACTGATCGTCGCCTGCAACACGGCCTCCGTCCACGCTCTGCCTGCGCTCCGCGCCGAGCTGGAACCCGCACTGCCGGTCATCGGCACGGTGCCGGCCATCAAGCCGTCCGTCGCCGGTGGCGGCCCCGTCGCGATCTGGGCCACGCCCGCCACCACGGGCAGCCCCTACCAGCGCGGACTCATCCGGGAATTCGCCGGCTCCGTCGCCGTCACCGAGGTCCCGTGCCCGGGTCTCGCCGACGCCGTGGAGCACGCGGACGAACCGGCGATCGACCGGGCCATCGCCGCAGCCGCCGCACTCACCCCGCGCGATGTGCGGGCCGTGGTCCTGGGCTGCACCCATTACGAACTGGTCGCCGAACGCATCCGCGCAGCCGTGCGGCAGCCCGGTATGCCTCCGGTCGAGCTGCACGGCTCCGCCGGTGCCGTCGCCGCCCAGGCACTGCGCCGAATCGGGGCCGAACCCGCTCCGTCGGCCGAATCGGCCGACGGTCTCACCGTCCTCCTCGGCGGGCGCACCGCCGAGCTGCCGGAAACCGCTCTGGCCTACGCCGAGGGGCAGCTGCTGGGGGCCGTCAGCCCCGCTCGCTGACCCGGCGAAGGCCGTGCGACCCATCCCCGGCGTGCGGAATCTTAAGTACGCTGCTTGACATGAGGGACCACCCCCGAAAACCGAGGCACACCGGAGCCGACCCCCACTCCGACGTCTGGATCGGCCGGGCCACCAACCGGGCCCAGTGGGTGCTCGCCGCCGCAGGCGCGGCCTGTCTGGCGCTCGGCATCCAGTTGGCCGTCACCTCCGACTGGGCCTCGGGAATCGCCCCGCTGCTGATGTCGGTGATCGGCTGCGTCGCCGCCGGACTGCTCATGCTGTTCGGCACACTCGCTTTTGTGAACGTGGCCGTCAGGGTCGACGGGGACGCTCTCGAAGTGCGCTGCGGCCACATGGGCCTGCCGCGCCGCCGGATTCTGCTCACCCATGTGGTGGGCGCGGAGTTCGCACCCCAGGTCACCCCGCGCCAGTGGGGCGGCTGGGGTTACCGCTGGCGCCCCGAGCAGGGTACGGCCGTGGTGGTCCGCAGAGGCGAGGGCCTGGTGCTCCGACTCGGTGACGGCAGGACGTTCACCATCACGGTCGACGACGCGGAAGCGGGCGTACGGTTCATCCGCGAACGCCTGCACCTGTCGGCGACCGGCACACCGGCCGGGGCCTGATCGCGGCCCGATGCGTCGGTTCCGGGACTCGCGCCCGGCTCAGAGCGGGGTGGAGCGGTCCGTTCACCGTGTGCGGCGGACTGCGTCGCCGGGACGGTTGGCCGCCCCGTCCGCGCCCTCCGGACCACGTGCCTGATGTATGTCATCCGGACCACGTGCCTGATCCGCACGATCCGGTCCACGTGCCCCGTCCGTACCGTCCGCTCCTGCCGTACCGTCGCCGATGGGCCGCCGGGCCGACGCCAGCCCCGCGAGCAGCCCAGCGCCCGCGGTCACCGGAGTGAAGCTCAGCGCATTGCCGACGCTCGCCAGCACCGCGAGTGCGGTGAGGGCGGCGCCCGCCGTCAGGACGACGGCCGTCGTGCGGGGCGACCGCCACAGCACGTACAGCAGCCAGCCGAAGGCCGACCCCAGCAGCCCCACCCCCACCACCCCCTGCTCGGCCGCCTGCTGAAGAGGCGCCGAGTGTGCCTTGCCGTCGGAGTGGACGGTCTGCTCCACGGTGGGGCTCAGCTCGGCGAACCGTCCGGGGCCGATGCCCAGCACCGGATGTTCGCCGGCCAGCTCCAACGCGTCCTGCCACAGCAGCACCCGGTGCGCGGTGAGCGGACCCTCCAGGGACACCATGAGGCCCTGGGGCAGCGCGTCCGCGGCGACCGCCCATGACATGGCGACGACGAGACCGGTGGCCAGGGCGAGCCCGGCGAGGCCGAGCAGCCGCTGCCGCATCCTGGTGGCGGCCAGCGAACACAGCAGCACCCCGAGTGCCGCGGCGAACCCGGCCACCGAGCGCAGCGCCAGCGCGGCGCAGGCTGTGCCGAGCGCCAGCAGCCGCAGGGAGAACCGCAGCGGTGCCTGCCGGGACGCCGCCGCCGCGCAGCAGGCGGCGCCCGCGGCGAGCACCAGCAGTGCGGCGGCAGCCCCGGCGTGACCGGGCGCCGTGTCCACCGTGGCCGTGGCGTCAGGCATGCCATGACGCGAGAGGAGCCCCAGGAGGAGCGCCCCCACGGCGGCCACCGTGGCCGTCGCCACCGGCAGCAGCGTCCCGCAGATCCGTCCGCAGGAGAAGCCCGCGGCGACGGCGAGCAGAGCCAGCAGGACACCCTCCGGGCCGGTCTCCCGTCCGCCGGCGCTGATCAACGACCAGATCGCGCAGGCGGCGAGGATCACGGCCCCGGCTCCGTCGGAAGCGTTGCCGCGTTCCCGCGCCCGGCCCCGCCCCGCTGGTGCAATCGTCACGTTCGCCCCCGACTTGTGACAGTCCCGTCCGCGATCGGCCGGACACGGCCGATCGGTGGGGGGCTGGCGGACACGGTAGTGCCAGCGGCCCGGATCTGTGCGGGAAAGTGGCGAAACGATCCGGCGCCAGGCGTTCCATCACGCGAGCGGGGCTGCCTGACACCCGGCCGACCACCGTAGACTCCGCCGGGTGAGCGCCACCATCACCCCAGTCGACGACCCGCAGCGGCCCGCACCCACCCCCACGTCCCGGGGAAGACGGGTGATGCCGCGGCTCGTACGGCCTGCAGCCGCCGTGATTTCGGGAGTGCTGCTGTACCTGAGCTTCCCGCCCCGGCCCCTGTGGTGGCTGGTTCTTCCCGGCTTCGCCCTGCTCGGCTGGGTGCTGCACGAACGCAGACTGCGCGCCGCGTTCGGCCTCGGCCTGCTCGCCGGACTGGGCTTCATGCTGCCGCTGCTGCACTGGACGGGCGAAGAGGTCGGTCCGGTGCCGTGGCTGGCGCTCGCAGCGGCGGAGGCGCTGTTCATCGCGGTCGGCTGCATCGGGATCGCCGCCGTCTCCCGCCTCGCCTGCTGGCCGGTGTGGGCCGCCGCTGTCTGGATCCTCGACGAGGCGATCCGGGCCAGGGTGCCGTTCGGCGGCTTTCCCTGGGGGAAGATCGCCTTCGGGCAGGCGGACAGCGTGTTCCTGCCGCTCGCGGCCGTGGGCGGCACGCCGCTGCTCTCCTTCGCGGTGGTGCTGTGCGGCTTCGGCCTCTATGAAGCGGTATGCCGGTTCCGTACCTGGCGCAGCACGCGTGAGGTGCCCCGGGTCGCCGTCGCCGCAGCCGCCGCGACCGTCCTCGTACCCGTCGCCGCCGCATTCGCCGCCCTGCCGCTCGTGGACGACTCGGCCGAGGACGGCACCGCGACCGTCGCCGCGATCCAGGGTAATGTGCCGCAGCTCGGACTCGACTTCAACGCCCAGCGCCGCGCCGTCCTCGACAACCATGTGCGCCGCACGGAACAGCTCGCCCAGGACGTGAAGGCGGGCAAGGTTCCCCAGCCCGACTTCGTCCTGTGGCCGGAGAACTCCTCCGACCTCGACCCCTACCGGAACGCCGACGCCCGGATCGTGATCGACGACGCGGTGAAGGCGATCGGCGTACCCACCGTGATCGGGGCGGTGGTCGAGCCCGACACCGGCAAGCTGCGCAACACCCTCATCCAGTGGGATCCGGAGAAGGGGCCCGTCAGCACATACGACAAGCGGCACATCCAGCCGTTCGGCGAATACATCCCGATGCGCTCCTTCGTACGCCTCTTCAGCTCCGACGTGGACCGTGTACAGCGGGACTTCGGCCCCGGAAAGCAGGTCGGTGTCTTCGATCTGGCGGGTACGAACGTGGGGCTCGTGACCTGTTACGAGGCGGCGTTCGACGACGCCGTACGGGACACGGTCGAGCACGGCAGCCAACTGATCGCCGTACCCAGCAACAACGCCACCTTCGGGCGCAGTGAGATGACCTATCAGCAGTTGGCCATGTCCAGGGTGCGGGCGGTCGAGCACAGCAGGTCCGTCGTCGTCCCCGTCACCAGTGGGGTCAGCGCGGTCATCCGTCCCGACGGGACGATCGTCCAGCAGACGAAGCTGTTCACCGCGGACGCGCTGGTGGACAAGGTGCCGTTGCGGTCCTCGCTCACGCCCGCGACCCGGATGGGTACGCTCCCCGAAGGAGTCCTCGCACTGATCGCCGTGGCGGGGCTCGGCTGGGTCACCGTCCGTTCGGTACGGCTCCGGCGGAGCCGCTGATCCACTTCGTGCCACGTAGGGTCGGGCCCATGGCTACTCCTGATTTCATCCGCGAGATCCGCGCCACCGCGGGCCAACAACTGCTCCTGTTGCCGGGGGTCACCGCCGTGGTCTTCGACGACGAGGGCCGAGTGCTCCTCGGACGACGTTCCGACACCGGCAAGTGGTCGGTCATCGGCGGCATCTGCGAGCCGGGTGAGCAGCCGGCGGCGACGGCGGAGCGTGAGGTGTACGAAGAGACAGCTGTGCGCTGTGTGGCGGAGCGGGTGGTGCTCACACAGGCCCTGGAACCGGTGCAGTACGCCAACGGCGACCGCTGCCAGTACCTGGACGTCACCTTCCGCTGCCGGGCGACCGGCGGCGAGGCACGCGTCAACGACGACGAGTCGCTGGAGGTGGGCTGGTTCCCGGTGGACGCGCTGCCGCCCTTGAACGAGTTCGGGCTCTTCAGGATCAAGCAGTCCCTGACCGACGAACCCACCTGGTTCGAGCCCACTGCCCAGCAGTGACATCCGGCGCTCGTCGGGCGGGCCCGGTTCCCGGACCCGCCCGACGAGCAGGGCTCAGACGGTCCGGGCGTCGGCGGGCAGCGACGTGGGCGCGTCCGGCTCCGCCGCAGCCTCTTCGATGTCCGCGAGATCCCGGTTCCTGGTCTCCTTGGCACAAACAACCGCCAGCACGGTGAGGAGTGCCGCGGCGATGACATACAGCGAGATGGGGGTCGAGCTGTTGAAGTCCGCGAGCAGCGCGGTGGCGATGAGCGGCGCCGGGGCGCCGGCCGCGACCGACGAGAACTGGGCACCGATCGACGCACCCGAGTACCGCATCCGGGTCGCGAACATCTCCGAGAAGAAGGCCGCCTGCGGCGCGTACATCGCCCCGTGGAAGATGAGCCCGACCGTGACGGCGAGCAGCAGATTCCCGAAGCTGCGGCTGTCGATCAGCGCGAAGAACGGGAACATCCACAGCGCCACGCCGATCGCACCGACGAGGTAGACGGGCTTGCGCCCGAACCGGTCGGACAGCGCGCCCCACATCGGGATGACCGCGAAGTGGACGGCCGAGGCGATGAGCACGGCGTTGAGCGCTGTCTGCTTGCTCAGGTCCGCTGCTGTGGTCGCGTAGACGAGGATGAACGCCGTGATGACGTAGTAGCTGATGTTCTCCGCCATCCGGGCTCCCATGGCGATCAGCACATCGCGCCAGTGGTGTCGCAGCACGGCGACCAGCGGCATCTTCTCGGCCGCCGCGGAGACCGCCTTGCGCTCCTCGGCCTGTGCCAGCGCAGCCTTGAACACCGGTGATTCATCGACAGAGAGGCGAATCCACAAGCCGACGACCACCAGCACACCGGAGAGCAGGAACGGTATGCGCCAGCCCCATGCCCCGAAGGCCGAGTCCGACATCAGCGCGGTGAGTGCGGAGAGCACTCCGGTGGCGAGCAACTGTCCGGCCGGCGCACCCGTCTGCGGCCAGGAGGCCCAGAACCCGCGCCGCTTGGCGTCCCCGTGCTCCGAGACGAGCAGCACGGCCCCGCCCCACTCACCGCCGAGGGCGAAGCCCTGCACCAGCCGCAGGACGGTGAGCAGCACGGGGGCGGCGGCCCCGACGGTGGCATGCGTCGGCAACAGCCCGATGGCGAACGTCGCTCCGCCCATCATCAACAGACTGAGCACCAGAAGCTTCTTGCGGCCGAGCCGGTCGCCGTAGTGCCCGAACACCAGGGCACCGAGCGGCCGGGCGGCGAAGCCGACCGCGTAGGTGAGGAAGGAGAGCAGCGTGCCGACGAGCGGCTCGGACTCGGGGAAGAACAGCTTGTTGAAGACCAGCGCGGCAGCTGACCCGTACAGGAAGAAGTCGTACCACTCGATGGTGGTGCCGATGAGGCTTGCGGCGACGATGCGCTTGAGCGAGCGGGTGGTAGGCGGGGCGGATGCCGAGGCAGCCATGAACACCACTTCCGGACGTTGGCGGGGACGGTTTCGTGTCGCCACACCGTAGGAATGGGCAGGTCAGAGGCACATGTGGCGGGACACCATAGTTCTCGGGCCGGGTGTGCGCGGGGCCACCATGACAGGCACGTCGAGACTGCTTCGAGGACCGTATTGAAGGCCGACAAGTGCCTGTCTGGATTGTGTTATTCGGTACGGTTCATTGCCCTGGTGCTGACTCCCGTGCTGGTTTGGTGCTGACCTGAAATCGCATGTCAGCACCCCTGATCACCTGTCCCGTGCTGACTTGGTGCTGATTACGCACCGTTGAACTTCGGCATTCGGGGCGGATCGGGCGGGTAGAGGATGCGGCGGCGGATGCCGTGATCACCCTGCTCGCCGCCCAGGCGCCGCGCCTGGACCGCGCCCTGAAGAAGGTCGCCCACCAGGGCGGGGAGGCGGTCCTGATCGACGGCACCCTCATCTCCACCCAGCGCCGTACCGGAAGGCCGACCGGCGGAACTACTCCGGTAAACACCACCATCATGGCCTGCACTTTCTCGCCCTGACCGACGAGCGAGGCCGCCTGATCTGGATATCTGCTGCTCGGCCCGGCCGCACCCACGACAACGCCGCCGCACGCCATGACCACATCCTGGCCCACCTATGCGCCGCCGGCCTCGGGGCACTGGCCGACCTCGGCTTCCGCAGCCTGGACAACGACGTACTCGACCCCGTGATCGTCACCGGCTTCCACGCCAGCCGCACCCACAAGCTCACCCCCGGCCAGAAGACCGCCAACCGAGTCCTCGCCATCGGACGCGCACCGGTCGAACACGGCTTCGCCCACCTCAAGAACTGGCGGATCCTTACCAAGCTCCGTACCGATCCCGCTCGCGCCACGCGCCTCCTGCGTGCCCTGCTCGTCCTGACAAATCTCGAAGTCAACCGCTGATACAACGTCCAGCCCCAACCTGTACCTAACCCGCGTGTAGTGGGAAGTTGGAGTGCCTGCGCCGCTCGGGCGGCATGCCCTTCAACTGCAGGGAGGATCGATCATGACCCGGAGCACGACACGCTGTGGCGTCGCTGCGCGTACCTGGGTCGCGTCCTGCTGCCGCTGCTGGACCAGGAACCATGGCGCCAGGATCGCCGCCGAGAGCGGCTGCACTCCTGGAGTATTGACGTGGCGGTGGGGGAACGGCTCATTGAGGTTTTCGCGGCTTTAGCCGCCCACGCTGTCGCGGTTGACACTTCCTTGTCCGCATCAGAGTTCGAGACCCTGCCCCTCAGCGCTGTGGCCGACGCGGCGACCGGCAAGCAAGACTTCGAACTGCTCGCCGGGCTCCCAGACACCTTCGCCGACGACCGCGACGAAATCGCGGTCAAAGTTATCCGCCTGTACGCCTACACGGGCGGCCAGACCAGCCTCCAGCTCCTTCGACTGAGCACGGAAGTGCGCCGAACGCTGACCGTCCTTGCCGCCCGCGAGCCAGTGCCGTCCCCCACGTGCGCAGACCTCTTCCGATCCCACTCCGGGCCGTTGGCGCCAGCGATACACCGCTGGCTGACGGACGATCTACTGCTCAGACTGCCGCCCGCGACCAGCGTGAGCGACCCGAGAACCGGCCACACCAGCCCTTTGACCTGCGTCTTCAAGTTGGCGGAGGCTCAGTGGACAGCATCAGGCAGGGCGTCGTGTTCCACGGGCCGATGTGCATGCCCTCGGTCGGCTCGGCGCCCTATACCAGTTGCTGGACGGTGGTGCTGCGGGTACGCCCTCCCCGTTTGCTCGGCGGCCGTGGCTGGTATGTCAGGCCCACCCTGATCGGAGGACTGCCGAACGATGCCGAGATCAATCAGGAGGAGTGACCGCGTAGCGGCCGCAACCGACCCATGCCCCCTGCGGAGCCGAAGCACGACGAAGGTCGAGGCGGATGCCCAGTTCCGAAGTGTACGAAGCCTAAGCATTGCGTTACGGGACGGTCAGGACCAGCAAGTCGGCCAAATACCTGCACTACACGACGTACGGCGAGCCGGACGAACCGCTGGTCGCCGACTTCTACTTCTGGCTGGTGCGCAACGGCCGCCGTACGGTCCTTGTGGACTCCGATTACGACGATGTGCGCACACGCGCGCGGGGCTACCTGCACACGCATCACCCCGTGCAGTTACTTGCCCGCTTCGGACTCCGGCCCGAGGACATCGACCATGTGGTCGTGTCCCACCTGCACTTCGACCATATCGGCAACCTCGACCACTTCCCCCGTGCGGCGTTCAGCGTGAGCCGGGACGAGTTCGCCTTCTGGACCGGCCTGCGAACTCAGTGCCCGACACCCAGAAGGACTGGGTCGCCACACGCGCACGAGCTCATTGCTGCCTTCGAGAAACTTGACTACGCCTTGGCCCCGGCCTCGTCCACGGTGACGCATACCCCGGCAACTGCCTCTGGACGGCCACCATGCGCTCCTCGGCGACCGGGATGACGCGGCCATCGGGCCACGGGAGGTCGACCTTGCCAACACCTACCAAGGCCGGCGATTCGGACGAACTGCTGCTGAACTCGAAACGTTTGGGAAAGCGTATGGGTACGACATCACAAGCTGGCCCGGTCTACCCATGCTCATCCGCATCCGCGACATGCACACACTCAGCTCGCACATCCGCCGCGCCGACATAGGGAACGCAGCAGCATCCCACGAACTCGGTCGGAGAATAACCACTCTTCAACGAGGTGACACTGCGGCAATCTGGAAGGCGGCTTGAGCAGCTCCTGATTTGGCAAACTCGCCGAGACCGTAGTCGGAGCAGCTCGGTCCCGGCTCACCGCGCTGCCCGGCGAGAGGCCGGCGGCCGCGGTGGTGGCTAGCCTGGCGGAGGGCGTGATGGCCCTCGATGAGGAGATCTCCGGGCTTGACGCGCTCAATGCGAGGTCGTAGGCCGTCCTCGCCCTCACCACGCCTCAAGCTGAAGTTGAGAAGACTCCGGGGCCGCGCTATTCCTGCTGTTCCCCCTCCCGTGACGGGTCCTCCCAGGACGGGTCCACGGGGACGTTCCAGCCTCTCAGCATGGCCAAAATCTCCGCCCGGGTCTTCGGCCGGGCGAACCGGAAGGCGCGGTCGAGTACTTCCCTGCTCTGCAAAAAGAATTCCACGAAAGTGAAGTAGGCCGTATCCACCAGCCAGCCACTGGGGTCCTCCTCGAGTCCCTCGATAAACTCGAAACAACGCGCCAGGAAGTCCTCTGCTTCCGCATCAATCTCCGGAGACTCCATCAGGGGTTGAAAGAGAGGGTAAGTGAGCACTTCGGACAGGAGCGTTCCCGGGTGGGTGTTGACCTGGTCCCAGTGAGTCACCTGCGACGCACGCAGGCCGTGGCGCTCAGCTGCCTTTTCGAAATAGGGCTCAACTTCCGGGAGCAGCCGCATGAGCTGCGTGACCAATTCATCGGAGGAGATTGCCTGCATGTTCCTACTCCTTCGTATTGTGCTGAATAATACCGCGCCACCGGCCGGGAGCTTCTCCCGGCCGGTGGCGCGCTTCTGGTAGACGGTCAGGTGAGATCAAGCCACCGGGACCACCACATAGCAGTCACCGAAGAACGCACACCCCGCGCCCTGCCCGTCGGGGATCACGTCCAGCGGGTCCGTCAGGGACTCGGAGAGCTGTTTCGTCGCTTCCTCGAACCCGTAGTTGTAGGCGTCCACCGGGAACTGCGCAACGCTGGCGGCACCGCCCACCACCCCGAACGCCTTGGCGAAACCCCTGCCCTTTATCCTCTCGCCCGAGGGCACGGCCCGCTGAGCGGCCTTCGGATGCAGGTTCTCGGGGACGGCGAACTTCTGTCCGGTGACCTCGCTCATCGACTCCGCCGAGATGACGGTCTTGATGAGTTTGGACACCGTCTTGTCGAAGCCCGACGCCTTCACGTTCTTCGTCACCTGCCCGGCCACGTCATCCGCGTTGAGGGCCGTCCAGAGTTCCTTCGATTCGTTGAGCGCGACCTTGCGGTCGGAGTCGGAGAGAATCCCCTTTCCGGTGTCCTCCTTGGCCTTCCGGTCCTCCTCCAGCAGATCACGCAGGCCGCCAAGTTTCCCGACTGCCTTCTCGATGTGCCATTTCGTTCCGTCACCGCCGAAGCCCTTGCCCTCGTTCAGTTCCTCGATCAGGGCCGAGGCCGTCTTGCCGTCGCCCACCACGTCCTTGTCCGCGACCATCGGCCTCATGTAGAGCTCCTTGATGATCCTTTCGAGGCGCTCGTTCTGCACCGGCGGCATGTGGGCGCGCTTCTTGTGCATGCCCGGGTTCGGGTTCTTCTTGGGCTTCGAGGGCTTGCTGGGGACGACCTTTCCGCCCGAGCACTCCTTGGGGTTCTTGTTGCAGTAGTCCCGCTCGTCCGGGTCGTAGTTGCCCGTCGGGTCGCTGCGCCGCAGCGGGTTGTTGTGCCCGTAGGCGTAGCCGTTCAGTTGCTGCGGGTCCGATGGGTCGACCACCGCGTCGGCGCTGAGGAAGCGGCCGGTGTCCGGGTCGTACTCCCGGGCTCCGAGATGGGTGAGGCCGGTGGGGTCCTGCGTACCGCCGACGAAGCCCTTGGTGCCCGGCCAGCTTCCGGCCGGCACCGCCGTGCCGCGTGCCTCACCGAAGGGCATGTTGCGGCGCTGCACCATAGCCTGGGTCGTGGCGTCGATGGCGAGTTCGCCGGTGCCGTGGTGATCCCCGACGACGAACGAGAGCGAGCCGTTGTCCTGGCGTACGGCGCTCGCCCCGCCGAGGTCGTAGTACCGCCGGGCCGTCGTCTTCCCGGTCGCCTTCGTCCAGGTGATCTCCGAGGCGCCCAGGTACAGCGTCGAGACGCCACCGGGACCGCGGCTGATCAGCCGTTTGCCGTCGGCGTCGTACAGGTACTCCGTGACCGAGGAACCCTCGGTCACCGAGGCCAGATTGCCCTCGGAGTCCCAGGCGAACGACTGTTTCGCCCCACCGCTGGGAGTACGGGACTCGGTGCCGCCGCCGGGCTCGTAGGTGTACGTGTCCTTGCCGGTGGCGGCGCCCGTGGAGGAGACCGACGTCAGGGTGTTCGGCTGGCCCTTGCCGTTCTCGTTGTAGCGGTAGGTACGTATAGTGTCCCCGGCGGTCTTCCCGGCGGGGTCGTGCGCGGTGTCGGTGTCGCGGTTCCCGGCCGCCGTGTAGGTGTACGACTGCCAGTACGGCGCCGGCCCGCCGAGCGCAGCCGTGCCGGGGGCCGGTGCGCAGTCACCGGCCGGTGTCCACGCCTCGGTCAGTCGCTGGAGGTAGTCGTAGCGGAAGCACTGCCGGTCCGTGCCTTGGCGCGAGGCGTCGGTGACCGAGGTGACGTTGCCCGAGTCGTCGTAGTCGTAGGTGGTCGCGCGGTCGACACCGGGGACGCCTTCGCGTTCGGTGCGGCTGGTGTGCAGCCGCTGGGTGCCCGGCTCGTACGTGTTGTTGATCCAGGTCCGCTTGCCCGCGCCGCCCAGCTCCAGCTCCTCCAGCTTCCCGGTGAGGCTGTAGCGCGCGTTGCCGATGTAGGTGCTGAGCCCTTCGGTCTTCACCACGCGCTGGAGCGCGTCGTAGGTCGGTGCGATCACCTCGGCGGGCAGGTTCCCCGCCGCCGGGTAGCTGGCGGACTTGACGGTCCCGTCCAGGTTGTAGTTGGTGTTGGTCTGGTAGCTGATGCCCGCGGTGCCGCCGAGTCCGGGCTCCGAGGCCGGGATCGACACGGTCGTGCGCAGTGGCCTGTACAGGTTGTCGTACGCGTCGATCGTCTGCGTGTACTTCGCGCCGCCCGCGCCGCCGACATGGCGGGTGGAGCTGCCCAGGTACCCCTTGCGTACGGTGTCGAAGGTCCAGGAGGCCAGCAGCGGGCCCGTGGTGGAGTTTTCCCGGGTCTCGGTGTGCCGGCCGAGCCGGTCGTAGACGAAGGCGAGTGTCCTTTTACGGCCGACGTCCGTGGTCGTGGTGACCCGGTCCGCGTCGTTGTACGTCGTCCTGGTGGTGCCCGAGTCGGGGTCGGTGGAGGTGAGCTGGTGCCCGAGTAGGTCGTAGGTGTAGGAGCGGACCGTCTTGTCCGGGCTGGTGACCTTCGTCAAGTGTCCGGCACTGTCGTGCTCGTACAGCGTGGTGTCGAAGGCGCCGGTCGGTGACGGCCCGTGGAACTCGTGCAGTTCCTTGGTCCGGCCCGCCGCGTCGAGCACTGTCTCGGTCGGGGTGGTGCCGGCCGGAGGGTCGACGGTGATCAGGTCGGCGCTGTGGGTGGTCGTGGTGCGGGACAGTTCCACGCCCACGCCGTTGCCCTGGAGCGTCTTGGTGACGGTCGGGCGGCCCAGGCCGTCGTACTCGTTGACGGTCTGGGTGTCCACGGCGCCCTGTTCGGTCACGCCGAAGAGTTTGGCCTCCGGTGCCTTGATGGCGTAGTACGGCGCGTACTTCCGCTCGACCAGGCCGCGTTCGTCGTAGAACGTGTCGTCGATCAGCCGGCCGCCGTCGGGACCGGCGGACTGCGACTGGCGGGGCCGCAGCCAGCCGTCGTAGAGGATGTACGACGCCAGCTGGCTGCCGTCGTTCATCAGCTTCTTGGCGACGACCGCGGCGATGGCGCCTTCCGAGATCCGGTAGTTGTACTCCAGGTTGGGTGTCGGGCTGGAGGCCTTGGGCCGGTTCGCGAGCCAGGCTTTGGTGAGTCGGCCCAGCGCGTCGAACTCCGCTTCGCTGCGCTTGCTGTTGGCGTCGACCGTGGCGGTGGGCAGCGAGCGGACGCCGTCGAACTCGGTCACGACGGACTGTGCGCTGGCCGGGTTGCCGGCGACCAGTTCGGTGCCCGTCACGGTGAGGGTGCCGGGCTTGGTGGTGGTCGCCGGGGTGAAGACGGTCGTACTGCTGGCGCCCGACGAGTCGGAGGTGGACCGTACCCGCCCGTAGCTGTCGTAACCAGTGTTCTTGGAGCGGTAGTTGGGCGTTGTGCCGGTGTAGCCGGTCAGTTCCTCCTGCTTGGTGAGAAGGCCCCGGGTCGGCGCGGCGCCGAAGGTGAGGGAGTCGTAGGTGTTGCGCTTGCGGGAGAGCACGTGCGCGGGGTACGTGACATCCGTGCCGCACGCCACGTCGAGGACTTCGACCTGCTTGGGCAGGGCGCGCAGCCAGTTGGCGGCGTTGTCGGCGTACGAGGTGGTCGTGCACTCCTCGTCGCCGGGCGTGGCCTCACCGAGGTCGCTGTCCTCGATGACCCTTCCCTCGTCGTCGAACTTGGTCGCGGTGGAGGTCTGCTGCCAGCTGCCGTCGTGCTTGCGGTCCCAGGTGCGGGTCGCCGCCGTGCCGGTCAGGTTGGCGGTGACCGTGCCCCAGTCCCGTGCCCGCTTGGCGGTCTCCTTGCGCCATGGGGTGCTCACGGTCTTGCTCTCCACCGTGCCGCCCGGCGCGGTGTAGTCGATCGTCTTGAACTCGGTTCCCTGGAAGGCCTCGTGGTCGGTGAGGCTGCCGCCCTCGCCGTCGGGGACGGTCACCGACTTGGTGCCGCCCGCGGCGTTCTTGCGGTCGCCGTCCATGCCTCGCAGGAACCGGTGCTCGGTCAGTGAGCGCATGCCGTTCCAGCCGCCGGACTGCACCTGGACCCGGCCGTAGCCGTTCCACTGCGACCAGGTCTTGTACTTCTCCTTGGTCAGGCCGTCGTCGTCGGCGTAGTGCCAGGCGGCGCCGTCGAGATACGCGTACTTGGTGACCATGTCGTCGGCGCCACCGGTGCGGTCGGTCGCGGTGACCTGCGTGACGACGTACTTGTTGAACCACTCCTGGACGGGGTCCGGTGCACCGGCGGGCTGCCAGTACTGCGGGAAGCAGCGCGTGGTGTTCGTCTCCGGCTCGGGCAGCGCGGCGAAGTCGCACTCGGGGTCCGAGTAGGCGACATCGATTGAACCGCCCGACTCGTCGGAGACGTTGGCGAGCCGGTACTTGATGAAGGGTGCGATCCCGTCACCGATCCGGTCAAGACGGTTGGGCCCCTGCTTGTAGCCGAAGGTCACCCTGGGCAGGGTGATCGAGGGGGTGGCGGACAGACCGGTGTGCTGGATCGACTCCAGGAGCAGGGAACGGTCGATGTCGGCGTCGCCCCACTTCTGGGTGAACGCCCAGGCGTCGGCGTCCGCGTAGCCGCCCGAGGGCTGGAGGACCTGGGTGGTGACCTTGGAGAGCCGCTTGCGGGACCAGAAGGACGGAGCGAACCGGCCCTTGTCGCAGTCGGTGCCCGCCTTGCAGTTCAGGTAGTACGGCGTGTCCTCCCATCGGGTGGCGTCCTTCTCGATCTCCGTGGGGGCGCAGGCTGCGGCCGTGGGCTGGATGCACCGCTCGGTGTTGGTGAAGACGACCTTGCCGGTGGCCTTGGCGGTGAAGAGCGTGTCGCTGCGCTGGCCGTACTCGATGTGGTCGATGACGCCGCCGCGCTCGTACAGGGTGTCGTCGGCGGCCACGCGGTTGCGGCCGTAGGAGTTGGTCTCCGGGCTGTACCAGTACGACATGGCGTTGCCGTTGAGGTCTTCGACGTAGTCGAGGTTCCAGCGCCAGGCCTGCTGGCACCAGGACGCGGCGAAGGTGGCCTGGTGGCAGGGCTCGTCGGCGTTGTTGCCGAAGACGGGCACGGTCCAGGTGGACTTCGTCTCGGGCTTGCCCGTGGTCCAGTTGGGGAGGCGGTTGTAGCCGAAGAAGTACTGGAGGCCGTCGGTGGTCGTCACCTTCCAGTACTCACCGTCGTTGTCGCCGTTCGCCCGCTCGGTGGCGTTGCTGAGCTTTTCGACGCGGGTGCCGTCGTCGTTGCGGATCCGCCAGGTGTCCTTGCCCGCCGGGATCAGCTCGCCCGCACGGCCGTTGAAGCTGATGGTGGCGTTGTCGTACCCCCAGCACTGGTCGCCGGGGGCGTCGTCCTTGCTCCAGTCGCCGTCCTCGCCGCACGGCTTGTAGCGCCGCTCGATGAAGCCGGTGTTCATGTCGAAGCCCGAACCGACCCAGGAGGACTGGTTGTTGCTGTTGGTGGTCTGGCCGTCCACGGCGCCCGAGGAGTAGCCGATGGACAGCTTGGGCAGCAGTCCGCCGGGCACGGTCGGCGCGGTCAGCGGGTAGGACCAGGAGAAGTCGCCCGTCTGGAGGCTGGTCTGCCACGCAGCGGACGACGACAGCGGGGTCGCGGTGTAGTCGCCGGCGCCCGCGGAGCCGCCGGCGGGGTCGGCCACGGCGGCGAGGAGGACGGCGGACGCGGCGGGGCGCAGCGCGACGGCGTCGGCGGAGAGCGTGTGCTTCTCGCTGTCGTTGCGGCCCGCCACCGGGGTGGTCGTACGGCAGCGGGGCAGCTTCGGGGTGGTCAGCGCGCAGGAGGGCAGGGTGACCAGGCGCAGCCGGGCGCCGTAGTCACCGCCGTATGCCTCGCCGAACGCGGAGTAGTCCAGGCTGACGCCGACGCGGCGGGCGCCGGAGGAGGCGCCCGCCGGGCCGGTGCCGCTGACAGAGAGCAGGACTCCGTCGAGCCCGAGGCCGCGGGCGGTGTCCTGCGGAAGGAGCCGCACCTGCGCCTCGGCGGAGCCGGTTGCCGCCGGGTCGGCCAACAGCCGGACGGGCAGGCCCGGTACGGGCAGGGGGGCGGCGGCGGTGCGCTCGGCCTGCGCGCCCGCGGCCTTCCTGTCGGCACCGGCGCCCGGGGTGACTGCGGCGGGCAGGGTGACCTGCGCGGCGCCGGCCTTCGGCCAGGTGGCATGGGGCGCACGGCGGGGGCCGGAGGCCAGCCCGTCCGGCCTACGCGGCGCGGTCCCGAGCGCTTTGCCGGGGACGGGGTGGTCGGCCTCGACGGGCGGTGCGTGCGTTGCACCGCTGGGCTTCGGAGCGGCCAGCGCGGGCTCGGCCTGGAACAGCGAGGCGGCCATGAGTGCGGCCACCGCCAGGGCGATATATCGGTGGAAGCGGGCCGCGCGACGCGGCGGTATGGGTCTGGACAACCCGATCGTTCCTTACGTAGTAGGTGGGTTGGTTCCGGTCACTCGCAGGACCCGCGGGCCCACGGACCTGCGAGCCCGCGGACCTGCGGGCCCACGGGTCCGGGGACGCCAGGGTGCCGTCCGGTCGGCGCTCCCCATGCGGGTTCGCGGGCCCGTCCTGGCGGGCGGGCCCCGCCTCGCGGGTGTGTGGAGACGCGTCGTCGGGCCGCCCGAGGGCGCGGTCTACGGGCCTGGGACCGTGTCCAGGGATTCCCCGTTGCCGAGTTTGATGATCTGGGCGTCACTCGCCACGCCGGAGAACATCCACACGTCGTCGATCACGCCCGGCCAGTACTCGCCGGGCGTCCCGTTCTCCTTGTTGCGTCCGAACTGGAGCTGCTTGGTCGCCTGGAAGGGAAGGACGTTGGTCCGCCACGACATGGCGTCCAGGACCTGTTCCAGGTGGCCGTTGACGTACAACCGCGCCTCGTCGGCGAAGGCGTCGTACACGACAGCCAGGTGGTCCCACTCGAAATCCGACTGGAAGCTCGAATGCCGCACCACGGGCCGTGCCGCGCCCGCCGTGTCCGCGGTGGGCAGCTCCAGTTCGTAACCGCCCTGGTTCTGCGGGTCCGTGGGATCCGGCGCGTACCGCACGGTGAAGGCGCTGTTGACCCCGCCTTCCGCCGATAGGACGGTGACCTTCTTCTGCGGGCGTGCCGCGGTGTTCACCCAGGCGGTTGCGGTGAAGCTCTCCTTGGTGTTCACCGGGACCGTCGCGGCGGCGGCGTAGTCGTTCGCCCCGTCCAGGACCAGACCGCCCGCGCCGACCCATCCGGCGCCCGGCTTCACGGCCGCCTGGGCGCCCAGGACCGCGGGTCGCCTGCCAACGCTGTCGTCGGGGCTGGAGGCCGGCGTGCCCGCCGTCGTGGCGTCGAATTTCCAGCGCCCCTTCACCTGCGGGTGCTGCTTGAACAGGTCACCGGCCTCGTCCTTGGAGACCACCCGGTCGTACAGGTGCACATCGTCGATCTGCCCCTTGAAGAACGAGCCGGGCCGGGCGCCGTACGACCCCGCGCCGACCTGCACCGGACCGGTGGCGTCCCAGGGAGCGGGCACGAACGGCACCGTGGAGACGAGCCCGCCGTCCACGAAGAGCCGAAGCTCCTTCAGTGTGCTGTCGTAGACACCGAGGAGATGGTGCCAGCTGTCGCCGGGGTAGACCTGGTCTGCGGCGGGCTTGCCGAGGTTGGCCATGGCCCGGGTCGGCTGGACGCCCGCGGTGTCGGAGTCGTACCGGTTGAAGACCCAACGGCGGTACGAGCTTGAGTAGTAGAGCTCGAAGCCGCTCTGCTGCGCGCCGGCCTGGGTCGCGATGATCTGCGCCGTGTCCGACTCCGCCTTGGGGAGTTTGGCCCAGGCGGACACCGAGAAGCTGCGCAGGGTATTGAGCTGCGGCCCGGCGGTGCTCGCGTAACCGTTCGCCGTGGAGCTGAGGTCCAGGGCGCCGGCCACGTTCCCCGGGACGCCGAACGTACCACCGCCGCCCTTGAGGACCAGCGGGCTTACCTGGCTCGCGCCCTTCGCCACCCGGGAGGTGGCCGCGTCGTCGAAGTCCCAGGCCGCCTTGGCCGGACGGCCGGTGGTCATCGGCTCCTGGCGGGCCAGCCGACCGACGTCCGCCGCGCCCAGGGGGCGGTCGTATACGGCGGTCTCGTCGATCGCGCCCTGCCACGGCTCGGCATAGGCGCCGTTGTACTTGGCGCGGCCGAACTGGAGGTTGGCGGCGGCGTGCCAGGGAGTGGTGACGGCGGACGTGCCGACCGCGACACCGTCGACGTACAGGGTGTACCTTCCGGCCGCCGCGTCACGGACGGCTGCGAGATGGGTCCATTTGCCGACCTCCGGCGGGGCCGGTGACAGCACCTGCTGGGCGCCGAAGTCGGCGCCGGTTCCGTCCTTGGTGGGCACGCGCAGCGCCCAGCGCCTGCTTCCTCCCTCGTAGCCGAGGTAGAAGCCCGCGTGGGAGGTGCCGTCGACGCTGATCGCGGTGGCGGTGGCGGCGTCCGAGTCGAGGCGCGCCCAGGTGGATACGGTGAAGTCGCCGTCGGTGTCGAGCAGATGTGGGCCACCGGCCGCGTAGCCGTCGGCTGCGCCTGCGGTGTTCAGCGTGAGGGCCGTGCCGTGGACGCCCGGTTCACCGAGTGCCGCGCTGCCCCGAGCAGGGCGGGCCGGTCGCCGCCGCTGCCCGGGTCCTGCGTCGAGCCGGCTGGGGCGTCGAGGGTCCAGGTGGCTCGTTCCGGCTGGCCGGTGGCCACGCGAAACTGGTAGTTGGCGATGGTGCTGGCGTTGTTGTTGGCGTCCCAGGCCTGGACGTAGAGGTTGTTGAGCCCCGGCCGGGTCGGCATCACATCGATCGAGACGGCCGCTCCGGGGGTCGCGGGCTTGCGCTCGTTGGCCGCGGTGGGGTCCGCGTTCAGGCCGAACCAGTACTTGGTCACGTCCGTCGCGGTCGAGTCGATAGTGAAGCGGCCGTACCGTCCGACGCCGTCCAGCCACGGGTCGAGCGGGTCGTCGGTGTGCGAGGCGGGGTACTGCGAGGAGACCACGGTCGGCGCGGCCGGGTGCTGGGAGTCGAAGGTCAGGTAGCAGCCGGTCTGGGTGTCACCGGCATAGCTCCATGGCCCCCACAACTTGCCGTCCGAGGCGCGCACGCTCCACGAGGTCTTGACCTTCTGCGGGATGGTCGACGGGAGCGTGATCGTGTACGGCTGTCCGGAGGCCTTGGGGCCGATCCGGCCGGAGTTCCAGTGTTCCTTCCAGCCGTCTCCCGCGTCCCACTCGACCTTGAACTCCGCATACACCTGGTCCTTGTCGGGGTCCGACAGAACGGCCGTCGCCTTGGGGATGACGTTGACCGCCTTGGGCGCCAGCGTGCAGGTGCCGCCCGGACTCATGGTCAGCTGCGACTGCTTGGGCTGGTTCGGCGGGTTGTTGTACTCGACGCGCAGGAAGCCGTTGCCCGCGAAGCGCTTCCACTGGTTCTCGGCGTTCTCGTTCGGCGCCTTGAGCCCGAAGGTGAGCGTGGTCTGCTTGTTGGCGGCGGCCCAGACGACCGCGTCTTTGGCGTTGAACTCCAGGTCGCCGTCTGGGCAGGAGGCAGTCGCGCCCTTGGCCGCCGTCACGGTCGGCATCTGGTCGATCCAGTAGCCCCCGGCCTTCTGGTCGTTCCAGGAAGTCGTCGAGGTGAGCGACTTGGTGCGCCAGAACTCCACCGGCTGCTTGGTGCAGTTGTACGCGAACGTCTCGCGGACGACGAACTCGGCGCTGGTGATGCTCTTCCCCGCGAAGCTGGTCACGGGCAGCTTGTAGAACAGCCGCTTGGCGTCGTTCGGCGCGCACTTGAGGCCGGTGAAGTTCGGCGGGCAGAAGCCCATGCCCGAGTCGGCGGCGCCGTCGAACTTGTAGAAGTGGGAGTCGGGGTAGGCGCGGGAGACCATCGCGTAGGCGGACGTACGGGGTGAGGACCAGGCCGGGTCGATGAAGACCGGGTAGCGGGTGTCCTCGCCGGAGAGCAGTTCCGGGTCGGGGATGAGGAGGAGGGAGTCCCCGGTTACGGAGACGCGTACATCGGCCCGCGCCGAGGCGTCGCCGGGGCCTTCGTACAGATCGGGGGCGGGCGCTGTACGCGAAGTGCCTTCCGCTACGCCGGACTTTGCGGTGGTGCCGGATGCGGCGGACGACGCTTTCGCCTGGGTGCCCGTGCCCGTGCCCGCGTTCGCACCCGCACCGGTGCCGGCTTCGCGGGAGTCCCACATCACCGGCTGTGCCGCCTCGAAGGCCACGCCTCCCGCCTGGGTGTCGACCGCCTCAAGTCCCCCCCCGCGACAGTGGAGCGGACGGTGAGTCCCTTGCCGGCCATGGGCAGTTTCAGTTCGGCGAGCGCGGGGTTCGCTGCGGCCTCGGCGCTCTTGACGACCAGGACCTGGGAGAAGCCGTCGGGCTCCGCGGTCATCCGCAGGTCCACGTCCGGCAGAACCTCCGGATAGGTCACGGACGATCCGGAAAGCACCGGGGCGGGCAGTGCGCCGGGCCACGACAGGGACAGCTCCCGGCCTGCCTTGACCATCCTGACCAGTGGGTCCCGACTGCCGCCCGCTGAGAACACCACATCGGCGGCGGAGGCGACGGGCGCGATGCCGACGCCGTCCAGCCGCCGCAGGCCAGTGTCGATGTCGACCCATTTGCCTGCCCGGCGGGTGCGCACCGGTTCCAGATGCCTGATCTCGGTGAGGCTGCCGCTCGGGTTGACGAACACCTCGTGGCTCGCACCGCGTTCGGAGACGACCTCCACCTGCTTCCCGTCCCGCCGGGCCTGCTCCCGCGCCTGGTCGATGTCGGGGGAAAGGGTGTCCAGTGCGGGATCGTCGGCGGCAGGGTACTGCGTCCGGGCCGCATCCAAGGTCTGCGCGACCGCGGTGGGCAGGGACGATCCTGGTAGCTGACCGGTGAGCAACGCCCCGACCAGCAGGGAGATCGCGCCGACGGCTGCTCTCCTCCACGTTCTTTCAGTCACGCCAGTGCCCCTCACGCCTTCTTCATAATGTGAAGATCACTATCTGGCTGCCCGATTCAAACTGTCAATGAGCTGTGCGTGGGCCCCAAATGCCCCTTGTTTGTTCGGATCTGGACAAAAAAAGAGTGCTACTTCGGCATAACGCCCAAACCGGAGGCTGGTATTCGCACCGAAAGACGTGGGCTTCACTCGCGCCGCGAGGGGTATTTTCGGCCGGAGGGGCGGCCACGAACGCTATTGACCCGAAACACTTGTGATTGCGGATCGCTGAGCTGGGTGTGAGTGATTTGGTTGGGGACACATGGCACTTGTCGCCGTTGGCGCAGGAGATTCTGCGCCCTCGGGCGATGGCAGCGATGGCAGCGATGGCAGCGCTGGTCGCGGGGCGGGGCCGGGAGGACGCTGCGTCGGTGTTCGGGGTGTGGCTGAAGGCCGTGGACAACTGGTGGGTGGAGTGGCAGGCCCGGGGGTCGGGACGCGCCGCTCGCGCAGCCGCGTGGTCGTCCGGTGGGCATGCATCAGGTGCTGGGCGAGGCGGAACAGGCGGCGGTGCGGCAGGCGATACTCGATCAACGGCCGTGTGATGTGGGCCGGCCTGGTTGGCCAGTTGTGCACGCGGAGGCTGGTCGGTGATCTGAACGCGAAGCTCTCCGTACGCATCATTCCGCAGCCGCTCCTACGTGCCCCGGCTGGCCTTCCTGCTGAAGGATCTGCCGGTGTAGGTCCGCACCCGCCTGCTGTGCCTGTCCATCGCCCTGGTCGCGGTCGGTCTCCTCGGCACCGGCGTGATCGTCACCATGGCCCTGCAGGGCTACCTCCAGGACCGCGTCGACGACCGGCTCGTCCTGACCGGGCAGATCGCTGCCCGCCTCGCCCCGCCCGCCGGCACCAGCACCCCGCCGAGCGTGCAGGCCCTCGGCGTCCTCGGCGACACCACCGTGACCTATCTGGACGACGACGGCGCCACCCGCAAGGCGTTCGACGCGAGCACCGTACCCCCGGGTGGCGGTCCCGAACTCCCGGTTCTCGACCACGCGGCCGTCCTCGCCCACGAGGGCCGCCCCTTCACCGTCCCCGCGAAGGACGGCGACCACGAGTGGCGGGTCATCGCCCTCACCCAGCCCGGCCAAATGTTCCCCCCGAAAGGGCCGAGGACCGAGGCAGCGTCGTGGTGGCCACCTCCCTCGACGAGGTCGACCGCACCATCACCAAGACGCGGAACCTTTCCCTGACCGTGGGGGCCGCCCTGCTCACGCTCCTGACCGCCGCCGGCTGGTTCGCCGTCCGCTCCGGGCTGCGCCCCCTGACCCGTATCGAGGAGACCGCCACGGCTATCACCGCCGGTGACTACTCCCATGGCGTCCCCGAACTGGCCGCCACCCACACCGAGGTGGGACGCCTGACCGCCTGCCTCAAAGATGCTCGCCCAGATCGACACGGCCTTCCAGGCCCGGGCGGAGGCCGAAGCCCGAACCAGGCGCTTCTTCGCCGACGCCAGCCACGAACTGCGCGCCAGCCGTCTGGAAACCGACGGCACCGCCCTGCGAGCGGCTCTGCGCGCCGGGCGCCAAGCCGTCACCATCCGGTTCCGAACGTGAGTCGTTGCGGTCCAGGAAGAGGGCGGCGGCGTCGAGCCGGGCGCGCAGGTTCGCGGTCTCCTTCTCGTGGGTCACCCGCACCGTGTCACCGATCTTGGTGCTGGTCCTTTCCAGGGGGAAGGCGCCTTCCCACGCGACGCATACGGTGCGACCGACGAGGGTGCGCAACACCGGCCACATCTGGAGGAGCGGATCCCGGTTGAGGTAGTGGGGCAGATCACCGCGCAGGCCCTCGTGCAGGACGGTGCGGTACAGGCCCATGCGCTGGCGAGGCTTGCTCATGTCGTACGACGTCAGCCCCGACCACGCCATGTGCAGCGGCAGCTCCACGACCCCCTGAGTGGGGCCGTGCAACTCGTCCAGCGACTGCGGCAGATGCCGCCGGAACTTCTCCCGGTACGGCGCGAGGTCCTCGGCGACTGCGCCCGAGATGTCCATCGGCGCAGGTGCGGGATGCTGTGGGCTGGAGGGCATGACCTCGCACGCGGAGTGCGTCGCGACCCTTGAACCGGTGCGGGAAGACGCCTGACCTACGGTTTTATCGGTGTGCATTATGTGCGCTGCGGGTGTTACGGGCGATATCTTGACGCTGAAATGACACTCGTGGCGCTCATGTGACGCTCGTTCTGATGGAGCGTCACCTGATTGACCGTGCAGGTCATGCGGGGCGGACGGTGCGCGGGGCTCTCTCCGTTCCCGGCGTTCTGCTCTCGGGACCGGGCGGTGGGCTCTCTGCCGTAGCGGCGGAACCGAGCATGGCACCCTCACCGCGCTCAGGCCTCTCGGCATGTTGCACAAACTCCGACGTCGCTGCTTGCCGCGATTGCGCAGAGACGGGTCTCGAACCGTGCTTCAGGATGTGCGATCAGACAAGGCGTGAGCCGGATGAAACATCCAGTTCACCGTGACGACATCGGGAGTCCGCTGTGCTCTGGAGAAAACTGCTCGTCCCCCTGACCTCGCTCCTGCTCCTGCTGACGGCTTCTGCCGGCGCGGGAGCGGCAGCGGCGTCCACCGGTTCCCCCGCCGGTGCCAGTGCCGAGGCGGCCGCGGCCGACTACGGTGCTCCCGGCCCCTACGCCACCGCGGTGGAGGTCGGGGTGGTGACCACCCTGTACTACCCGCGTGACATCGCGACCAGTGACCGCCGCCACCCCGTGATCGTGTGGGGAAACGGCACCTTCGCCTTCCCGGTCGTCTACCGCGACCTGTTGCTCCACTGGGCCAGTCAGGGCTTCATCGTCGCCGCCGCCAACACCCCGCAGTCCAACCTCGGCATCTCCATGCGCGCCGGGATCGACCTGCTCACCCGTCGCAACGCCGACCCCGGCAGCCCCTTCCACGACCGTGTCGACCTGGAGCACATCGGCGCGTCCGGTCACTCGCAGGGCGGCGCCGCCGCCATCGTCGTCGGCGCGGACCCGCGCATCGACACCATCCTGCCCATCCAGCCCGGGCCGCTCGCCGACATCGACGACGTACACGTACCCGCGCTCCTCCTGGCCGGGCAGAAGGACAGCATCGTCTTCCCCTTCCTGGTCAAGGCCTTCTACAACGACGCCGACCACATACCGGCCATCTACGGGGAACTGCGCGGCGCCGATCACTTCACGGTCGTGGGCGACCCCGGCCCGTTCGCCGCGCCCACCACCGCCTGGTTCAAGGCACACCTGATGGGGGACCAGACGGCGCGTGCACAGTTCTTCGGGGCCGGCTGCGGGATCTGCACCGACAGCGGCACCTGGTCCGACGTCCGCCGCAACGGCCTCGCAAACCGGTGACCCGCTCCCGGAGATCCCTTCCGCCGTGACCGGCGGCCGTCCCGATCCACGCCGCCCGCCCCTGACGCTCCCCCGACCGGGGGCGGCCGGCCCCCGTTCGCACATGGAAGGACCGCCATGGACCTCATCGCGACCACCGGGCAGGGCAAGGTCCGAGGCCGTTTCCACAACGGGATCGCCACCTTCCTCGGCATCCCCTACGCCGCCCCGCCCTTCGGCGCCCACCGCTTCCGCGCTCCCGCCCCGGTCGAGTCCTGGGAAGGGGTACGAGACGCTCTGGAGTACGGGCCGACCGCCCCCAAACGCCCCTACCGCCCGCCCCTCGACCGGCTGATACCCGATCCGAGCATCGCCGGGGACGGCTGTCTCAACCTCAACGTCTGGACCCCATCCGTCGGCGAGGGCCGGCTGCCCGTCATGGTCTGGATCCACGGGGGTTCCCTGCGCAACGGCTCGGCGAACCTGCCGCTCTACGACGGGGGCGCCTTCGCGCGCGACGGGGTGGTCCTCGTCTCCGTCAACTACCGGCTCGGCGTCGAGGGGTTCGGGGTCTTCCCCGACGCCCCCGTCAACCGGGGCCTCCTCGACCAGATCGCAGCCCTGATCTGGGTCCGCGACAACATCTCCGCCTTCGGCGGAGATCCGGCGAACGTCACCGTGTGCGGGGAGTCCGCCGGCGCGATCAGCGTCGCGGCCCTCATGACCAGCCCCGGCGCGGCCGGGCTGTTCCACCGGGCGATCCTGCAGAGCGGCCCGCCGCACACGATGTCGCGCCGCGAGGGCGCGAAGACCGTACGGTCGATGGCGAAGAGACTGCGGATCCCGGCCACCGCCGAGGCGTTCGCGGCGGTGGACCGAGACCTGCTGCTGGACGCGCAGGCCGCCGTCGTCGACCGGTCCGACCCCATCGGCGGCGGTCCCGGCTTCCACATCGTGGTCGACGGCGACGTGGTGCCCGCCGCCCCGCCCCTTCCCGAGGCCGACCTGCTGCTGGGCTGCAACCGGGAGGAGTACCGGCTGTGGTTCGTACCCGGCGGAACCGTGGACCGGATCAGCCGGCTCACCCTGCGGCTGGCACTGCTGAAGATCCGTGTCCCGCAACGCGTGGCACGCCTGTACCGAGCCACCCGGCCGCACGCCAAACCCGGTGAGATCCTGGGAGAGATGGCCACCGACCTGCTGCTGCGGGGGCCGCTCAACCGCCTCGCCGACTCCCGGCCCGCCCGCACCTTCGTCTACGAATTCTGCTGGCGCTCGCCCGTGATGGGACTCGGCGCGTGCCATGCGCTGGAACTCGGCTTCGTCTTCGACAACCTGCGCGCCGCCGAGGACCTGACCGGGCCCGGCGCGCCCCAGCCACTGGCCGACGCCATGCACCGGGCCTGGGTCGCCTTCGCCACTACCGGACAGCCGGGCTGGTCCGGCTGGAACGCGGACCGGCCCGTCATGGTCTTCGACCACCCCGGAGCCGGCCCGGTCCTCGCACCCCGGCACGAGGAACTCGGCGCCTGGCTCTGACAGATGACAGGCCGAGCGCTCGCCGACGCCGGCCGTGGTTCATCCGCTTTCCGCTGCTCCTGCGGATCCCTGCCATCCGGTGACCCCGCGGTGATCCGAGGGCCCGGCCAGGTCCCTGGCGACGAGCGCCGCCTGGATCAGCCGCGCCTGCGCGGGAACCGCGAGGTCGAGGCCCGTCAGCGCGCTCACTCGCTGCAACCGGTAGTCCAGGGTGTTGCGGTGGACGCACAGCTCCAACGCCGTCTGGCGGCGGTTGAGCCCCCGCTCCACGAACACGCGCAGCGTCTCAAGCAGGTACGGATGCTCCTCCAAGGGGTCGAGTTTGGCCGCCAGCCGCACCAGGCCGTCCCCGGGGCGCGCGAGCTGGTGCTCCAGCAGCACGTCGTCGAGGCGGTAGCACCCGGGCGGGCGTCCCAGGCGCCGGACGAGATCCAGCACGCGGCCGGCCTCCTGCGCCGCCGAGGAGATGGCCGCCGGTACGGAGGAGCGGGCAGCGGCGGCGCGCACGGGCTGCCCCACGTCCTTCTCCAGCCGGGCCACCAGGCCCGGCACGTCGGACCTGCCCGGCAACAAGGCGATCCGAGCGACGTGGTCCATCAGCACAGGGATCCCGGTGAAGGCGTCGAGCGAGGACTGCACCAATCTGCTCGGCGGGTCGGACTCGAACGCGAAGGCGACCACCTCGTACTCACCCGCCACGGCCACCCGCGCCACGCCCGCCAGCTCCTCGTACGGCCGTCCTGCCAGCAGGGCGCCGAGCAGGGCCCGCCGTACGCGCTTGTCCTCGCTGTGGAGGTCCTCCTGGGCGTTCTGGTGGGCGAGGACGACCGCGGGCAGCGCGGCGTGCAGGCAGGCGAGCAGCTTGCCGCCCGCCCCGGCCAGCTCACCGGGCTCCGCGACCTCCGTCAGCGTCTGCCACCACACCTCGGCGCCGATCAGGTACGCGGCGATCACCGCCTCCAGGGGGACGCGCTCCTCGGCCCGGCGCGCCGACCACTCGATGAGCCGGGTCAGATCGCCCGGCCCCATCGGACCCCCGCCGCCGTCGCGCAGTGCCCTGAGCAACAGCGCGTGCACCGCCGCGATGGACCGCGCCACCTCGCCCTGGAGGGTGGCGCGGGGCAGCGCCCCGTAGAACGGCGCCTCCGCCGCGCAGCGCGCGACCACGACGGCCGTGAGGTCACCGACCCGGGCGGCCATCCGGGCGTGCAGGTCCGACATCGGCGCATCGTCACACCGCCCCGGCCGTGCCGTCAATCGGAGCCCCGGGTCCGGCGGCGCGGGCAATGCGTCGGGCGTGTCCCCGAACCGCTCCCGACCGCCAACTCGTCGACGAAAGAGGCGACGTCACGTGGCACACCCGTAGCATTCTGTGGGGCGCTTCTGTCTGGACGGCGACAAGCTCGACGTACACACCGTTGCGCTTCCCTGGTCAGTACTTCGACTCGGAAACAGGACTCCACTACGACTACTTCCGCCACTACGACCCCGAATTCGGTCGACGGTGGCTGGAGCAATTGTCAAATTCTGTGGATCACGGGCGACTCACC
>NZ_FMDF01000237.1 GCF_900091955.1 Streptomyces sp. Ncost-T10-10d
TGACGCCCGGACCGCCCGGACCGCGCTCGCGCCGATGGAGCGCCCCGACCGCCTCCCGCTTTCGTTCGCTCAACAACGGCTTTGGTTTATCAACCAGTTGGAGGAGTCGAGCGCCTCCTACAACATTCCGGTGGTGCTTCGACTCGGTGAGATCGACCGCGAGGCGTTGAACGCGGCCTTCCGCGACGTGATCGGCCGGCACGAGGTCCTGCGCACCGTGTTTCCGGCGGTCGACGGCGAGCCGTTCCAGCGGATCACCGAACTCGATGAGCTGGACTGGCAGATCACGGTCGTCCCTGCGCAGCCGGCGGATCTGGAGGCCGAGGTCGCGAAGGCGGCGGAGTACGCGTTCGATCTGACCTCCGAGGTGCCGATCCGCGCCTGGCTGTTCGAGCCGGGTGCCGACGCCGATCCGGTGCTGGCAGTGGTCCTGCATCACATTGCCAGCGACGGCTGGTCGACGGCGCCGCTGGCCCGGGATCTGTCGGTCGCCTACGCGGCTCGGAGCGAGGGGCGGGCGACCGAGTGGGAGCCACTGCCGGTCCAGTACGCGGACTATGCCCTGTGGCAGCGCGAACTGCTTGGTGACGAGCGGGACCCGGACAGTGTGGTGGCACGTCAGATCGACTACTGGAAAGAGTCGTTGTCCGGCATCCCAGAGGAGCTGGAGCTTCCGGTCGATCACGCTCGTCCTGCGGTCTCCTCCCGCCGCGGGCACGACGCGTCGCTGCAGATCCCGGCAGAGGTGCACGCACGGCTGGTCGAGACGGCGCGGGCCGAGGGCGCGACCATGTTCATGGTCCTGCAGGCCGCCTTGGCGATGTTGCTCTCGCGTCTTGGTGCGGGCAACGACATCCCGATCGGCACGGCCAACGCCGGTCGTACGGACGAAGCACTCGACGACCTGGTCGGCTTCTTCGTCAACACCCTCGTGGTGCGGACGGACCTCTCCGGTGACCCGACGTTCGCCGACGTCCTCGCGCGTGTACGTGAGGCGGGGTTGTCCGCGTTCGCACACCAGGAGGTCCCGTTCGAGAAGCTGGTCGAGGAGCTCGCCCCGAGCCGCTCCATGGCCCGTCACCCGCTGTTCCAGGTGTCGTTGACGCTGCAGAACAACAAGGGGGCGGAGCTCGATCTCGCCGGTGCACGCGCCGGAGGGGCGCCGTCGTCGGGCGTTTGGTCGAAGTTCGACCTGGAGGTCGGCCTAGGCGAGGCCTTCGACGCCGATGGCCTGCCGGCTGGCCTGCATGGTGGCGTCGTCGCGTCGGCGGACCTCTTCGAGGCGGGGTCGGTCGAGCGGATCGCGGTGTACCTCGCGCGCATCCTGGCCGCGGTGGCCGCTGACCCACAGGTGCCGTTGAGCGGCCTCGAGCTGCTCGATGCCGGTGAGCGTCGGCGGGTGTTGGTGGAGTGGAATGACACGGGAGTGGGGGTTGAGGCGTCGACGTTGTCGGGGTTGTTCGAGGCGCAGGTGGTGCGGTCGCCGGGTGCGGTGGCGGTGGTGTTTGAGGGTGTGGAGGTGTCGTATGGGG
>NZ_FMDF01000236.1 GCF_900091955.1 Streptomyces sp. Ncost-T10-10d
AAGCGGATCTCAGGCGTCGTTCCGAGCGTCTGGAGCAGCCGGGCGAACCGCGCCGCGATCCGCTCGGCGGACTCCACCCCGAACAGGTCCGCCGCCGCGATCACCTCTCCGCGGAGGCCCGCCGGCGCGCCCGACGCGTCGAACACCTCGCCCAGGGTGACGTCCAGGTCGAACTTCGCCGGGGAGGCCCCCACAGGCAGCCCCGTGGCCACCACCCCGGGGAGATCCAGCACCGCCGCCGCGTTGTTCTGCACGGTCAGCATGACCTGGAACAGCGGGTGCCGGGCCAGGGACCGGGTCGGTGCCAGCTCCTCCACCAGCCTCTCGAACGGCGCATCCTGGTGCGCGAAGGCGGACAGGCTGTTCTCCCGCACGCGACGCAGGGCCTCGCGGAAGGTCGGGTCACCCGACAGATCGGTGCGCACGACCAGGGTGTTGATGAAGAAGCCGACCAGGTCGTCGAGCGCCGCGTCCGTCCGGCCGGCGTTCGCCGTGCCGATCGGGATGTCGGTGCCCGCGCCCAGCTTGGACAGCAGTATGGCCAGCGCGGTCTGGAGCACCATGTACGTGGTTACGCCCTCGGCGCGGGCCAGCTCCGCGAGTCGCGCGTGCGCGTCCGCCGGGATCTCCAACGGCACGATGTGGCCCTGGTAGGAAGCCACAGCGGGGCGCGGGCGGTCGGTCGGGAGTTGCAGCTCCTCCGGAGCGTCTGCCAGCGTGTTGCGCCAGTAGGAGACCTGGCGGGCGAGGACGCTCTCCGGGTCGGCCTCGTCGCCGAGCAGGTCGCGCTGCCAGAGCGCGTAATCGGCATACTGCACGGGCAGCTGCTCCCACTCGGGCGAGCGGCCCTCGCTCCGCGCCGCGTACGCGGTCGACAGGTCCCGCGCCAGGGGGCCGGCCGACCAGCCGTCGCCCGCGATGTGGTGGACCACGACGAGCAGCACGTGCTCCGCGGTCGTCGCGCCGAGCGAGAACAGCGTGGCCCGAATGGGAAGTTCGGCCGCCAGGTCGAAGGCGTACCCGGCCGCCTCGGCAATTTCCCGGTCCAGCTCCGCCGCGTTCGCAGGCGAGTTCGCGTGCAGCTCCCAGTCCAGGTCGCCAAGTTCCAGCACACTCTGGTACGGCTCACCGTCGGCCACCGCGAACACCGTCCGCAGCACCTCGTGCCGCCCGATCACGTCCCGCAGGGCCGCACTCAGCGCCTCGCGGTCGACCTCGCCCGACAGCCGCACCGCCATAGGAATGTTGTAGGTGGCGCTCGGGCCTTCCAGCTGGCCGATGAACCAGAGCCGCTGCTGCGCGTACGAGAGCGGCAGCCGCTCAGGCCGCGGGCCGGTGGTCAGGGCCGGCCGGGCCGCACCGGCCTCGGTGAGATGGGCGGCGAGTTCGGCCACCGTGGGCGCGTCGAAAAGCGTCCGCAGCGACACCTCGACGCCGAGCACGGCCCGGATCCGGCTGAGCAGGCGAACGGCGAGCAGCGAGTGGCCGCCGAGGTTGAAGAAATCGTCGTGCACGCCGACCGTGCCGACGCCCAGAACCTCCGCGAAGGCCCCACAGAGGATCTCCTCCAGGAGCGTGGCCGTCTCCCGTCCGGTGGTGCGGGCATAGTCCGGGGCGGGCAGTTCCTTGCGGTCGAGCTTGCCGTTGACCGTCAGCGGCAGCGCGTCGAGCACCACCACCGCCGCCGGCACCATGTAGTCGGGCAGCCGCTGCGCGGCGAACTTCCTCAGGGTTTCGGCGACTTCGGAGTCACTCTCGCCGGCCGGCCGCTCGGCAGGCACCACGTAAGCGATCAGCCGACGGTCGCCGGGAGTGTCCTCACGGACGACCACGGCCACCTGGGCTGCCAGCGGGTGGCCGCTCAACGATGCCTGGATCTCGCCCGGTTCGATACGGAAGCCACGGATCTTCACCTGGTCGTCGGCACGGTTGGCGAACACCAGCCGGCCGTCCGCCGTCCAGCGCACCCGGTCGCCGGTGCGGTACATCCGCTCGCCGTCGTGACCGAACGGGTGGGCGACGAAGCGCTCGGCCGTCAGGCCCGGCCGGTTGACGTAGCCGCGCGCCAGTCCGGCACCGGCCACGTACAACTCGCCGTCGACCCCGGAGGGGACGGGCTCCAGCCGATCATCCAGGACGTAGACCCGGGTGTCGGAGATCGGCGTGCCGATGCCGGGCTCGTCACCCTGCGCGAGCGGGGCGGACATCGTCGCGCACACGGTCGTCTCGGTCGGCCCGTAGGCGTTGACGAACCTGCGGCCCGGCGACCAGCGTGCGAGCTGTTCGGTGCCGAGCGCCTCCCCGGCCGACACCAAGGTGGTGACCGGGGCGAGGTCCGCCGGCTCCAGTACGGCCAGGACGGCGGGCGGCACGGTCAGGTGCGTCACGTCATGGCGCGCCACGACGTCGGCGAGGCCGGTGCCCGGCAGCAGTTCCTCGGCCGTGGCGACCACCAGTCGTGCGCCCGTGCAGAGCGCCATCACCAGTTCCCAGGTCGCCGCGTCGAAGCCGGGCGAGGCGAACTGCAGCACGCAGCTGCCTGCGCCCACTCCGAACTGCTCGATCTGTGTCGCCGCAAGGCTCGCAACACCGGTGTGGGTGACCACCACGCCCTTGGGCACACCGGTCGAGCCCGAGGTGAAGATCATGTACGCGGGGTGGGCGGGCCGGAGCGGCGCGACCCGTTCGGCGTCCGTCAGCGCGGTGCCGTCCATCGCGGCGATCCTGCGGGCGACCGGCGGCTCGTCCAGCTCCATGACCAGCGCCGTCCCCGGCACCACCGATGCACAGTCACCGGCGGACAGCACGATCGACGCCCGTGAGTTCTGGAGCATCGCCGCGATGCGCTCCTGCGGGTACTCCGGGTCGACCGGCAGATAGGCGCCGCCCGCCTTGAGGACGCCCAACAGGGCGACGACCAGGTCGATCCCGCGCTCCATCACCACGGCGACCACCGACTCGGGGCCGACACCCCAGCCCACCAGCATCCGCGCCAGCCGGTTGGCCCGCGCGTCCAGGTCGGCGTACGACACCTCGGCATCGGCGTCCGCCACCGCGATCGCCTCCGGGGCCTGTGCCACCCTGGCCTCGAACAGCGCCGGGACGGTGGCCGGCACGACACCGGTCGAGGTGTCGTTCCACTCGTCCAGCACCCGGTGGCGCTGCTCGGCCTCCAGGACACCGACCGTGTTCAGCGGCAGCGAACGACCGCCGTCCAGCGCCGTCTCCAGGGCCGACACCAGGTTCTCCGCCGCGGTGCGCACCATCACGCCGACCGCGTACGGATCGATCGGTGCGATCGAGTCGACCGCCAGCCGGAAGCCGTCGCCGTCGTCGTCCACCAGGACAACCAGTGGGTAGTTGCTCCGTTCCCGGGAGAACACCGTGCGAATGCCCTCGACCTCTCCGTCACGTCGGCCGTCCGCATCCCGTTCCGCCTTCGAACCGCTGTTGTGGCGGTAGTTGAGCATCCCGGAGAACAGCGGTGCATCGCCCGTGATGCCGCTGGCCTGGACGGCCAGCGAGAGCGGGGCATGCTCGTGCTCCAACAGCCCGGCCAACTGCCCACGCATCGCGGACACTGCCTCCAGAACCCCGATGTCGGCCGTGCGGACGCGCACCGGGAGGGAGTTGATGAACAGACCGGGCACACGCTCGGATCCGACACCGGCGTTCATCCGGCCGAACAGCACGGTACCGAACACCACGTCGTCCCGGCCGCTGATCACGCCCAGCACCCGCGCCCAGGCCAGATGCATCACGGTCGCCGCGCTGGCACCCAGCCGACGGGAGACCTCGCGCAGCCGGTCGTCCAGCTGGGAGGAGAACGCGACGGCCGCGCGGACCATCTCCGCGCCGTCGCCGCGTACGTCGGCCATGCCGAAGGGTGCGGTCGTCTCGGTCACATCACCCAGCAGTTCCGCGAAGTAGCGCTCATGCTCACCGGTACCGACCCCGGCCCGGGACTGGGCGACGAAGTTACGGAACGGCAGTGGCTCGGCCAACTCGCCGCCACGCCCCACGAGGAACGCCTCGACCTCGGACAGCAGCACCTCCATCGCCGTGTGGTCCTGGACCATGTGGTGCATCCGCAGCAGGCCGAGCCAGCGGTCGCCACCGGGCACGGCCGCGAGGTGCAGGTCGAGCAGCGGCGCCTGTCCCAGGTCCATGGCCGAGCCGACGCGCTCCACCAACTCCGTGACCGGGTCGGCGCCCTGCGGGTCCAGGGTCACCTCGGAGACGGATAGCCGGGCGGTGCGCCACACCACTTGGACGGGCTCGCGCAGCCGGTCCCAGACGATGGCCGTGCGGAGGATGTCATGGCGGTCCACCACCCGCTGCAGGGCGGCCCGGAACTCGTCGAACCGCGCGCGGGTGTCAAACTCGAGGACGGCCGGCAGCACATAGGCATCGTCGCCGCCCTCCGCCAGCATGTGGTGAAAGAGCAGGCCTTCCTGCAGCGGGGCGAGCGGGTAGACGTCGGCGATGTTCGCCGCGCCGCTGTCGACGGTTGCGACGATCCGCGCGACCTCCTCCGAGCTGAGGTCCATCAGCGGCAGCATCTCCGGGGTGATCTCGCTCGCACCGGCCGGGATCAGATTCTCTGGCACGGATACCTGCTCCGCGCCTCGGGCCAGGGCCAGCCCGGCCGGGGTCGGCGTCTGGAACAGCGTCCGCACCGCCACCGATACGCCGCGTGCCCGCAGGGCCTCTGCCAGCCGGATCACCAGCAGGGAGTGGCCGCCGAGGGCGAAGAAGTCGTCG
>NZ_FMDF01000235.1 GCF_900091955.1 Streptomyces sp. Ncost-T10-10d
ACCTCACCCAACACACCCACCGCACCCAGCGGCGCATCCGCCCTGCCGTCCAGGGTCGCCTCGATATCCGCCACAAGGTTGGTGACGGCGATGTGCATCAGCTCGCTGACCGCGTGCGGGTCGATGGGAGCGATCGAGTCGATCGCCAGCTCCAGGGTGTCGCCGTCGTCCGTCACCGCTGCGGACAGCGGGTAGTTGGTGCGGTCGTGCTCGAAGACCATCCGGATGCCGGTGATGGGGTCGGTCGGAGTGGTCGCCGCAGTCTCCGTGCCCCGAGCGCCCTGGCTGTGGCGGTAGTTGAAGAAGGAGGTGAACAGCGGGCTGTTGCCGTGCACTCCACTCGCACGCTGGGCGAGCGCCAGCGGCGCGTGCTCGTGCTCCAGCAGCTCGGCGAGCTGGCCGCGCATCACCGAAACGGCCTCCAGGGCGCCGAGTTCGCCCGTCCGCAGGCGCACCGGGAGGGTGTTCATGAACGGGCCCGGAACGCGGTCGGAGCCTGCGCCGGCGTTCATACGGCCGAACAGGACGGTCCCGAACACGACGTCCGTGCGGCCGGAGACCGCCGCGAGCACGCGCGCCCAGGCGACGTGCAGGACGGGTGCCGAGCTGATGCCCATCCGTCGGGCGATCTCCCGGATCCGACGGGTCAGGGGCTGCGGCAGGGTGAGTTCGCCGCGGGTCACGCCGCTTCCGTCACCCTGTGCGTCGACCAGGCCGTACGGCGCGGTGGGTTCGGTGACGTCGCCGAGCAGCTCGGCGAAGTAGCGCTCGTGCTCGGCCTCGTCGACCGCACCGCGTGCCTGGGCCACGAAGTTGCGGAACGGAAGCGGTTGCGCCAGTTCGTCGCCACGCCCGGTGAGGAAGGCGTGCACCTCCTCCAGCAGGACCTCCTTCGCGGTGTGGTCCTGCACCATGTGGTGCATGCGCATCAGGGCGAGCCACCTGTCGTCGGCCTCGCCGTGTGGCGTGTGGGCCACGTGCAGGCCGATCAACGGGGCCTGGCTGAGGTCCATGGCGGTACTGCCGAGCGCCACCAACTCGGCGACCGGGTCGCCGCCGTGCGCATCGAGAGGCACCTCGTCGACGGACAGACAGGCCCGACGCCACACCACCTGGACCGGTTCGCGCAGGCCGTCCCATACGATGCCGGTGCGCAGGATGTCGTGCCGGTCGACCACGTGCTGCAGTGCGTGCAGGAAGCCGTCGAGGTGGTCGCGCGAGTCGAACTCGAGGACGGTCGGCAGGGCGTAGGCGTCCTCGCCGCGGCCGGCCAGCAGGTGGTGGAAGAGCAGGCCCTCCTGGAGCGGGGCGAGTGGGTAGACGTCCGCGATGTTCGCCGCGCCGCCCTTGACGGTGGCGGCGATCCGCTCGATCTCCTCCTCGGTGAGGTCCACCAGCGGCAGCATCTGCGGGGTGATGGTCGTCGCGCCGGCAGGGATGAGGTTGTCGGGCACCGTGACCTGGGCCGCGCCGCCGGACAACGCGAGCCCGGCCGGCGTCGGGCTCTCGAAGAGCGCGCGCACGGATACGGAGACACCGCGGGCCCGCAGCCGCTCGACGAGGCGAACGGCGAGCAGCGAGTGGCCGCCGAGGGCGAAGAAGTTGTCGTCGACGCCGATCCGCTCCAGGCCGAGGGCCTCGGCGAACTCCTCGCACAGGATCCGCTCCTGGCGGCCCACCGGGCGTCGGCCGGCACCGGCCGTGTACTCAGGGGCCGGCAGCGCCCTGCGGTCGAGCTTGCCGTTCACCGTCAGCGGCAGCGTGTCCAGCAGCACGACGGCCGACGGGACCATGTACTGCGGCAGCCGAGATCCGACGAACTCGTTCACGGAGGAGGTCAGCTCCCCTCGCTTCGCAGCGCCCTCCAGGTCACCCTCGGCCGGGACCACGTAGGCCACCAGGCGCACGTCGCCCGGCGTGTCCTCGCGTGGGACGACGGCCGCCCGGGCGATACGGGGGTGCGCGGCGACCACCGACTGGACCTCACCGGGCTCGATCCGGAACCCGCGGATCTTGACCTGTTCGTCCGCGCGGCCGGCGAAGACCAGCCGGCCGTCCTCGGTCCAGCGCACCAGGTCGCCGGTCCGGTAGAAGCGCTCGCCGGTCGTGTACGGGGACGCGACGAACCGCTCTGCCGTGAGGTCCGGGCGGCCGACGTACCCGCGGGCCAGCTGTGCTCCGCCGATGTAGAGCTCGCCCGTGACGCCGGGCGCGACCGGCTGGAGGCGGCCGTCCAGGACGTACATCCGAGTGTTGGCGACCGGGCCCCCGAAGGGCACCGCGCCGGTGCCGTCCGGGTCGACCTGCCCGACCGCGGTGATCACGGCCGCCTCGGTCGGGCCGTAGGCGTGGACGAGCCGCCGGCCGCGGGCCCACGCCCGGGCCAGCGCGGGGTCGATGCCCTCGGAGCCGACGACGATGGGGCCGACGCCGGCCAGGTCCTCCAGGTCCAGTACGGCGAGCAGCGAGGGGACCAGGCTGGCGGAGCGGACCCCGGCGGATTCGACGAGGGCGCGCAGCAGCGCGGGGTCGGACCGCTCGGTGGCGCTCGCCACGACCAGGGTGCCGCCGTGGGCCAGGGTGACCGCCACGTCCAGCACGGAGGCGTCGAAGTTGAATGAGGCGAACTGGAGGACCGGAGTTCCGGGTCCCACCTCCATCAGGGGGCCGAACACCGACACCAGGTTGGCCAGGGCGCCGTGGCCGGTCGCCACGCCCTTCGGCCGGCCGGTCGATCCGGAGGTGTAGATCACGTATGCCAGTCCGCTGCCGGCGACCGGCGCGTGCGGGGCCGTGGCGGGGAGGGCGGCCAGCTCCGCGGCTTCCTGCGGGTCGTCGAGCCACACCACCCGGTCCGCGTCGAGCCGGCCGGCGGCACCGTCGGACGCGTCCCGGGTGCTGATCACCACCTGGGCCCGGCTGTCGTCCAGGATGAAGGCGAGCCGGTCCGCCGGGTGTTCGGGGTCGAGGGGGGCATAGGCGCAGCCGGCCTTCCACACGGCGAGGATCGCCACCACGATGTCGATGCCGCGTGGCAGGCAGAGGCCCACCACCGATTCGGCGCCCACGCCGAGTGCGGTCAGGCGACGGGCGAGCCGGTTGGCCCGCGCGTCGAGTTCGGCGTACGTGACCTCGGCGCCCTCGTACACCACTGCGACGGTGTCCGGGGTTCGCTCGACGTGCGACGCGAACCGCTCGGGCAGCAGGCCGGGGCCGACCTCGGCCGCGGTGTCGTTCCACCCGGTCAGCAGCCGGTCGCATTCGGCCGTACCGAGGACGTCGACGGCGCTGATCCGGGCCTGCGGCAGGGCGGTCAGCTGCTCGATGACGCGGGTCAGGCGTTCGGCGAGCCGAACGGCGGAGGCCGCCTCGAACAGGTCCGCGGAGACGATCACGGACCCGCGCAGCCCCACCGGGGTTCCCGTCTCATCGAAGGTCTCCTCGGCGACGACCTCCAGGTCGAACTTGGCGACCGTTGCGTCCTGCGCTCCGGCCGGCAGTTCCGCGGACAGCTCGGCGGGCAGCCCGACGGCCCGTGCGTCACCGAGGTCGGCCTCCGCGCGAGCGATGTTGTCCACGCTGACCATCACCTGGAACAGCGGGTGGCGGGCCAGCGAGCGGGCCGGGGCGAGCTCCTCGACCAGCTTCTCGAACGGGACGTCCTGGTGGTCGAGGGCCGCGAGGTTCGTGTCGCGCACCCGGGCGAGGAGCTCGGTGAAGGTGGGGTCGCCGGACAGATCGGTGCGTAGTGCGAGGCTGTTGATGAAGAAGCCGACCAGGTCGCGCAGGCCCGTGTCGGTGCGGCCCGCCACCGCGGTGCCGATCGGGAGGTCGGTGCCCGCGCCGAGCTTGGACAGCAGGACGGCCAGGGCGGCCTGGAGCGCCATGAAGACGGTCACACCTTCGGCCCGGGCCAGATCGACGAGCCGGGCGTGGGTGTCGCCGGGGATCGCCAACGGGGTGCTGTGGCCTCGGTAGGAGGCCACCTGGGGGCGCGTGTGGTCGTACGGGAGCTCCAGCTCCTCCGGCGCTCCGGCCAGTGTGCGCCGCCAGTACTCGACCTGGCGGAACATCAGGCTCTCCGGGTCATCCAGGTCTCCGAGCAGTTCGCTCTGCCAGAGGGCGTAGTCCGCGTACTGGACGGGCAGCGGCTCCCACGACGGCGCCCGGCCCTCGAGACGGGCCGCGTAGGCGGCGGAGACGTCATCGGCCAGCGGACGCATCGAGTAGCCGTCGCCGGCGATGTGGTGCACCACCACGGCGAGCACATGCTCCTCCGGGCCGGTAGTGAACAGCCATGCCAGTATGGGGAGTTCGGCGGACAGGTCGAAGGCGTGACCGAATGCGTCGGCCAGCGCTCCGGCGAGGTCGGCGGGTTTCGCGGCTCCGTCGGCGCCGGTCAGGTCCACCCGTTGGAGGGCCCAGTCCAGGTCGCCGAGGTCATGGATGTGCTGGTACGGCTCGCCGTCGGCCAGGGCGAAGGTGGTCCGCAGGACTTCGTGCCGTTCGAGCACGTCGCGCAGGGCGGCGGCGAGCGCCTCGTGGTTCAGCTCTCCGGAGAGCGGCAGTGCCAGCGGGATGTTGTAGTGGGCGCTCGGCCCTTCGAGCTGCTGGATGAACCACAACCGACGCTGCGCGAATGACAACGGAACCATCAGGACTCCTCCTGCTTACGTCCTGGCCGCGACGTCGGCCGAGGCTGACTGGTGAACTCCGGCCGCCGCTTTCCGTGCTCTGAGGCCGGCGTGACTGACAGCGCCGGTGGGCACGGCTGTGGAGACCGTCCGGCTTTTCCCACACGGTCCGACCTGTCATAACCGCTGATACACAGGCCTTCGGACGATGACGGCTTCCAGCAGTGCCGCACCGAAACGGATTCCCACCCGGGCGTACGCCCTGTATTTCATTTTTCGGTAGTACAGGGGCACCGCGGTACCCCGGAAGTCACTATGACTTACGGTCCGGCGGGTGATCAATGTTTGGCCCGCATGCCCCGGCATAACCCCTGGGCGGCGGGAGCGGAGCGGCGTGTGGAGTGTTCAACTGCCCTCGCGGGTGCAGTTGAACACCTGACTGGCGCCCTGCAGCCCCGACGTCGTGGTGATGGACATCCGGTTGCCCGGCATGGTCGGCATCGGTGCCACCGGGCAGATCATCTCCGGTCCCGGAAGGACCCACGTCGTGGTGCTCACCACCTTCGACGACGACTGCGTCTACGCCGCGCTGCGGGCCGGTGCCTCCGGCTTCCTGGTCGGGGACACGGCACTGGACGAGATCGTGGCCGTGGTGCGAGTGGTCGGCGCCGGAGAGGGTCCGATCCCCCAGCGTCGCCCGACGACGGATCAAGGAGTTCGCCGGCCGTCCGTCGGCGGGGCCTCCACCACGCCGCGGCGGGCCATCAGTGGCATCACCGACCAGGAGCGCGGGGTGCTGACGCTGATCGGCCGAGGGATGTCCGACGCCGAGCCGGCCGAGCAACTGGTGATCCGCGTTGCCACCGCCAAGAGCTTCGTGACCCGGCTGCTCGCCGAGCTCGACGCCCGCGAACGGGTCCAGTGGTGATCACCGCGTATGAGGCCGAACTGGTGGCACCGCACCGACCGGTGAGGCTCGCGTGCTGAGGTGGCCGAGGCCGCCCGCTTCACCGCCGAGGGAAAACGGCTTGCCTGTCTCCCTCCACGGCCCACGGCGGTCGGCCGTCACACCCGTTTCCCACGGGCTGCGACGGCCGACCGTCGACAGTTATCTTCCTGACTCACCGTGGCTGATCTGATGAGCGCGGATTCATTGCCGGCCGCCCTGATTGCGCATCGGTCGCAGGGCGGGCCTGGAAGACTTCTCGGTCCCAAGCTGCTTTGCGAGTACGGCCACGGTCGGCGAGTCGAACAGCGTCCGGATCTGAACGTCGACTCCCAAAATGGCACGAATCCGCGCGACGAGATCGATGGCGAGCAACGAGTGGCCGCCGAGTTCGAAGAAGTCGTCGTCGACGCTGACGTTCGCCAGCCCCAGAACCTCGGCGAACGCCTGGCAGAGGAGTTCCTCCTGGCGGTTGGCCGGGGCCCGGCCCGTGCCCGCGCCCGCCGCGTAGTCCGGGGCAGGCAGGGCCTTGCGGTCCAGCTTTCCGTTACCCGTCAACGGCAACTCATCGAGCATCACCACCGCAGCAGGCACCATGTACTCCGGCAGCCGCTCGGCCGCGAACTTCCGCAGTTGGTCCGTCAGGTCGTCGACCTCGTCGTCGGCAACGACGTAGGCGACAAGGCGAATGTCGCCGGGTGTGTCCTCCCGGGCGATCACCGCAGCCCGGGCGACCTGCGGATGCCCGGCCAGCACGGCCTCGACCTCACCCGGCTCGATCCGGAAACCACGCACCTTCAGCTGCTCATCGCCCCGGCCCAGGAACTCCAACTGACCGTCCCGCCGCCACCGCGCAATATCACCCGAACGGTACATCCGCACACCCGGCTCGAACGGACACGCCACAAAACGCTCCGCCGTCAACCCCGCACGCCTCACATAACCACGAGCGACCTGAACACCGGCTATGTACAGCTCACCCGCAACACCCGGAGCCACCGGGCTCAGCCGCTCATCCAGCACATACACG
>NZ_FMDF01000234.1 GCF_900091955.1 Streptomyces sp. Ncost-T10-10d
CACAGCTCGCCGCAGCGCACACCCAGCGAAAGGCCACCGAGCAGGAGATCTCCGCCCTGCTGGAGGCCCTCCCTCTTTTCCACCTCCTGACGCCCCTGCCCGGCATGGGCGTCAGGACCTCGGCCGCGGTGATCGTCGCGATCGGTGACGGCACCGGATTCCCCACCGCCGGACAACTCGCCTCCTACGCCGGACTCGCCCCGGCCACGAAGTCCTCGGGCACCTCGATCCGCGGCAAGCACGCACCCCACCGCGGCAACCGGCTCCTCAAACGTGCCCTGCTCCAGGCCGCGTTCGCCGCGATCGGCTGCAAAGCCGACCCGTCCTCCCGGATCTACTACGACCGTCAGCGAGCACGCGGCAGGACCCACACCCAGGCGATCCTCCGCCTGGCCCGGCAACGCGTGAACGTCATCCACGCGATGATCCGCACCGGCACCCTCTACGAACCACGCACCCCCGGCGGCATCGGCCTCGCAGCCTGACGACTCCCAGCGCTCCTGCCCTCCAGCCCTCATCACGCCCGCGCACCGGCACGGCCGCTCCATCCCCGCCGGCCACCGGGCTGCCCATCAGGCACCCGATCCACCGGGGGCGTCCCGCTTCGCGGGACGCCCCCGGAAACCATGACCAATCCCCAGAAACCAAACCTGGCGGGGTTGACGAAACAGATAGGGGCACCCCCCTGCGCCGCTGGTACGAAACGCGGCGGCCGTGCCGCAGCCGCCTTCGCCGCACCGGTCTCACGCAGTGAGGCCAGGGCAAGGTCAGCCAGCGCCTGCCGCATTTGGCGCTCCTCCCGCTCCCGCCGCACCACCGCACGGTCCGGCAGGACCCGGCCCGCCTGAAGATCCCGGTGCACCACCCGGTACAACGAAGCGAGCGAGGGCACCTCTTCCCCGGCAGCCTTCAGGTGCCGGTGCAGCACCGCTACGTTCCCGCCCGCCTGCGCCAGCACCTCCCACGCCTGGTCGGACAACTCCAGCCGGGCCCGCGGTCTGCGCTCCATACGGCACTCCGTGCGCGCCGCCTCCAGCCACCGCCACACCGTGCGCACATTCACCCCGCCGGCCTGGGCGCCCGCACGCACATGCGCCGACGTCAACGCCCCGGCCGCATCGAGCTCCAGCAGCCGCGCAATCAGCACCGGTCTGGACACCCTCAACCCCGATGCGACCTCACCCCACGCACTCGGCTCCCCCACCGAATAACCTTCCGTCACGGACACCAACACCCATCACGGTGCCGCCGCACGGGCACCAAAGGATCAGAAGTGCCGTTCCCAAGACAGCGGCACAAGGCGGGGTGTACCGGCCCATGACAGTCATACCCGCCCCAGGTACCACCCCGTGTCAGTGACCACGCTCTACCTCAACACACGACCAACGAAACAGCCCCGACCAGGTCGCGGGCGATCCGATCGATGCTGGTCTCGGTGTCGACGTCGTGTTTGCGTCGGATGGTGTCGCGGCCGACGGCCTCGTAGCTGACAATGGCTGCGCTGCCCGAGCAGAGACTGCCGCTCTCGGCAGCACCGCGGGGCCGGCTCTGATCTGCTCAACTCCCTTGCCGGGAAAGATCATCCTCTGTTCACGCCTGTCACTCTCTGAGTACCATCCTGCCCCCGGGTTCGAGCTCTTGTTCTATGTTCGGACCCATTACTTGAGCGG
>NZ_FMDF01000233.1 GCF_900091955.1 Streptomyces sp. Ncost-T10-10d
GGGCCCTGCTGCCTTTCCCAGCCCCAGGACATCGGCCAGGAGGCGAGGACCTTGTCCAGGTCCGGGGACAGGAGGTGGGTGTTGCCAGGCTTGGAGCTGACGGCGACCGCGCCGTCCGGGAGGACGGCCAGGGTCGCCGTGTCGCCTTCCGGTATGGCCGACGGGCCACCGCCCGGCACCGCCTGTCCGAATACGGCGGTGGTGGTGGGCTTTCCGCCGGTGCCGTGGCGGGTGATCAGCTGGTAGCCGAAATCCTGCTCGGCGGGGTCGGCCGCGCCAGCCGCGTGCGCGCGGTAGCGGCGCAGGCCGGTCAGCACGTAGGTGTCGCCGACCGCCGTCGCGACCGCGTGATCGACCCTGAATCCCCATCCGCTGGCTTCGGGGTCGAGACGGTGGACCTCCAGCAGGGACGCGGGCGCGGTGATCGGCAGCAGTGTCATACCGGCATCATCTCCCCTGCCACCGACAACTCGCGCCGAGACTGCCGCAAGACGTTCACGCGACCGGCTTCCACACAGAAGAGGTGTCGCGAGCGACGACATGGCCCGCACCGTCACCACCGTCCTGGACACGGGCATGCCGCGGTGATTGCTACGGTTCCGTACCTCGGATGCGTTGGAGTGTGTACTCGCTCAGGTGCGCCAGCAGCGGCAGCACGGTGCCCGGGGTGGTGTCGCCGATGCTGATGATGCATCTGACGGACCACGAGCCCAGATCCCTCAGGCGGGTGGAGGCTGCTGTTCGAGGACGATGATGCGGGTGTCGTTGGGCGCGTCGCGGCCGAGCATCCGTAGTTCGTCGTGGTTGCGGACGAAGATGAGCAGCCCCTTGAGCTGGTCCCAGTCGACGAACTGGGGTCGGGGGGCGCAGGACCGCGTACGGCCGGTCGCCCGCGTACAGGGGAGTGCCCATAGCCCAGCGGCGGCCGCCGTCGCGGTAGCGCAGTTCGGCGCCGGCGTCGAAGAGGAGCCGGGCCTCGGCCAGGGCGGCGCTGTGGAGATGTTCGCGTTCTTTGCTGGGGAGGTCGACTTCCCACACCGGTTCGGGGCGCGGAGCGGGCTGGCAGCATGGCGTGATGCCTGACTTCCTGCAGGTCGCCGAGGCCGCCGGGGTGAACGATCCGGCCCCCGACGACTACGGCGTCCCGGTCTCGGCGGTCGCCCGCCACAGGGCCGAGCTGTTCGAGCAGCCCGTCTACGACGGCCCCTACGCCAAAGCCGCACGGCTGTCCGCACGTCCATCTCGGCAACCCTTCCAGGCAGGCATCCAGAGGATGTTTCCTACCTTTTCCTACGATATGAGAAGCAGTCTTGATGCGCGCGTCGGGCCGCGGGGCGGCCGCCGGCCCGTCATTCCTCCTCTCCGGGCTCCTGGTGCGGCGTGCCGTTCATGGCCTGTCTGAGCCGCGCGAGCTGCAGATAGATCGTGCGGCGGGCACGGTTCTGGTTGCCCAGCGGCCGGTGTTCGGGCACGGCGTGCCAAGGGTTGCGAGCTGCTGTCGGTTTACTGAGCCGAAGTGAGTGGTGGCGTGCGGGAGTGAGTCCTGTCGGCGGGTTCGGACAGAGTCAAGCTGAGGCGGGCGTCGTCCTGCTGGACGAGACCGCCGAGTACGAGCAGATGGAGCGGTCCGTGCGAGATGCCCTGTCCTGACCACCGCGTAGGCCCATAGAGCTCGCACACTTCAACGGCCCGCGACTCAGCCTCCCGACCAATGGGAACGAGGGCCGCTCCGGCTGCTCGGGATGACAATGGCTGCGCTGCCCGAGCAGAGACTGCCGCTCTCGGCAGCACCGCGGGGCCGCCTCTGATCTGCTCAACTTCCCTGCCGGGGAAAGATCATTCTCTATCCACGCCTGCCACTCTCTGAGTACCATCCTGCCCCCAGGTTCGAGCTCTTGCTCTATGTTCGGACCCATTACTTGAGCGA
>NZ_FMDF01000232.1 GCF_900091955.1 Streptomyces sp. Ncost-T10-10d
GTCGTCCCGGACGCGGGGAGAGGGCCGGGGCACCCTTCTTGGGTGCCCCGGCCCTCTCGTATGCCGTTACGCGTCCTGCGGACGTGCTTGTCCTCAATCGCCGGACGGACTTGATCCGGCCCTCGTGCCGTGGGGCGGCGTGTCCGGGTGGACGGGGTGTCCTCGAACGCGGGGAGGGCTGGAGTTGCCGGAACAGCTTGAGTTGCCCGGGCGGCTTGGATGGTTCGTACAGCAGGCGACGCCCGTCCATCTGGACGGGCGTCGCCTGCCGGTGGTGGGGCAGGCGTGATGCGACCCCTCGTGCCGCATCACGCCCTGCTGTCAGGCCTGGGGGCGGTCCGCACCCCTGGCGATGATCTCCGCGGCCGCGAGGCCGCAGACGCGGGCCGCGCCGTGGGTGGCGAGGTGCAGGGCGCCCCTGGGGGCCGCCTGCGGGACGCCCATTTCGACCACGACCGTGTCGGGGCGCTCCGCCACCAGGGCGTTGAGGGCCTCGGCCATCCAGGCATGCCGGTGGACGTCGCGGACGACCACGACGATGCGCCGCTCCCCCGCGGCCCGCAGCACCGCGGCGACGGGTGCCTCGGTCTCGCTGCTGTACGTGTCGGTCTCCGTGCCCGGCAGCAGCCGGCCCAGCTCCGCGGCGACGCCCCACGGGGTCTCGTCGCCGACCGCGATGTTCGACGCGGAGGTGAACGCGGCAACGTAAGCGGGGTCGGTCAGCGGCTCGGCGGAGCCGGTCACCTTCACCGCGCGGCGGGCGGCGACCAGGCCGATGTCGGAACCGATCCCGGTGCCGGACGCGGTCCTCTCCTGCACTGCCGCGCCCGGCTGCGAACCGGCTCCCCCGGCCCCCCGTGTCCAGGACGCGAGGGCACGTACCCGTGCGGCCGCGTCCGCGAGCCGCTCCTCGGCGAGTTCACCGCTGCGCACCGCCGCGACCAGCGCGTCGCGCAGCCGCTGCACCGTGCCGTCGTCCTCCAGACCACCACCGACGCACAGGGCGTCGGCCCCCGCGGCGATCGCGAGGACGGAGCCGCGCTCGATGCCGTACGTCCCGGCGATGGCCTGCATCTCCACGGCGTCGGTGACGATCAGGCCGTCGTACCCCAGCTCCTGGCGCAGCAGACCGGTGAGAATCTGCGGGCTCACCGTCGCGGGGCGGTCCGGGTCGAGGGCGGGCAGCAGGATGTGCGCGCTCATCACGCACTTGGAACCCGCGGCGATGGCCGCCCGGAAGGGCACCAGTTCACGGGCGTACAGCGTCTCCAGGTCCACGTCGATGCGCGGCATCGCGTGGTGCGAGTCGATCGCGGTGTCGCCGTGCCCGGGGAAGTGCTTGGTGCAGGCGGCGACTCCGGCGGCCTGGAGGCCTTCGATGTACGCGGCGGTGTGCCGGGCCACGAGCTCGCTGTCGGCGCCGAAGGACCGCACACCGATGATCGGGTTGCCCGGGTTGGAGTTGACGTCCGCGGACGGCGCCCAGTTGAGGTTGACGCCGCACTCGGCGAGCCGGCGGCCCAGCTCCTGGGCGACCGCGCGGGTCAGCGCCACGTCGTCGACGTGGCCGAGCGCGAGGTTGCCGGGGAAGGAGGAGCCGGTACGCACCTCGAGGCGGGTGACGTCACCGCCCTCCTCGTCGATCGCGACGAGGAGGTCGTCGCGCTCGGCCCTGAGCTGGGCGGTGAGCGAGGCAACCTGCTCGGCCGACCGGATGTTGCGGCCGAACAGGGCGACGGAGGCGAGGCCTTCGTCGACCCTGCGCAGCACCCAGTCCGGGGCGGTGGTGCCGGTGAATCCGGGCTGCAGGACGGCGAGGGCGTCGCGGGTGATGGTGTCCGTGGTGGATATCAGCGTGGTCATGGAGCGGTGTTATCCCTTCACGGCGCCGTCGGTGAGGCCGCTGACGGCCTTGCGCTGCAGGAAGACGAAGAGGATGAGGATCGGGATGGCGAAGATCGAGGCCGCCGCCATGGTGGCACCCCAGTCGTCGCCGAACTGACTCTGGAACTGGGAGAGCCACAGCGGAAGTGTCTTGGCCTCGGGGTCCTTGTTGAGGATCAGAACCAGCGGGAATTCGTTCCACGCCGTGATGAAGCCGAAGAGCGAGGTGGCCATGAGGCCGGGGGCGAGCAGCGGCAGGATCACCTTGATGAAGGCCTGCGGGCGGGTGCAGCCGTCGACCATGGCCGACTCCTCCAACTCCTTGGGCACGGCGGCAACATAGCCGCGCAGCGTCAGGATCGTGAAGGGAAGCACCATCACCATGTAGAAGAGCGTCAGCGGCACCAGGCTGTTGAGCATGTCGGCATCGCGGACCAGCATGTAGATCGCGATGACCATGACTTCCCACGGGGCCATCTGCGCGATCATGAAGACCAGGATCATGCTCTTGCGGCCCTTGAACCGCATCCGGGCCAGCGCGAACGACGCGAAGAGCGCGATGATCAGCGAGAAGACCACGGCGAGCAGCGTGACGGTGAGCGAGTTCCTGACCAGAGTCAGGAAGTTCGGTGCGTGGTACGCCGTCTTGAAGTGCTCGAACGTGACGTCGGTCGGGAACCAGACCGGCGTCTCGGTGATGATGTCGCCGGTCGGCTTGAACGCCGTACTGAACATCCAGTAAACGGGGAAGACCAGTGCGGCGAAGAGGACGATCGCCGTTGCGTTGGGCCAGATGCGGCCGAGCAGTGAGCGCTTCACAGCTCGTCCTCCTCTTGCTTGAGAACGATGCGGAGGTAGTACGAGGTCAGCCCCAGCATGATCAGGATGGTCAGCAGGGAGATCGCCGCGCCCATGCCGTAGTGCTGGTTGCCGACACCCTCGACGAAGGCGTAGATCGGCAGTGTCTCGGTGAGGCGGTTGGGGCCGCCCTCACTGATGGTGAAGATCTGCGGGAATGCCTTGAAGACCCAGATGACCTCGAGGAAGGTCGTGGCGTAGAGGAAGGGCCGCAGGAACGGGAACGTCACCGATGTGAAGCTCTTCCAGACGCCGGCGCCGTCGAGCGAGGCGGCTTCGTACAGTTCCTTGGCGATGGTGGTGGTCGCCGCGTACAGGTTGATCGCCACGAACGGGATCGACTGCCAGACGATCATCAGGGTGACCACGAAGAAGGTGGAGAACTGCGAGCCGGTCCAGTTGAAGTCGGCCATCGAGTGCCAGCCGAGCTTGTCCAGCGCGTAGTTGATGACGCCGAAGCGTGAGGCGAACAGCCACTGGAACACGGTGGACGCGGCCACGACCGGCATCGCCCAGGCGAGCACCAGGCCGACCATCAGGGTGAGGCGCATCTTCTTGCCGAGACGGGCGAGCAGCAGGCCGACCAGCGTGCCGATGATCATGATCAGAACGACGTTGACGCCGGTGAACACGATCGTGCGGAGCGTGACTTTCCAGAAGTCCTCACCGGTGAGGATCTCCTGGTAGTTCTTGAAACCGTTCCACTCGGTGACATGCTGGATCAGCTGTCCCATATTGAGGTTCTGGAACGACAGCATGGCGTTCTTGACCAAGGGGTACCCGAGGAAGATCGCCGTCACCGCAAGCGCGGGGACCATCAACAGGTACGGCGCTGCGCCGATACCCACCTTCCGCTTGCTGCCCCCGTGCTGCCCGACGGGTGTCTTCCCGTCCTGCCCGCGGACTGCGACCGTCTTGGCCACATCCGAGGGATCGGTTTGCACTGCCATGCTCGCCATCTCTTCCAACAAAGCCCTACACGGAACGGTGCGTACGACCGGGGCGGCGGGTCGGGACCCGCCGCCCCGGCGCGGGACGCGCTACTGCGATTACTGCTGCTGGCCGAGGCGCTTGTTGAGCTCGCCCTCGACCTGCTTGGCGGCGTCGGCGGGCGACTTGCCCTGCAGGACCAGCGTCATGTAGGTCTTGATCGGGTTCGGCGGGTTCTCGACCGGCGCCCACTCCGGGATCAGCGGGGTGGTGCCACCGGACTTGGCGGCGGCCGGGCCGGCCGCCTCGGCGGCGGGCTGGCCGACGGTGTACTGCTGCATGGCGTCGTTCTTCGGAGACCAGCCGGCCTCCTTGATGAGCGCCCCGTCGTTCTTCTCGGAGAGCGCGATCTTCAGGAACTCCTTGGCCAGCTCCTGCTTCTTGCTGCCCGCGGCAACGGCGAGGTTGGAGCCACCGAGGAAGACGCCCTCGGGCTTGTCCGCCGTCTCACCGGGGATGGTGAAGAAGCCGATGTCGTCCTTGAGCTTCGGGTTGGCCTTGATGGCGGTGCCGGCCTCGTAGCCCATGGCGATGATGGCGCCGGTCTTGCCCTTGGCGAAGACCTCGGCCTGCTGCGGGGTGGCCTCGTCCTTGTCCTTGGGAGCCTTGGAGTAGGACTGGTACTGCTTGTACACGTCCATGGCCTCGCCGACCTTCGGGTCGGCCAGGTTGGAGACGTACTTGTCGCCCTCCTTCTTGACCGGCGAGACGTCCTTGCCGACGAGCAGGCCGTCGAAGAAGTACCAGTTCTGGCCGGGCAGGTAGATGGGCTCGGCGTCGCCCTTCGCCTTGATGGCGTCGAACGCCTTGAAGAGGTCGGCACGGGTCTTCGGCGTCTCGGTGATACCGGCGTCCTTGAAGACCTTCTTGTTGTACATGACGACGCGGTTGCCCACGTACCACGGCAGGGCGTACTGCTTGCCGTCGTATATGGAGGGCTGGTTGACGCCGTCGGCCCAGGCGGAGCCGATCTCCTTCTTCAGGTCACCGAGGTCGGCAAGGCCACCGGTCTTGGCGTACGCCGGGGTCTGGGTGTTGCCGATCTCCAGGACGTCCGGCGGGTTGGACTCGGAGAGGGCCGTGGTGACCTTCTGCTGAATACCGTTCCAGTCCTGGACTTCGATCTTCAGTTTGGCCTGGGTCTTCTTCTCGAACTCATCGGTGACCGTCTTGGTCCACCCGGGCGGGTTCGATCCGGACATCGTCCAGACGGTGAGCGTCTCGCCCTTGTAGCTGTCCGGGCCGGTCTTCTTACCGCTGTTGCTGTCGCCGTCGTCGGACCCACACGCCGCCAGGCCGATCATCATGCCCGCGACGCCGACCGCCGCGATGAGCTTGCGCTTCACGCCAAACCCTCCTCAGGGATACTGCAACCCCGCCCACCGCGAAGACATTCGACGAGTACTGCTGGGGCTGGACCTGGTCTTTAATGGTTTAGACCAGCACCGGGAGCTTGGCCTAGACCTTTAGGGGTGTCAAGGGTGTATAAGAAGTGCACTCGCGTCCGTTATAGGACCGACACCTAAGGGAGGGCGACGAGCCGTGACCGGACCGTGCCACCATGTGAGCCGCGACAGACGGAGGAGCCGGTGACGGCAGCAACGCAGCAGTCGGGAAGGCGGGCCATGGGTGCCGACGGGGGCAGTACGGAGAACGAGACGGGCGCGGCCACGCGGACGGCGCGCGTCCCGAAGTACTACCGGCTGAAGCGACATCTCCTCGACATGACGGACACCATGCCGCCGGGCACTCCCGTGCCGCCGGAGCGGACCCTGGCCGCCGAGTTCGACACCTCGCGCACGACCGTGCGCCAGGCGCTCCAGGAGCTGGTCGTCGAGGGCCGGCTGGAGCGCATCCAGGGCAAGGGCACCTTCGTCGCCAAGCCGAAGGTCTCGCAGGCGCTGCAACTCACCTCGTACACGGAGGACATGCGCGCCCAAGGACTCGAACCGACGTCCCAGTTGCTGGACATCGGCTATGTCACGGCGGACGACACGCTCGCCGGGCTGCTCGACATCACGACCGGCGGGCGAGTGCTGCGCATCGAGCGGCTGCGGCTCGCCAGCGGGGAGCCGATGGCGATCGAGACCACGCACCTCTCGGCCAAACGCTTTCCCGCGCTGCGCCGTTCACTGGTGAAGTACACCTCGCTCTACACCGCCCTGGCGGAGGTGTACGACGTCCGGCTGGCCGAAGCCGAGGAGACCATCGAGACCTCGCTCGCCACCCCGCGCGAGGCCGGACTGCTCGGTACGGATGTGGGCCTGCCGATGCTGATGCTGTCCCGGCACTCGCTCGACGGGCAGGGTGAGCCGGTGGAGTGGGTGCGCTCGGTCTACCGGGGCGACCGGTACAAGTTCGTGGCGCGCCTGAAGCGGCCGACGGACTGAGGTCCGGGTGCGTCGGCCGACCGATTCCGGCCACACACCCCCGGGCGCAACCGTCGCGGCCCCCGTGGAATCCATCACTCCACGGGGCCGTCGGCACGCCTTGGTGCAGACCAAGCGTCGAACGTTTGACAACATTCTGAACATTCGCACCCGCACACAGGACCGTTGCCGGACCGCAATGCGGACAGGGGGTGACGGTGACCGGGAGCCTCCCCTAGATTTCCTGCGCATTACACCAGGTGATCAGCGAGGGGACGGAGTCGCCGCATGCCAGCAGGCCCAGAAGGAAAACCGCCCACAGTCACACCTGTGCGGGTGGTCATCGCCCTCTGTCTCATCGCGCCGTTCGTGGCGATGCTCTGGGTGAGTTCGTATGCGAAGGTGGACCCCACCTTCATCGGTATTCCGTTCTTCTACTGGTACCAGATGCTCTGGGTGCTGATCTCCACCGCACTCACGATGATCGCGTACAAGCTGTGGCAGCGTGACCAGCGCGCCCGCAAGGGGGGTGCGTCGGCATGAAGGACGGCGTGAACGGCGTCGCGCTCGGCGTCTTCATCTTCTTCTTCCTGGCCGTCACGGTCATGGGCTTCCTGGCGGCGCGCTGGCGGAAGGCCGAGAACGACGCCAGCCTCGACGAATGGGGCCTGGGCGGACGTTCGTTCGGCACCTGGGTCACCTGGTTCCTGCTCGGCGGCGACCTGTACACCGCGTACACCTTCGTCGCCGTTCCCGCGGCGATCTACGCGGCGGGCGCAGCAGGCTTCTTCGCCGTGCCGTACACGATCCTCGTGTACCCGCTGATCTTCACCTTCCTGCCGCGGCTGTGGTCGGTCTCGCACAAGCACGGGTACGTGACCACCTCGGACTTCGTCCGCGGGCGCTTCGGCTCGAAGGGGCTCTCGCTGGCGGTCGCCGTCACGGGCATCCTCGCCACGATGCCGTACATCGCGCTCCAACTCGTCGGCATCCAGGCCGTGCTGGACGTGATGGGCGTGGGCGGTGGGGAGAACACCCACTGGTTCGTCAAGGACCTGCCGCTGCTGATCGCGTTCGCGGTGCTCGCCGCGTACACCTACTCGTCCGGTCTGCGGGCGCCCGCGCTGATCGCGTTCGTCAAGGACGGACTGATCTACCTGGTCATCGCGGTGGCGATCATCTACATCCCGATCAAGCTCGGCGGCTTCGACGACATCTTCGCCAAGGCGGGCGAGGCGTTCTCCCAGACCAACCCGGCAACCGGCAAGCCACGCGGCGCGCTCGCGCCGGGCGAAGCCGGCCAATGGGGTTACGCCACCCTGGCGCTGGGCTCGGCGCTGGCTCTCTTCATGTATCCGCACTCGATCACGGCGACGCTCTCCAGCCGCAGCCGCAATGTGATCCGGCGCAACACCACGATCCTGCCGCTGTACTCGCTGATGCTGGGCCTGCTGGCGCTGCTCGGCTTCATGGCGATCGCCGCCGGCATCAAGGTGGACAACGGACAGCTGGCCATCCCCCAGCTGTTCGAGAACATGTTCCCCGACTGGTTCGCGGGGGTCGCGTTCGCCGCCATCGGCATCGGCGCCCTGGTGCCCGCCGCGATCATGTCGATCGCCGCGGCGAACCTCTTCACCCGCAACATCTACAAGGACTTCCTCAAACCGGACGCGACCCCGGAACAGGAGACGAAGGTCTCCAAGCTGGTGTCACTGCTGGTGAAGGTCGGCGCGCTCGCCTTCGTCCTCACCATGGACAAGACGGTCGCGATCAACTTCCAGCTGCTCGGCGGGATCTGGATCCTCCAGACGATGCCGGCCCTGGTCGGCGGCCTGTTCACGCGCTGGTTCCACCGCTGGGCGCTGCTCGCGGGCTGGGCGGTCGGCATGGTGTACGGGACGGTGGCGGCGTACGGGGTCGCGAGCCCGACCCAGGCGCACTTCGGCGGGTCGTCCAAGGAGATCCCGGGCATCGGCGAGATCGGCTACATCGGTCTGACCGCGTTCGTGCTGAACGTGGTGGTGACGGTGGTGCTCACCTTCGTCCTGAACGCCGTGAAGGCACCCGCCGGGACCGACGAGACCTCCCCGGCCGACTACACGGCCGACGCGGGCGACAAGGGCGTCCAGGTGGAGCTCCCGCCGGCCACGGCAGGGGCGCCGGGCGGCGGCCACTGACGACCGCTCCCACAGCCGTAGGACGGCCCGTCGAGGCCCCTCCAGCGGGGCGCGGCGGGCCGTCCGTGCGCTCAGCGGCGGGCCGTACGCGCATCCCGAATTCTGTTGCGCGACACAACATGTGGGGGCTGTCTGATCGGGCGGCCCCCACATGTATGCTCGTGCTCGCTGTCGCCGCAGGGAAATCCGGTGCGAATCCGGAACTGTCCCGCAACGGTGTATTCGGTGCGCTTTTGCGCACCCTCAAGTAAGTCCGAGGACCTGCCGACAGCGCATCCGGCTCGACCGAACCGGATGCCAGACGTCCGGGCCTCGCGGATGGGCCGGTGGACGCCGTAATGAGTGCTGCCCGACGCGGGCCCGCCTCTGCCCGGCTGCCCCGCTCCCCGCCGGCCCCGAGCCGAGCGAGGGAGAGCACCACGTGACCATCGCGCCAGCCGATCCGGCTTCAGTCGCCGTGTCCGAAGCGGCCGAGTCCGAGGGAACCGCACACGACGGACCGGGGACCGCACTGCTGCGGACCCTGACCGACCTCACCGTCGATCTGCCCGACACCGACCCCGGTCGCGTCGCCGCCGCCGCGCTGCGCGGCCGCAACGCCCGGTCGGACGAGGCGGAGTTGCGCTCGCTGGCCACGGAGGCCGCCGCGGGGCTGATCTCCGAGGACCCCGCCTACTCCCGGCTCGCGGCCAGGCTGCTGACCCGCACCATCGCGGACGAGGCGGCGGGCCAGGGCGCGGTGTCCTTCTCCGCCTCGGTGGCCGTCGGGCACCGGGTGGGCCTGATCGCGGACCGTACCGCCGAGTTCGTCGCGCTGCACGCGGCCGCGCTCGACGCACTGGTGGAGGGTTCACTGACCGACGGCGCCGACGACCGCTTCGGTTACTTCGGGCTGCGGACCCTGCACAGCCGCTATCTGCTGCGTCACCCGCACACCCGCCAGGTCATCGAGACGCCGCAGCACTTCATGCTGCGCGTCGCGGCCGGGCTCGCCGAGGACGACTCGAAGCGCGCCCTGGACGAAGTCGCGGCACTGTACGGGCTGATGAGCCGGCTCGACTACCTGCCGTCCTCGCCGACCCTGTTCAACTCCGGCACCCGGCATCCGCAGATGTCCTCCTGCTATCTGCTGGACTCCCCGCTCGACGAGCTCGACTCGATCTACGACCGCTACCACCAGGTGGCACGGCTCTCCAAGCACGCGGGCGGCATCGGTCTCTCGTACTCCCGCATCCGCGCACGCGGTTCACTGATCCGCGGCACCAACGGGCACTCCAACGGCATCGTGCCGTTCCTGAAGACGCTCGACGCCTCCGTCGCCGCGGTCAATCAGGGTGGCCGCCGCAAGGGCGCCGCCGCCGTCTACCTGGAGACCTGGCACGCGGACATCGAGGAGTTCCTGGAGCTGCGCGACAACACGGGCGAGGACCAGCGGCGTACGCACAACCTCAACCTGGCGCACTGGATCCCGGACGAGTTCATGCGCCGGGTCGACACGGACGGCGACTGGTCGCTGTTCTCCCCCGCCGATGTGCCCGAGCTGGTCGACCTGTGGGGCGACGAGTTCGACGCCGCGTACCGCGCAGCCGAGGCCAAGGGCCTGGCCCGCAAGTCGATGCCGGCCCGAGAGCTGTACGGCCGGATGATGCGTACCCTCGCGCAGACCGGCCAGGGCTGGATGACGTTCAAGGACGCCTCCAACCGGACCGCGAACCAGACCGCCGAGCCGGGCCGCGTCGTCCACTCGTCGAATCTCTGCACCGAGATCCTCGAAGTCACCGATGACGGCGAGACGGCCGTCTGCAACCTGGGTTCGGTCAACCTCGGTGCGTTCGTCGCCGACGGTGGCATCGACTGGGAGCGGCTGGACGCGACGGTCCGCACCGCCGTGACCTTCCTCGACCGGGTCGTCGACATCAACTTCTACCCGACCGAGCAGGCCGGCCGGTCCAATGCAAAGTGGCGCCCCGTCGGCCTGGGAGCGATGGGTCTGCAGGACGTCTTCTTCCAGCTGCGACTGCCGTTCGACTCCCCCGAGGCCCGCGCGCTCTCCACGAAGATCTCCGAGCGGATCATGCTCGCGGCGTACGAGGCGTCCTGCGAGCTCGCCGAGCGCTCCGGCCCGCTGCCCGCGTGGTCCCGGACGCGTGCCGCGCGCGGTGTGCTGCACCCCGACCACTACGACACCGAGCTGAACTGGCCGGAGCGCTGGGACGCGCTGCGCGCCCGGGTCGCGAAGACCGGGATGCGCAACTCTCTGCTGCTCGCCATCGCGCCGACGGCGACGATCGCCTCGATCGCGGGTGTGTACGAGTGCATCGAGCCGCAGGTCTCCAACCTCTTCAAGCGCGAGACGCTCAGCGGTGAGTTCCTCCAGGTCAACGCGTATCTGGTGGAGGAGCTGAAGCAGCTGGGCGTGTGGGACGCGCGGACCCGTGAGGCACTGCGCGAGGCGAGCGGTTCCGTACAGGGCTTCGCCTGGATCCCGGAGGATGTGCGGGCGCTGTACCGCACGGCGTGGGAGATCCCGCAGCGCGGTCTGATCGACATGGCGGCGGCCCGCACGCCGTTCCTCGACCAGAGCCAGTCGCTGAACCTGTTCATGGAGACGCCGACGATCGGCAAGCTCTCCTCGATGTACGCGTATGCCTGGAAGAAGGGGCTGAAGACGACGTACTACCTGCGCTCGCGCCCGGCGACCCGGATCGCCCGTGCGGCCTCCGGCCAGGCCTCGGCCGCCGCCCCCATTCCCGTGCAGCAGGCCCAGGCTCCCGACGCGGACGCGATCGCCTGCTCCCTCGAAAACCCCGAGTCCTGCGAGGCCTGCCAGTAATGAGCTCCACCAACTCCGAGAAGAACCTGCTCGACCCGGGCTTCGAACTGACTCTGCGGCCCATGCGCTACCCGGACTTCTACGAGCGCTACCGCGACGCGATCAAGAACACCTGGACGGTGGAGGAGGTCGACCTCCACTCCGACGTCGCCGACCTCGCCAAGCTTTCGCCCGGCGAGCAGCACATGATCGGCCGGCTCGTCGCGTTCTTCGCGACGGGCGACTCGATCGTCTCCAACAATCTCGTGCTGACGCTGTACAAGCACATCAACTCCCCCGAGGCGCGGCTGTATCTGTCGCGGCAGCTCTTCGAGGAGGCCGTGCACGTCCAGTTCTATCTGACGCTGCTCGACACGTATCTGCCCGATCCGGACGACCGTGCCGCCGCGTTCGACGCGGTCGAGGAGATTCCGTCGATCCGTGAGAAGGCGCAGTTCTGCTTCAAGTGGATGGACTCGGTCGAGAAGATCGAGCGGCTGGAGACGAAGGCCGACCGCCGTCGCTTCCTGCTGAACCTGATCTGCTTCGCGGCGTGCATCGAGGGCCTGTTCTTCTACGGCGCGTTCGCGTACGTCTACTGGTTCCGCTCGCGGGGTCTGCTGCACGGTCTCGCCACGGGCACCAACTGGGTTTTCCGTGACGAGACGATGCACATGAACTTCGCGTTCGAGGTCGTGGACACCGTTCGCAAGGAGGAGCCGGACCTCTTCGACGACGAGCTCCGGCAGCAGGTCACCGACATGCTGAAGGAGGCTGTCGACGCGGAGCTGCAGTTCGGCCGGGACCTGTGCGGCGACGGACTGCCGGGCATGAACACCGAGTCCATGCGCCAGTACCTGGAGTGCGTGGCCGACCAGCGGCTCACCCGGCTGGGCTTCCCGACCGTCTACGGCTCCGAGAACCCGTTCTCGTTCATGGAGCTGCAGGGCGTGCAGGAGCTGACGAACTTCTTCGAGCGTCGGCCGTCCGCCTACCAGGTGGCGGTGGAGGGCTCGGTCGCCTTCGACGACGACTTCTAGCTAGATCCTGGCCCAGCTTCTGAGGTAGGGGCGCCGCGCAGCCGTGACGGGCCGCGCGGCGTCCGCCGTTTCCGGGGGCGCGTCCCCCGTTCCCGTTCCGCTTCCCGCAGCTCGCGGTCGATGCGGCGCTCCCGGGCGAGCCCGGCGAGAGTGGGCAGCAGAAAGAGGGCAATAAGTGCGGCTATGCCCAGGACGTTCAGGAATGTGTTCATGCCTCTACTCTCGTCGGCACGGACGGATTGCGGCAGTGGCAGGACTGTCATAGAGCATCGAATTACTGCCACACTTGCCCCATGCTGAAAAATGTCGCCGTTCTGCTGCTCGACGAGGTCCATCCCTTCGAACTGGGCGTGCTGTGCGAGGTCTTCGGCCTCGACCGCAGCGACCAGGGACTGCCGGCCCACGACTTCGCCGTGGTCTCCGCCGAGGGCCCGGTGCTCCGGACCCACGCCGGCTTCACCATCAGCACGCCGTACGGCCTCGACCGCATGGAGGAGGCCGACCTCATCGCCGTGCCGGCCGGCAGCCACTTCGCGGACCGGGACTACCCCGAAGAGGCCCTCGACGCCCTGCGCCGAGCCGTGGAACGGGGCGCCCGGGTGATGAGCGTCTGCTCCGGCGCATATGTGCTCGGCGCGGCCGGACTGCTGGACGGACGCCGCTGCACCACCCACTGGCGCCACGCCTCGGAGCTGGCCCGCCGCTTCCCGCGGGCCGTCGTCGAACCCGATGTGCTGTACGTGGACGAGGGCCCGGTCATCACATCGGCGGGCACGGCGGCCGGGATCGACGCCTGCCTGCACCTGATCCGGCAGGAGTACGGCCCCGATGCCGCGAACGCGCTCGCCCGCCGCATGGTGGTGCCGCCGCACCGGGACGGCGGCCAGGCGCAGTACATCGAGCGGCCGCTGCCCCGCACCCCCTGCGACACCGTCGGCGAGACGCTCGCCTGGATGGAGCGCCACCTCGACCAGGAGATGACCGTCGAGCAGCTCGCCGCCCAGGCGCACATGTCGCCGCGCACCTTCGCCCGTCGCTTCCAGCAGGAGACGGGCACCACTCCGTACCGCTGGCTGCTGCGCCAGCGGGTACTGCTGGCACAGCACCTGCTGGAGACATCCGATGAAACGGTGGACACCATCGCCGGGCGCACCGGCTTCGGGACCGCGGCCGCCCTGCGCCACCAGTTCGTGCGCTCCTTGGGCACCACGCCGAATGCGTACCGCCGCACCTTCCGTGGCCCGGGCGCAATGGTCGAAGTGGCCTGATCCACAACAGATCTCGCCCTTCGGCATCGACCAGTGGTGGCCGGCCCCTGATTGAGGTCAGCCGCCGGTCGGGCACCAACTGCCCGCCGACCTCCGAGGACAGCCGGCTGCGGGCCGACCGGCTGTACGGCGGCATCGCCGCGTAATGGGGGGCGAGGCTACTCGGGTCACTCGGCGGGCAGTTCAGGTCGCAGCACAGCTTCCGGTGTCATTCCGATCGGAGTGGCTGGAATTTACGCGTTTCCGTTCTTGTAGACGGGGTGGTAGTCGGTCGAACCGTTGACCTTCACGACCCACACCTTGACGGGAGTTCCTTCGACGATGTCGCCGGTCGCATAGCCCGAGCAGTACGGGGAGGAATGCCCGCGGGTGCTGACCGTGCGGTCGATGTGCCCGTCGCGGTTGATGTCGAGCCGGACCTCGATGCCCCAGCCGTCTGCAGCAGTGTCACAGGCTGCGATTGCGTCCCCGGGCGCGTCGCCGTAGCCGATCGGGTCGGGACCCGGGTCGTAGTTCCAGACGCCGTACCCGCCGCCTTCGTAGGCGCCATAGGTCCACCCTGCGGCAGACGCGGAGTTGGCCGTGACCAGCCCCAAGGCGAACGCGCACAGTGTGATGGAAGCGGCTCGCACCTTGCTCAACTTCATGCGGTTTCCCTCTCTTTGTTGCCTGAGCCCGGCCGTTCCTTCTTCCAAAGAACCCGGCGGGCTCCTGATGGGCACGCTGAAGCTAACAGACGGCAATCTTGCTGGTGCATGGGATTTTCAGATCAGTGGTTTTCGATCAGGGACGTGTGTCGGGAGCTTCGAGGTGACCACTTGCGATTCCGGGTCGGTACGCCTCCTGGCTGCACGGAGCAGAGTTCGCCGGGGTCACGCAGGACACTGTGAAGGAGGCCGTGGCCGCGGAGCTCCAGTTCGGCCGGGATCTGTGCGGCGACGGACTGCCGGGCATGAACACCGAGTCCATGCGCCAGTACCTGGAGTGCGTGGCCGACCAGCGGCTCACCCGGCTGGGCTTCCCGACCGTCTACGGCTCCGAGAACCCGTTCTCGTTCATGGAGCTGCAGGGCGTGCAGGAGCTGACGAACTTCTTCGAGCGTCGGCCGTCCGCCCACCAGGTGGCGGTGGAGGGCTCGGTCGCCTTCGACGACGACTTCCAGAACCTGACCGCCGGACGCACGTGTGGGACCCGCCGTTGCCGGCGGGCCCCACCTGTGTGCGTCAGATGCCGCAGTTCGGCGCCGACCAGAAGTGGCTGGGGCCCTGGTTGACGTGGACGTGGTCACCGTGGTCCGGGTAGCCCGGGCCGAGGATCCCGTTGAAGCCGTGATTGCGGGCCTCCTTGGCGAGGGTGCACAGGGCGTGCGGTCCGGCGCCGAGATCGGCCGCGTCCCCGTACAGATGACGGCTGTTGGCCGCGCCGCCGACCGCACTGTTGCAGGAGGTGGAGCGGAAGCCGCTGGTGATCCGGATCGACTGGTCACCGAGGGCGTGGCGCAGCGCTTCCAGCTTCCACATGGTGCTCAGGGCGTTGGCCTTCGCCGTGCCCGCCGCGACGGCACCACCCGCCCAGGTCGTATTGCACTGGTTGTGCTCGGCGTACGTGAAGTGGATCGGGGTGCAGTCGTTGTCCTGGAGCTCATAGATCTTGGCCTGGGTGGCCGGTCCCGCGATGCCGTCGGCAGCGAGGCCGTAGGCGGCCTGGAAGCGCTTGACGGCGGCGGTGGTGGCCGGTCCGTAGGAGCCGTCGACGGCGAGCACGGAGTTGTAGCCGGGGTAGCCGGCCACCCGTATCTGGAGCTGGACGACGTCATTGCCGGTGGCGCCGGGGGACAGTGTGCGGGTCCAGGTGTAGCAGCCGTCGGCCTGTGCGGTGCCGGCGGTCACCACGGCCCCACCCAAAGCGAAAGCCATGGTCATGACAAGACCGAGCAGGAGTCGTGCGGTGCGTCTGAGCATGAGGGGCTCCCTACCACGACGGAGATGTGGTGAGAGAGCTTGTCGGACGAGTTGACGCGCGTCAACTACACACGAGCAAACGAGAGTTGACGATCCACGCAGGGACGGAAACGGTGGGCCCGGCCGCCCTCGCAAGGGAGACCGGGCCCACCCGGCGGCAATCGGATGCTCAGTCGTTCGGCACGGTCTCGTAGCGCGGCGTGTTCTCCGCCATCTGCCTCAGCGCGTCCTTGCGGTCCCGCTTCGAGAGCCGGTCGATGTACAGGTATCCGTACAGGTGGTCCGTCTCGTGCTGGAGGCAGCGGGCGAAGTAGCCGTTGCCGCGGATCTTGACCGGGTTGCCCTTGGCGTCCTGTCCGCGGACCACCGCGTAGTCCGGGCGGGCCAGCGAGGCGTACGCCGTCGGGACGGAGAGGCAGCCCTCGTTGGAGTCGTCCAGGACCCGGTCCTCGGGCGCCAGCTCCTCCAGCACCGGGTTGCAGACGGCGCCCACGTGCCGCACACCGTCGTCGTCCGGGCAGTCGTAGACGAAGACCTTCAGATCGACGCCGATCTGGTTGGCGGCGAGGCCCACGCCCTCCGCCGTCCGCTGGCTCGCGAACATGTCGTCGATCAGCCGGCCCAGCTCGTCGTCGAATTCGGTGACGTCCTTGCACTCCCTGTGCAGTACCGGGTTGCCCACGACCGTGATCGGGCGGGAGGTGCCGCGCTCACGATGTGCCGCCTCGCGCGCCTCACAGTCCTCGGTGTCCACGACGAAACCTTCGTCGTCGACGCTGATCTGCTCGTCCGTCTCCTGCTGCGCCATGTCCGCCGTACGCCTTCCTCAAAACCTGAAACCCGGACATCCGATGGACCGGGGTCCGGGCACCCGAGCACCGCGATCGGTGCCCGTACAGCCTACGGGCACCGGTCAGCAGACTTCTTCGAGATCCCGCCACTCACGGCTGTCCGGGCTGTCCGCCACCCAGCCGTCCAGCAGTCCGCGCACCAGTCCGGCCGGTGCCGCTATGCCGCACTCGCGCTCGGGCACCCACAGCTCACCGGCGGTGCGGTGCCCCAGCGGGCCCGGATGCCCCGGCTCACTGTGGTCGTGCGGGTCCAGGTGCTCGCCGTCGCCCTCGTCGCTCTCCATCCTGCTCTCCGAGCAGGCCCGGCAGAGCAGCCGCACGGAGGACGACCAGTCCTCGGCGGCGAACCCTGCGTCGGACGCCAGCTGCTCCAGGGCGTCCCGGTCCGCCTCGGTGGCCGCTTCGAGCAGCACGACCCAGGTGGGTACGGGGGACGGCGCCCACAGCTCGATCTCGTCGAAGACGGGGTACGCGGGTCCGGCGGCGGTGACCCGCTCTCCGTGCGGCACGCCGTCGTGCAGGACGACCTCGCCCCAGCGGCGGCCGGACGACGGCAGCGGGATGGAGAGCACTTCCATCCGGGCCGGATCGAGCCTGCGGCCCCAGACGACCTCTGCCTCCCCCTCCGGGGACAGCCGTACCGCGGCACTGCCCAGCTCCATGCCGACCGGCTCGCTGTTGGCCGCCGAGGTGTACTGGCCCGCGCCCGGCACCTTGAGGCCGTACGCCTGCCAGGCCCGGCGCGCCAGCGGCCAGTCCTGCAGTGCGGTGGCGGCGATCCCGACGTTCCACCAGTCGGGAGCACCGGATTCCTTGTCGAGCAGCGCGACGGCCCTCAGGCCGGCTGCTCTCGCCTGTTCCCAGTCATGCCGGAATTTGTGCAGCAGCGCCAGGTTGAACCATGACTCGGAGAGCCAGGGTTCCAGGTCCGCCGCACGTGTCAGCAGCGCGCCCGCGTCCTCGTACCGGCCGTCGCCGATCAGCGTGAACGCGCGGTCCGTGGCCTGCCGCCAAGAGGCGGAGGGCCGATGCCGTACCTTCCCGAAGATCCTCACGATTCCCGCCTGTCCCGACTGGACACCCTCGTTTTCCGCTCCTCTTCGCATCCAACCATGCCGGGCCGGACACCCGCTCATTACCCATGGGTTACCCAGGCAGGACGGGGGTCGGACCGCCCCGGGCCAGGACCCTGGCCAGTGATTCCACGACCTCGGGGTGATAGTCGTGACCGGTACCGAGCCTGAGTTGTTCCAGCGCACCCAGCGGCCCGATGAGACTTTCCCCGCAGAGGTCGTCGTATGCGTTGACGGCCCTGACGATCCTGGCGGACAACGGCTGCTCGCGATAGGGGTCGGCCTGCCGTTCCACCACGACGGCGACCTCGGTGTCCACCCCGGTCTGCCGGACCACTGCCCCTCCGAGCAGCGCGATGCGGCGCTGCTCGGCGGCGGGCAGGGTGGCCGTCGCCCCCTCCGGGACCGGGTCGACGAGGGAGAGCTGGCCGATGTCGTGCATCAGGGCCGCGTACTCCAGCACGGTCAGCTCGCTCCCGGAGAGCCCCAGCTCACGTCCGACGGCCGCGCAGAGCACCGCGACCCTGCGGGCATGCCCGGGTGGGGTGTATCCGGCGATCTCGGTGGACCGGGCGAGCGAAGTGATCGTCTGCCGGTAGGTGGTGCGCACGGCGACGAACCGGCGGAACGAGACCTGGGTCAGCAGCAGCGGTACGCACAGGACGGGCAGCGCCCACAGCCCGGCGGCGGCGACCCCGAGGGCCATCACGACCCCGGTCGCGCAGACCGCCGACCCGATGCCGATCAGGGCGCGCAGCTCGTCGGAGAGCAGCGGCCCGTACGGATGGTCGGTGCGCGAGCGCAGCAGCAGGGCGGCGAGCACGGCGTCGCACAGGGCCGTCAGGACGAGGAACAGAAGCATGAAGAGTACGTAGTACGGGCCTTCGCCGAACCAGTCCGCGGCACGACCGGAGTTGTACAGCGGCTGGAAGCACACGGAGGCGAAGGCGACGGTCAGAATGCGGCGGGCCACCCGGTCGGGCGCGGGTCCGCTGCCGCGTGCCACATGGGGTACACAGGCGACGAGCAGTGCCGCGACGAGTACGGCCACCACCTGGAGGACGCCGTGGGTGGTGGGGGCACCGCCGCTGCGGCCGAGGAGGGCGTACGCGAGTGCTCCGGCGGCTCCGAGCGGCGCGGGCTCACGCTCGCCGGGAAGCGCACCCCAGCGGGCCAGTTCACCGACGGTGATGAGCACCCCGAAGGCGAGGGCGTGTCCGGGTTCGTGGACACCGTCCCAGAGGGTGTGGCCGAGCCCGGCGACGGCGAGCATCGCGGCTGCGCCGTGGACGGCGAGGACGACGAGGGGAAGCCGCGTCCCGACCCGGGTCATCGGCGACGGTCCGCGGACGGCTGCAGACCGGGGGCGCCGGGATCGTCCGGCGGTTGCGGACGAACCAGCCCCCGGACGGCTCCGGCGCCCCCGTCCGCCGCCCCCTCCCTCCGCGGCCGCCACATCGCCTCGTCCGCCGTCACCGCCACCGTCGCTGCCGACCACCCGTGCCGGTCCACCGCCCGCACCAGCGCCCGCACCATCTGCGGATCGAACTGCGTACCCGCACACCTCTTCAGCTCTTCCAGCGCCGCGGGCACCGGTCTCCCCCGCCGGTACGACCGGGTCGACGTCATCGCGTCGAAGGCGTCCGCCACCGCGACGACCCGTGCGAACTCGGGGATCTCCCGGCCGCTGAGCCCGTACGGGTAGCCGCTGCCGTCGAGTCGTTCGTGGTGGTGCAGGATCGCGGCCCGCGCCTCACCGAGGAAGCCGATGCCGCGGACGATCTCGTGCCCGTACTCCGGATGCAGTTCGATGACCCGCCGCTCCTGAGGCGTGAGCGGTCCGTCCTTGCGGAGCACCCGGGTGGGGACGCCGAGTTTGCCCACGTCGTGCAGAATGCCGGCGAACCGGAGGACCTCCATCCGGTCCTGGTCCATGCCCAGTTCACGGGCGATGAGGACGGAGACCTGCCCGACCCGTTCGCTGTGACCGCGGGTGTACGTGTCCTTGATGTCGACGGCCTGCACCAGCGCCCTGATGGTGGCGCGGTGGGCGGTGTGCTCACGGTGGTACTGGGCGAAGACCCAGCAGGAGATGTACATCGGCAGCAGGACGATGAGCGCGGACAGCGGCCCGTACGGACCGCGCCACAGGACGGCCATCATCAGCCCGGCGAGGCCGTGCACCAGATGCGGTCCCAGCGAGCGGGACAGCAGTCCGCTCCAGGCACGCCGGAAGGGCAGCCGTTCGGCCGCGACCAGGATGGAGCCGTCCAGAGCGGTCAGGACGAGGCTGAAGGCCAGGGCGGCGGCGCAGGCGGGCAGCAGGGCGTACGGGAGGTCGGGGAGCCGGTCGGTACCGGTACCGGTGCCGCCGAGCGTGGCGGCACCTCCGAGCAGACCGTGTACGGACGAGGCCGCCCAGACGGTGACGGCGAGCTGTGCGGTCCGCCAGACACGCCGTGCGGTGGCGGGCGGAGCCTCCACCCGGCCGACGAGTGATCCGGGGATCGCGACCAGGGCGGCCGCGGCCGGCGGCAGCAGAAAGGCGGCGGCGAGCAGCAGCGGAAAGAACGATCCGGCGCCGATCGGCACGGAGCTGCCGAAGAAGGGGCAGCGCCCGGCGAGTTCACAGACCAGATAAAGCCCGGTGAGCAGTCCGACGGTGGCCCACGGGCCCCCGGCGCCCGTTCCCAGCGCGGGGAGCACACATGACAGGGCGCCGACCGCGGCCGTCAGAATGTACGCGCGCGCCGCCCCGCGTGTGCCTCCCACCCGCCCCGCCCGCCCCTCAACGTGCTCAATGAAGGCGCCAGGCTAGCGAGTTGTGTGTCCCGTCGAGCGTCGATGAGCCCGATTAGCACATTCGGGTGATGTGCGCGGGACGCGGGCGATACGGGGGTGCGGCTACGAGTGACGGCCGCCGGGCGTCACTCCTTGGCGGCGGTCGGCTGACCGGTCTCCGACGCCGTCACGTCCTGCTCGGGCACCGCCTGCCCCGAGCGGATCAGGTCGATCCGGCCCATCACCTTGGAGCGCAGATCGGTCGGCACGTCGTCCTGGCCGCAGCAGCGCTTCACCAGCTTCTTCACGGCCTGTTCCAGGCCGTACTTCTCCAGGCACGGGGAGCACTCCTCGAAGTGCACCTCGAACTTGGAGCAGTCGCTGTCGGGCATCTCGTGGTCGAGAAACTCGTAGAGATGATCGAGGACCTCTGAGCAGTCCGTCTCGTGCGGCTCTCCGCAGCTCATGAGCCCGAGCCTTTCCGATCGTCCGACTCTCCGGCACCGGCCGGGACGAGCCCGCGCTCACGGGCGTAGTCCTCCAGCATGCCGCGCAGTTGGCGGCGGCCCCGGTGCAGTCGGGACATCACCGTACCGATGGGAGTCCCCATGATGTCCGCGATCTCCTTGTAGGCAAAGCCCTCTACATCGGCGAGATATACGGCGATGCGGAACTCTTCGGGGATCGCCTGCAGAGCAGACTTCACATCCGAGTCGGGCAGGTGGTCGAGAGCCTGCGACTCCGCGGAGCGCAGACCGGTCGACATGTGCGACTCGGCGCGCGCCAGCTGCCAGTCCTCGATCTCCTCGGCGGCGCTGCGCTGGGGTTCGCGCTGCTTCTTGCGGTACGAGTTGATGAACGTATTGGTGAGGATGCGGTACATCCACGCCTTGAGGTTGGTGCCCTCACGGAACTGGTGGAAGGACCCGTAGGCCTTGGCATACGTCTCCTGGACCAGGTCCTCGGCGTCTGCGGGGTTGCGCGTCATGCGCAGCGCGGCCGAGTACATCTGGTCGAGGAAACCGAGAGCGTCCCGCTCGAAGCGCGCGTTGCGCTCGGCAGTCGTCTCCTGTGCGCGGCCGTCGTCGGTCCCTGTGTCGGTCCCAGTGACCGGACCCACCTCCTCCAACGCTGTGGCGGAGCCGAAACCGGACCCGCTCGAATCGGAGAATAGTCGACCTTGCTTCGAGACGGGCTGTCGATCCGATCCGCTCAGTGCCCGCTCGGGAGTGGTCTTGGCCGCATGCAGGACCGTCCACTCCAGGTCAGCGGCGTTCGAGCGGCGCGGGCAGATGGTCGAACCCATGCGACGGACTCCCTCTCCACGTACGACGTTGATGTACCGATGTCAGCCACAACAGTGGCCCCTCGCTCAACATTCCCGGGGTGCGCCCGGGCTTCCCCAGCGGCTGTGAGCGACTCCACTCGCAGGGGCATACGTCAGACGAGGGTGGACAGCCACGCAGCCACGGCGGTGGTGAGGATCTCCATCGCCTGACCCTCGGTCAGGCCGGACCTCTTCGGTACGGCGAACCCGTGGTCGCCGTACGGCACCTCGGTGATCTCGTACTCACCCGGAGGGAATTCGGCCGGCCGCCCGAACGGGTCGTTGCCGCCCTGGACGACGAGCGTGGGTACTCCGGATCCGAGGAGCTCGTCCTTGCGGGACTTCTCCGGCTTCCCCGGAGGATGCAGCGGAAAGCTGAGCGCGAGGACGGCGTGGGCACCGAGCTCCGCCGCCGTACGGCAGGCCACCCGTGCCCCGGCGCTGCGCCCTCCCGCGACGACGGGCAGCCCCGCTGCGGTGAGCGCGGGCCACAGACCCCGCCATCCGGTGTCCAGGGTCTTCGGGGCGGGCGCGAGCTTCTTGCCGGCGACCCGCCACGGCTGCTCCACCAGGGCGACGGTCACCCCGTGGGCGGGCAGTGCGGCGGCCAGGGCCCGCAGGTCGCGGGTCTCGATGCCGCCACCCGCGCCATGACTGACCGCGAGCACCAGGCGGGCGTTCTTCGCGTTCTCGGCGGGCAGCCAGGTGATCCTGGCCGGCCCGGCTTCCGTGTCGACCGTCTCGGCCCTGCGGCCTGTCTCTGCAGTACTCACGCACCCCATCCTGCCCGGTCGGAAAAGGCTCAGAAGAGCGTGCTCGCTTCCGGCGCGGCCAGCTCCTCCAGCAGCTCGGGACCGTTGTTGCGGACGTTGCTGACGGCCGTGGCCACCGGATAGGCCCGCATCAGGCCGCCCGGCGGCGGTGTGAGCAGCCCCTTCAGCTCCTCGACGTCGGTGCGCGACGGGTCGAGCCAGGCGTCCCACCGGTCGGGGGTCAGCATCAGCGGCATCCGGGGGTGGATGTCGGCGAGCGCGGCCGGGCCCTCGGCCGGGGCGACGGCGAGCGGGGTGGTCTCCGCCTCGGTCGTGATCACCGAGCAGGTCACCCACCAGGCCATCGGATGATCGTCCGGCAGGGTCCGGTCGCGCCAGAACTCGTACAGTCCGGCCATCGCGAAGACCGATCCGTCGGCGGGTGTCACGAAGTAGGGCTGCTTGCGCGGCCGCTTCTTCCTCCCCTTCTCCTCCAGCTGCCGCTCATCCGCACCGGTGACCCACTCGTAGTAGCCGTCGGCAGGCAGAATGCAGCGCCGCGAGACGAAGGGGCGGCGGAAGGACGGCTTCTCGTGGACGGTCTCCGCACGGGCGTTGATCAGGCGCGCGGCACCCTCGGGGGACTTCGCCCAGGACGGTACGAGCCCCCATTTCAGGGCGCGCAACTGGCGAACCGGACGCTGGTCGTCTGCGTCTTTCACAGGACGTTCCAGTACGGCGTAGACCTCCTTGGTCGGCGCCACGTTCCAATCGGGCGCCAAGGTCTCCGCCGGTTCCCACTTCTCGACCTGGAAGAGTCCGGTCAGATCCTCGGGCCGCCGACTCGCTGCATACCGTCCGCACATAAGTGCCAGACTGCCACGACCGTCACGACGACAAGACGCCGATACCGCAAGGAGCCGCCCACGCCATGGACAGCACCGATCTGGGCAATCTGTGGGACCGCGTCTTCGGCACCCAGCCCGCGCCCGAGCAGTGGCTGGTGGTGGTGACCGGAACGCTCGCACTGATCGCCGTCGTACCGAACCCGATATGGCGGCTGAGCCGCAACGCGATCACCATCGCGCACGAGGGCGGGCACGGGCTGATCGCCCTGCTCACCGGACGACAGCTGTCCGGCATCCGGCTGCACTCGGACACCAGTGGGCTGACGGTCAGCCGCGGCAAGCCGACCGGCATCGGGATGATCCTGACCGCCGCTGCGGGCTACACCGCCCCGCCGCTGCTGGGGCTGGGCGGGGCGTGGCTGCTGGTCGACGGCAGGATCACACTGTTGCTGTGGGTGGCCACCGCACTGCTCGCGGTGATGCTGGTGATGATCCGCAATGTGTACGGGGCACTGACGGTGATCCTCACCGGGTCGGCCTTCCTGCTGGTGTCCTGGCTCGCCTCGCCCGCCGTGCAGTCACTGTTCGCATACACCGTGGTCTGGTTCCTGCTGCTCGGCGGCGTACGCCCGGCCTTCGAGCTCCAGTCGAAGCGCCGGCACGGCGGTGCGCCGGACTCGGACGCGGACCAGCTGTCGCGGCTGACGGATGTACCGGCCGCGCTCTGGCTGTTCCTCTTCCACGCGGTGTCGCTCTGCTCACTGATCGGCGGCGGGCGCTGGCTGCTCGGTATGTGAGGGCCGGTGCCGCCCGGCGACGCCTACCACGCTTGCGTTACATACCGGTTTCGTCTTGTTTGATCGAGATTCGGGTTCGCGGTGAGCCACTAAAGTGAGATCCATGACCGAAAGTGCCGTGCACCCCGCCCTCTGGCCCGCCCCCCGAGCGAGCGGCGCCGTCGACGCGACCGTCACCGTGCCCGGATCGAAATCGGTCACCAATCGCGCCCTCGTCCTCGCCGCTCTCGCCGCCGAGCCCGGCTGGCTGCGCCGCCCGCTGCGCTCCCGCGACACCCTGCTGATGGCCGAGGCGCTGCGCGCGATGGGCGTCGGCATCGAGGAAGGCGTCGGCCCGGACGGCTCCGGCGAGGCCTGGCGGGTCATCCCGGCCGGGCTGCACGGCCCCACCACGATCGATGTCGGCAATGCCGGGACGGTCATGCGCTTCCTGCCGCCGGTCGCGGCCCTCGCCGAGGGCCCGATCCGCTTCGACGGCGACCCCCGTTCGTACGAACGCCCGCTGAACGGCGTGATCGACGCGCTGCGGGTACTGGGCGCCCGGATCGACGACGACGGGCGCGGTTCGCTGCCGCTGACCGTGCACGGCGGCGGTGCGCTGGACGGCGGACCGGTGTCGATCGACGCCTCCTCGTCCTCCCAGTTCGTCTCGGCGCTGCTGCTGTCGGCGCCGCGCTACAACCAGGGGGTGGAGGTGCGCCACACCGGCGCGAGGCTCCCCTCCATGCCACACATCCGGATGACCGTCGACATGCTGCGGGCCGTGGGCGCCCAGGTCGACGAGCCGGAGACGGGCGGCGAGCCGAACGTCTGGCGGGTCTCGCCCTCCGCCCTGCTCGGCCGCGATCTGACCGTCGAGCCCGACCTCTCCAACGCCCAGCCGTTCCTCGCCGCCGCGCTGGTCACCGGCGGCCGGGTCACCATCCCCGACTGGCCCGAGCGCACCACCCAGCCCGGTGACGCACTGCGGGAGATCTTCACCGCGATGGGCGGCAGCTGCGAGCTGACCGAGCGCGGCCTCACCTTCACCGGTTCGGGCCGTATCCACGGCATCGACGTCGACCTCGGCGAGGTCGGCGAGCTCACCCCGGGCATCGCGGCGGTCGCGGCCCTCGCCGACGGCCCGTCCACCCTGAGCGGTGTCGCTCATCTGCGGCTGCACGAGACGGACCGGCTGGCCGCGCTCACCAAGGAGATCAACGAGCTCGGCGGCGACGTCACCGAGACCGCCGACGGGCTCCGCATCCGGCCCCGGCCGCTGCACGGCGGTACCTTCCATACGTACGACGACCACCGGATGGCAACCGCGGGGTCGATCATCGGCCTTGCCGTCCCCGGAGTGGAGATCGAGAACGTGGCGACAACCGCCAAGACCCTGCCGGACTTCCCGCAGATGTGGACCGGAATGCTCGGGGCCTGAGACATGCGCCGCTACGGCAAGAACCCCGACGAGGACGACATCCGGTTCCGCCCCAACCCGAAGGGCAACCGGCCTCGTACGCATACCCGCCCGAAGCACGAGGACGCCGAGGAGGGCATGGTCCTCACCGTCGACCGCGGCCGCCTCACCTGTCTCGTCGACGGCCGTACGGTCATGGCGATGAAGGCCCGTGAGCTGGGCCGGAAGGCAGCCGTGGTGGGTGACACCGTCTCCATCGTCGGCGATCTGTCCGGCGACAAGGACACCCTCGCCCGCATCGTCCGCATCGGTGAGCGCCGCTCGGTGCTGCGCCGGACCGCGGACGACGACGATCCGTACGAGCGGGTGGTCGTCGCCAACGCCGACCAGCTGGCGATCGTCACCGCACTGGCCGATCCGGAACCCCGCCCGCGGATGATCGACCGCTGTCTGGTCGCCGCGTACGACGGCGGGCTCTCCCCGCTCCTGGTGCTGACCAAGTCCGATCTGGCCTCCCCGGACAAGCTGCTGGAGGCGTACATCCCGCTGGGCGTCCCGTTCATCGTCACCAGCCGCGAGGAGCTGGAGAACGGCGACGCGGCGGAGCGGGTCCGCGAGCAGCTGCGCGACCGGGTCACCGCGTTCGTCGGGCACTCCGGTGTCGGGAAGACCACGCTGGTCAACGCGCTCGTGCCAAAGGACCGGCGGCGTACCACCGGGGTCGTCAACGCGGTCACCGGCCGTGGCCGGCACACCACCACATCGGCACTGGCGCTCCCCCTGCCCGACTACCGCGGCTGGGTGATCGACACCCCCGGTGTGCGCTCCTTCGGGCTCAACCACATCGACCCGTCCCGGGTGATCCACGCGTTCTTGGACCTGGAGCCGGGCACCGAGGACTGCCCGCGCGGCTGCACCCACGACAGCAATCAACCGGAATGCGCCCTGGACGCCTGGGTGGCGGACGGCCACGCAGATCCGGCGCGGCTTGAATCACTGCGGCGGCTGATGTCCACCCGGGAGCGACGCGAAGGCGACTGACCCCGGCACGTTTGCGATCTGCTGCCGCAGGTAAGTGCATAATCACGCCCAGCGAGGCAAGGCGGTCACCGACGTGGGAGGGCACTGACGATGGCGTGGCTGCTGGTCGTGGTCGCAGGACTTCTGGAGACCGGCTTCGCCGTCTGTCTGAAACTCTCGCACGGTTTCACCCGGCTCTGGCCGACCGTCGCGTTCTGCATCTTCGCCCTCGGCAGCTTCGGTCTGCTGACTCTGTCGCTGAAGAAACTCGACGTGGGGCCCGCCTACGCCGTATGGACGGGCATCGGCGCGGCGGGCACCGCGATCTACGGCATGGTCTTCCTCGACGACGTGGTCTCCACCCTCAAGCTGGTCTCGATCTCGCTGGTGATCGTCGGAGTGATCGGACTACAGCTCTCGGGCTCGTCCCACTGACCGCGCGTCGCGCTCACACCCCGGCAACCCGTTCGCGAGAAGTGGCACGCGGCGGTGTGACCGGCACCCGCGCCGGCGTCACCCGGCCCGCGACCGCTGCTCCGCCTCGCGCACCGAGCGGTCACCCGGTGGGCCGCCACTCCACCACCTCACGCACCAGCGGCGCCACCTCCCCCTCCGTCCCCGGGGGAGTCGGCACCAGCGCGTAACTCAGTGCGAGCCTCAGCGCGATCTCGCAGGTCGCGGCCAGTACCTCCGGGTCGTGTGGTGGCCGTCCCTCGTCGAGGGCGGCCACCGCTCGCGCTCCGACCTGGCCGAGCAGTTCGGCGGGCGTCGGCGTCCCGGCATCGGCCCGCCGCTGGGCGGGCACGAGCGATGCGGTCGGCGCCACGGGGTGTGGGGGACGGGGTAATCGCTCATCCCAGCAGCCCGTGAGCAACCCCCTGACCAGGGCATTCGCTCGAACGGCGCGGACGGTCCAGGCAGCGGTGGCCGCCAGCCTGTCCCCCGTACCGCCTGCTGATCCCAGAGCCCGGTCGACTCCGGCCAGATAGCCGTCGGCAGCGCTCCGGACCAAAGCGCGGCCCAAGCCGTCCTTGCCGCCGAACTCGTTGTAGAGGGTCTGCCGGGAGACTCCGGCGGCGGACGCGACATCGACCATGCGCACCGCCGACCAGGGCAGACCGGCCAGCGCCGAGAGTGCGGCGTCCAGCAATGCGTCTCGCGCTGTGGGCATCATCGCCTCCCGCGCCAAGGGCTCTGCTTCCCAGAGTTGACGCGCTTGAGGGGACTGTCAATGGTCCGGGCGGCCGCGGGGCCCTGTAGCTCTGTTCACCTGCGGTCGATACTGTGACGACATGCCCGATTACCACGATGATCTGCGCCTCGCCCATGTGCTGGCGGACGCCGCCGACGCGGCGACGATGGACCGGTTCAAGGCTCTGGATCTCAAGGTCGAGACCAAGCCGGACATGACGCCGGTGAGCGAGGCCGACAAGGCCGCCGAGGAACTGATCCGCGGCCATCTCCATCGGGCGCGCCCGCGCGATGCGATTCTGGGCGAGGAATACGGAATCGAGGGCACCGGCCCGCGGCGCTGGGTCGTCGACCCGATCGACGGCACCAAGAACTATGTACGCGGCGTGCCGGTCTGGGCGACGCTGATCTCCCTGATGGAAGCCGGGGAGGACGGGTTCCAGCCGGTGGTCGGCGTGGTATCGGCCCCCGCGCTGAACCGGCGCTGGTGGGCGGCGAAGGGTGCGGGGGCGTTCTCCGGCCGCAGTCTGACGTCCGCGACCCGGCTGCATGTGTCGAAGGTGGAGCGGATCGCGGACGCCTCGTTCGCGTACGCGTCGCTGAGCGGCTGGGAGGAGCAGGGCCGGCTCGACGGGTTCATGGATCTGACCAGGGCCTGCTGGCGCACTCGCGGGTACGGGGATTTCTGGCCGTACATGATGGTCGCCGAGGGATCGGTCGACATCTGCGCGGAGCCGGAGCTCTCGCTCTGGGACATGGCCGCGAACGCGATCATCGTCCAGGAGGCGGGCGGGAGGTTCACCAGCCTGGACGGAGTCTCCGGCCCCGGCGGCGGCAACGCGGCAGCCTCGAACGGACTGCTCCACCACGAACTCCTGGGCTATCTGAACCAGCGCTACTGATCCGGATCACGCCCCCGAGGGGCGTCGCGCACCACCGCACGCCCCCTCGGATGATCTCGTCCCCCCTTGTTCCGGTCTCGCATCGGTGCAACTCTGAGAGTCCCCCTGCTTGTGAACTTGTGAACCGACTCACGCAGTCGCTTCACGAAGGAGGTGGCTCTCTTCATGCTCGTCCGTGACGCCATGAGCACGCTGGTCCTCACCATCGGCCCCACCCATACACTCCGCCAGGCCGCCCGGCTGATGTCGGTCCGCCGCATCGGAGCCGCAGTCGTCCTCGACCAGGACACCAGCGGGCTCGGCATTCTCACCGAGCGCGACATCCTCAACGCGGTCGGCTCCGGCCAGAACCCCGATGTCGAGACCGCCGCCACCCACACCACCACCGATGTGGTCTTCGCCGCGCCCACCTGGACCCTGGAAGAGGCCGCGGAGGCCATGACGCACGGCGGTTTCCGCCATCTGATCGTGCTGGACGACCATGGACCCGTCGGCATCGTCTCGGTCCGCGACATCCTGCGCTGCTGGGCCCCCACCAGGCGCCGCCACCACGCGGAACTCGTCGGCTGAGCCCCCAAGAACGACCGGTGGGCCGGTCCCCTCCGAAGAGGGAACCGGCCCACCGTCGACGACAGGCGTCCTTGTCAGCCGCGCAGGGCCTGGACCGCGGCCTCCAGACGCTTGCCGAAGTCGCCGTCCGCCTGGCGGAAGTTGTTGATGGCACGCTCGGCGATGTCATCGCGCGACACCTTGGCGATGAACCCGGCGAGGTTGTCGATCAGCCGGGCCTTCTCGTCCTCGGAGTAGAGCCGGTAGAGGTTTCCGGCCTGCACGAAGTCGTTGTCCTCGGCGTGGCTCGGGGCCTCGTGCGTGCCGATCTCACCCGTGACCGAGGTGGGCTCCCACAGGGGCCGGTCCGTCTGGACCGGGCCACCGAAGCTGTTCGGCTCGTAGTTCTTCGCACCCTTGTGGCGGCCGTCGTAGAGGTAGCCGTCACGGCTGTTGGTGCGCGCCTCGGTGGCGTGCGGGCGGTTCACCGGCAGGTGGTCGGCGTTGATACCGACGCGGTAGCGATGGGCATCGCCGTACGCGAAGAGACGGCCCTGGAGCATCTTGTCGGGGGACGGACCGATGCCCGGCACGAAGTGCGCGGGGCTGAAGATCGACTGCTCGGTCTCCGCGAAGATGTTCTCCGGGTTGCGGTTGAGCTCCAGCTTCCCGATCTCGATCGGCGGGTAGTCCGCGTGCGGCCACACCTTGGTGAGGTCGAACGGGTTGAAGCGGTACGTGGCCGCCTCGGCCGCCGGCATGATCTGGACCTGCACCGTCCAGGACGGGAAGTCGCCGCGCTCGATCGCCTCGCGCAGATCGCGCTGGTGGCTGTCCGGGTCCTCACCGGCCAGCTTATTGGCCTCGGCCTGGGTGAGGTTCTTGATGCCCTGGTCGGTCTTGAAGTGGTACTTGACCCAGAAGACCTCGCCGGCCTCGTTGTTCCACTGGTACGTGTGCGAGCCGTACCCGTTCATGTGGCGCAGTGTGGCCGGGATGCCGCGGTCACCGAAGAGCCAGGTCACCTGGTGGGTGGACTCGGGCGACAGACCCCAGAAGTCCCAGACGTTGTCCGCCTCCTGCGAGCCGGTGTACGGGTCGCGCTTCTGGGTGTGGATGAAGTCCGGGAACTTGATGGCGTCCTTGATGAAGAACACCGGGGTGTTGTTGCCGACGAGGTCGTAGTTGCCCTCTTCGGTGTAGAACTTCAGCGCGAAGCCGCGGGGGTCGCGCACCGCGTCGGCGGAGCCGAGGTTGCCCGCGACGGTCGAGAAGCGGAGGAACGTCTCGGTCTGCTTGCCGACCTCGGAGAGGAACTTCGCCCGCGTCCACTGGGAGACGTCACGGGTGAGCGTGAACGTGCCGTACGCACCGGCACCGCGGGCGTGCACGATGCGCTCCGGAATGCGCTCGCGGTTGAAGTGCGCGAGCTTCTCCAGCAGCGACTGGTCCTGCACCAGGACCGGACCGCCGACGCCCGCGGTCTGGCTGTTCTGGTTGTCGGCGACCGGCGCGCCGGCCTCCGTGGTGAGCGGTCCCTGCGTCACGTGCGCCTCCTGCGTCGTTCCTGCACATTCGTCATGTCCTGCACAGCCTGTCCCTTGGCGTATGCCGATCCCGATCCTACAATGGACATAGTCCAAGTCAAGTGAACATCCAAAGTCACACCCGTTCGGGACCCGGTCCCCCCACTGTTAGGCTTGTTCCCATGAGTGACCTGTTGGAACGACTTCGCGGACGCGGCTGGCGCATGACTGCGCAGCGGCGCGTCGTGGCCGAGGTCCTCGACGGGGACCATGTGCATCTGACTGCTGACGAGGTCCACGCCCGGGCCGTCGCCAAGCTGCCCGAGATCTCCCGCGCCACCGTCTACAACACCCTGGGCGAAATGGTGACGCTCGGCGAGGTCATCGAGGTCTCCACGGATCGCCGGGCCAAGCGGTACGACCCGAACGCACACCGCCCCCACCACCACCTCGTCTGCGCGAGCTGCGGCACCATCCGCGACGTACACCCGGCGGGCGACCCGCTGGCGGATCTGCCGAGCGACGAGCGGTTCGGTTTCACGGTCTCCAATGTCGAGGTGACCTACCGCGGTATCTGCCCGAACTGCGCCGCGACGACCTGAGTCCCGCCACGGAAGGCCCCGGTGCGAGCATCGCGCGCACCGGGGCCTTCCGCATACCCCCTCGCAGGGAATGACACACCTCCCCGCCACCAGCACGTGCGCACCCCCTTCCCGAATCTGACGGGTAGTCATATCGTCTGCGGCGATCACGTCCGCCCCGCGGCGGATCCGCACCTCGATACGCGCGAGGAGAGACCCGTGGGAGATCCGCACCCGACCCCACCCACAACCGCAGCCACCAGTCCCAAACTCCGCGCCGACGCGCTCACCCGCTCGTTCGGGCGCGGCGCCAAGGCCCTGCCCGCCCTCGGCCCGCTCGATCTCTCCGTCGCGCCGGGCGAGTTCACCTGCATCGTCGGCCCGTCCGGCTGCGGCAAGTCCACGCTGCTCAGGATCGCCGCCGGACTGCTCCGCCCCAGCTCCGGCGAACTGTCCATCCGTACGGCCTCACCCCGTCCGGCGGCGATGATCTTCCAGGACTACGGGATCTACGACTGGAAGACCGTGCTCGCCAATGTCCGGTTCGGTCTCGACATCCAGCGCATACCGCGCAAGGAAGCCGATGCCAGGGCGCGCGACTGGCTTGCCCGGATGGGGCTCTCCGATTTCGCGGGGGCGTATCCGGCAACCCTCTCCGGCGGTATGCGGCAACGGGTCGCGATCGCCCGCGCCCTCGCCGTCGAACCCGAAATGCTGCTGATGGACGAGCCGTTCGCGGCGCTCGACGCCCAGCTGCGCACGATCCTCCAGGACGAGCTGCTCGACCTCACCCAGACCACCCGTACCACCACCCTCTTCATCACCCACAGCCTCGAAGAGGCGATCGTGCTCGGGGACAGGGTGCTGGTGATGTCCGCCAGACCGGGGCGGATCATCGCCGAGCGCCGCCCACCGTTCGGCCGGCCGCGCACCGGCGGGGTCCGGTCGGCACCCGAATTCACCGCGCTGAAGAGCGAGTTGTGGGAACTTCTGCGCGGTGAGGTGCGCAGGGAGGCGGTCCCGGCATGACCACCACCGTGAACGCCACGAAGCCCGACGACGGCGTCCTGATCCGCAGACCGGGCCCGCAGGAGCTGTATCCGGTACGCACCCACCGCAGACGCCGCGCCCTGGAACTCACGCTCGCCGTCGCCGTACCGCTGCTCCTCGTGCTGCTCTGGCAACTGGCCGCCGCACAGTCCTGGATCGACGACCGGGTCTACCCCGCCCCCTCCACCATCCTGGCGGACGGCTGGGACCGGGCGGGCGCCGGTGAACTGTGGCCGGATGTATGGGCCACGCTCAAGCGGGTCCTCGGCGGCTATGCGATCGGCACCGTCGCGGGATACGCGCTCGGCCTGCTGATGGGCTCGCTCTCACTCGTACGGGCGGCGCTGGAGCCGTTGCTCGATGCCTTGTACGTCGTGCCGAAGCTGGCCCTGCTGCCGGTCTTCCTCAACATGTTCGGCCTCGGTGAAGGACCGCAGATCGCCCTGGTCGCCGCGACCGTCTTCTTCTTCGTCTGGATCTCCACCATGGCGGCCGTACTCGCCGTACCGGTCGGCCACCGTGATGCCGGTCAGGTCTTCGGCGCCTCGCCCTGGCAGATGTTCCGCCATGTGCTGCTGCCCGCGTCGCTGCCCGCGGTCCTGGTCGGGGCACGGATCGCGGCAGGGGTGGCCGTGCTCGTCATCGTCGCCTCCGAACAGATCGCCGCGGCCGACGGTCTCGGCCATCTGATCTTCGACTCCCGGGCACTGTTCCAGAACGACGTGATGTTCGTCGGCATCGTGTGTGTGGCGGTCCTCGGTGTCGTCTTCTCCGAAGTGGTGCGGATCGCCGGGCGGCTGCTCACACCGTGGGCCCCGCGCGACCGCGGCCGCAGCCAGTCCTGAACGGCTCCCCACGTTCTTCGTACGGAGGCACTGTGCGTACACACACCCCCTTCACCTGCACCGTCGTGCTCGTCACGGCATCCCTGCTCGGCGCGGCAGGCTGCGCCGGCAACGACTCCGGCGGCGACAGCGCCGCCGCCGCACCGCGCACCGTCAAGCCCGTCGCGGGCTGTGGCGGCGGCAGCTGGACCGACCCGGCCGACCTCGCCCCCGACCGGAAACCGGCCCGCTGCGACAAGGGCGCCCCGGCGGCCCGGCCCCTGGCGAAGAAGCGGAAGATCACCGTCGCCACCGGCACCCTGAGTGCGGAGTACGTCGCTCCGCTCCAGGTCGCGGTGGCGAAGGGCGAGTTCACGAAAGAGGGGCTGGACGTCGAACTGAAGGTACTGCCCACCCCGGACGCCCTGCCGCTGCTCGCCAGGGGCGATGTGGACGCCCAGTGGGCGGCTCCCGAGGCAGCCGTGATGAACGGCATCAACGGCGGCTTCGACATCAGGTGGGTGGCAGGGAACTTCTCCCCCGACCCCACCTCCAAGAGCGGCCTGTGGGTTCGTCTCAAGGACGGCGAGAGCGCCGATCACGTCGAGATGGCGGGCCGGAAACTGGGCACGATGATCGGCAAGGGCTCGGTCATCGCGTACCCGATGGACACCTCCCTGAAGAAGCACGGCGGCGGCCTCGACAGGATCAGCTTCCAGCAGCTCGGTTCCGCGGATGTGCTGACCGCGCTGCAGAACGGCGGCGTGGACTCGGCCTGGCTGCTCGACCCGATCTGGCGCAAGGTGGACGGCGACAAGAAGTACGCGTTCCTGGGCGGCCAGCCTGTCGGCGAACCGCTCGGCGGCCTGCTCTTCGGCCCGACGCTGCTGAACAAGGACCCGGACGCGGGCGTCGCCTTTCTCCGCGCCTACATCCGGACGGTGAACACCTACTTCGCCGGCGATTACAAGTCCGATCCCGCCTTCGTCGCCGAGCTGGCGAAGCTGATGAAGACCGACGAGGCCACACTGCGCTCGACCCCGTCGATGCGGATGGACTGGGAGATACGGAAGGGCACGACGGACCGGCTGCAGCAGGCGTACGCCGATTCGGGTGTCTCGAAGGGGGCCCCGGTGCCGGAGGCGAAGGCCGTCGACCGGGCGATGTACTCGGAGGCGGTGGGCCACAAGCTCTGACTCGCGCGCAGACGTACGAACAGAAGGCCGGACCCTCTAAAGGATCCGGCCTTCTGTGTTCAGTAGCGGGGACAGGATTTGAACCTGCGACCTCTGGGTTATGAGCCCAGCGAGCTACCGAGCTGCTCCACCCCGCGTCGTTGAAACCAACAGTACGTGACGCCCTGGACCAGCGCAAATCCGTTTCTGCGGGCCGTGCGGGGGCCGCCGCGCAAGCTACGCGGTCAGCTCCTGATGCAGCGCCTCGCGCAGCCGGGCAGCCCGCTCGGCGACCTCCGCCGGGCCCAGTTCGACCGCCCGTGCGCACCAGCGCTGCCCCTCGGTGAGCTCCCCGCGGCGGGCGGCCAGCAGGGCGAGGCGCAGCGCGGCCCGGCCATGCCCGTCGTTCGCGGCACGGCTCCACCACAGCGCGGCCTCGCGCTCGCTGCCCTCGCGGGCCAGCAGCAGCCCGAGATTGAAGGCGCCGTTGCGGCTGCCCGACTCGGCGGCCTCGCGGTACCAACGGGCCGCACTGTCCACGTCGCCACGGGCCGCCGCGAGCATCCCGACCCGCACCTGGGCGCGGCGATGCCCCTGCTCGGCGGCCCGCTCGTACCACTCCTCGCACTCGGTCTTCTCCGGCATCGGCTCGCCGAGCGCGGGAGGTCCGGGCGGCGGCTGCCGCGAGTCCAGCACCCCGGCCAGCCGGAAGGCGGCCTCGGCGCTGCCTCCGCCCGCCGCGCAGCGCAGATGGCGCTCGGCCGCGTGCTCCTCGCCGCGGTGCAGCAGGGCCATGCCGACCTGGAGCGCTGCCTCGGTGTGGCCTGCCGCGGCGGCCCGCTCGTACCAGACCAGTGCCGTCCGGTCCTCGTCGCGTCCGGCGTACAGGATGCCGAGGTTGAAGGCCGCATCGACGCTGCCCGCCTCGGCCGCCTTGGAGAACCAGGGCTCGGCGCCGGTCGCGTCGCCCGCCTGGAGCAGGAGTACGGCCAGTGCGTTGGCGGCTTCGCGGTGCCCCGCGTACGCGGCGCGGCGGTACCACTGCTCGGCCTGCGGCGTACGGTCCTGGGCCGCACAGAGCAGCCCCAGGTTGTAGGCCCCGTTGACGTCGCCCGCGTCCATGGCGGCGCGGTACCAGCGCTCGGCGGTCTGCTGCTCGCCACGGGCGGCATGCAGGGCGCCCAGGGCGTTGGCGGCGTTTCCGTCGCCGTCCTGGGCGGCACGCAGCCACCACACGGCGGCGCTCTCCTCATCACCCGCGTCACGCAGCAGGAATCCGAGCGCGCACGCGGCCCGAGCCTCGCCGGCCTTCGCGGAGATGAGGTACCAGCGACCGGCCTCCTTGGGCTCGCCGCGCTGTTCGAGGATGGCGCCGAGGTGCAGGGCGGCACGCCGGTGGCCACGCGCGGCGGCCTGCCGGTACCACTGCTCGGCCTCGCCCACGCGCCCGGTCGCCGGACCGGCCATGGGGCCGTCGTCCGAGCGCACCGCGGAACGGGCGGC
>NZ_FMDF01000229.1 GCF_900091955.1 Streptomyces sp. Ncost-T10-10d
CGCCGCCGCGACGGCGGCGGAGGAAGCCGCCAAGGACGCCCAGGCATTTGCCGAATCAGCACAGCAGGCAGCCGAGTCCGCCGAACGCAAGGCCGCCAACCAGACGGTCAGCGACGGCGCCGGCACCAGCTTCGGCGGCGGCACGTTCTTCGTCGTGGACGAGGACAGCGTCAAGGTCACGGATGTCAGGCAGCACCAGCCGTGCGAGCTGCCGCCCGGCCTCGGCACGAGCTGCACGGTCACCTTCACCTACACCTTCGACGTCAAGGTCGACTACTACCTGTGCACCAACTCCAACGTGCCGGCGACCCAGTCGGGCTGCCCCTCGGTGGACACGGTGCACCTGGGTTCAGAGCCCTTCACCGGCCTGAAGAAGGACATCACCAAGACATTCACTCAGTTGGAGATCCTGCAGGGCTTGCTCAAGACCTATCTCGAGATCGGCAAGCAGATCCTGGTCCAGGACTTCCTGGACTGCTGGCACGGCAGTGTGTCCGGCTGCGCCTGGGCGGCGTCCAACTTCATCCCGGGTAAGGCGCTGGGCAAGGTCGTCGAGGGGCTCAACGCCCTGAAGACCGCCATGCGCACGGGCACCGGGGTGCGGGAGGCGTTCAACGCGCTGAAGGCACTGGACGTCGCCCCGGCGACCCTCGCCAAGATCGAGAACACTGTCGACACGTACGAGGACTTGGTTACCACCTGCATCCGGAACAGTTTCCCCGGAGGCACCCAGGTACTCATGGCGGACGGCTCCCACAAGGCGATCCGCGACGTGCACGTCGGTGAGACGGTGCTGGCCACCGATCCGCAGAGCGGGCAGTCCGCGGCCCAGCCGGTGACCGCGACCTTCAGCCACGACACCACGCGGCTGGTGGACATCACCGTCAGCGGCGGAGTCCTGACCAGCACGGCCGGTCACCGGTTCTACGTCGCGGAGCGCGGCTGGACGCTGGTCTCGGACCTGCGGGTGGGCGACCGCCTGCGCACCCCCGACGGAAGCCGGCACCGGGTGCAGGGCCTGCGGGACCGCGCCAGCCTGGCGCCCCGTGAGGTGTTCGACCTCACGGTCGACGGGTTCCACTCGTTCTACGTCGGCACCGCCGGGCAGCGTTCCCGCGACGTCTTGGTGCACAACTGCACCAACATCCTCGCCGACGAGGGCCTCGAGGGTGCGCACACCCTCGAGGACCATGTGGACCTCAGCCCCCAGAAGCTGGCCGACAAGCTGGCCAAGGACGGCGTGGCCACGCAGTGGGCCAGCAAGGACATCGCCGTCGCGGCGGTCGACCAGGCCATGGCAGACTGGATCAAGCTGCCCGGCAACGGGGACAAGCTGGAGGCCTGGCGCCTCAGGCAGGCCCAGCGGGCCGGCAAGGGCATCGGCTTCGACCCGAGAAAGGACCTGCTGCCCATCCGCTTGCAGGTCACCGGGCACGGCGCCTCGCTCGGTACGAAGTGGGTGAAAGGCGGCAGCTCGGCAGGCGAGGCCGTCGGCAACACGGTGGTAATCCAGCTGAAGTTCGCCAAGGGGCATATGAAGCCCAAGACCTGGGTCGTCTACACCGCCTACCCGGAGTAAACATGACATACGAGACCGGCCTCACCTGGCTCTCCGAGCAGTGCGATGAGCTGGCGGACCTGCCTCCTGCGGAGATGGACTGCCTCATCGAGCGGGGGCCGGTCTCGGCCATGCTCCTGATCACCGAACGGTCGGTCCGGGAGCTCGGCCACCCGGCGTCCCTGCAGCTGGGCCGTGACGTACGGCGGCTACTGGACTCCGGCCTGGCGGACGACACGATCCGCACGGCCTGGGTCGGCTCAACCGACCACGCGTTCGACCCGGCCAAGCAGCAGGTCGGAGCGCGGGAGTGGCTGGAGCGGATCGAATCGGCCTGGCTCGCGGCGGAATCCCACCGTGACCCCGGCTTCACCCCGCCCCCGGCCGACCCCGTGACAGACGAGTCGCTGTGCGCCGCGGTGCACAGGGCGACGGCTGCGGTGGCTGCCGCGCTGACGCGGGCGCACGAGGAAGGAGAGGTGTTCAACCCGCTGCCGCTGCCCGCCCCCCTGGTACCAACGCTGGAGCAGGTGATCACCGGGGCGTGTGCCGACCTCGGTTTCCGGCTCTTCCTGCGCGCGGTCAAACGCCACGCGCTGCCGCTAGACGGCCCGTGCCGGGCAGCGCTGGTGGCGCTCGGCGAACGTCTCGGCTACCCGGAAGGTGCAGTCGACCAGGGCCTTCAGAGGGACTGACGTTACGAGGGGTGGGCGGGACGCACGTCCCGCCCACCCCTCGCAGCAGACGTCAGTACACCGACTCTGCCTCGTCCATCCGGTCCACCGGCACCGTCTTCGGGACCCGGTCGAGGTGATCTCCCACTGCGTGTGGCTGTACTTCCGCTTCCCGTTGTCATTCCGTGAGGTGGAGGAGCTGATGCTGCAGCGCGGCATCATCGTCTCCTACGAGACGGTCCGCCGCTGGTGTCTGAAGTTCGGACAGGCCTATGCCGACGGACTGCGCCGCCGTCGGCCACGGCCCGGGGACAAGTGGCTCTACCTTCTTGAACGGGTTGGTCCTCCCGTTCGTAGGGTGAGGACACCCAGGGGAGCTGGGTGTGGCTGACAAGTGGCTGCCGTTCGTGGCTTCAGGTGCTTGGCCGCCTGGCTCCCCACGACGACTCGGCCGCCGATTGGGAAGTGCGAACAAGTCGCTGTGTAGAGCAATGCCGGCGAGGTCGTCCGTGGTACGCAAGGCATGTACGACCGAATGGAGCACGATGAGCCGGATATGGGCGGGAACCGACTGCGGCAAGACCCACCACCACTGCCTGGTCCTGGACAGCAAGGGCGACACGCTGCTGTCGCGTCGGGTGGCCAACGACGAGCCGGAACTGCTGAAGCTGATCGGTGACGTCCTGGACCTCGCCGACGGCGGCAAGACGACCTGGGCGCTGGACATGACCGGCGGCGAGCCCGGCCTGCTGATCGCCCTGCTGGTCAACCATGGCCAGGAGCTCGTCTACATCCCCGGTATCGCGGTCAACCGGGCCACCGACAGCTACCGCGGCCAGGGCAAGACGGACGCCCGTGACGCCCGCGTGATCGCCGACCAGGCCCGGATGCGCCGCGACCTCCAGCCGATCCGCCCCGGCGACGAAGCCACGCTCGAGCTGCGGCTGCTGACCGACCACCGCGTCGATCTGGTCGCCGACCGCACCCGCACCACCAACCGGCTCAAGGCCCTGCTGAACAGCATGTTTTTGGCCCTGGAACGGGCCCTCGACCTGGGTAACGTCGGCCCGCTGGTGCTGCTGACCGGTTACCAGACACCGGCAGCGATCCGTCGCGCGGGCAGTCGGCGGCTGACCGCTTGGCTGCGCAACCGCAAGGTCTGCAACGCTGCTGCCCTCGCCGAGAAGGTGGTTGAGGCCGCCGAGCGCCAGCACACCGCCGTCGTGGGTGAGAAGGCCATCGCGAAGATGGTGCACACCCTCGCCAAGGAGGTGATGGTCCTCAACGAGAAGATCACCGAGACCGACAAACTCATCGAGGGCCGGTTTCGCGAACACGAACTGGCCGACGTGATCCAGTCCATGCCCGGCATCGGCACGATCCTCGGTGCCGAGTTCCTCGTCGCCGTCGGCGGCAGCCTGGACGCCTTCCCCACGGCCGACCGGCTCGCGGCCTTCGCCGGCACGGCCCCCGCCCCACGCGACTCCGGCCAGGTCAGCGGTAACGACCACCGACCGACGAGATACCACCGTCGCCTGCAGCGCGTCTTCTACATCTCCGCGCTGGTCAGCGTCCAACGAGACCCCAACTCACGGAAGTTTTACGACCGCAAGCGCGCCGAGGGGAAACGCCACGTCCAGGCCGTCCTCGCGCTCGCACGCCGTCGCGTCAACGTCCTGTGGGCCCTGATCCGTGACCGACGGTGCTACCAGGTCACACCCCCAGTGACGACGGCGGCTTGACATCAGCATTGGGAAGCACCTGGACGAGGTCTTCATCAAGGTCAACGGCGAGCTGAAGTATCTGTGGCGGGCCGTCGACCAGAATGGAAACGTCCTCGACATCCTCGTCCAGAATCGGCGGGACAAAACCGAGGCAAGACGCTTCTTCCGCCGCCTGATAAAGAAGACCCGTACGGTGCCGGGGGTGGTCGTCACCGGCAAGCTCCGCTCCTACAGCGCGGCGCACCGCCGAGGTCATGCCCTCGGCGGAACACCGCTCCCACGAGGGCCTGAACAACCGGGCGGAGAACTCCCACCAGCCCAGGCGGCAGCGTGAACGCGCGATGAAGGGATTCCGTTCCGTAGGCGGGGCCCAGCGGTTCCTGTCCGCGTTCAGCGGCAGCTCGCCCCACTTCCGCCCTCACCGCCACCTGATGACAGCCTCCGACCACCGAGCCGAGATGACCGTCCGCTTCGTGATCTGGGACCAGATCACCCAAGCTGCCAGCCGGCCCACCACGGCCTGACCACAGGCCCGGACCGCAAGCCCACCATGCCCCAACGCGCCGTCAGGCACCGACATACTCAAGGGTTTCGTTCGGTCGCGTGACCAGGGGTTTTCTAGCGGAGTAGGCCGTGTGCCGTGCGAGGTGGCGGCGTGAGGGGGCCGGCGGCCCGGGGTGTTGCCCCCGGCCCGTGTCGGTGGTGGCGTGGTCGGCGGGTTGAAGGGATGGCTGGGGAATGACTCGGACTCTGATTACCGGTGGTCTTGTGATCACGGCCGCGGACGAGGTGCACGCGGATGTGCTGATCGAGCATGGCCGGGTGGTGGCGTTGGCGGCGCCGGGGACGCAGGAGTGGACGGCGGACCGGGTGATCGACGCGTCGCAGAAGTATGTGATCCCGGGTGGGGTCGACGCGCACACGCACATGGAACTGCCGTTCGGCGGCACGTTCGCGTCGGACACGTTCGAGACAGGGACGCGGGCGGCGGCGTGGGGCGGGACGACGACGATCGTCGACTTCGCGGTGCAGGCGAAAGGCGAGTCGCTGCAGGCTGGCCTGAACGCCTGGATGGAGAAGGCGGACGGGAACTGCGCGATCGACTACGCGTTCCACATGATCATGTCGGACGTGAACGAGGCGACGCTGCGGGAGATGCCGAAGCTCATCGAGCATGGCGTTTCCTCGTTCAAATTGTTTATGGCGTATCCGGGGGTCTTCTATTCGGATGACGGCCAGATTCTGCGGGCGATGCAGGTTGCCGGCGATACCGGTGGGCTGATCATGATGCACGCGGAGAACGGCATCGCGATCGACGTGCTGGTGGAGCAGGCCCTGGTCCGGGGCGAGACCGACCCCCGGTACCACGGAGAGGTCCGCAAGGCGCTCCTGGAGGCGGAGGCGACCCACCGGGCGATCCAGCTGGCCCGGGTCGCCGGCTCCCCGTTGTACGTGGTCCACGTGTCGGCGCAGGAGGCGGTGGCCGAGCTGGCCGCTGCGCGTGACAAGGGCCTGCCGGTCTTCGGCGAGACCTGCCCGCAGTACCTCTTCCTGTCCACGGACAACCTCGCGGAACCGGACTTCGAGGGCGCCAAGTACGTGTGCAGCACGCCCCTCAGGCCGAAGGAGCACCAGGCGGCGCTCTGGCGGGGCCTGCGGACGAATGACCTCCAAGTGGTCTCCACCGACCACTGCCCGTTCTGCTTCGTGGGCCAGAAGGAGCTGGGACGCGGGGACTTTTCGAAGATCCCCAACGGCCTGCCGGGTGTGGAGAACCGCATGGACCTCCTCCACCAGGCGGTGGTGGACGGGCACATCTCGCGCCGCCGCTGGATCGAGATCGCCTGCGCGACGCCGGCGAGGATGTTCGGCATCTACCCGCAGAAGGGCACGATCGCCCCTGGTGCGGACGCGGATGTCGTCATCTACGACCCGCACGCCACCCAGGTGCTGTCGGCCGAGACTCACCACATGAACGTCGACTACTCGGCGTACGAGGGGAAGACGGTGACCGGTCAGGTCGAGACCGTCCTCTCGCGGGGTGAGGTCGTCGTCGACCAGCGGAAGTACGTCGGCCATGCGGGGCACGGCGGGTTCGTGCCGCGCGGCCTTTGTCAGTACCTGGGCTGAGCAGCCGGAATCTCATCGCACCGACTCGAACTTGGAGGTCCCGCGTGGACTTCGGACTTGTCCTGCAGACCGACCCGCCCGCCTCGCAGGTCGTGGGCCTGATGCGCCGGGCCGAGCGCAACGGCTTCCGCTACGGCTGGACCTTCGACTCCGCCGTGCTGTGGCAGGAACCCTTCGTCATCTACAGCCAGATCCTCGCCAACACCACCAAGCTCCACGTGGGCCCGATGGTGACCAACCCGGGCACCCGTACGTGGGAGGTGACCGCCTCCACCTTCGCCACCCTCAACGACATGTACGGCAACCGGACCGTCTGCGGCATCGGCCGCGGCGACTCCGCCATGCGCGTAGCTGGCCGCAAGCCCAACACCCTCGCCCGGCTCGGCGAGGCCATCGACGTCATCCGCGACCTGGCCGAGGGCCGCGAGGCCGAGGTCGACGGCAACGCGATCCGTATCCCCTGGATCAAGAACGGCAAGCTGCCGGTGTGGATGGCCGCCTACGGCCCCAAGGCACTCGCCCTGGCCGGGCACAAGGCCGACGGCTTCATCCTCCAGCTCGCCGACCCCTTCCTCACCGAGTGGATGGTCAAGGCCGTCCGGCAGGCGGCCACCGACGCCAGCCGCGACCCCGACGCCCTGACGATCTGCGTCGCCGCCCCGGCCTACGTCACGGCGGACGACTCCCCGGAGGCGCTGGCCCACGCCCGCGACCAGTGCCGCTGGTTCGGCGGCATGGTCGGCAACCACGTCGCCGACCTGGTCGCCAAGTACGGCGAACACTCCTCGATGGTCCCCGAGGAACTCACCGCCTACATCAAGGACCGGCACGGCTACGACTACTCCCATCACGGCCGCGCCGACAACCCCGACACCGCCTTCGTCCCCGACGAGATCGTCGACCGCTTCTGCCTCCTCGGCCCCGCCGAGGCCCACATCGCGAAGCTCCGCCACCTCAGGGACCTCGGCGTCGACCAGCTCGCCGTCTACAACATGCACGACAACCGCGAGGCCACCATCGACGCCTACGGCACCGACATCATCCCCGCGCTCCGCTGACGAAGTCGTTCGGTCCAGCCTCCGATGCAGGTGGATGACGGCCATCCACCTGTTCCCGATGACGCATCATGTCGAGTGCGTGGCGATCCTCGAGCCCACCGCAAAGGGCGCCTGACCTGCAGTTTTAGGTGGTGTGCATTATGTGCGCTGTGGGCGCTACGGGCGATATCTTGACGCACGTTTGACGCACGTGACGCACGTTTGACGCACGTTCTGACGAAGCATCAGTCAAGTGATCAGGCAGGTCAGCACAGGCGGAAGGCTTGATTCCGGAGGCCGGGCTTTACCGTCTCTTGGCGAAGATCTGCCTGGTTTTGCCGTCGCTGATTGCGGTGGTGGGCGTGCTGGCCGGTGCGGTTTGGCGGGCTGGGAGTCTGGCGGAGCGGGGCGTTCAGTAGTCGGGCCCGTAGGGGCTCCAGCCGTGCATGATGGGCTTGAGGTCCTCGTCGCGGGGCTCGGGGATTTCCGGTAGCAACGGTGAACCGTTGAGCGGATTGAGGCGTTGCACGTGGCTCTCGGCCCAGGCGATCCAGGTCTCGGCTTCGTCCCTGGCCGGTCCCGTCGGCAGATTCACTGCGTGGAGTCGGAGCGCGCTGATGTACTCGACCAGGTCCGCTGCGCGCCGCCACGCCGCATGTTGTGCTTCGAGGTGCTGGACGCGATATGCCTCTGCGTATTCGGTCTTGGCCTGCCGCTTAGCAGCCTCCCACCGCACGCGTTGCTGCTGTGCTCTCTCCAGATCGGCCGGACGCTGGCGGTCGGCTGCCTCTCCGCGGGGGTCGACCTCCTGCACGATCTCGGCGAGTTGGTCCTTCAGGGGCCGGCCAGGGAGGTCGGTCCATTCCGTGGCGCGGTGCGGGGAGCCGCCACGGAGGATGAAGCGGAGTCGGTTTGAGGGGGTGTAGTCGAAGCGAGGGCTGCGCATCCATGTGTGCTTCTTGGCGTCGGAGAGTTCCTTGTCGGTGGGATTGTGTTCGCTGCGGTCTTGTTCTTGGAGGACGAGGAAGCCGACTTCTTCCTGTTGTGCGGTGATGGTGAGGTGCGGTGGCGCGCCGCGGCGTCGATGCGGCGGGGCGCCGCTACGGGACTACGCGGCACCCATCGAAGGCCCGACCACCCAGGCGTCGCGCCGGATGAGTGCGATCTTCGAGCGCGAGATGTTCGACGGGTTCACCTCGGCGCAACTCGCCGCAGTCGACACCCCCGCACTCTCCCCCGCACTCCGGGTCTATCTGGACCAGCTGCCGCATTACGGCCTGGGATATCTGCCGCCCCCAGCGACCGCGCTCCTGCTGATCGCGTGGGGACACCTGCATGGCCTCGTCGCCCTTGAGGTGTTCGGGCACACCTCTTTCCTCGGTGACCACCAGACTGAAATCTTCCGCACAGCGATGCGGAACCTGCTTGAGGACATCCACCGCCGGATCGCGGTCGCGCCGGCGCCACGCCCTTGAACCGGGCTGAAACTGCCAGGTCGAATTACTCACTCGAATGAGTGGTGAGGCTTGGCACCGGCGCCCGGGAAGGGAAACGCTGCCACCCTGAGCTCACGAGTCATTGCTCGTGGACCGGGTTGTGGTGGGTATTCGATTCGCCCACCGCACAAGAAAATTCGAGGTCTTCGCATGCCGGAAAAGTCAATTATCCACAGCAAGGCCCAGCATTACTACAACGTGTTCCATCACGAGCGCGACGGGTGGGTCAGCGAAACCGACGTGTACGCCTGAGTGGGCCGCACGACGCAGGAATTCAAGCTCACGCCAGGAACCGCCCCCGCTAGCGCGCTGCAGAGATCCCTTCTGGAGTACTGGAAGAGATTGTTTGTCCCTATGGACACAGACGGGGACGGCGTCGTATCACGCGACGAATTCCTGGCCGGGTTTGTCAGCCTGGGGAACAAGCCGGATGATTACGCGCGGATTGTCACGCCGTCCGCCAAGGTCTTCGTGGCCACCGCCGACATCGACATCGACACCGACAGCTCCGGCTCCATCTCAACTGACGAGCTGAGAGCGGCCATTCGCGTGTTCCACAGCAGTACTGATCCGAACGACCGAGGTCACCGTCTCCTGGGAGCCCTGCGTTCCTGAGCCGACAGAACCGGACAGCGTCCTCTCGTCCAGAGCCCCTCACCGTCGTATGCTGATTCCACTCGGCACCGGCGATCAGAGGGGCTCCGCCGGTCCCGCATCGAGCCGCGCTCAGGAACAACACGCCAGGAGAAACGACCGTGACCACCCATCTGCGGACAACCAAGGCCCCGCTGGTGACAGCGCACGCCAAGCACATCGTGGCCGAGACCGGTGTCCTGAACAATCCGTACTTCCGAACGCTGGTAGACGGAAGTATGTCGTTGGAGAACTTCCGCACAAGCCAGGAGTAACTAGGTTTCGCCGTCACCTACTTCGCCCGTCCGATGGCTGCGCTGGTGTCCCGGATCGAGCACCCCGCGGATCGCATCGGAATCCTGGGTAATGTCGTGGAAGAACACGGCGGATTCCGCCCTCAGGAATTCCATCACGAGACCTTCCGCGGATTTCTGGCCAGCATCGGCAGCGACACCGTACAGCTGAACGGCCTGAAGATGATGCCGGCCGTCCACGCGTACAACAGCATTCTCAGTGCGGTGTGTACGTTGGAGGACCCGCAGGTAGGAATTGGCTGCATGGGTGCGATCGAGTACGCATTCGCCTCGGTATCGGCCATCACGGGCAACGCGGCTGTGAACCGCGGTTGGGTCGCTCAAGCCGACCTGATGCACTACGGCCTCCACTCCGAAATCGACGAACAACATGCAGAGGACTTCTTCCTGCTGCTAGAACCCCACTACCGAAACCCAGCCGCACGACGCCGAATCGACCAGGGCCTCGGCCTGGGCGCGTACGCGCTGAACCGCCTCTACAGCGATCTGTCCGAACTGGGCCGTTCACAGCAAAACTGATCACGGCTGGGCGAGCAGGAAGGCTGCGAGCGCGGTGAATACGGACAGGATCGCGCTTTCCGCCGCCCGGGGCGACCGTCCCAGAAGCCTGATGAACGTGTGCGATCGCATGCCACTACACCCTTGGGTTCTTCACCGGTGCCCACGAGGTGCTCACCAACAGCAACGAAACGGGCAGCAACACCGCAGCCGATCACATCACCACAGCTCAACTCGCCCTGGCGTAACTGCCGAAGAAGTACCGGCGTGGACGCCGGACGCTGGTTCGCACCGACTTCGGAGGCGGAACACACGAGTTCACCGCCTGGCTGGACCAGCGGGGAAGGTGGCTGTCGTACTCGGTCGGCATGACCATCACCGACGCCGTCCACGAGGCCTTCCTCAAAGTCCCGCCCGCCGCTTGGACACCGGCGGTCGAGCCGGACGGAGAGATCCGCGACGGCGCCTGGGTCGCCGAACTTACCGGCAATGTCCTGGGCGGCTGGCCGCAGGGCATGCGGTTGATCGTCCGCAAGGAACGCCCGCCCCCAGGGGCGCAGTTGCGCTTCACCGACGCCGACGGCCTGCGGCTCACCGCGTTCGTCGCCAACACCACCGGCGTCCCGATCGCCGCACTCGAACTGCGGCACCGCCAACGGGCACGCGCCGAGGACCGCATACGCAACGCCCGTTTCGCGGGCCGGACGCCGAGCTGCACGGGAGTGCGAACATGCGGCCGTCTTCGCGGTCGCCAATGGCCTCTCGGAGTGGAATTGCCGCCTGCTCGCTCAAGGGCACTGTGCGCGGCTGGCCCTGGCGGCGTCCGGACTTGGCGTCGGCGACTTTGAGTGCATGACGGCCTCTCGCGTCGACAGGCTCTGTTCGGCCCGGCCTTGCGAAGCTGCGGTCCGCCGTCGGAAAACGGATCGCCTGGCCTGTCAAGCTTGCGTACGGTGAGAAACGCGGGCGGAGACTCCGCATCGACATTTGGAACGGGCCCGCCGTATCACGCGGCGGACCCGCTCTTACATCTATCGCTCCTTGCAGGGGTCAACTCACGGAAGGAAGTCATGACGCGCAGCCTCTTTGACCTTGAACCGCGATTGCCGATAGAGAAGACGAATCGAGACTTCCGCAACGTACGCGGAACGCTGGGTTTCACAGCCGCACGCCGCCTCATGGACGAGATCTTCGCAATGTTTCCCGATGCGGATGAGACCGTCAGCTCGTGATAGCCGTGCACCCGCACCGTCTCGGCCCCGCACCACGGGCACGCCATCGGGCCTTCCTGCGTCCGCGCACACACCCGGATCAGCACACCCTCATCCTCGATGGCATCGATGACCAACGGCGATAGCCCCGAAAACACCATGCCCACACGCTCGTTGACATCCCGCATGCGGTGTCAACGATGGCCGTCACACATCGTCACCACCGAATCTGCGACAGAGCCAAACATTTTAAAGTCCCTCATGAAGTGACCTGGACCAGCGCGTGCGTGCCGCTCGTACGCCACTGGGGCCCGGTAACTTCCAGCTCGTGCACGGTTTGCGGCGCCAGGCCGACGATGACGTCCGACTTCAGTGTGCGCAGAGCTGCGACCGGACCGGGGAAGTATGACGTGACGTCGGTGAACGGGGTGGTGGCCGACCAGTGTCGGTCGCCGACGAGGCGGCGGTAGTTCAGGTCGCCCTTCATGATCGTCAGGGTGGCGGTGGCGAAGTCCTCGTGGAGGTCGGCGGGCATGTCGGCGTAGGGGAACGGGGCGCAGGAGAAAGGGTGGGCGCGCAGGGTGAGGCGGCCGGTGGTGAGGGCCTGCTGCAGGCGCTTGCCGATCTCGGAGGCGTAGCCGGGGGCCGTGGTCAGGCGGTGGAGGCAGGCCAGAGTGTCGGTGGCCGTGGCGTCGGAGACGTAGTACGGGTACGGCTTGAGGTGCAGAACGACGCACGCGGCGCGGTCGGTGTGGAGCAGGTGGTCGGCGAGGACCAGGTCCGGGAGGAGCTCGGGGCCGGCGTTGTCGGCCACGAGGCAGACCTTGCCGGGCGGGCTGGCGGACAGGGTTTCCCAGAGGACGGCGGAGTTGTCGGCGACGAGGCCGGTGACACGGTCGCCAAGGCCGGCGTCGCCCGCTGAGACGGCGAAGCCGAGGTCGGCGCGGTTGCCCCAGAGGGAGGCGTGGAGGAGGGTGCGGTGCTGTTCGACTGCCGGGATCTGGGGGAGTTGGTCGAGGGCGGCCAGTTCGGCCTCCACCGTTGGGCCCGCGAGTTCGGCGTTCTTGAACGGGGCGAAGGGGTCGATCCCCTGCCACGGGCCGGGGGCGAAGTAGCCGAGGGCGGCCAGGAGTTTGCGGTAGAAGTAGCTCTCCGCCCAGAGGAACGGGGCGTCTTCCCAGCGGCTGCCGATGTGCTCCTTGCCCCACTGCTGCCACTGGTCCGCTCCGGGCTCGGTGTCAGGCAGGGGGAGAATCACGCCGTCCTCGGTGATCTCCTGTAGGAGGGTGTCCAGGGCACGCTGCTGTTCGATGGGGTAGGGGGTGGCCTGGCGGACGCGCTCGATCAGGGTGGGGTGTCGGTCGTGCAGGACACCCCAGGCGAAGGAGCCTGCGACGTTGCTGACAACGACTGGGGCGGGGGCGGGCTGCGTCATGGTGTGCGGGCTTCCTTCGCGTGGTTCAGTGGAGGCGGATGGAGAACGCGACGGTGCCGGCCGCGCTGCCCACGACCACGTGTCCGGTGGTTCGGTCGCAGGCCGCGCAGTGCAGCGAGGCGTTGACGCGTACTTCGGCGAGCTGGCGCTGTTCGGTCGACGACCAGAGGCGTACGGTGCCGTCAGCCGCGGCCGACGCCAGGTGGTCTGGGCCATCGAGGAACGCGGCCATGAGAACCCGACCGGTGTGGCCCGGGAGGTGGGCAGTGAACCGATCGTCCGACACGCTCCGGACGCGAACGCCGTCGTACGGCCGGCCCGTCGCTCCTCAGTCCTATGCGGTCTCCTCGACAACCCACGACAGGTACGCCTCCGGCCCGCCGGTCACTGGCAGCGTGATCCACTGGGGGACGTCGTACGGATGCTTCTCGTGCAACCACGCCTCCAGTGCCGGGAGACGGTCCGTCGAAGTCATGTACGAGATCCGCCACTCCTACGCCGTCTCGACATTCTACTTCCACCAGTAGAAGGCTGTGATCGGCGCATCGATGTGGACGCCCGCTGCCAGCTTGCTCTCGACCGCGCCTCAGGCCAGCGCCTTCGCCTGATCCTCGTCGTCGCTGGGCGTCTGCGCAATCACAAACTCGTTGGCCATGCAACTACCTCTCCTGCTCGGGTACCGCGACCCCACCCAGTTGGCCAGGGCGCACCGGATGCCGCACCGTCTGCTCGGGCCACGCTGCCCACACCGCCACCCGCAGGTACACATCGCCGCTGCCGTATTTGACCCGGCAGGTGGCAGGGCGGTTACGGCCGAGTGCATCCACCCGGTCGGGAATGACCAGGGCCTTACCGACGAGATTGTGCAACGACTTCGCGGTGTAGGCGCCGGCGCATTCCTTTCGTCTCAATAGGTCCGCGACGGGAGGACTCCACGCAGGGCCGTCGGCGGGCATTCGCCCACGGCAGACAGAAAAGAACTCCAAAAGACTGGAAACCTCCGCCGGGACCATGTCAACGTACAACGTCCAGGAAAACACCAGGTCAGACGATGCAGTTACTCCGGTGTGGTCAGGGCTGCGACTGATTCGCAACCCCGCACCACACCAGGCTGCCTTGCTGGCAAGATCTCTATTTAGGAGGCTCGTCTGTCGGATTCCGCTATTGGATCCGCCCGCTTCGCTTCACCCGCCCTCTTTGGGCTCGGCGCACTGAACGCTTGGTCCGGCCAGGCGGCGGGGGGACTACAGCGTCGTGTCCACCGGGCTGTGCGTCTGCCGGCCGGCCTGTTCGGCGAGGACCTGCTGCAACGCGGCTACCGCCGTGACAGGGCCGTCCTCGCGCACATTGCGGCGCACCCCGGAGCTGCAACTCGCCAGGTGGTCGCTGCCATTGAGGCCCCCGAGCGTGTCGTGGTGCGGAATCTTGACCGCCGCACTGAGGACGGTCTGCTGGTGCTCGTTACGGACGGCGCGACCCCAGCCCTGCGCTCATACCGGCTGGCTGCCTGAACGCGGCCAGCCCGAGAAGCTGTCGGATTCATCTGATGCGGCGCGCAACATAGGCCATGATCGCCGGTTAGCCAAACCGGCGATCGTCGCGACCATTGAGTTCGCACTGGGCTGCGCTTGGTGGCGGAGCCAGGTGGGCGAGTTCTCACCTATCCCGCAATGCGCGGAATCAATGTGTCCTTCAACCGTCTTCGCGATCCCGAGGTGCCAAGATGCCAACCTCCCTGCATGGGGCCAACTCCGATCCAGTGGCTGCCGCATCCGGAGCGAGTATCAGAGCTTTCCTGAATGTGCGGGAAGCGGCCGACTACCTCGGCATGTCCCCTCACACCCTGTACGTCTGGCGGCACCGTCGCCAGGGGCCGCCAAGCTTTCGGATGGGAGTCCGTGGCCGGGTCATGTACAGGCTGGTGACGCTTGACGCCTGGGTGCGCATGCAGGAGCAATCGGATTCCCGTTCCAACCCGGAATTGAGCCCAATCGAAGTAGGTGCGCAGCGACGCGTCCTCTCTGCAACTAGCCCTTGATGGTTCGCCGCTGATCTGTAATCGACCCACATTGGAGAGTGCGGCTTGGCCGGCTACATAGAAGACCGTTGGATCAAGAAGAAGAAGGACCCAGTGACGGGCAAGAGAGAGCGTACTGCCCGGTACGGGAAAGGGACGCGATACAAGGTCGCTGGCATCCCAGGGATCCGTGACAGATCATTCGCTACAGTCGAGGACGCCAAGGCGTGGCTCCGCCGGTCTGCGACGGATGAAGAGCGCGGCGAGTTCGTGGACCCTCGTGACGGAACCATCACGCTAGCCGATTACATCGCGAAATACTGGGCACCTGGGAAGGCGGGCGCCCCGAAAACTCAGCAGGGGCACGAGCGTCGGGTGCGTCTCCACATCGTCCCGCATCTGGGACAGCTCCAGCTGAAGCAGATAACGCCGGCGGAACTGCGTGTATACATAGCGAAGCTTGGCAGCTCCGTGAGGTCGGTCGACTATGTGCGTGGCATCTTGGGTGAGCTGTCAGGGATCCTGGAGACAGCTGTTGATGACAAGCGGATCGCTCGAAATCCGATGCGCGCGAAGTCGGTGCAGTGGCCGAAGGCATCGAAGGAGCGCAGGGAGGCGTGGTCGTTGGAGACTGCGCTCCGAGTACGTGATGTCATCAATGAGCGGAACAGGATCGCCGTTGTCCTTGGCCTGGGGTGTGGTCTCCGGCAAGGGGAGGTCTTCGGGCTGAGCCCTGATGATATTGACTACGCACGTGGTGTCCTCCACGTTCGTCGGCAGACTCAGACGATCGACGGGAAGTTGTACTACGCGCTCCCGAAGTCTCGGAAGGCCCGCGTCGTCGACATGCCGCCGTCCGTGGCTGAAGAGCTGAAAAGGCATGTGAGGGATTTCCCGCCCGTAGCGGTTGAGCTTCCCTGGGGGCGGCCAGGGGAGGACAGGCCGACGGAAAAGTTCTCGCTGCTGCTCACCACGCGATTTGGCAACGCCATCGCGGTCAATACATGGAACACCTATACGTGGAAGCCTGCTCTGGCCAAGGCTGAGGTCATCCCCCAGCGGTCCGAGGGAGCCAAGCCCTGGCAGTGGGCTGCAGCTCCAAAGGACGGTTTCCACGTGCTGCGACATACCTACGCCTCGATCATGTTGGAGGCAGGCGAGTCTGTCGTCACCCTGGCCCAGCGGTTGGGGCACTCATCGCCGACGATTACGCTCGGTTACTACGCGCACTTCATGCCGGAGGCCGGGAACCGGGGCCGGGCTGTGATCGACGGTTTCCTCGGAAAGCGGGTCGCCGGCCAAAACTCCCCAGATTCTCCCCAGGGCTGATCGGGGTGATTCCCCAGGCTGTACGGCTCTGACCTTGGTCCGTGGATCTCCAGGGATCTGAGCCGTATAGCCTGGGGAAATGCTCACCGAAGTCATCGCGACCCGCTATGTCACACCCCTGCGGGAGGGCGGATCGCTGCCCGGGATCGTTGAGGCCGACGACCTCGGCACCTACGTCATGAAATTCTCCGGCGCCGGACAGGGCCGCAAGACACTGGTCGCGGAGGTCATCTGCGGACAGCTCGGCCGCAGGCTCGGCCTTCGCGTCCCCGACCTCGTACAGATCCAGCTCGACCCGGTCATCGGGCTCGCCGAGCCCGACCAGGAGGTGCAGGAACTCCTTAAGGCCAGCGGCGGGCTCAATCTCGGGATGGACTTCCTGCCCGGCTCGATCGGCTTCGACTCGCTCGCCTACCAGGTGGACTCCCGGGAAGCGGGACGTGTCGTCTGGTTCGATGCGCTGATCAACAACGTCGACCGGTCCTGGCGCAACCCGAACATGCTGATCTGGCACGGCGACCTGTGGCTCATCGATCACGGCGCCACCATGATCTGGCACCACAACTGGCCCGGCGCCCAGGCCTCCGCCGCCAAGCCGTACAACGCCTCGGACCATGCGCTGGCCCCGTTCGCCCCCGATATCGCGGCGGCCGCCGCCGAGCTCGCCCCGTTGGTCACCGAGGAACTGCTCGCCGAGGTCGCTGCCGATGTCCCCGACGAGTGGCTGGTGGACGAGCCGGGCTTCGACTCCACCGACGAGCTGCGCCGCGCCTATGTGGAAGCGCTGCTGCCGCGCGCCGCCACCATTCATGAGCGGATCACGATGGAGGGCCCCACCGAGCCCAAACCGTCACAGGCCCCCGGCTGGCTCACCGAGCACCTCACCCCCTGGCCACACCCCACCAAGAAGAAGAACGACAAGGACGGCCAGCGGTGACCGAGCGCGATGTCTTCGAGTACGCGCTGCTGCGCGTGGTGCCGCGCGTACAGCGCGGCGAGTTCTTCAACGCGGGTGTGGTCGTCTACTGCCGCGCACGGGGTTTCGTCGCCGCCCGTACCCATCTCGACGAGACCAAGCTGAAGGCCCTGGACCCGAGTGCGGACGTGGTCGGTGTACGGGCCGCCCTGCATGCTGTCGAGGGCGTGTGCCGCGGCGGTACGGACGCGGGCCAGGCGGCCCGCGACGACGCGGGCCGTCGCTTCCGCTGGCTGATCGCGCCGCGCTCCACCGTTGTCCAGCCGAGCCCTGTGCACAGCGGTCTCACAACCGACCCGGAGGCCGAGGTCGAACGGCTGCTCGACCTGCTGGTGCGCTGATCCGCCGCCCTGCGGCGCCGCTCGCAGCCACTGCGGCAGCGGCGCCGCCGGGTGTGACATGCGCCCCTGCGGCCGTGGGCCGTTGACACCGAGTACCAGGGCTTCTAGCGTCTCGTGTGCTGAAGGTACTAAGCGGTTGCTCAGTTATCGGAAAGGCTCCGCGCACGCGAAGGTTCCGTGCCGGGGGTGCCCCGACGTCCGCTGAGCCGCGATCCAAGGGCGAGGAGAACCAAGCATGTCCACCACCGAGCAGCGTGTCGCCATCGTGACCGGAGCGGCGCGGGGCATTGGCGCCGCCACCGCGGTACGCCTGGCGGCCGAGGGCCGCGCCGTCGCCGTACTCGACCTCGACGAGGCGGCCTGCAAGGACACCGTCGAGAAGATCACCGCCGCCGGGGGCACCGCCCTCGCCGTCGGCTGCGATGTGTCGGACAGCGCCCAGGTGGAAGCCGCGGTCGCGCGGGTCGCCGCCGAACTCGGCGCCCCGACGATCCTCGTCAACAACGCAGGCGTGCTCCGCGACAACCTGCTCTTCAAGATGAGCGAGTCCGACTGGGACACCGTGATGAACGTACACCTCAAGGGCGCGTTCCTGATGGCCAAGGCCGTCCAGAAGCACATGGTGGACGCCGAGTTCGGCCGTATCGTCTCGCTCTCCTCCTCTTCGGCGCTCGGCAACCGCGGCCAGGCCAACTACTCTGCCGTCAAGGCCGGTCTGCAGGGCTTCACCAAGACCCTCGCCAAGGAGCTCGGCAAGTTCGGCATCACCGCCAACGCCGTCGCACCCGGCTTCATCGTCACCGAGATGACCGCGCAGACCGCGGCCCGGATCGGCATGGGCTTCGAGGAGTTCCAGGCCGCTGCCGCCACCCAGATCCCGGTGCAGCGCGTCGGCCGCCCCGAGGACATCGCCAACGCCATCGCCTTCTTCACGGGCGACGAGGCGGGCTTCGTCTCCGGTCAGGTCATGTACGTCGCCGGCGGACCGCTCAACTGATCCGAAGGGTTACGGACATCATGACTGTGCAGGACAGTGGGAAGGTCGCGCTCATCACGGGCGCGAGCCGGGGCATCGGGTACGGCATCGCCGAGGCGCTCGTGGCGCGCGGCGACCGGGTGTGCATCACCGGACGCGGCGAGGACGCCCTCAAGGAGGCCGTCGAGCAACTCGGCTCCGACCGCGTCATCGGCGTGGCCGGAAAGGCGCACGACGAGGCGCACCAGGCGGCGGCGGTCGAGCGCACCATGCAGGCGTTCGGTCGCGTCGACTTCCTGATCAACAACGCCGGTACGAATCCGGTCTTCGGTCCGATAGCGGAGCTCGACCTCAATGTCGCACGCAAGGTCTTCGAGACGAATGTGATCTCGGCGCTCGGTTTCGCCCAGCAGACCTGGAAGGCATGGCAGAAGGAGAACGGCGGGGCGATCGTCAACATCGCCTCGATCGCCGGTATCTCCGCCTCGCCCTTTGTCGGCGCGTACGGCATGAGCAAGGCTGCCATGGTCAACCTGACCCTTCAGTTGGCGCACGAGTTCGCGCCGGTCGTACGGGTCAACGCGATCGCCCCCGGGGTCGTGAAGACGAAGTTCGCCCGGGCGCTGTACGAAGGCCGCGAGGCGGAGGCCGCCGCGGCCTATCCGCTCGGCCGGCTGGGAGTCCCCGCGGACGTCGGCGGCGCCGCCGCGTTCCTCACGTCGAGCCAGAGCGACTGGATCACCGGACAGACCCTGGTGGTCGACGGCGGGATCTTCCTGAATGCGGGCGTGAGCTGAGAGCGGCCTGAGCGGTTTTGGCCCTGATTGACTCAAGTGCCCTGTCGGGCCTGCGGATTGACCCGATGGGGCACTGCGGTATGGTCTGCCGACCCATGGCTGATCGAGGAGCGTTCACGTGTTCTACCGGGCCAGTCTGCAGGCCGCTGCAGTCCTTGCTTCCCTCTCTCTGCTGGCAGGCTGCGGACTTCTCTCCGACAGCGGCTCGAAGGCGGAGCAGAAGATAGTCGTCGGTACGACCAGTGAGCCCTCCAGCCTCGATCCGGCGGCGGCGTGGGACAACTCCTGGGAACTGATGCGGAATGTCTTCCAGACCCTGGTGAGTTTCCCCACAGGCAGCACCAGCCCCGAGCCCGACGCGGCGGAATGGTGCAAGTTCACCGACACGACCAGCACGGCCTACCGGTGCAAACTCCGCGAGGGCCTGAAATTCTCCAATGGCGACAAACTCGACGCCGAGGCCGTGAAGTACTCCATGGACCGGATCACGGCCCTCAAGGTCAAGGGCGGCCCTGTCGGCATGCTCGGCTCGCTCGACCGGGTCGAGACCAAGGGGGATGACATCGTCATCTTCCATCTCACCAAACCGGACGCCACATTCCCGTTCATCCTCGCCACGCCCGCGATGTCGCTCGTGGCGCCCAGCGACTATTCGAAGCACAAGGTCCGCAGCGACGGAATGGTCACCGGATCCGGTCCCTATCTCCTGGATTCGTACAAGCCGGGGAACCGGGCCGAACTGGTGAAGAATCCGGACTACAAGGGTTTCGCCAATCGTAAGAACGATGCTGTGACCATCCGGTACTTCAAGGATTCCGCCCCCGTGGTCGCGGCGCTCAAGAAGAACGAGATCGATGCGATCTACCGTGGCCTCACCGCCGATGAGGTCGTCAGGCTGGAAGACAACCAGGACAAGAACAGCAATCTTCAAATTGTCGACACGGTCGGTGCGGACATCCGCTTCCTGGTTTTCAACCCCGAGGATCCGGCCGCCGGGAATGTGGCCGTTCGGCGGGCCATCGCCCAGCTCGTCGACCGTGACGCGCTGGTGGCCAAGGTGTACCAGGGGACGGCCGAACCGCTGTACTCCATGGTCCCCAAGGGCATCGCCGGACATACGACGAGCTTCTTCGATGCCTACGGTGATCCGGACAAGGGCAAGGCGAAGCAGATCCTCGTCAAGGCGGGCATCACCAAGCCCGTCTCGATGACGTTCTGGTTCACTACCGACCGGTACGGCTCGTCCACGGCCCCCGAGTTCGACGAGCTGAAGCGACAGCTGGAGGCCTCCGGGCTGTTCCGGATCACGCTGAAGAGCAAGCCCTGGAAGGAGTTCCAGGAAGGCTTCACCAAGGGCCAGTACCCCGTCTTCGGCCGCGGCTGGTTCCCGGACTTCCCGGACCCGGACAACTTCATCGCCCCCTTTGTGGGCAAGGACAGCGTCACCGGGATGCCGTACATGAAGAGCGAGATCACCGAGCAGCTGCTGCCGCAGACCCGCAAGGAGAGCGACCGGGGCGCGGTCAGCAAGCAGTTCGAACGGGCCCAGCAGATCCTGGTCGACGACGTGCGGCTGCTGCCGCTGTGGCAGGGCAAGCTGTACGTCGCGGCGGGCGAGGACATCGGCGGCGGCGAGCGTGCCCTGGACCCGCAGACGGTCATGCAGATGTGGGAGCTGTACCGCAAGGCCAGTTGGTAGGCCCCGGCAGGACTCGCAGGGTCCGTTGTCAGTGGCCCCCGGTAGGTTCTCGGTTGAAGAACTGATTACTTACCGGAGGTTGTTGACGTGACCGACACCGACCTGCTGCCCGAGTCCTGGCGCGGCGTCCTCGGCGAAGAGCTCCAGAAGCCCTACTTCAAGGAGCTCACCGAGTTCGTCGAGGAGGAGCGGGCCAAGGGGCCGGTCTATCCGCCGCGCGACCAGGTGTTTGCCGCCCTGGATGCCACGCCCTACGACAAGGTGAAGGTCCTCGTCCTCGGTCAGGACCCGTACCACGGGGAGGGGCAGGGACATGGGTTGTGCTTCTCCGTGCGGCCGGGCGTGAAGACGCCGCCCTCCCTGCGGAACATTTATAAGGAGATGAAGGAGGAACTCGGTCTGCCGGTCCCGGACAACGGGTATCTGATGCCGTGGGCCGAGCAGGGCGTGCTCCTGCTCAACGCCGTGCTGACGGTGCGTGCGGGCGAGGCGAACTCGCACAAGGGCAAGGGCTGGGAGAAGTTCACCGACGCGGTGATCCGCGCGGTTGCCGCGCGGCCCGATCCGGCGGTCTTCGTGCTCTGGGGCAACTACGCGCAGAAGAAGCTTCCGCTGATCGACGAGGAGCGCCATGCGGTGGTGAAGGGTGCGCATCCGTCACCGCTGTCCGCCAAGAAGTTCTTCGGCTCCCGTCCGTTCACGCAGATCAACGAGGCGGTGGCGGCGCAGGGGCACGAGGCCATCGACTGGCGCATCCCCGATCTGGGCTGACGCTGAGGTTTGCGGCCCGGGCCGGCGGCGGACGCCCGGTGGACAGGTCCGGGCCGGGGGGTGGGTGCTCGGTGGACAGGTTAGGGACGCCCGCCCGAGCCTCAGCGGGATTGACCGCGGCTGCGGCTAGCGTCGAACGGAAATGGGTGGACGTGGACAGGGAGGCCGCAGTGACGGAGCAGCGGGAGGCGTCGAAGGATGCCGTCATGACCAGGATCGGCCAGGCGATCATGCTGCTGCACGGCGGCGACCGGGAGGAGGCCCGCAATCGCTTCGGCGAGCTCTGGTCGGAGATCGGCGAGGACGGGGACGCCCTACACCGGTGCACCCTCGCCCATTACATGGCTGACACGCAGGACGACCCCGGTGATGAGCTCGCCTGGGACCTGAGGGCCTTGACCGCGGCCGGCAGCCTGACCGACGAGCGTGCGGCACAGCACTCCGATGCGCTCGCGGTGCGCGCGTTCTATCCCTCGCTCCATCTCAACCTCGCGGCGGACTATGTGAAGCTCCACCGTCCTGAGGCGGCCCGGATCCATCTGGACCGGGCGCGCGCCGCGTCCGGTGTGCTCGCGGACGACGGGGCGGACGACGGGTACGGGGGAGGGGTCCGCGCGGCGATCACGCGGCTGGAGCTGAGGCTGCTGGAGCTGTGAGGGGTGGCCCGTCGCGGTGGACGGGCCACCCGCTCGGCTCTCTCCTACCGGGCTCGGCGACCGTAGGTGTTCTCGCAGATCCGGGACTGCGGACTGCCCGCGGGCCAGTGCCCGTATCCCCGTCCCAGCGCGCAGACGTCCTTGTCGGCGACGGGGGCCGGTAGATCCGGGACGGGCGCGGTCACGGCGGGCGGGGCCTGACGCGGCCGAGGCCGCGCCGCCTCGGGGTGCTTCCGTTGCTGTGGTGCGCGGGGCGCGGTGCGGCTGTTGTCCGGCGGTGCGCCTCGCGCCGGGCCGGATGCGGAGGCGGACGGCTCGGGGGCCGGTACGGCTCCCAGGCTGTCGTGGACCGGCGGCCGCACGATCTGTGGTGCCAGGTCCTGGGCGGGCCTGCTGGTCCCGGGCCGGGACGGAACGTCCGGCTGCGGCGCCACGGACACACAGCCGGACAGTGTCGTGACCGCCACGCCGACCAGGAGCTTCACGGTGATTCGGGTTCGTTGCACCTGATCAACTCTGCTGTGCGAACCCGGTTCTGTGTGAGCCGGGAAGCCGTGATTGGCCCGCACGAGTGACGCCGGTCAGCGCAACGCCGTCTGCGATCCGAGCATCCCGCGCAGCAGTTCGGTGAAGCCGGTACGCAGTTCCTCCTCGGTCGGTACGGAGCGGTGGTACGACCCCGCGGCGCACGAGAACATCAGCCCCTCGCACCAGGCCACCAGGGACAGGGTGTGCCGCTCGGGCTCGGTCGACCCGGCCGCCGTCATCAGTGCCATCAGGGGCTCGCGGAACTGCCGGCCCGTTGCGTCGAAGAACTCCCGCAGCTCCGGGCGCCGAGTGGCCTCGAGAGCGAGCTCGTAGCGGCAGATGAGCAGTTCGGGGTGGCGGGTGAGATAGCGGTGCAGGGCCGGCGCGAGACCGGCGACCAGCGCCTCCGGGTCGGTGTGCGGGCCGTTCTCCGCGCCGGTGCCCGAACGGCCTTGCGGACCGGCGTCCGCGCCGTCCGTCCTGCTGGTGCCCGGAACCAGAAGTTCACCGGGAGCGAGCACCCGCGCCTCGCGCTCCGCCAGCCGTTGCACCGTCACCTCCAGCAGGGACTGCCGGGTGCGTGCGTAATTGGACGTCGAACCCTGGGGGAGTCCGGCGCGCTCGTCCACCGCGCGGTGGGTCAGACCGCGCATCCCACGTTCGGCGAGGAGCGCGAGGGCGGCATCGGTAATGAGATCGGCCCGGGAGGTGCCGGTGGTGCGTGTGGCCATGGGGCCAACCTACCTTCGGAACTACAGCTGTAGTACGGTGATGCTCTCACTACAGATGTAGTTTCGAGGAGGAGTCATGGCCAAGCCCCATGCCGTCGTCATCGGCAGCGGAATCGGCGGCCTCACCGCGGCGGTGGCCCTGCACGGTTGCGGCTGGCGGGTCACCGTCCTGGAACGCGCAGCCTCCCTGGAACCCGTCGGCGCCGGCATCGCCCTCGCGCCCAACTCCCAACGCGCCCTGGACGTCATCGGCCTCGGCGACGAGATCAGGTCGCTCGCCGCCTGGCAGGGCGACGGCGGTATGCGTATCCCGAGCGGCCGCTGGCTCTCCCGTACGAACAGCACTGTCGCGACCGAGCGGTTCGGCGGCCCGATCGTCCTGTTGCACCGGGCCACCTTCGTCGACCGCCTCGTGGCCCGGCTGCCCGACCCCACCGTTCGTACCGACGCCGCCGCGGAACTGCTGGACCCGGGCGCCGTGGACGGTGCGCGTGCCGTGGTCCGGACGGCGGCCGGGGACATCGAGGCCGACCTCGTCATCGGTGCCGACGGCATCAACTCGGGCGTACGCGGCGCACTCTTCCCGGCCCACCCCGGACCCTCGTACGCCGGATTCACCACCTGGCGCATCGTCGTCCCCGCGCCCGAGCGGCCCTTCGCCCCGCACGAGACCTGGGGGCGCGGCGCACTGTGGGGCACCCAGCCGCTCAAGGACGGCCGGACATACGCCTACGGGGCGGCCGTCGCCCCGGCCGGAGACCGTGCCGCCGACGACGAGAAGGCGGAGTTGATGCGTCGGTTCGGTCACTGGCACGACCCGATCCCCTCGATCATCGCCGCCGCCGAGTCCGGACAGGTACTCCGCAACGACGTGTACCAGCTGACCGACCCCCTGCCGTCGTTCCACCGGGGGCGCACCGTCCTCGTCGGCGACTCCGCCCACGCCATGGCACCCAGCCTCGGCCAGGGCGGCAATCAGGCCGTCGAGGACGCGATCGTGCTCGCCCACCATGTGGCACCGGACAGGGACCTCGGCGCGGGTCTGGCGGCGTACACCGCCGACCGGCTGCCCCGCACATCGGCCATCGTCCGCAAGGCCGCACAGGCCGCCCGGCTGATGCGCCTGACCAGTGCCCCGGCCGTGGCGCTGCGCGACGCCCTGATGTCCACCGTCTCGCGGCTCGGGCCCACCCTCGTCCTGCGCACCTTCGACGGCATCGCGGACTGGCAGCCGCCGCAGCACACGTATGCTGCCCCGACGAAGGACGCGCACAGGTCACCGCGGCAGACATCGGCTCGAAGAGCCCGACCGGGCTCCCCCGATCGGTGAACACCGCGCCGGCCGGCGCTGAACAGTGAGAGGGAGACCCCTGTGAAGGTCGGCTGCATCGGGCTCGGCGACATCGCGCAGAAGGCGTATCTGCCGGTTCTGACGACCCTGCCCGGGGTCGAAATACATCTGCAGACCCGTACCCCCGCCACCCTGGCCGCGGTCGCCGAGAGCCACCGGATCCCGTCCGGGCAGCGCCACGCCGACCTCGAATCGCTGCTTGCCGAGGGCCTGGACGCCGCGTTCGTCCATGCCCCGACGGCCGTGCACCCGGAGATCGTGGGCCGGCTGCTGGAGGCGGGTGTTGCCACGTACGTCGACAAGCCACTGGCCTATGAACTCACCGATTCCGAGAGGTTGGTGAGCCTTGCCGAAGAACGCGGAGTGACCCTCGCCGTCGGTTTCAACCGAAGGGTCGCCCCCGGCTACGCGCAGTGCGCCGAGCATCCGCGCGAACTCATCCTCATGCAGAAGAACCGGGTGGGCCTGCCCGAGGACCCACGCACCATGGTGCTCGACGACTTCATCCATGTCGTCGACACACTGCGTTTCCTGGCGCCGGGGCCGATCGAGCACACCGTCGTGCAGGCCAGGATCCGCGACGGTCTGATGCACCATGTCGTACTGCAACTGGCCGGTGACGGATTCACGGCCATCGGCGCGATGAACCGACTCAGCGGCTCGAACGAGGAACGGCTGGAGGTCTCCGGCCAGGACTCCAAGCGCGAGGTCGTCAACCTTGCCGAGGTGATCGATCACAAGGGGCAGCCGAGCGTACGACGGCGCGGCGACTGGGTGCCGGTGACCCGCCAGCGCGGCATCGAGCAGAGCGTGCTGTCCTTCCTGGATGCCGTGCGGGCCGGAAAGGTGCTGAGCGCCGGCGACGCCCTGCTGACGCATGAGCTGTGCGAGCGCATCCTGCGCGACCTGGACTGCGCCTAGGAGGGTGCTGGAGATCTCGGCCCGGGTCGGTCCGGCGGGCCAAGGGCCGGACCGACTCCGGAGCCGTGGCCGGCCAGGGGGGCTTCGGTCTCGGGATGCGTCGGTCCCGGCTCCGATGCAGGCTGGGGAAATGACCACCGGCCCGTGGAGGTGACCTCGTGAGGCCCCACGACGAGCCAAAGGGCTGGGGAGCACTCCAGCCGCCGCCCGGTTACTACTCGGCCGACGGGCGGCCGCCCGACGCGATGCAGCGCGGGCTGATCCTCGACTGGGCGGTCAATCAGCGGATCGCGAGCGGCTGGCGGGTGGAATCACGTTCCGAGACACAGGTCGTCATGGTCCGGGGCCGACCGCTGAACCACGTGCTGCACGCCATCCTGATGGTGTTCACCTGCTTTCTCTGGGGTGCCGTGTGGCTGGTGCTTGCCGTGACCAACAAGGTCGAGCGGGTCTCGCTCACCGTCGACGCCCAGGGCCACATCGTCTCCGTGAACGGCCCCGGATAGTCCGGCCGGTCTCCGGTACCGGGGCTCACGGTGTGGAGCGACCGGTGGATTCGTCGGATTCGTCGGGTGAGGCAACCACCGGAGCCACCGCACCGCTCGCGGTGGCGGGCCCGACCCGATGGCGCCTGCGGAGCGATCGCACCCCTTCGAAGGCGCAGAACACGGCCAGCACAGCCGCCGCCCCGTGCACCGGCCAGTCGCCCAGCCGTACGTAGAGCGTCGTACCGGACGCCAGCGGTACATCGAACACGGCGGCGCCGCTCGTATCCGTACCGAGCGGGGCACCGATCCGCTCGCCCTGCGGGCCGTACACCGCACTGACGCCGGTGAGCGTCGCATGCACCATCGGACGGCCGTTCTCAGCGGCCCGCAGCGCCCCGAGAGAGGCGTGCTGTTCGGGAGCCCAGCTGTGCTGGAACGTCGCGGTCGACGACTGGGCGATCAGCAGCTGCGCACCGTCCAGGGTCAGCCGCCGGCTCATGTCGGGGAACGCGGTCTCGAAGCAGATCAGCGGGCCGATGCGCAGCCCCTTCCCGCCGGCGGCGCCGGGAAGCCACATCGTCACCGGGTGAGTGCCCCGCAGCCGGTCCTCGCCCGCCGCCTTGCCGAGAGACGTGGCCCACCCGAGCACCGAGCGCGCCGGGATGTACTCGCCGAACGGCACCAGCCGCATCTTGTCGTACCGGTCTCCGGTCAGTCCGTCCGGACCCACCAGCACCGCGGATTTGTAGATCCCTGTCCGACCCGGTCCGCCGGTCCGTCGGGCGTCCATGTTGACCAGCACATCCGCGCCCACCCGACGCGAGAGGGCCGCGATCCGGGCGGCGGCTTCCGGGTGCCGCGAGAGATCGACACCGACACTGCTCTCGCCCCACACCACCAGATCGAGATCGCGTCCCGCCAGCTCGCCGGTCAGCCGCTCGCTGACGGCGAGCCGACGCTCCACGCTGTGGGGACCCGCGATCACACCCGGCTGCACGACGGCGATCCTGGCCACGCCCGACCGCTCGGGCTGCGGTGCCCATTGCGCCATCGCCCCCACGGCCAGGGCGCACACCACGATGCCGATGACGGCGACCGTACGGGCGGCGGCCACGAACAGCAGGGCGATGGCGGTGTTCACCGCTACCACCACAAGGCTCACCAGCCACACCCCGCCGACGGATGCCACGCGGAGTGCCGGAGCCACCTCCCACTGGCTCGCGCCGAGCAGCCCCCAGGGACCCCCGAGGCCCTCCCAGGAGCGGACCAGCTCGATCATCAGCCAGCCGCACGGCACGGCGACGACCGCGGACATGGCTGCTGCGACGGAGACCGGCGCACGCAGTACCCGGAAGACCAGCAGGCCCCACGGCGCCCACAGCAGACCGAGCAGGGCTGCCAGGACCACGATGAACACATGGAGACTCGGCATCAGCCAGTGATGCACGGCGAGCAGGTAGCCGGTCCCGCCGAGCCAGCCGTCGAGCGCCGCCCGGCGCCCCGTACCGGCGGACCGGATCAGCAGCAGCCACGGCACCAGACCGACATAGGCGAGCCACCACAGGGAAGGCGCCGGGAATGCGAGCGCGGGCAGCGCACCGGCGAGCAGCGCGACGCAGCCGCGCCACCGGCCGGACCGCAGCATTCGCTCCCACTGCTCGCGCCGACCGGCCGGAATCCGCATGCCGCGCCTCCTCGTCCTGCTGATCAGCAGTGTCCCCCCTGGTCACCCGTTCTGCAGTTCTTTCCCGGCGCGGGAGGGCGGAAGCACCGGTGGGCGGACTCAGGAGGGGGTGAGCATGTCAGCTGTGCCGCGCCACTTCTCGTGCACGGTCACGGTCCGGATCCGCCAGCCGTTCCCTGTACGCGACAGTGTGAAGGCGTACCGCCCGCCGGAGACGAAGTTCGGCGCGGTCTCCCCTGCCCCGGAGCCGCCTTCGCCGCCCGCCGTGCTGTCCAGCCGCATCGGGTTGAGATAGTCGGCCCGCACTTCGGCCCGGTCGCCCGGGTAGCCGCCCAGGTCCTGGATGTCGACCCGGCGGTTGACGATCAGATGCTGGCGTACGGGGAAGAGCCGCATGGTCTCCGCGAGCCACTGGGCGACCTCGGCGGCAGGCCCTTCGATACCGCCCGCGCCGCGGTAGTCGGCGCGGCCGTCCGCGGTGAACAGGGCCCGGTAGTCCACCCATGCGCCGTCGTCCACCGCCATCGCATAGCCGGTGATCACTGCGTCGATGGAAAGCCGGTCCATCACGGTCGAGAGATCCACGCGCTGCGTCATCGGGTCAGTGTCTGCCCGTCGGCCTCCGAGGCCAAGGGGGCGTGCACGCACGACGGGCCGGCACAACCGTCAGCAGGGCACCACGGCCACCGGGCCGAGGGCATGCGTGAGCGTGGTCTGTGCGACGGGGGAGAGCCCGAGCCCGAGGGACTCACCGCCCTTGCGCCGCCCGATCACGGTCAGTGCCGCGGTCGCCGAGGCCGTGACCAGGGTGCGTGCGGCGGAGCCCCCGACCGGTTCCCTGACGACCTCGACCTGCGGATACTTCTCCCGCCAGCCCGCGGTGAGTTCGGCGAGGGTCCGCTCGGCCGCACCAGCCGCAGCGTCCCGGTCGAAGACCGGGCCGCCGGACAGCATCGAGGAGAACATCGTCCAGCCGTGCACGATCCGCAGTCGCGCACCGGGCCGGGAAGCGGTCGTCGCGAAGGCGAATTCCAGTACCGCTTCACTGCTTTCGTCGGCGGCCACGCCCGCGACAATGTCGGGAAAGGCTTCGACTGCCTCCCCGTCGTCCTCCACCGACGGTCCGCTGTGGATGACGACGACGGGGCACTGGGCCATTGAGGCGGTCGCCAGACTGTTGGAGCCGAGCATCAGGGACCGGAATCCGCCCAGACCGCGCGAGCCGACGACCACCAGCGACGCATCACGGCTCAGCGAGGCGAGCGCCGCCGAGGGGAAGTCCAGCGGTGCGAGCGTCGACGGGTGCAGATCCGGAACGATCTCGGACACCCTTCGCACGGACTGGGTGAGCAGTTCCTCGGCCTCGCGCTGCTGTGTCTCCTGAACGGTGCGCCGGTTCGGCGTCCGGGCGTGCACGATCACCAGTGGGAGCGCCCGGCGGACGGCCTCGTGGGCGGCCCAGTCGAGTGCCTCACGGCTGTGCGACGAGCCGTCGACGGCTGCGATCACGGGAAGCTCTGTGGTGGTCATGATTTCCCTCCGGGTTTCAGCTGTACATGTCCCAGGCTGGTACGCGCACACGTCTTGTGGCAGGGCCTTTCGGCCTCATCTGCCCGGGAAGATTCGGACAGATGAGGCCGCGCGTAACATGCCGCGCCCTGACGCACTGCAACACGGGCGTCGATCGCTCGGACGGCCGCCCGTGGCCACGCGGTGAAGGGGCGGGCGGCGGCTGAGGTCCCGGACCACCCGGACGGACTCAGGCCCCGCCACGCCCCCGTGATGTCCGGCGTGGGTGGAGAGGGAGCCCGAGCAGCGGCGGAGCAGAAGTACGGCTGTGGTCGCCAGACCGGTGAGCAGGCCGAGCCGGATTCCCGGGCTGTCGAGGCCGAGCGGGTGGGTGAGGAGCCAGGAAGCGGGGAGGCCGACGGCCCAGTGGCCGATGAGCGTGATGCGGAATCCGTTCCAGGTTTTGTCGAGCCCCTGCGGGACCGGCGCCGAGGTTCAGCGCGCAGTCGAAGAACTGCGGGAAAGCAGTGACCGTGAGCAGCCGAGTGGCGATGGTGAGTGCCCGGTCGGAGTCGGCGGAGCCGGAGTCCAGGAATGGCTCCGGTGCCGGCTGCGGCAGCGTGAGGTAGACGACGCCGACGACGGACATCACGGCTGCGGCGCACGAGAGCGCGGTGTTCTTGATGCGGCGGGCGTCCTCGTGGCGGCCCAGGGCGATTTCGCGGCTGACAAGGCTTCCGGCCCACTGTGATTGTCAGTGCAGGATGCGATGCTGCCCCCATGGACGAGCTGATGCGGCAGCGGCGCGTGTACGGCGCCGACCATGACGATCCCGACCCGGGGCCCCAGCCGGGTCACTCCTACCGGGAGTTGGTGGGCGGCCCGCTCGACGGGCTGCTCCTCGATGTGACCGGCTGGACGGAGACGGCACTGCGCGAGGGGGCGGCCCTGAACACGGAGATCGGGCGGTTCGGCCCGGGCGGCCGAGCGGAGTACGCACCCAGGGACGGTGACTTCGACCGGTGGGACTGGCAGGGCGACATACCTTGACCTTCGGCGCCCCGCCATTTCGTGGAGGTGGTGTGGTGGCGGCCGGCACCGAGCCCGCAGCGCGGTGGACGAGACCTGCCAGGACTAATCGCCCGAATCGCTCGATACTGGAACCATGGCACAGAAGGCGTCTCGACCGCACGCCCCGCCGACCCTCTCCGTCAAGGGCCGGGAGGTGCGGATACGCACCATCGGGATCTTGGTATTGATCGGTTTTGCGATCTGGTTCATCGCTGCGAACACCGAATCGGTGGGCATCCGGCTGTGGGTACCCATCGTCACCCTGCCGCTCTGGGCGGTACTGACCGTGACCCTGCTGGTCGGGCTGGGGATAGGCGCGCTGCTGGCCCACCGCAGGGCCAAGCGCTGAGCCCGCGGACGGGGAGCCGGGCCTCGCGGGCGCGCGTTTGTCCCACATGCCACGGTCGACGGGGTTGTCATCCGTGTCCGGGTGGAAAGGCGCGAGGATCTCCGCAAACGCCCCTTCGGTATCGCCCGCGGCCTCGGCCGGCAGACAGACCGTCACCCACACGCCAGCCATCGCGCCTTCCCTTGCCATCCGGCCCGTCGACCGGCGTCGCTGTGGCGTCGCTCCCGGTCACGGCACCGAACGCCTTCACCTCAACTCCTTCCACTGCAAGCGGCGGATGGGCGCAGGTGTCCCACGTTTCGGAGAATTCGGTGTGCGGGGAAAGCGCCCGACACCCGCCGCGAGGCGGGACCCGGCGAGGGCGTCACGGACCACGGGGCCCATGCGGGGCGTTACGGCATCGCCGCGTACCGCGCAGCCACCCCGGTAGTATCACCGCTCCGACATGACCAGGAGCCATGCCCGGCGTCCGCGCTCTGGCCCGCAACTCAAACTCACCGGCTACGCCATGGCCTATGCGCGCGAGGCGGGGGAGCCTGCTCGTGACGACTGGCCGAAGCTTCTGGTCTTCGTCCGTCAACAGTTCACCGGGTGGGAAGAGCGGGCGGGCCATGACGGGCCGACTCTGCGCGCCCAGTGGATAGTTGACCCGTGCGAGCACGCCCTGTCAGGCCCGGGTCGGGTAGCGGATCGCGATGATGCCTACGCCGCACTACGCCGGCTTCCACGTCTTCGCGGTGCTTGCCGAGCTCATCCGCGAGCTGATCGTGCAGGGCACCGTTGAAGGGATGGCGGAGGCGCGCGCTCGTGGCGAGCGCATCGGCCGACCTCCCGCCGTGACTGCCGAGCAGATCCTGCACGCCCGCTCCATGCTTGCCGAGCCCGAGGCGTCAGTGACGTTCATTGCCAAGCTGCTCGGCATCTCCCGCACCACGCTCCACAAGTACGTACCCGAGCTCGAGGCCGGAGGGCGGCCCGCTGTCGGCGCCCAGGTCGCCCCCGTGGAACTGGGCTGACATTCGGCGGCCAGGCGCCCGTCATGCCGCTTCGTACCGATGCGCCCGGCCGCCGCGCCATTCGATCCAGGTCAGGTCGTCGAGTCCGGCCCGCCTCAGGAGTTCGACGAGGTCACCGTCTCTTCCAGTTGCTGACGAGTCTGGCTCGTATCTGACCTGCATCGCGGCGTCGCGTAGATATCCGCAACGTTCCAGCGAAGACCGCGAAGCAGAGCACAGCCGAGGCCGATGCCGTGTGGTGGCATCGGCCAATTCGCTGTCAGGGGCGGCGTACCGGTGGGGCCTCGCCTCAGTGGGTGTGCCTCTGCCAGTCGAGAGGCACCCGTTCGTGAGGGCCGGGCACCGTCTGCGTCTGCGGGTGGTGCTGCGGCGGCGCCAGGTTCGGGCCCTCGCTGAACATCTCCTTGGTGCGGAAGTCCCAGAACCAGTCCTCGCCCGGCTCGAAGCTCTGGATGATCGGATGCCCGGTGTCGGCGAAGTGCCGGGAGGCATGCTGCTCCGGGGAGGTGTCACAGCAACCGACGTGCCCGCACTGGGCGCAGCGGCGCAGATGCAGCCACCAGCCCTGCGCCGCTTCACATTCCACACAGACGGTTCCGCTGGGCGGGACCGTCGGGTCGATACCCTCAATGGCCTGTGACATCGATGTCCTTCTGCCGTAGATATAGGTCGCCGTGTCCTGATCGATGCTACCGAGCCGCGCTTTCTCACACACCTCGGTGCCGTAGAAGCCCATGGTCGGAGCCTCGCTGCTGAGCAGCCTTGCGCCCTGAGAGGATCGGAGGCATGACGGACTCCCCTATGCAGGTCAATGCCCTCGTCGTCGATGCCACTGACCCCGAGCGGCTCGCTGTGTTCTGGTCCGAGTTGCTCGGCAGGCCGGTCGTGGGCCGCATGGGCCCGTATGTATGGCTTCGGCGAGAGAACGGCCTCGGCTTGGGCTTCCAGCAGACCGACGAACCCAAATCGGGCAAGAACCGCATGCATTTCGACATCACCTCGCCCAGCCCCGCAGCCGAGCAGAAGCGGGTGGAGACGCTCGGTGGGTGCAGACTGGAGCAGTACGACCACGGGGGGTTCCTGGTGATGGCGGACCCTGAGGGCAATGAGTTCTGCATCATCCCGGAGGGCGCCTTCGAGCTCGACGACGAGGGACGCGCGAACTATCTCGGCTGACCGACTGTGAACCGCCCCGCCCCGGAACGGCGCCCGGGTGCGGGGCGGACGCGCATCAGCTGTCGCGGTCAGGCTCAGGATGCAGGACGGCCTTCTTCACGGCGATCTCCAGCTCGAACCGGGAAACTCCTGCAGCTTCGGCGTGCGCAGTGACCGCGGCCTGGAATTTCGCCGCAGCCTCCCGCCACGCCGCCCACGCCTCCTTCGTGTACGGCTCGGCAAGGGCCTTGCGCTGCTCCTCCGCGGCGGAACGTTCCAGCCTGATCAGATCTTCAGGGATATCGATGGCCACGGCCGGATCGTAAACGGCGCCACTGACAATCGACCGGAGCCGCGCTGGTCAGGCCGCTGCGACGACATCCGCCCGGACCGCGGCTTCCCACTCCACCAGCAGCCGTTGATACTCCGCCTCACCCTCCGGCGACAGCGGGCCGGCCGCCCAGAGCGCGCGGATGTCCGCGTTCACCGCGGCGGGGGAGCGCACAGGGGTGGCAGGCGAAGGCTTGATCGACATGGGAACAGGCTACGGCGAGGGACTGACAATGGTGCCGACCGCGTCGAGGGCGAGATGCCACGGGAAGCCCTCGGGACGCCGCTCGCCCGGCTGGTTCGGTGCGAAGCCGCCCTCGCCGTAGAGCACCGTCACCCCGGCGCCGCGCAGGGTCTCCACCGATCGGTCGAATGCCGGATGCTGCACGTAGGCCGCGTTCACGCAGGGCATCGTCACGGTCGGGATCCGCTTCCCGATTCCCTCGGCGACCACCCCGACGACGAAGCTCGACGTCAGCCCGAGGGCCCAGGCGTTGACTGTGTTGAAGGTGGCCGGTGCGAGCAGGATCGCGTCCGCCGGCGGCCACACGTCCGGTTCGCCTGGCATCTTGTACTCGGAGCGCACTGGGTGACCGCTCAGAGCCTCCAGCTCGTGCAGCTGCGGTCCCAGCCACTTCGCAGCCGTCGGCGTGAGCCCTGGGCAGACGTCCCAACCGCGGGCCTGGGCCTCCTGAATCACCTTGCCCGTTTCGAAGACCGGCGGGGCAGCAGAACCGAACAGGTACAGGACACGAGCCGTCATGTGCCCATCCCAGCCGTCGGGCCCCGGACATGCAACCGCACCCGAATCGGGTGGAATCGGGGGCGATGCGGGATCCAGCGCGCGGACGCGCGGGTACCGTTCCGGGTGACGAGTCAGGAACGGAGACCAGTGTGCCCAGACTGGACGACGACCACACAGGCGCCCGGATCAAAGAGCAGCGGAAACTTGCCAGGCTGACTCAGCGACAGCTGGCCGACCGGCTCCCGTACTCGTACAGCCTCCTCAACCAAGTCGAGTGCGGCGCCAAGCCCGCCAACCTCGACTTCGTCGCGGCTGTGGCCCAGGTCCTGCGGATCGACGTCACCGTGCTGACGGGACAGCCCTACGTGACCGAACTGCAGCAGGACCGCCTCGCCGAACTCGTGCGCCCCATCAGGGAGGCGCTCGACCTGTACGACCTGGGGGCCGACGACGCCATTCCCGACAGGCCGGCCGAGCAGTTGATCGCAAGCGCCGAGGCGCTGTGCGCCGAGGTGAGGGCCACGCATCTGCGGAATGCCGCCCGCCTGCTGCCCACCACCATCGCAGAGCTCACCACCGCGGCTTGGCGCACCCAGTCGACGGAGCTGTGGCAAGCCCTTGCCTCGACGTACCGCACTGCCCACGACATCTCGGTGAAGCTCGGCTATTACGACCTCTCCGGCGTGGCCCTGGACCGCATGGACTGGGCAGCTCACCGGGCCTCAGACCCCTGCTTGGCCGCCATCCGGCAGTACATGCGAGCTTTGGTGTACTTCCGGGAGGGCGAGTACACGATCGGGCAGCGCCTCGTCGCCGCCGGCCACGGCATCGTCGGCGCCGCGCAACAGACCCGGGAGGCCATCGCCGTCACCGGGCAGCTTCACCTCGGGGCGTCCGTCATCGCCGCCCGCGCCGACCAGCAGGCCGTGGTCGACACCCACATCGCCGAAGCCCGCGACTGCGCAAGGCAGACCGGAGACGCCTCCGAAGTCCACTGGCTCAGCTTCGGACCGACGAACGTTGCGCTTCACGAGATGTCGGCCGCGGTCGAGATGCGGCAGTACGACGAAGCCCTCACCCAGGCCAGGCAGATCACTCTGCCCATGGCTCTGGCCACATCCCGGCGCGCCCACTTCCTCATCGACAAGGCCCGCTCAGAGATGGAGACCGGCCGGACCGAGGCCGCGCTCAGCAGCATCATCGACGCCCGGCACGCCGCCCCGGAGCAGACCCGGTACCACCCGGGAGCCCGCGAGACCATCAAGGGCCTGGTGCACATCTCGCGCCGCACCCCGGACACCCTCGGCCACATGGCGGCTTGGATCGGCCTGTAGCCGCGCTCACACCCTGACCTGCCGACGCTCACGAATCTGTGAGCGTTGAGCCCCTTCGCGACCGTCACGCTGGTCTCGTACCTGATCGACGAGTGCCGGGGACGCCATGACCGTGAGGGACCTACCGCCAGTCAGTGACCTGACGGAGCAGCAGCAGCGCGGATGGTCCTGCGTCTGGTGCAGGACTGCTCTCACCGTCGGCGAGGACATGGACCTCGGCGAAAAGCGGGCCCGGCCCGAAGGCGGCGCCGCGTACAGCTGGTTCCCGCGAGCCTGCTCGGACGCCGCAGCCTGCGCCGCCCGCGAAGCCGAGCAGGCGCGATGACGGCCTTGCCGAGGAACTGGCATCCCGGCGGCTCCCCGACCCGGGGACGTTGAAGGGGACCAGTCCGCCGGTCGTGGCTGTATCCGGTGCAAGAAGCCCCTCACCACCGGTGCGGCAGGCGTCGGGATCATCCGCGACCGGCTCGGCGTGCACGTCCTGGACACGGAGGTCCGGGCGAGGCCGTGTTGCCGGGGCTGTACAAACTCGCCCGAACGCATGGTGGTCATGCGCGTGGCACGTGTGATCACGTCGAGCGGGCTTGAATCGCCTCTGATTCGCTCTGATGATCTCCAGCTCTGGTCGTTGGCCCGGGCGCCGAAAGAGGGCCCAGACCCCTCACTAGCCCGCCGACTCGCCCGCGTGCGGGCTCAGCACACCGGCCGCCACCAGGGCGAACAGCAGTACGCCCAGCAGCACGCGGTAGATGACGAACGGCATGAAGCTCTTGGTCGTGATGAACTTCATGAACCAGGCGATAACGGCATAGCCCACACCGAATGCGATGAGCGTCGCGAAGATCGTCGGCCCCCACGACACGTGCCCCTCGCCCGCGTCCTTGAGCTCGAAGACACCCGAGGCGAGCACCGCCGGGATCGCGAGCAGGAAGGAGTAACGGGCCGCCGCCTCGCGGGTGTATCCCATCAGCAGACCGCCGCTGATGGTGGCGCCGGAGCGGGAGACACCCGGGATCAGGGCCATCGCCTGGCAGAAGCCGAAGATCAGGCCGTCCTTGACTCCGAGTTCCCTCAGCGTCTTGCGCTCCTTGGCGGCCCGGTGCCTGCCGCCTGCCTCGTCGCGGGCGGCGAGACGGTCGGCGATGCCGAGGACGATGCCCATGACGATCAGGGTGGTGGCGATCAGCCGCAGATCGCGGAAGGGCCCCTCGATCTGATCCTTGAACGTCACACCGAGCACACCGATGGGGATGGAGCCGACAATGACCAGCCAGCCCATCTGGGCGTCGTGGTCGCTGCGCATCGACCGGTTGGTCAGCGAGCGGAACCAGGCCGAGACGATCCGGACGATGTCCTTGCGGAAGTAGATGAGGACTGCTGCCTCCGTGCCGATCTGGGTGATGGCGGTGAACGCCGCACCCGGGTCGTGCCAGCCGGCGAACGCTGCGGTGAGCCGCAGATGTGCGCTGGAGGAGATCGGCAGGAACTCGGTCAGTCCCTGAACGAGGCCCAGGACGAACGATTCGAACCAGCTCATGGGGCTTTGGCCATCCCGGAGGTGATCGTGCATCGGCCGACGGCAGCAGGGGCCGTCGGCAACGTGCGCATTGCGGTCAAATGAGGGCAGGGCCATGCCGGGCCCGGAGATCTTCGGTCGGTCGCGGGCAGGGTATCGCCCTCAGATGAACAGCGATACGTGTACCCCCGCGCCGCCCACCGCCCCGGTGTCTGCTCCCACGCGTACCGGATCACTCGGCGGCGAGGCGGTGACGCTTGCGCCAGGCGACGACGACGGCGCCGAGCCCCGTCAGCACGATGAAGCCCATCGCGGCCAGGAACGCGGGCGACGTCGGTGACGAGGCCTCGCTGCCCGCGACGACATACGCGGCGGTGTTCGGGACCGAGCCGAGCCCGGTGGCGATCAGGAACGGCGGATACCTCATGCGCGAGACGGCCGCGCAGTAGTTGGCCGCCGCGAACGGCACACCGGGGAACAGCCGCAGCGCCAGCATCGAGCGGAAACCGTGCCGGCTCAGCTGACCGTCCGCCGCCTTGAGCCAGCGCCCGCGCAGCAGCGTACGGAGCGCGTCCTGCCCGAGCACCCTGCCCAGCCCGAACGAGATGCCCGCGCCGAGCACCGTACCCGCCAGCGCAGCGACCAGCCCCGCCTGCGAACCGAACAGCGCACCGGCGGCGAGATTGAGCAGTGGCCGCGGTACGAAGGCCACCGTGCACACGCCGTACGCGGCACCGAACAGCACGACGGCGTTGGCGCCACCGCTCAACTGGGCCGGCCAGCCGGTGGCGAGCAGCCGTTGGGGTTCGAGGAACAGCATCGTCGCCGCGGCGGCCAGCAGCACCGCCACGAGCAACGAGAACCGGGACCAGGGCGAGAGCAGCGCCCTCGTGCAGCGCACGGCGAGGCCGCCTGTGGGCCGGGCGGCGGGGACGGGGTCGAGCATGCGGGGAGACTAACCGACGTCCGGGTGTGATCACCGTGACGTGCACGGTACGAGCCGGGCGGCCGACATCGCTCCCGTGCGCTGCCGACGTCCCGCGGACCAGGCACTGCGACGGCGAGGAGGAACCCGAACTCCCGTGTCCGGCTCGAGGTGTCCGCCGGAAAACCATTCGACGTGGCCGTGCCGGTCGGCCATGATCGGACCCATGTTCCGGTACGCCTTCCTCGCAGCGCAGTCCGCAGTCGCGGACGCGCCGAAGGCTGCCGTGAACCCCGTCACCGCAGCGGCACTTGTCGCAGCGGCAGCGTTCACCGCTGCCGCAGCGCCCATCGGCGGCGCACGAAGCTGACCCTCCCCCGACAGTCCGGCGGACCCCGTAAGGGGAGGGTCGGCGAGGCCCTGGGGTCTTCTCTCTCAGCTTCGAATTCCAAGGAATGAGCCATGCCCAAGACGGCATACGTGCGCACCAAGCCGCATCTCAACATCGGCACCATGGGCCACGTCGACCACGGCAAGACCACCCTGACCGCCGCCATCACCAAGGTCCTCAGCGACCGCGGAACCGGCACGTTCGTCCCGTTCGACCGGATCGACCGGGCGCCGGAGGAGACCCGGCGCGGCATCACCATCAACATCGCGCACGTCGAGTACGAGACCGACACCCGTCACTACGCGCATGTCGACATGCCGGGTCACGCCGACTACATCAAGAACATGGTCACCGGCGCCGCTCAGCTCGACGGGGCGATCCTCGTCGTCTCCGCGCTCGACGGGATCATGCCGCAGACCGCCGAGCACGTCCTGCTGGCCCGTCAAGTGGGTGTGGACCACATCGTCGTCGCCCTCAACAAGGCGGACGCGGGTGACCCCGAGCTGACCGACCTGGTCGAGCTGGAGGTCCGCGAGCTGCTCTCCGCGCACGGTTACGGTGGCGACGGTGTCCCCGTCGTACGGGTGTCGGGCCTGAAGGCCCTGGAGGGCGACCCGCGATGGACCGCGGCCGTCGAGGCGCTGCTGGACGCCGTCGACACGTATGTGCCGATGCCGGTCCGCTACACCGACGCGCCGTTCCTGCTGTCGGTGGAGAACGTCCTGACCATCACCGGCCGGGGCACCGTCGTCACCGGAGCCGTCGAGCGCGGCATCGTGCGGGTCGGTGACCGGGTGTCGGTGCTGGGCCCGGACATCGAGACGGTCGTCATCGGTCTGGAGACCTTCGGGAAGCCGATGGAGTCCGCGGAGGCCGGAGACAACGTGGCCCTGCTGCTGCGCGGGGTGGAGCGCGACCGGGTGCGTCGCGGTCATGTGGTCGCGGCGCCCGGCAGCGTGACGCCGAGCCGCCGTTTCACCGCACAGGTGTATGTCCTGTCGGCGCGGGAGGGCGGCCGGACCACCCCGGTGACCACCGGATACCGGCCGCAGTTCTACATCCGCACCGCGGACGTCGTGGGCGACGTCGACCTCGGTGCGGTGGCGGTGGCGCGACCCGGGGACACGGTCGACCTGACCGTCGAGCTGGGCCGCGACGTCCCGCTGGAGACCGGACTCGGCTTCGCGATCCGCGAGGGCGGCCGCACTGTCGGCGCGGGCACCGTCACCGGACTGCTCTGAGCCGTGTCGCACCAGGGGCCCGCTTCCCGTACCCCACGGGAGGCGGGCCCGGTGCCGTGAGCAAGACTGACGGTATGACAGACACAGCACTGGTGCTCGGTGCCGGCGGCGTCACGGGCGGCGCCTGGACGACCGGAATTCTGTACGGGCTCGCGAAGGCGGACGTGGACCTGTCCACCGTCGATCTGATCATCGGCAGTTCGGCGGGGGCGGTGGTCGGCGCGCAGCTGGCCTCCGGACTGCTCGGCCTTCCGGAACTGTACGAACTCCAGCTCGCCGATCCGCAGGGCATGACCGGCGGCAAGCTCGGCGCGCTGACGTTCCTGCGCTATGCGGGGGCCGTGCTGTCCGCACGTACCCCCGAGGCATACGGGCGGAAGCTGGCCCGGATCGCGAAGGATGCACACCTCGGCATCACGGCGGAGGAACGGCGTGCGGCGATCGCCGGCCGTCTCCTGTCGCCCGACTGGCCCGGGCGTTCCCTGCGCATCACCGCGGTCGACGCGGCCACCGGTGAACTCCACACGTTCGACAAGGACAGTGGAGTATCCCTCGTGGACGCCGTCACCGCGAGCTCCGCCGTCCCGGCCGTATGGCCCGTCGCCACCTTCGGGGAACGGTCCTGGATCGACGGCGGGGTGCACTCCCCGGCCAACGCCCATCTCGCTGCAGGCTACGGGCGCGTCGTCGTCATCGCTCCGACGGCCAGTGGCAACAAGGTCATCGTCTCGCCGCGCTCGCAGGCGGCCGAGCTGGCCGCGAAGGGCGCCCGCGTGGAGGCCATCACCCCGGACGCGGCGGCGAAGAAGGCGTTCGGCCGCAACCCCCTCGACCCCGGCCGACGAGCCGCGGCGGCCCGTGCCGGGCTCGCCCAGTCGTCGGCGCATGCCGAAGCCGTGGCCGCGGTCGTGAGCAGCTGATCGGGCACCCCACAATGGGGGAGTGAACGAGTCGATACCTGTCATCCGGGATGTGGACCAGGGCACCGCCAGACTCCTGCCCGACGTGGACCGGGAGAGGGCCTGGCTGCTCACCGTCGACGGTGCTCCCCAGTCGTACGTCGATCTCGACGCGCCGGACCACCTCGAATTCGAGTACGCGCGACGGCTCGCCCATGTCGTGGACTGCGCCGCGGCACCGGGCGCACCGCTGGACGTACTCCATCTCGGCGGTGGTGCGCTCACCCTGCCCCGCTATGTCGCCGCGGCCAGGCCGGGCTCCCGCCAGGACGTCGCCGAGGCCGACCTCGGGCTCCTCGCCCTGGTCGCCGAGCATCTGCCGGTCCCCGACGGCAGCGGGATCACCGTGCACGGCACGGACGCACGCAGCAGGCTGGAACAGACCCCGCCCGGCTCCGTCGACGTTCTGATCGCGGATGTGTTCGGCGGCTCGCGAGTGCCCGCCCACCTCACCACCGTCGAGTACGCGCAGGCTGCCCGTCGGGCGCTGCGCGACGGTGGAATCTACGCCGCCAACCTCGCGGACGGCGCACCATTCGGCTTCCTCCGCTCCCAACTGGCCACCTTCGCGGCCGTCTTCGAGGAGCTCGCGCTGATCGCCGAACCGTCAGTGCTGCGCGGCCGGCGCTTCGGCAACGTCGTCCTCGTCGCGTCCCGAAGCCCCATCGACACGGCGGCGCTGACCCGCCGCTGCGCCGCCGACGCCTTCCCCGCAAGGGTCGAGCACGGGACGTCGCTGGACCGGCTCGTCAAAGCCGCGCGGCCGGTCAGGGACGGCGAGGCGGTCGCCTCACCCGAGCCGCCCGACGGGGCCTTCAGCATCGGCTGAGGCCGGTCCTTGCGCCTTGGCCGTCACCATCTCGGTGGTGACGCCGGCGCGGGTCAGATTGCGTACCTCGGGTACGAACAGCACGGCGCCGGTGACCAGTACGATCAGCCCCGCGCAGCCCCACAGGGCCTCACTGCGCCCGACCAGGGTCTCCACCGGACCGGCGAGCGCGGTGGCGACCGGCATCATCGCCACCGAGCCGAACCAGTCGTACGCCGAGACGCGCGACAGCTTCTCCTCCGGGATCTCCTGATGCATGGCCGTCATCCACGAGACCCCGAACACCTCGATGGCGACCCCGCTGACGAACATCACCACACAGAGCCCGACCACCGGCAACGGCACCGCCAGTCCTGCCGACGGCAGGGCCAGCGGGAAGACGCACAGGGTTCCGGCCAGCAGCAAGCGCCGGGGCTTCCAGCGCATCATCAAGAGTGCCCCGCCCAGTGTGCCGACCCCGAACGCGGCGAGCGCGAAGCCCCAGGGGCGGGCGCCACCGAGCTCGTCCCGGGCGACCAATGGTCCGTAGACGGACTCGGCGGCACCCACGGCGGCGACCACCACCGAGAACTGCGCCACGATGCTCCACAGCCAGGGGCGGCCGATGAACTCCTGCCAGCCGTCCCGCAGATCGGCGAGCAGGCCGCCGCCCGGTGCGCGCGACGGAATGTGGCTGACATCCAGGAAGGCGCGCAGCGCCCCCGCCACCGCGAAGGACGCGGCATCGATGGCCAGCACCCAGCCCGGGTCCATCGCCGCAATCATGGCGCCGCCGAGCGCCGCACCGCCGATCGCCGCCCCCTGCATGGACATCCGGAAGAGGGCGAAGGCGCGGCTCGCCTGCTCACGGCTGACGCTCGACATCAGCATGCCCTCGGCCGCCGGGTTGAAGAACGCCTGCCCGGTGCCGCACAAAGCGGTGAGCAGCATCATCTGCCACAGCTTCGGATCGCCGGCCAGGACCAGCCAGGCGAAGGCGGCCTGGGAGACGCAGTTGAGCGCG
>NZ_FMDF01000228.1 GCF_900091955.1 Streptomyces sp. Ncost-T10-10d
CCGAGCGCCAGCCCGGCCAGGACGTCCGTGCCCCGGCGGACCCCGCCGTCCAGGAGCAACGGGCAGGCGCCGGCCACCGCGGCCGCGATCTCCGGCAGCGCCTCCAGCGTCGCCGGGGCGCCGTCCAGCTGGCGGCCACCGTGGTTGGAGACCACGATGCCGTCCACCCCGGCGGCGAGCGCCCGCCGGGCGTCCTCGGCGGTGAGGATGCCCTTGACCAGCACCGGCATCGAGCTGATGGAGCGCAGCCAGGCGACCACCGACCAGTCGAGGGAGGCGTCCAACGCGGTGCGGGCGTGCCCGCTGGGCGAGGCGAAGTCCCCGCCGGGGAGGTTGGCCGGGGTGACGCCCTCGGGCAGCCGGAAGTCGTTGCGCAGGTCGCGCAGCCGACGGCCGAGGTGCGGGGCGTCCACGGTGAGCACCAGCGCCTCGAAGCCGGCCCGCTCGGCCCGTTCGACGAGGGCGCGCGTCGTGGCGCGGTCGCGGAAGCAGTACACCTGGAGCCAGAGCGGGGCGGTGGCGGCCTCGGCTATGGACTCGAAGGTGCGGCTCGCGAAGGAGCTGACGACCAGCGGGATCCCGGCCCGGCCCGCGCCCCGGGCGGTGGCGACCTCGCCGTCCGGGTGCGCGAGGGTGTGGTAGGCCATCGGTGCGACCGCGAGCGGCGCAGCCCAGGTGCGGCCCAGGATCCTCGTGCCGGTGGCCGGGGTGGCGAGGCCGGTGAGCACCCGGGGGCGCAGCCGGACCTGCTCGAAAACCGCCAGGTTGGCGGCCAGGGTGCGCTCCTCGCCGGCGCCGCCCGCGAGGAAGTCCCAGACGGCGGGGTCCAGCCGGTCGCGGGCCAGGGCCGCGTAGTCGGCATGGGTCAACGGGCCGGCGCCGACGGTAGCGTTGGCGGCCATCAGGAGGTCAACCTGTCGCGCTCGACGGCCTCGTACAGGGCCCGGATGTTGGCACTGCCGAAGCCGCGCGAGCCCTGGCGCTGGATCAGTTCGAAGAAGAGCGTGTTGCGCTCGTACGGGGAGCGGGTGAACAGCTGCAACAGGTCGCCCCACTCGTCGCGGTCGGCCAGCACCTGGGCCTTGCGCAGCTCGGTGACCTGCTCGGCCATGCCCTCGAACCGCTCGGCGAGCAGGTCGTAGTAGGAGTCCGGGGTGGAGAGGAATTCCACTCCGCGCTCCCGGCTCCTGGCGACGGTGGGGATGATGTCGTCGACCAGGAAGGCGAGGTGCTGCACTCCGGGGCCGCCGTTGCGTTCCAGAAAGGCGTTGAGCTGGCCCGGCTCCCGGGCGGGGTCGGGGGCGACGAGGGTGAAGGTGACGCGGCCGGACGCGCTGCGTACCACGATGGAGTCCATCGCCTGCCCGCCGACGGCGACGTACTCGGTGGAGTAGCGGGAGAAGCCGAAGGCGTCCCGGTAGAAGTCGGCGTACTCGCCGAGGGTGTCTCCGGCGACGCAGACCGCGATGTGGTCGAGGAGGCGTATCCCGCCCGGCTCGGTGGGGGGTGCGGCCGGGATGGGGGTCCAGCGGCGCCCGTCGGCGAGCAGGCCGTCGGCGGCGTGGGCGGCCGCCGGGAGCAGGGTGTGGGCGACGCCGCCGAAGCCCTGGACGGCCGGGTTACCGCGGGCGGAGGAGAGCTGCATGGCGCCGACGGCCACCGCCTGCTCACCGACCGCGGTGACGTCGTCACAGGTCATGGCGATGTCGGCGATGCCGTCGCCGTGTTGGTCGAGGAACTTCCAGATGCCGCGGCCCGACGTGACCACCAGCCGGGTCTGGCCCTGGCACAGCAATACGGAGCTGCGGTCGGTCTCCACGGAGTCCGCGACCCGGGTGAAGCCGAGGGCGGAGACGAAGTAGTCGACGGCGGAGACCTTGTCCGTTGCGAACAGCTCGACGTAGGCGATGTCCTGCACAGCCATGCTGCTACCTCCTGACCGGCCGGGGCCGGTGGCGTTTCGTGGTTGACGTGGCTTCGTGGGATTCGGGCCCCCGGGCGGCATGTGCGGCGATGAGCGGTGCGCTCGTCGGGAGGCAGACGGCATCCGGGCCTGGCCGATGGAGGAGGTCCAGGTCCGTGAGACTCGGTCGGACGGTGGCATGGACGGTGTCGATGGACTTCACGATCAATCGCGCCCACCAGCACGCCGCCGAGGCCCGCAGAAGGGGGCCTCGGAGGGGTACGAGCGGGAAATTCCGGCACGTTCGGCGGCCGGCCGGGCGCTCGGACGTTCCCGGGGCGCGCTGACGACCGAGGTCCGTCTCACCTGCGAAGGCCGCACCTCGCCCGTGGCCTTCGTGGTCATTACCGGCAACGTCGACGACGTCACTGCCTCAAGGGCGGTCACGAGGTCGGCGCGGGTGCCCCGGACCGGTGCCGGGCGCCCCGGCCGCAGGCCCGATGCGGTCATCGCCGACCAGGCATGTCCCTCGCGGGCGATCCGGCGGGGCCTGCGGCGGCGGGGCGTCCGGGGCGTCGTCCCGGAACGGGCCGACCGGGCCGGCTGCCCGCTACCAGGCGGCTACCAGCGCCATTCCTGCTGCTTGAACAGGTGGCCTGCCTTGATGTCGCGGTCCTTGCACCAGGTGAGGAACTCCTCGATCTGCTTGATCTGGTAGGTGTCCTCGGTGTAGGTGGTGGCCATCACGTGGCCGAGCCAGTCCTCCTCGCCCATGGCGTAGACGTACGCCTCCTTGGCCCCGAGCTCGGTCATGATGGCGGCGGCCTGCTCGGCGTTGGAGCCGGAGAGCTTGCGGGAGTTGCTCATCTTCTTGGTGACCGGGATGGTCAGCAGCGCCTGGTAGAGCCATGTCAGCGGCGCACCGTCGCACTCCATGCCGAGGAAGGCCATGTCGGCGGTACCCAGGTGGCCCTTGACGTAGCGGTAGAGAGCGGGCTCGATGCCGGAGGAGTCGGCACCGATGAAGATCTTCTTGCCGGCCAGCTCGGCCCAGTAGGTGGACTTGGCGCGGATGTCCAGGTCGCAGTGCTCTCCGAGGAACGGCGTCGCGGTGATCTTGCCGCCGGGGAACTCGACCTCGTCGAAGTCGTCGACCTCGATGACGTTGAAGCCCTGGTGGCGCAGCAGCAGCGCCATCGACGGGTCGGCGAGGTTGCCGCGCGAGGAGCGCGGCACGACGATCGCGCCGAGCCGGCCGCGCAACTGGAGCAGGGTCTCCAGGACGATGTGGTCCTGGTGTCCGTGGGTGATGACCACCAGGTCGATGTAGTCCGGCAGGTCGTCCAACGTGTAGCGGTCGCCCGCGGTGGAGTCGGCGCTGATGAACGGGTCGGTGACGATGGCCGCCTCGGGCGTCTGCAGCACCAGGCAGGCGTGCCCGAAGTAGCGGATGCGGCCGCCGCTCTCGATGTGGCGGTCCTCGGCGAGGCTCGGACGGTCGCTCAGCATGCCGGCCAACTGGGCGGCCTGGGCGTCGTCGAGCTCCAGCGCCTCGCGCAGGTGGGCGAGTGTCGTGCCGTGCACGCGGGCCTTGAACAGCTCGGTGAGGCCGTCGTGCCGGAACGGGATGCCCAGCTCCAGGACGTCCGGTGACGGCAGGCGCGGGGTGCTGAGAATGAACGGGCGCTCGATGCCGGTCTCGAAGGAGAGCTGGACCGACTGGCGCGACTCGTCGTAGACGTTGCTCTTGTAGACCACCGGCTCCATGAAGCGGATCTGCGCCTGGTTGTCGGTGTCGTAGGCAAGTTCGATGAGACCGGCGAGCTCGGGGGGCATCTTCGGGTAGAGCGGGGTCAGGTCGAAGCCGGTGGCGTTGGCTCGCAGGATCTCCTGGCCGGCGGCGACAGCCTCGGCGAAGCGCAGCATGTCCGCCCGGTCCCGCTTGATCGCGGCGAGCAGGTCGCGGACCTCGTCGGCGCGCGACTCGGGGATGTTGATGAAGTAACCGCCGCGCAGCTCCGGGTTGTTGCTGGCCGCGACGTGCACCTGCGGGGACTGCAGGTACGACTCGAGCAGTGGTACCTGCAGGAATGCGAGATTCATTGCCGCCTGTACCGGCGCCGCGGTGTACGGCCAGGCGAAGAACCTGTCCACCAATGGCTCGATAATGACCTTTGACCGCAGAAACAACTGCTCGTCGGACATCTGCACCCCTCTCTCCAGGAGAAAGTAAAAGAAATTGACCGGCCGACCGGGTATCGCGCCAGATTTTCGGGGCGATATCCGGCCCGGGCCGGGCTGGAATGACGACCAGAGAGAATCAGCTAAGGCCTGGAGTCCAGGGGAGCCGACGAAACGCACCCCGCCTCGTCGCACACAGAGCGCTCTCCTGAATCAGGATGACCCGGGGCGACACGATGGATCAATACTCGGCGGCGGGGCACGGACGTTGAACACGGACAGGTGGCGGGGCGCGCCGGCGAGGGCTGTGGACACCCCGCCGCCCGCTGTGCAACTGCGTCGCCGCGGCGGTTGAACGGCAGTCCGCCGGACGTCGGCACGCGGCGGTCCTCAGAGCGTGAACCGCTCCGTGGTGAGCTCGTGCAGCGGCACCACGTTCAGGAAGGCGACATCGCCGATCCGCTGCGCGCTCAGGCCCGTCACCGTCAGCGACTTGTCGGGGTTCAGCACCACCGATGCGCCCTCGTCGGCCAACAGCGCGGTCAGCACCGCGACATCGGGCGTGCGCACCGACACCCGCGGCCCGCCATCCGGCCCAGCGGTCCGCGCCATGCGCGCCCCGGCGGCCGGCTCGCCCCGTGCGAGGACCACCAGTTCGTCGGCCATCGCAGCCAGTTCGGCGGGAAGCTGACCGGACAGGAGTACCGTACGGCCCTCGGCGGCCAGCCGCCGGAACAGGTCCCCTGCCCAGGCCAGGCGCGGCTGATCCAGCCCGTTGAGCGGCTCGTCGAGCACGAGCACCGGGGGGTCGCCGAGCAGCGCGCAGGCGATGCCCAGCTGCTGCCTCATGCCGAGCGAGAACCTGCCGACCCGGCGCTGCTCCACCTCGGCCAGCCCGACCAGCTCCAGCACTTCGTCCACCCGACGTCGCGGAATGCCGTGCCGCCGGGCCATCCCGGCCAGGCACTCGCGTGCGGTGTTCCCCACGTGCGGGCAGTACACCGCGTGAGTGTCCAGCAGCGAACCGACCTCACGCGGGCCGGGCGGACGGTCCCCGTACGTCCGGCCGCCGATCGCGGCGCTGCCGGCGCTCGGTGCGTCCAGGCCCAGCAGCACCTGCAGCGTCGTGGTCTTGCCGACGCCCCCCGGCCCGAGGAGTCCGGTGACGCGCCCGGCCGCGGCCGTGAAGCTGAGGCCGTCGACGGCCGTGACATCGCCGTAGCGCTTGGTCAGTTCCCTGATCTCGATCATGATCACCATGCTGGAGTGGGCCGGGCCCGCGCGGCATCAGGCCACGAGCAGCAATCGCCGACGCGCCTGTCGACCCCGGGATGACGCCCGTGGCCTGATGCCGCCCACGAGCGGATCTGATATGGCTCACCGCGCCCGGCCGATGCCCGCCGTGTTCCCCGTGCCGCCAAAACCTTCGCCGACGGGGCCGCGGTGAATTCCCGTTCCGGCCCGAAGGGCGGCTGGTCCGGTCACCGGCTCCATGACGAGCCTTTCGCACAAAGAACCCGCACTGCAAGGATGACGGGCACTTCTGCACTGTCCACAGAATTCCCCCTTAAGGAGCCCTCGATGGGCCGTACATCGGCGCGGAGAAAACACCTCGACCCGGCCAGCCCAAAAGGAACCGGAGACCCGGACGGAAAGGTGCTACGGAATGTCTGAGCACCCTATCGGACCGGCCCCCGCCGCGGTGGCCGTACCTCCGCTCGGCCGCACCGACGTCGAACGCGCCGCGCGGGAACTCGCCGGACGGGTCTGGCGGACCCCGGTCGTGCGCTGCGAACCGCTGGACGCGGTCGCCGGCGCCCACCTGTGGCTGAAGGCCGAGAACCTCCAGCGCGGCGGCTCGTTCAAGGTCCGTGGTGCCCTGCTGGCCGTCGACGAGCTCGCCCGCGCCGGGAGCCGGGGCGTGATCGCCCAGAGCACCGGCAACCACGCGATCGCCGTCGCTCTCGCCGCCGGCGAACACCGGCTGCCCGCCACGCTCGTACTGCCCTCCGACGCGCCGCCCACCAAGATCCGGCGGATCCGGGAGACCGGCGCCGAGGTGGTCACCGCCGGCACCCTGCTCTCTGAACGGACCGCCGTGGTCGCGGAGTTGCGGGAGCGCCACGGCTACGACCCGGTCGACCCCTACCAGAACCCCCAGGTGGTGCTCGGCCAGGCCACCGCCACCGCCGAACTGCTCGGCCAGGTGGCGGCCGAGGGCGTCCGGCTGGACGCCGTCGTCGTGCCCGTCGGCGGCGGCGAGCGCGGTGGCCGGCGCC
>NZ_FMDF01000226.1 GCF_900091955.1 Streptomyces sp. Ncost-T10-10d
GAGCGACCGAGGAATGGTGGGGCGGGCCGCACTGGATGCGTCTGGATCTTGACGGATAGGCACGGCCCTGATGGTGTCTCTGTTGTCTACGCAGCGTCATCATCGGAGGGGCCGTGCCTGCTGTGCCATCTTCTCTGCTCGAGCCCTTGTGGGTCCAGTTCGCGGCCCTGCTGCCACTGCGGCCCGAGTTCGACCCGACGCATCCGTTGGGGTGTCATCGGCGCGCGGTGCCGGACCGGGACGTGTTCGAGGCGGTGGTCCGCAAGCTGGTGTTCGGCGTCGGCTACGAACGGGTCGCGGAGCCGGGGTGCTCGGACTGGGTGATCCGCGACCGGGTGAAGGCGTGGACGGCGCTCGGTCTCGCGCAGGAGGTCCACCGGCTCGCCCTGGCCGCCTACGAGAAGATGATCGGCCTGCGCCTGGACGACCTGCCCGCGGACGGCTGCCTCACCAAGGCATCTGCCCGCGGAGAGACCTGCGGCCCGAGCCCGGTGGACCGCCGCAGGCAAGGAACCAAGCGCTCCACCATGACCGACGCCGTCGGCGTCCCCGTGGGCCTGGCCACCGCCGGCGCCAACCGCCACGACTCCAAGCTCCTCGAGCCCACGATCGGGGCCACGAAGCAGCAGCTCGGCGATATCCTGCCCGAACACCCCACCGTGCACCTGGACTCCGCCTACAACGGCAAGGCCTGCGCCGCTGTCCTGCAGGCCCACGACCTCGCCGCGGTGATCGCGGCGAAAGGCATCAAAGCCCCGATCCAGGCGGGCAAGCGCTGACCGGTGGAGCGCACGAACTCCTGGATGAACGACTACGGCGAGGTCCGCCGCAGCTTCCAGCGCACCCGCGCCAAGACAGAGTTCTTCCTCTACCTCGCCGCCGCGTTCGTCACCGTCCGCTGCTTCATCCGCGAGGCCCGAAACCGCTACCGCTGGAACACACGCCCCGCAGCCCGACGCCTCAAGTGACACCCGTTCCTCTTTCGCCTCAACGCTGGCGGACGGCCCTGAGGACGTCTCCCGTCGCCTTGTCGATGATCACGAGCAGGCCGGCTCCACGCCACCCGGGACGCCACAGCACCACGTCGATGCAGTCTTCCCTTTCCACACATGGCGAAAGGGCCAGTGCGTCCGTTTCGTAGTTCATCTCTCGCGCCACACGCCAAGCTGTCTGTATCGCGTCATCACACGTCACCACGAGCAGCTCCGAGTCCCATAGAGTCCAGCCGATCCTATGTGGGAAGGAAGGCTGCGAGGCGGCTTCGCCCGTCGCGACCGCGTACCCCGCAGACACCGGCACACCTCGTCACCGTCCGCAACCCGATCCGCGAGGCACACACACGCTATTGCCGCAGTACACGCCCAAAAACACGACGTCTCACATCGACCATTCCTCGGTCGCTCTAATACTCCAGCAACGGATCGTGATCTTCATGCCCGTGCGGCTTGTCACCGGCAGTGGCTGGCCTTGGACCGGGCTTGGTGGCGGCGTCGCCAGTCGGACCAGCTGAGCCGGTGGGCCATGTCGTGGGCGGGCTGGACGACGAGGGTGATGAAGAGTCGCTGGATTTCGTTGCAGGTGAGCGGTACGAGCACGTGGGGTGCGGGGGGGGTTGCCCCTATCTGTTTCGTCAATCCCGGCGGCGGTGTTTACTGGGGTTTTGCTCTGGTTTTCGGGAACGGCCCGCGAGGCGGGAAGTTTCCGGCGGGTCAGGTGCTGTGCGGGCAGCCCGCCCGTTCGATTTCCGACCGTCCACTCCCTCCGGCACTGCGGCAGTATGGAAGTACACCTCACCCCCCGTCGGACGCGATCACACTCGCTCGACGCCCGCCGTGCCGCGTTGCGGGCGCTATTCCGCCGAACCCACGGCGACCGGTCACAGAGTTCCGGAGTCCGGCCAGTTGGACCAGTGGGTATTGGGTGAAAGTCTCGGTCGGTAGCGTCCGACGTCACCAGATGCTAGGACTTCCGCGATCTGCTGGTAGGTCTCACTCGTGCTGGGAAGTGTCTCGATATCCTCCGGCTGGTGCCATTCCTCCAGTTGCAGAACCTTCGGTAGGTCCCCGGGAATCCTAGACTGCACTTCGGCTTCGTCGGCAAGGATCAGATCCCGGTGCTCCGGCACCAGTCTGCGGAACACGACTTCGAGCGGCTCGCCGGGCTCCGCCGCCACGGCCAGCGTTCGGCCCCTGACAATCATGGGAATACCGCCTGCGTAGGTCTCCTGATCGTCGATCTTCTCCATGTTCTCGACGCGATCGTGGAAGCCCTCGTTCTCCCAACCCGGTTCACCAGTGGTCAGGCAATTCCCGTAGGTGCCCACCACATTGACGAGGTTTCCCATGCGCGGGTTGTATCCGACGGTCTCGATGATCAGGGCCCAGCGCCCCGGGGCACGGTAGAGGTGCATCCGCACATCCACTGCGTAGAAGTATCCGTTGTCGGGATGAGGGAGCTTGAACTCGGTGGCGCATTTGTCCAGTTGGGCGAGAATATCGTTTGCTTCGATCACGTCGGCGGACGCTACCAGGGCTGACTGACTGTGGAGCTTGCCTCACTTCGTTTGGAGGAAGCCCTCGATGTCCGCGGCGACTTCCCGCGGCAGCTCGACGCCCGGGAAGTGCGTCTCACCGTTGAGCCGCGTGTACTTGAACCACGGGTTCTGCGCACGGAACCGCTTGTGCAGGGTGTCGTAGCTCTCCGACTTCGGATGCGAGAACACATGCGGGACCGGGCGGGGCTCGGTGAGCTTTTCGAGGCGACCGTGACCCGGTCCTCGTCTCCTTGTGTTCCCCGCCGTGCTCCGGCTCCGGTAGACACCACCGTCCGTCCGACAGGACCTGATCGGCTTCTTCACCGGCCCCGCCGTCTTCGTGTCGACGCCGACGGGTGCCGTTTTCGTCCGTACGGTCGTCCGGACCGGGATCCCGAAGTCGAGTCCGGATGGGAGGAGTTCTGGGTCGTGCGGATGGGCAAGACCGCCGTCCTCCTGGAGCGGGGCAAAGCCCGGCGGGTCAGGTGCTGTGCGGGCAGCCCATCGGCCGGCATGGCGGAGGTGGCGATGCCGGTGGGCAGACGTGACGGGGCGGGAAGAGCAGGGGCGAAGGGCCTATCAGGCAGCGAGGTCGAGGGTGCGAGGCTCGTAGAGGGTGCCGTTGCGGATCATCGCGTGGATGACGTCGACGCGTTGGCGGGCGAGACGGAGCACAGCCTGGGTGTGGGTCTTGCCCCGGGCGCGCTGGCGGTCGTAGTACATCCGCGAGGACAGGTCGGACTTGCAGCCGATCGCGGAGAAAGCGGCCTGGAACAGGGCGCGTTTGAGGAGCCGGTTGCCGCGATCGAACAGCTCCCGCAGTCTCGGCTCGGTGTTGGGCAGCCGTCTGTCGTGGACGGTCTTGCCCTGCCCGGTCAGACCGTGGGCGTGGTGGAACTCCTTGCCCAGGTCAAGGCCGAGGAACAGATCTATGTCGACGGTGTCGACCATGCTCGCGTGCCCCCTCGACGTGCACTCGTGCCTAATCCCGGCCGTCCCTGCGGCACCACACGCCGGCAACCACGTTACGCAGACATCCCCACCCGAAAGCGGTCCGGCATTGCGCCGGGCCTGGCGGTCGTCAGGCCCCTCATCAGCGGCCAATCGGTGCCCCGAAGCCCGGCGGCAACACCCCCCAGGTCATCGACGTCGACAGGGGGCACACAGCCATACCGGACCCGGGGGCCAGGCGCCCCGTTTCGGGGCCACGAGAAAGGTAACTGTGATAGTTGACCTGCGGCCCGGGTTGGGTTGCTGCCAGGCTGGCGTTGGCGTTCCGGCATGACCCGAAACGGTAACTGGCGGCTCGTCAGAGCTTGCCGTGCCCCCGAGATGTCTGCCGGACGTCGGCGTCGGCCTGGCCCACCCCGTTGGCTTGATCTGCAGCTTGTCCGCCATCTCGACGTGACTCATCACATTTCTGCCACGCGGTAACTCCACCCAGGCCGACGCCGACCACGGTCGTCCAGCCCTTGAAGGAGAACAACCGCGTGACCATGCTCGCAGAACAGGTCGACGGCGTCATCGGCGTCGACACGCACCGGGACACCCTTGCCGCAGCGGCCGTCAGCCCCATCGGCGCCGTTCTCGCCAGCACCGATTCGCCTGCCAACGCCCGGGGTTACCAGCAGCTGCTGGACGTCGCCCGCCAGCACATTCCGGGCCGGCGCTGCTGGGCGCTGGAGGGTACCGGCTCCTATGGTGCAGGGCTTGCCGCCTTCCTGGGGGCGGCTGGTGAAAGCGTCGTCGAAGTGTGCCGGCCCAAGCGTCCCGCGGTCCGAGGCGGGCGCAAGACCGACATGCTTGATGCTGTCCGCGCAGCCAGGGAGGCCCTGGCGACCGAACACCTCATTCACCCACGGCGCCGCGGTGAGCGCGAAGCGCTTCGGGTCCTACTTGCCACCCGTCAGAGCGCCGTTTTGGCTTGCACGGCTGCGATCAACCTGCTCAAGGCCCTGATCATCTCGGCACCCGACGAGCTCCGCGTCGAACTCCGAGGCATGAAGAGCAAGGACCAGATTGCTCACTGCGCGAAGCTGCGGGACCGGCCGACCCAGGACATCGAGCACCGCATGACCGTTCGCGCCCTGCGAAGCGCCGCTCAGCGCATCGAAGCCCTGCGCTCTGAGGCGAAGGAGCTCGAAGCGGAGCTGTTCGCGCTAGTTCGTACGGTCGCCCCCGAACTGCTGGCGCTGCAAGGCGTTGGGCCGATCAGTGCTGCCCAGATCCTGATCAGCTGGTCGCACACCGGCCGCTTTCGGTCCGAGGCAGCGTTTGCGGTGTTCGCAGGCGTGGCCCCAATCCCTGCCTCGTCAGGGTTGACCAACCGGCACAGGATCAACCGCAGCGGAGACCGACAGCTCAACCGGGCACTCCACACCATCACCCTGATCCGCATCCGCCTCGACCCAACAACCCGCGCCTATGTCGCCCGCCGAATCAGCGAGGGAAAGACCGCAAGAGACGCACAACGCTGCCTCAAGCGTGCAATCTGCCGGCAGCTCTTCAAGCTCCTCGAACGAGGAGCTCAGCCCGCACAGCAGATCACCGCTGAAGATCTCCCTCAAGCAGCTTGACTTGATATAGCAGCCTC
>NZ_FMDF01000225.1 GCF_900091955.1 Streptomyces sp. Ncost-T10-10d
GTCACCCTGACCCTGATGGGCAAGATCCTCGGACACGACCGCAACACGCTGAGCTACCACGCCATGACGAGCAGGCCACTGCTGGCCTTCGCAGGAACCGACCTCACCCCCACACTCACCCCACAGACGCATCCACCACGCACAATCGAAGCTCTGCAAAAGGTGATCACCGACCACGACAACAAGATCAAATCAGGAAATAGTTGATTGACGGCTCCTCACCAGCGCGTCTCCCCGGCGAAATACTTCGCCGCTTTGCGCAGGATCTCGCGTTCCTCCTCCAGCTCGCGAACCTTCTTCCGCAGGGCGGCATTCTCCGCTTCCAACGGCGTCGGCGGCTGGGTCGGCACCTCCACCCGGCGTCCCCGGGGCCGGCTCGCACCAGCTGCCCGGACCCAGTTACGCAGAGTCTCGGGGTTGATCCCCAGATCGGCAGCGACCTGCCGGATCGTCGCCTCGGGCCGCGACTGATACAGCGCGACCGCGTCCGCCTTGAACTGCGGCGGGTAGTTCTTCATGACCACGAGATGTCCGTTCTCAGATCCTCAGGATCCAGTGTCTCGTGTGTCCAAGATCAGGGGTCAAGGCCCGGAGCTGGTTCTCGGGGGCCAGCCCTGGCCTGCAAAGTGCGCGGAAGCTCTCCGTATGCGGCGGCGTGCACCCCTGTTGCCGTCAACGGCTGCCGGCAGGTGCCCGGCCGCCCTCCTTACGCACCACACCCCTCCCCGCCAGGCCGTTGACCAGCGGAACTAGAAGTCCGATTGGAGGTACTAGGCCATAAGTGGACACACTGCTTGCGACTCGTTACGGTCGAATTACCGACCCCAAAACTGCAGCACTGCCAGCGAGCAGAGATAACGGGCGTCGTGTCAGAAGGTGAATCCACCAAACCCGCCCAGCGCATCGCGCTGCGGTCTAGATACCGGTTTCCCGGTCCAGTGTCATTAGTGATGCTCCCGACCGAGGCCCGGGCACCGTGCTTACAAGTCGCCCGATCTAGCCCTGTCCGACCTGCCCGCCGACACCGTGCTGACCACCTTGGTCCGGCTCCCCAAGCTCCGCTGGCGGATCGAGCACGACTACCGGGAGATGAAGCAGGCCCTGGGACTTGCCCACTGCGAGGGGCAGCGGCTGCAGGTGTCCCAAACGGCGGCGAGGATGGCGCGGGTGGCGTCGCGCAGGGGTGACGTCGTCGGCACCTCGATCTGTTGCGGGCCTCGCGCAGTTGTGTGAGCGTGGGAGTGATCGGGTTCGGCAACTGGGGGCATGGTGCTCGGGTACGGCCCGGTGGTGGTCGGTGCATCTGCCGGGCCGCCGAACCGGAGCTACACGAGGCCGCCGTTCGTAGTTCGGCCGGGTGCGGTCACCGGGGCCACAGGTCGCATCTGCGCTTGCCGACCTCCGTCGAGGGCCGCCGTCCGCAAGGGACTTGACAGCTCGACGGTGAAGAGACTGGCCGCAGCTCATATCGCGCGACCGAGGTGGCGAACTTTCCTAACAGAAGCAAGGGGGCGCCATCGTGCCCACCCATCGAGTACCACCCTTGGCCGCAGCCGCAAGCGCCGCTCTTCTGGTGATGGCCGCTCTGCCGGCCTCCGGCTCCACCGCGGCATCGAGTAAGGCCGCGAACACACCCCGCCAGGAGGGTTCGGTCAGTGCGTCCGACCTGCTCGCTCAGGTCAGTCACTGCCACAAGATATCGCACGGGAAGTAACAGGATAAACAAGGACGCTCCGGCCACAGTCCCCGTGTGCGACGCCGGTGCCGCGGTGTTCTGGAAGGCCGACATGGACGTCGACTGCGACGGCCAGGTCACCGATGCCTGCAACGCGGACACCGACCCGGCGTTCCAGAACGACACGGCCTTCCACCAGTCCAACGGCGATCCCCTGATCGCCGATCAGCTGCCGTATGTGGTCGTGCCCGGCCACAGCAAGATCTGGAACTTCGCTCGCTCCGGCATCAGGGGCGGCGGTGTGGTCGCCGTGATCTACAACGACACGGTCGAATACGCGGTCGTGGGTGACATCGGCCCCAAGAACATCATCGGTGAGGCGTCCTACGCGACTGCGAACGACCTGGGCATCGACCCGGACCCGAGCACAGGCGGGGTCGACTCCGGGGTGACGTACATCCTGTTCAAGCACACGCAGGTGTCTCCCATCGAAGACCACGATGCGGCCGTTTCGCTGGGTGATTCACTGGCGCAGCAGTTCGTCCAGGGTGGGTGAGCTTCCTGGGTAGGACGAGCCAAGTCTCACCAGCATGGTGCCTGCGAACGGTTCGCGCACCCCTCAATCACTTGTCCAGGTAGGCCCGGCCCTGCTGCTCGTCCGTACGGCTACGTCCACCGCATCCCGATGGCGGAGAGCTGCTCGATCCGTTCCGGGGTGAGCGTCGCGGCGCGGGAGCGCTGGTTTTCGACCCAGGCACCGAGCTTCAGCCGGATGCCCCGCGGTTCCTGGTCCTCGCCTCCGTTCCCGCTCACGGTGATTTTTTCGACGTGCTTCCTCGGGACCTGAAGGTGTCCCTCGCGCTCGTAGAACTGCTTGGCGGCCCCGTAGTTCATCGCCCACTTGTCAGCCTGGCTCGTACGGGGCTTTGGCTTCTCGTGCTCGGTCGTGGGTGTGATTCCCAGGATGTGTTCGCACATCCGCTGCTGCACCGTCGTCAGCTTTTCCCAGCCCAGCCGCTGCGCTCGTACCCACCGTCCGAGGTCTTCGCCCTGGCGCACGACGTCACCGGCCTCGGTGGGCAGCGTCCCGCCTTCGTCCAGGTGTTGCCGGGTCAGGTGGAAGGCCCTCTGCCATTCCACTGGCCAGGTGGGGCACCAGGAGGGGGCGATGTTCTCCAGTTGCTCGCGCCGTTCTTCCGACAGGGCGCCGGACCGTGACTGAACCGGCAGTCCTTCGGCTTTGCGTTGTTCGAGGTCCTGGGCGCGCCGGGCGGCGGCGCGGGCGTTCTTCAGCCAGATGCCGACCTTGTAGCCCTGGTGGGCGGCGTCCAGCGGGGCCAGGAGGCGGCCGTGCTCGGCCGCCCACCCACGGGCGGCGGACAGGCCTTCCTCCCAGGCGACGTCGAAGTGGGACCAGACCATGCCGAGCTTCTCCAGCTGCGCGACGCGGTCCTCGCCCATGTCTCCGCGGGCGTAGAAGCGGCGAGCGTCGGCGGTCCACTGCCCCAGCGGGAAATCGGCGAGCGAGGCCGGCCATCCGGTCCCTTCCGCCCCTTCGCCTTCGGGGACCCGGTACGTGAACGGCACTCGCAGGTCGCCGTGCTCGTGGGTGTAGATCACGGCGGCCTCCACACCCCGACGCCACTGCTCGTGTTCGGGGTTGAGGACACGCAGGTTGATGAACGCGGCAAGGGCGGCAGGGTCGCGCGGCGTGGAGAACTTCAACAGCGCTTCAGCAGGCCCACTGACGCCCCCGGAACCCATCACCCGCCGGCGTTCGCGGCCGGCCGGCGGCTCCCCCCGGCCCCCGCCCCGCCCAAGTCGGACAGCGTCCCCGTGGGGCTCGCGGCCCCGCTGCAGGAGAACAGCAGCCGTTCCGGCCGGGCTGCCCGGCGTCTGACAGCAGGCCAGCTGATCAGCGGAACCGTCTGCTTCGGGGCCGAGTCGCGTTCGATGCCGGACCATGAGTGACAAACCGAGGGCGGCACCCGCGATGCGGGTGCCGCCCTCACCTTTCATGTCCGCAGCGCCGAGGTGTCAGTAGACGTTCCCCGAATCCGCCGGGAAGTCCGGCGGCCAGGGCCCGGCATACAGCGACTCCCGGTCGCCCATCAGCGCGTACTCCGCTTCGCGCCAGTTCGGGTTGCTGCCGACGACGAAGCTGTCGCCGTCAGGGTCCAGCATCCAGGTGTAGGCCGCATCGGTGGGCTCCAGCCCGTGCCGCTCCGCCAGCACCGCGAACTCCTGGGCGCTGGCACGCCGGATGTGCAGGCCGTTGCGGTAGTAAGGCTGCAGGAGCATCAGCCTCACGTGGCCGACATACACCTCAATGTGGGTCGAGGTCCCGTCGATCAGCGTCGCTTCGCTCTGCAGGAAGAGCTGCCGGTGGGACGGGTTGAACCCGACCACTCGGAACAGCCTCCCGGTACGGATGAAATCGGTCATGCCCGAAGCCCTCTCTTGATCACGGCACCGGCTCCCCATTGGCCAGCTTGAAGCGCTCGGGGAAGACTTCCTTGCCGCCCATGCGCCACTCGATCGACGTCCAGTTACGTTGGCCCAGCCTGACCGCGGTGCGCAGCTTTATCATCTCCCACGCGGTGCCGAAGCCGCTGGACCTGATCAGCGCCCAGTCGCTGCCGTTGATCGTCTCACCCCGCTGCAAGAGACGCTTGAGCGCGTCGTCGGCGTTGGCGGTGCCGGCGACGCCGTCCAGTGAGACCGTCAGCCGCACGTTGGGGTTGGACACCGTCTTCTCGACTCCGACCGTCCAGATCGGACGCTCGCCCAGACCCATCTCCCGGGGCAGGTTCATGCCGTAGGCATCGTTGTTGAACGTCTTGGCGCCGATGGCCTCCGCCAGGTCGTCCGCGTAGGGGTTGATGCCGAGGACGACGTGGTCTCCGTCCTTCACCAGGCCCTTGAGGACCTTCTCTATGCACTCCTGAGGCGAGCTCTGAGCGGCGAACGCCCGAGCGCCGACGGTGGGCAACGCCCTCGAAGTGCCTGTCTCGCACGCCTCGTACACCGCCTGCATGATCTTGCTGGCGATGCCCGCGACGGCGACCTCGGACAACCGGAGCGAACGCAGGGCCGCCCAGGCGTCGATGAATCCGATTCCGGTCCTCGCGGCAGCGTCCATCGCCCGGACGGCGTCCGCGATGGGGCGGATGATCTTGCCGGCGAACAGTGACGCCACATCCACCACGGCCCAGGCGCAACCGCCCCAGCTTCCGTTCTCACCACCGGGGGTGAGTTTCTGGGCGCATCGGATCCAGCTGCCGAAGAGGATGTCGATGGGGTCGACGCCCTGCTGGTACTCCGCGATCGTGATGGTGTGCGTGACCTCGGTGTACTGCGTGTCCGTCTTGTGCTCGCCCAGGTAGAGCGTGTCCCCGGAGAAGCACGAGTTCTCCCACACCTCCGTCGTGCACATGTACAGGTCGAGGTCGGCCTTGTATCCGATCTTCTGGGTCATCGTGCAGTCGCCGTCGTAGGCGAGCTGGTCCCACCAGCCGTCGCAGCCCTCGGTCTTCTTCAGGATCTGCGGTTCGCCGACCTGCTCGATGTGGTCGACGACGTAGAACACGCCACCGATGAGTCCGCCGGCGTCGTCCGGGACCGTCCCGGTCTCGATCTGCTTGGTGTTCCCCGCGTTCTCGGCCTGCGTCGCTGCCTCTTGTGCTGATTCGGCAAATGCCTGGGCGTCCTTGGCGGCTTCCTCCGCCGCCGTCGCGGCGGCG
>NZ_FMDF01000224.1 GCF_900091955.1 Streptomyces sp. Ncost-T10-10d
CTGCCCGCCGTCCGGCTGCCCGCCGTCCGGCTGCCCGCCGTCCGGCTGCCCGCCGTCCGGCTGCCCGCCGTCCGGCGCTCCCGGTCCTCCCGGTCAGCCGGCGTCGGGGACCAGCCGGGCCGGACCCTGTACGAGCTCGCCCTCAAGCTTCTTCTGCAGGTTCAGGTCCTGTGGGGTCAGCTTCTGCGGGCCCCCTCGTGGCGGCACCCCGCCGACCTGCTGAGCGGGCGACTCCGGGGTTTCGTACCGGGTCGGAGCCGTCGCCAGGGTGAACAGCGTCAGAGCGACGAGCAGCACCGTGAAGGAGACGGCCGCTCTGGTCCACACCTGGGCCCTGCGCTCGGTGTCCGTACGGATCGCGTCGGGCGGGGGGAGCGAGGCGGGGGGCTGAGCCCGGCCGAGTGCGCCGAGCTGTTGACGCAGGAGCGCGGACCGCTCGGTGGGGGACGACGGCTCCGCCGGCTCGGGCAGCCGCTCGGCGACCGCGGCACGTGCGTTCATCAGCCTGCTCGCCGTCGCGGGGGTGCTGGCCTCCGTCTCCGCCGCGGTCTCCGGAAGATCCAGGCCGACACCGTCGTACAGCAGCAGGGTGCGGCGGTACGACGGCGGCAGGTCGAGCAGCGCGTCGAGCAGTGCGCGCGCACCGGGTTCGGCGGGCGGCGGGTCGAGGGGGCGGTGGCTGCGGCGCAGCCGGTGCCAGGGCGACAACGCGTACTCGTACGCGGCGGCCCGCACCCAGCCTGCGGGATCACGGTCCACCGCGACCTCCGGCCAGTGCTCCCAGGCCCGCGCGAAGGCCCGCGCGACGGATTCCTGGGAGAGGTTCCGACGCCCGGTCAGCAGAAACGTCTGGCGGAAAAGGGCGGCGGCGCAGCTCTTGTACAAGGCGTCGAACGCCTTGGCCGGCGCTTCAGATGCTTCAGGCATTTCAGGCGTTTCAGGTGCTTCAGGCGCGGCACGGGTGGCGGACGGGCTGCCCATGGCAGATGTGCCGGATGCGCCGTACTTGTCCGGCAGTTCGGGGGTGGTGCCCGGCTCGGTCGGGGCCATGGCGGCGCTCCCAGTGGCTTCGACGGGGGTCGGTGGACGGGACAGCGGTTGTTTCGTGGAGGTCACCGGCTCGGACGGCCTCGCGACCGTCGTCGGTGTCGCCGGGCGGGCCGCCCGTTCGGCGGCGGCCTTCGGCCGGGTGTCCGGGGCGGTGGACTTGGTCCGGGTGGCGCCCGCCACCGTCGCGACCTGCTCTTCACTCAGCGGCTTCGCCTCACGCAGCCTGCGTCGCTCCTTGGGGGAGGGGAGCGGATGGGCAGCGGCCGCATCGGACGAGCTCTCTGTCATGAAGGACCCCTCGGGGGCCCACACTGGGTGAAAAAGTACATAAACGTATATTGAGCGACACGGCGGTTGTTCGCCTGTTACACGGAATAAGCGCGTGTCGTTGGGAGCATCGCCGTGTGACCCAAGTGACCGAACGCAGCCCGTCGTTGCCGGCAGAGCAGGGCCGGTCCGCCGTTCCGGCCTTCGCCTTCCTGCGCGGTGCGCTGGCGGCCGGGCTGGGGCTGGGCGCACTCGCCGTGCTCGTCATGACGCTGTGGATCAGCTCCCCGACTGCGGACAACGGCCCCGGCGGGGCCCTCCATACGGCGGCCGCGCTCTGGCTGCTCGCCCACGGTGCGGAGCTGATCAGAACCGACACGCTCGGCGGAGCCCCCGCCCCGGTCGGCCTCGTCCCGTTACTGCTCGCTGTGATGCCGGTGTGGCTGGTACACCGTGCGGCCCGGGATGCCCTGGAGTCCGCCGAGGGGCGCCCGGCGCCCTCGGCCGCGGGCACGTTCGCCATGGTCAGCGGCGGATATCTGCTGGTCGGAGCCGCTGTCACGTTCTATGCGCGGAGTGGTTCGCTGTCCGTGTCCGCACCGTCGTTGTTCTTCCCCTCGGCCGTTGTGGTGATGGGCGCGGCGGCTGCCGGGGTCTGGACGGCATCGGGGCGCCCGATCGCGCCGCCGTCCTGGGCGCCGGTGCGCCTGCACGAGAAGCTGGCGCGTACGCGGTTCAGCGAGCGCGCGGAGGCGGTGTGCCGGTCGGCCGCGGCCGGGGTGGCGGTGCTGCTCGGTGGCGGGGCGCTGCTCGTCGCGGTGGCGCTGGTGTGGCATGCACAGGCGGCTCAGCAGTCGTTCGTCCAGCTCTCGGGCGACTGGGAGGGTGGGGTCCCGGTACTGCTGCTCGCGTTGGTGCTGGTGCCGAATGCGGCGGTGTGGGGTGCCGCGTACGGACTCGGGCCGGGCTTTGCGCTCGGTACGGCGTCCACGGTGACCCCGCTCGCCTTCTCGGGGCGCCCGGCACTGCCCGTCTTCCCGTTGCTTGCCGCGGTGCCGGCCCAGGGGCCGGGGACGGTCCTGAACTGGGCGGCCGGGGCGGTGCCGGTCGTTGCCGGGGTGACGGTCGCCTGGTTCACGGTACGGCGGGCCGCGCCCGCCCATGCCGGGCGGGAGGAGGCGTGGAGCCTGTGGGGGACCGCGCTGACGGCCGGCCTGGGAGCGGTCGGGTGCGGGGTCGGCACGGCGGCGCTGGCCGCGGCCGCGGGGGGACCGCTCGGCATCGGGGCTCTGGCGGAGTTCGGCCCGGTGTGGTGGCTGACGGGTGCGGCGGCCCTGGCATGGACGGCACTGCTCGGCGTCCCCGTGGCGCTGCTGCTCCGGGCCTGGCGGCTACGGGGCGGCGACGGGTGGCGGGCGCGACGAGTGGCGCAGGAGACGGCAGCGGCGAAGTGCGCGCCGGAAGCTCAGGTGCTTGCGAAGAGTCCCGGGCAGGTGCCCCAGGAGTCGGACGACGGCGGCCGGCGGTGGTGGAAGCGGTCCGGGCGCCGGGACGAGGACGAGGACGAGGTGGCCGAGGCGGTGCCCGGACCGGGACCCGTACACGTACCCGTCCGCGCTTCGGGCGTACCCGCTGCGGCGGCTTTCCCCGCAACCGGCGGCGCCGCGTCGGCGGCCGCGGCGGACGAGAGGAGCGACGACTCCGCGCCGTACGACTTCCTGCCGACCGGCCCCTGGCACGAACGGACGGCCCTGCCGGGGGAGGCTGGGCCGTCCGTGGATCCGTAGATCCGTGACGTGTCAGTTCTTGACGCCGAAGAACGGCTCCAGCGGCTTCGGCAGCAGGTCGTTGCAGGCCAGCTGACCGGACTTGGTCAGGGCGTCGTTCACGCAGGTGTAGTAGTCGCGGTAGACGAGCTGCACCGTGAACGTCGTCGCGACGATCGAGAGTGCGAGCAGCGCCGTCACCAGGCCGCTGACCGCAGCCGTGGTCTGCTGCCTCCCGTAGCCAGGAGCGGCGGGGGCGCCGGGCGCGGACGCCGGAACGCGCCCGGAACCGGAACCCTGGAGGGGGCCGGCGGCCGGCGTACCGGACGTTGCGGCCGTGCCGGGTGCTCCGGCGGCGCCGGGCGCGGACCCGCCGTTCGGCTTCGCCCGGAGCGAGCTGATCGACCAGTACACGGCGAGTGCGCCGAGCAGCAGGGCGATCTCCGGGAAGTCGAAGAGTGCGAAGAAGAAGGCCCACATGCCGCAGAGCAGTGCGTAGCGTGCGCGGCGCTGGGCGGGGTCGGTCGGATCCCAGCGCAGTCCGCCGGGGCTGCCCCCGGGGCCGCCCTGGCCGTTCGGCCCGCCCTGGCCCCCGGGGCGGCCGCCGAAGCCACCGCTCTGCCGACCGGGCTGTTGGCTGCTCCACTGGCTGCCCCAGACCGGCCGGTCGTCGGAGGAGCCGCCCTCGGGCGACCCGTCGTCGTTGCCCCGGCCCCCGTTCCCCTGGTTGTTCCCGTTGCCGTTTCCGGCGTTCGACGGGTGGCGGGGCTGCCAGGGCTGGTCGGGACGGTCCTCGGGCGGTGCGGCGAACGGGTTGTCGCCCGCGGGGCCGGAAGACCCCGACGGACCGGAGGAGCCGGAAGAGGGCGAAGGACCCGCGGGGGACTGGCGCTCCCGCAGCATCAGTGGGGTCCGCTCGGGCAGCGGGTGGCGGAAGGCGGTGCGGCGGCGTCGGTCCGGCATATGGTGAACGTCTTCCCCATCTCGTCATTTCCGCCCTGTGGACGGTTCCCTGTCCCCTGACGCTACCTCCCGGCCAGGAGAGGCCGAAAGCGGGGAGCGCGGCGCAGGTGGCCGATACCTGTCACCCGGGCCCTCTCGTGCTTCGCTGCGGCCGACCCGCAGTCGACCTGCGGCCTCTCACCCCCGTCCCGTGGGGGTCTCCCGAGGTGCCGGTATCGTTGCTGGCGGTCGGCTCGTTCGTAGAGTTCCCCGTATCGAGGGGCGCGATTCTTTCGTACGACCATACAAATCAGCGTTGCTCTGCTTCACCACGCGAGAAAGGGCCCAGCCGTGGCCTCCCCGCCCCCCTCCGCCGCACCGGCCCGTCTGGTCGTGCTGGTCTCCGGCTCCGGCACGAACCTCCAAGCCCTGCTCGACGCCATCGGTGACGACCCCGAGGGCTTCGGCGCGCAGGTCGTCGCGGTCGGCGCCGACCGCTCCGGCATCGTCGGCCTGGAGCGGGCGGAGCGCGCCGGACTGCCGACCTTCGTGTGCAGGGTCAAGGACCACGCCACCCGCGAGGAGTGGGACGCGGCACTCGCGGCCGCTACGGCCGAGCACCGCCCGGACCTCGTGGTGTCCGCGGGATTCATGAAGATCGTGGGCAAGAAGTTCCTCGCCCGGTTCGGCGGCCGGTTCATCAACACCCACCCCGCCCTGCTCCCCAGCTTTCCCGGTGCCCATGGGGTGCGTGACGCGCTCGCGTACGGCGTGAAGGTCACCGGGTGCACCGTCCACTTCGTCGACGACGGCGTCGACACCGGTCCGATCATCGCGCAGGGCGTGGTCGAGGTGGCCGAAGAGGACACGGCGGAGGGCGAAGCCGCTCTCCATGAACGCATCAAGGAAGTCGAGCGCAAGCTGCTCGTCGAGGCCGTGGGGCGGCTCGCCCGTGACGGCTATCGCATTGAGGGACGAAAGGTTCATCTCGGTCATGTCGGTGAATAAGCCCATCCGCCGCGCCCTGGTCAGTGTCTACGACAAGACGGGGCTCGAAGACCTCGCCCGCGGTCTGCACGAGGCGGGTGTCGAGCTGGTCTCCACCGGCTCCACCGCCGGGAGGATCGCTGCTGCCGGGGTGCCGGTCACCAAGGTCGAGGAGCTCACCGGCTTCCCCGAGTGCCTCGACGGCCGCGTCAAGACGCTGCACCCGCGCGTCCACGCCGGCATCCTCGCGGACCTGCGCCTGGACGCCCACCGCGAGCAGCTCGCCGAGCTGGGTGTGGAGCCTTTCGACCTGGTGGTCGTCAACCTGTACCCGTTCAAGGAGACCGTCGCCTCCGGCGCGTCCGCCGACGAGTGCGTGGAGCAGATCGACATCGGCGGCCCGTCCATGGTCCGCGCCGCCGCCAAGAACCACCCGTCCGTGGCCGTCGTCACCAGCCCCGAGCGGTACGCCGACGTCCTCGCCGCGGTCAAGGCGGGCGGCTTCGACCTGACCGCCCGCAAGCGCCTGGCCGCCGAGGCGTTCCAGCACACCGCCGCGTACGACGTGGCCGTCGCCTCCTGGTTCGCGGACGAGTACGCCGCCGCCGACGACTCGGGCTTTCCCGACTTCTTCGGTGCGACGTACGAGCGCAAGAACGTCCTGCGATACGGCGAGAACCCGCACCAGCCCGCCGCGCTCTACACCTCCGGCACCGGTGGCCTGGCCGAGGCGGAGCAGCTGCACGGCAAGGAGATGTCGTACAACAACTACACCGACACGGACGCCGCGCGCCGGGCCGCGTACGACCACGCCGAGCCGTGCGTCGCGATCATCAAGCACGCCAACCCGTGCGGCATCGCGATCGCCGACGATGTCGCCGAGGCGCACCGAAACGCGCACGCCTGCGACCCGCTGTCGGCCTTCGGCGGGGTCATCGCCGTCAACCGTCCGGTGACCGTCGCCATGGCCGAGCAGGTCGCGGAGATCTTCACTGAGGTCATCGTCGCCCCGGCGTACGAGGACGGCGCGGTCGAGATCCTCGCCCGCAAGAAGAACATCCGCGTGCTGCGCTGCCCCGACGCCCCGACGTCCACGGTCGAGGTCAAGCCGATCGACGGCGGCGCGCTGCTCCAGGTCACCGACCGTCTCCAGGCCGACGGCGACGACCCGGCCAACTGGACCCTCGCCACCGGCGAGGCGCTCTCCGAGGACGAGCTCGCCGAGCTCGCCTTCGCGTGGAAGGCGTGTCGCGCGGTCAAGTCCAACGCGATCCTGCTCGCCAAGGGCGGCGCCTCGGTCGGCGTCGGCATGGGCCAGGTCAACCGGGTCGACTCCGCGAAGCTGGCCGTCGAGCGTGCGGGCGAGGAGCGGGCCCGGGGCGCGTACGCCGCGTCCGACGCGTTCTTCCCGTTCCCGGACGGGCTGGAGATCCTGACCGCGGCCGGAATCAAGGCCGTGGCCCAGCCGGGCGGTTCGGTCCGTGACGAGCTGGTCGTCGAGGCCGCGAGGAAGGCGGGCGTGACGATGTACTTCACGGGTACGCGGCACTTCTTCCACTGACGGTTCCCCAGCGCGAAGGGCCGGAACTCCGCGAGGAGTTCCGGCCCTTCGTGTCGTGTGCCGTGCGGGTTACTTCTTGATCACCAGGGTGCCGGCGGCACGGTCGTGCCAGCCCTGCAGCTTCCCGGAGTTGTCGAAGAACGGCGAGAGGTAGACGAGGATGGCGCCGATGTAGCAGAGGAAGACGCCGACGATCGGGATGATCCAGCGGATGAACCCGCCACCGAGGCCCGGGTTCAGGCCGGTGTTTTCCTTGACGACCTTCAGGCCGAGGGCCATCTTGCCGAGGGTCGCGCCGAGCAGCGAGATCATCAGCCACTCGTAGAGCAGCGTGATCAGACCGAAGATGGCAATCGCGCCGAGCATGGTGGCGAGGATGCCGGCGCTCGCGTCGTTGACGCAGGACTGGTAGCCGGGGTCCAGGGAGCTACCGCAGTCGTCGGCGCTCTTCGCGATGCCCATCGCGCCGGCCAGGCCGATCGCGCTGAGGATGGTGTAGAGCACGCCGATGATCGCTGCGTCGATGCAGCGTGCACCGAGACGGCGGCCCATCGAGGCGACCTGGACGGTACCCAGGACCGGGACGTTTATGTACCCGTTGTTGGCCTGGAGCGTGCCGGGCGCCTGCTGCGGGTAGCCGTAGCCGGGCTGACCCTGCGGCGCCTGACCGGGCTGCTGCGGGTAGCCGTAGCCGGGCTGGCCCTGCGGCGGCTGGCCGGGCTGCTGGCCGTACGGATTGTTCGGGTTCGGGTTCGGGTCGCCAAAGCTCATCTGGGCGTTCCTCCAACGTGCATGCGGGGACGAATGCGGCCGCACGGAGGCAAGAAAAGGCCAGTGGTCCGCCCCCCGGTACTTCTGCGGCACTGCGGCCTTCATCGTTATAAGCGGAGCATAAGTTTGTCCAGTCGCTGGTGGTGGATGTTGCTCAAGTGCAACATCGTGTCCACCCCCGGCACCCGGAATTGGTATGCGGGCGGGGTCATCCGCGAGTATGGGGACATGACTGCCCAGATTCTCGATGGCAAGGCCACCGCAGCCGCGATCAAGTCCGATCTCACCGTCCGCGTGGCGGCCCTCAAGGCGCAGGGCATCACCCCTGGCCTGGGAACCCTGCTCGTCGGGGACGACCCGGGCAGCCGGTGGTACGTGAACGGCAAGCACCGTGACTGCGCGCAGGTCGGCATCGGCTCCATCCAGCGCGAACTCCCCGACACCGCCACCCAGGAGGAGATCGAGGACGTCGTACGGGAGCTCAACGCCAACCCCGAGTGCACGGGGTACATCGTGCAGCTTCCCCTGCCCAAGGGGATCGACACCAACCGCGTCCTGGAACTGATGGATCCGGCCAAGGACGCCGACGGCCTCCACCCGATGAACCTCGGCCGACTCGTGCTGAACGAGACGGGCCCGCTGCCCTGCACCCCGCAGGGCGTCGTCCAGCTGCTCCGCCACCACGACGTGGAGATCAACGGGGCGCACGTCGTGGTCGTCGGCCGCGGTGTCACCATCGGCCGCTCGATCCCGCTGCTGCTGACCCGTAAGTCCGAGAACGCCACCGTCACCCAGTGCCACACCGGCACGCGTGACCTCTCCGCCCAGCTCAAGCAGGCCGACATCATCGTCGCCGCCGCCGGAGTGCCGCACATCATCAAGCCCGAGGACGTGAAGCCGGGCGCGGCCGTGCTCGACGTCGGCGTCAGCCGGGACGAGAACGGCAAGATCGTCGGGGACGTGCACCCGGGCGTGGCCGAGGTCGCCGCCTGGATCTCCCCGAACCCGGGCGGTGTCGGCCCGATGACCCGCGCCCAGCTGCTCGTCAACGTGGTCGAGGCGGCCGAGCGCAACGCAGCCGACGCCGTCTGAGCCGGCTGACCCGATCCGGAAGGAACCCCATGGGTGCTGGTACGAGTCCGGCCGACCCGGCCGCCGAGGCGGACCGGACGTCTCCGGTGCCGCCGGACGCGGACGTGCCCGGTGCGGGCGCGGCGGATGAGGCTGCGCCGGATCGGGCTGCGACCCGTGAGGGTGCCGCTTCGGAAGGTGCTGCTCGTGAGGGGGCGGTCGTCCGGGCGGATGCCGACCGCGGTGCCGACGCCGACGAGGACTCCGGCGGCGCGGCCAGGGACGAGGACATCCGCCCGGAGGCTGCTGCCGTCGCCGGTTCCGGCAGCGGCGCACCGCACAGCGGTCCGCGCCCGTCGCGGAGGTTCCCGTCGTTCACCCGGGACACCGCGCGCCCCGAGGGCGGTGGCCGTGCCGCGTCCGGGGACGCGCCCGCCCCGGCCCGGCAGTGGCCGCTGCTCGCCGTGCTCTGCACGGCCGGGATCGGGTTGCTGATCGTGGCCGTCGCCCCCTTCGCAGAGGCCTTCAGGATCGGCACGATGCTGATCGGCGTGGCCCTCATCGGCGGTGCCGTGCTGCGGGTCGTGCTCCCGTCGGTGGGCATGCTGGCGGTCCGTTCCCGCTTCACCGACCTGGTGACGTACGGGCTGCTCGGCTTCCTCATCGTGATGCTCGCGCTGGTGGCGCAGCCCAAGCCGTGGCTGGACATTCCGTTCCTGGAGGACGCGGTCCACTTCACGATCCGCTGAGGCCGTCCGTACGGCTACAGCTGTGGCGCGCGGCCTGAGGACGGTGTCCGTCCCCTCCCCCGAGAAGGGACGGACACCCGAGGGCGGAGGCAGCGACCGGAACGCAGGCGCTCCGGAACATGGTGACTTGAGCGGCCTGCCCCGTCCTGGCTTCAGCCTTGTGGACGGCGAAGACGGCTACAAGGGAACCCTGTGGCCTGTGGCACGGAAGTGACCATTCCGCCACGGTGTGATCGCCCCGCAACGTGTTCGGTACGCATCGGTGTGTTCGGTACGCATCGGTGATGCAGGGGGCGTGCGCGGGTGCGCCCCGAGTCCCGAACACCCCTGTGCGCCCCGCCCGCTGGAACTGTCGTCCTGCCTTCGTGCGTACTCCTGGGTAGTCCGGAGCGGAAGAAGAACCGGATCCGGGCAAGGGGAAGCAATGCCTCGTTGGAAGGCGCTGTCGGATGAACTCGACCCACAGGTGAGGGAGTTCGCCGGCCAGCTGCGCAGGCTCGTCGACCGCAGAGGGCTGAGCATCGCCGCGGTGGCCGACCGCACGGGCTACAGCAAGACGTCGTGGGAGCGCTATCTGAGCGGGCGTCTGCTCGCGCCCAGAGGGGCGATCGTCGCTCTTGCCGAGGCGACGGGTACCAGCCAGGTGCATCTGACGACCATGTGGGAGCTGGCGGAGCGGGCATGGAGCCGTTCCGAGATGGGTCAGGACATGGCGACGGAGCCCCTCCGGATCTCCCGGGCGCGTGTGTCGCTCCCGCTGGTCCCGCAGCAGCCGCCGCACCGGACCGGGGGCGGGGAAGCGGACCGCTGCGGTGGCAGCCGCAGGCGACTGGCCGTGCTCCTCGCGGGGGCGGTCGGTGTGCTGCTCGTACTGGCCGGGGCGGTGCTGCTGGCCGGAGCGGGGCGGTGACGACGATGACGAGAGGGCCCACCACCGAGCGCCCGCCTCCCGGGTGAGCGGATACGGCCGGGTGAGCGCTGTGTGACGGGTTGTGTGCGGTGCCACAGGGGGCCGGGCGGTCGGGGGGTTCCGGGTCGGATAGCCTGATCGCTGGATATCTCTTCACATCAAGATTCAGGGATGTCCAGCACCAGGGGCAGGGACCCCCACCGCCAGCTGTCTAACGGAGATCGCCATGACCCGCACTCCCGTGAATGTCACCGTGACCGGCGCAGCCGGCCAGATCGGCTACGCGCTGCTCTTCCGCATCGCCTCCGGCCACCTGCTCGGCCCCGACGTGCCGGTCAACCTGCGCCTCCTGGAGATCCCGCAGGGGCTGAAGGCGGCCGAGGGCACCGCGATGGAGCTCGACGACTGCGCCTTCCCGCTGCTGCGCAACATCGAGATCACCGACGACGCCAATGTCGGCTTCGCCGGTGCCAACGTCGCCCTCCTGGTCGGTGCCCGCCCGCGCACGAAGGGCATGGAGCGCGGCGACCTGCTCTCCGCCAACGGCGGCATCTTCAAGCCGCAGGGCAAGGCCATCAACGACAACGCCGCGGACGACATCAAGGTCCTCGTCGTCGGCAACCCGGCCAACACCAACGCGCTCATCGCGCAGGCCGCCGCCCCGGACGTACCGGCCGAGCGCTTCACCGCGATGACCCGCCTCGACCACAACCGCGCGATCTCGCAGCTGGCCGCCAAGACCGGTGCCGCCGTCTCCGACATCAAGAAGCTGACGATCTGGGGCAACCACTCGGCGACCCAGTACCCGGACGTCTTCCACGCGGAGATCGCCGGCAAGAACGCCGCCGAGCTCGTCAACGACGAGGCGTGGCTGGCCGACACCTTCATCCCGACCGTCGCCAAGCGCGGCGCCGCGATCATCGAGGCCCGTGGCGCGTCCTCGGCCGCCTCGGCCGCCAACGCCGCCATCGACCACATCCACACCTGGGTCAACGGCACCGCCGCCGGCGACTGGACCTCCATGGGTATCCCGTCGGACGGCTCCTACGGCGTGCCCGAGGGCATCATCTCGTCCTTCCCGGTCACTACGAAGGACGGCAAGTACGAGATCGTCCAGGGCCTGGACATCAACGAGTTCTCCCGTACGCGCATCGACGCGTCGGTGCAGGAGCTCATCGAGGAGCGCGACGCGGTTCGCGAGCTCGGCCTGATCTGATCCGTACGCCCTCCGAGGCGTGCACCACCGCCCCCGGCAGCAGCTGCTGCCGGGGGCGGTGGTGTCGGTACGTGGCCGTGCGTAAGACCAGGACTCGTCCCGGCAGAGCGCACAACCCCCACCCATCGGTGGGGAGGAACCAGGAACCCGACTCAAGGCGCACCGCACATACGGACGCCAGGGAGAGAATCCCCCACACCCATGTGGGGGAGGAGGTCAAAAGGACGCCTTCTTCGAGAGCGCTCGAGGGCGCGTATGCGCTCTCTGGCCGGACCTGCTGGAACGGACCCTGGCGGCCTTCGGCGGCAGACAGGCGTGATCGTGCCCGGCCCCGGGGCGCCTACCCCTTCCGCAGTTCGTCCGCGATCTCGCGTACGGCTGCCATGGCCCGGCGCTGCAGCCCGGGGCCGAAAGTGATCCGGCCGGCGCCCAGTTCCCCCAGCCGGCGCGGGGGCGGGCCGTCCGGCCGGGCGAGGGCGTTGAGCGGGGCCGGGACGGCGGCGGCCAGCCGGGGCAGGGCCTCGGGCGGGGCCGCGATCGGGTAGATGCAGTCCGCGCCCGCCGCCACGTACAGCAGGGCGCGGCGAACCGTCTCCGCCTCCTGGTCCGTGCCGTCGGGGACGCCGTGGATGTAGGTGTCGACGCGGGCGTTGACGAAGAGCCGGTCACCCGCGACCGCCCGTACCTCCGCCAGCCGGTCCGCCTGCCGCTGGGCATCGACGAGGGTGCCGTCGGCCGAGTCCTCCAGATTGCAGCCGACGGCTCCGGTGCCGAGGAGGCGTTCCACGAGCTCCTCCGGCGCCAGTCCGTAACCCGCCTCGATGTCCGCCGAGACGGGGACGGTGGCCGGGACGGCCCGCACGATCCTGGCCACGGCCGCGAACATCTCGGCGGCGGGCGTCGCCCCGTCCTCGTAACCGAGCGAGGCCGCGATCCCGGCACTGGGTGTGGCGAGCGCAGGGAAGCCCGCATCGGCGAAGACGCGGGCGCTCGCCGCGTCCCACGGGCCGGGGAGGACCAGCGGATCGCCGGGGGCGCGGTCGTGGTGCAGAGCGCGGAGGACGGATGCGGTCATCACGGAGCTCCCGGGGGTGTTCCGACGCAAGGGCGGGCGGGGTGCGGGGCGTGCCGGGTCAGTGCTTGATGTCGCCCGGCGTGTAGTGACCGGGGACCATGCGGGTGGTCACGGCGAACCGGTTCCAGGCGTTGATCGTCGTGATCGCGGCGATGAGGTGGGCGAGCTCGGTCTCGTCGAAGTGCTTGGCGGCTTTCTCCCACACCTCGTCCGGAACGAAACCGTCGGTCAGTACGGTCACCGCCTCGGTCAGCTCGATGGCCGCGATCTCCTTGGGCGTGTAGAAGTGCTGCGACTCCTCCCACGCGCTGAGCTGGACGATCCGCTCGATGGACTCGCCCGCCGCCAGTGCGTCCTTGGTGTGCATGTCGAGGCAGAACGCGCAGTGATTGAGCTGCGAGGAGCGGATCTTCACCAGCTCCCCGATGACCGGGTCGACGCCCTTGCGGGATGCCGCGTCCAGCCGGACCAGGGCCTTGTAGACATCGGGGGCGAGTGCGGCCCACTGCTGCATACGGGGGGTGTGCTCGGGGGTGAGTTCGGAGGTCGGGTGGCTGTGTTCGTTCGTCGTCATGGGTACGACATTACGGCGAGGATGGCGCAGCGGTATGGTCCATTTCCATGACGGATTCCTGGGCCACTTTCGGTGCCGACCTGCATCTGGAGACGGCGGGTGCGGCGGGGCTGCGGGCCGGGCTCATGGACGCTCTGCGCGAGGCCGTACGGACGGGGCGGCTGGCGCCCGGCACCCGGCTGCCGTCCTCCCGCAGCCTCGCCGTGGACCTCGGCATCGCCCGGAACACCGTCGCCGACGCGTACGCGGAGCTGGTCGCCGAGGGGTGGCTCACCGCCCGGCAGGGTTCGGGGACCAGGGTGGCGCGGCGGGCCGAGCCGCGCCGGACGGTCACCAGGGCGACCCGCTCCCGGCCGGTGCGCTCCCGGCCCGCCCACGACCTGCTGCCCGGGTCGCCCGACCTCTCGACGTTCCCGCGCGCCGACTGGCTCAAGGCGGCCCGCCGCGCCCTGACCACCGCACCCAACGACGCCTTCGGATACGGCGATCCGCGCGGGCGCATCGAGCTGCGCACCGTCCTCGCCGACTATCTGGCCCGCGCCCGCGGTGTGCACGCGGACCCGGAACGGATCGTGATCTGCGCCGGTTTCGTGCAGGCGCTGAAGCTGATGGGGACGGTGTTGCGCAAGCGGCGGGTGCGGGAGGTGGCCGTCGAGTCGTACGGACTGGACGTGCACTGGAAGCTGCTCGCGGACGCCGGGCTGCGCATGCCCTGTCTGACGGTCGACGGACTCGGGGCCAGGACCGGTGAGCTGGCCGGGCTGCGGGGCGTGGGCGCGGTCCTGATGACGCCCGCGCACCAGTTCCCGACGGGGGCGCCGCTCCATCCCGACCGGCGGGCCGCGGCGGTCGACTGGGCGCGCGGTACGGGCGGGCTGATCCTGGAGGACGACTACGACGGCGAGTTCCGTTACGACCGGCAGCCGGTCGGCGCGCTCCAGGGACTCGACCCGGAACGTGTCGTCCACCTGGGGACGACGAGCAAATCCCTGGCGCCGGGGCTGCGGCTGGGGTGGATGGTGCTGCCGGGGAGCCTGGTGGAGGAGGTGACCGAGGCGAAGGGGCTGAGCGACTGGTCGTCGAGCGCGCTGGAACAGTTGACGCTCGCGGAGTTCATCGAATCGGGTGCGTATGACCGCCATGTGCGTTCGATGCGGCTGCGCTACCGCCGCCGTCGTGACCAGCTCGTCGCGGTGCTGGCGCAGCGGGCGCCCGATGTCCGGATCAGCGGTATCGCCGCCGGACTGCACGCCGTGCTCGAACTCCCGGAGGGCAGCGAGCCCTCGGTGATGCGGGCGGCCGCGTGGCAGGGGCTCGCGCTGGAAGGGCTCTCGCGCTTCCGGCACCCGCAGGCGCCACCGGGCCGCGACGCGCTGGTCATCGGCTACGGGACACCGACCGACAGCGCCTGGGCGGGGACGCTGGAGGCCCTGCTGCGAGTGCTTTCATGAGCCGGGAACGCGAGACCGTCATCGGTTGAGCTGCCGGGCGTCAGCGGTCCGGAGCCCTGGGAAGTCCCCGCCGTCGGCGGAAGCCGCGAGCGGGGGCTACGGGAGATCCGCGACGGCAAAGGTCTCCCCGTCGCCGTACGGGAGCCGCACCCACAGGAAGGGACCGCCCGACGGGCGGGTCCACGACCAGGTCGGCAAGCGTGTCCGCAGGAGTTCGCTCATCAGGGCGAGACGTGCCGTCAGTTGCTCCCGTCGTACCGGTCAACCGCGTCGTTCCCGCCGGCGAACTTCTCGACCACGTAAGGGAATTGGTCGAGCGCGTCATACGCCACCCGGCCACCGCGGTGACGGCCTGCCTGAACGCCGTCACCCGCGGCATCAACCTGCCCATCGACGAGGCACTGGCCGGCGAAGCCGCCCGGTTCGCCACCACCCTTCCCGCCCAGTGCGTCGCCGACGGCCTTGCCCGCTTCCTCAGCCGTCACTGATCCGGCCGGCCGGCCTGTCCGCCGGGGCCTCGCCGAACCGGGCCAGGGCCAACGCGCCCGCCACCGCCACCAGGAACCCGGCCACCGCCATCCAGACGAGACCCTCGCGGGTGCGGTCCCCGAGCCAGATGACGCCCACCAGCGCCGGGCCGATCGTCTCGCCCAGCACCATGCCGGCCGTCGCCGTCGTCACCGAACCGCGCTGCAGCGCCGATGTGAGCAGCAGGAACGCCGAACCGCCGCCCAGCAGCAGCGCGTACACGGCCGGATTGATGAGCAGCGCCGCCGGGGACACGTCGTCGATCAGCCGGACGGTGACCTCGACCACCCCGAAACCGCACCCCGCGCCGAGCCCCAGGACCAGAGCCCGGGGCCGTTCCGGGAGCCGTCCGGCCGCCGCGCCGATCAGCAGAATGCCGAGGGAGATCCCCAGCATCCACCAGGCCAACGCCGCCGGGCCGGTGCCGTGCCCTTCGCCGCCGGAGGCGAGGGCCAGCATCCCCAGGCCCGCGCAGACGACACCGACCGCGGTCCATTCGACGCCGCTCAGCCGCACCTTGAGGAGCCGGGCCGCGACTACGGCGGTCACGGCGAGGCTCGCGGCCAGGGCGGCGCCCACCGCGTAGATCGGCAGGGACCGCAGGGCGATGATCTGGAGGACGAAACCGCAGCCGTCGAGGGCGAGTCCGGCGAGGTAGCGCCACTGGCGCAGGGCGCGCAGCAGCAGCGCCGGATCGACTCCCGCGTCCGACCCCGGCTCGGCGGCGGCCCGCGAGGCGACGGCCTGGAAGACGGAGGCCGTACCGAAGCAGACGGCGGCGCCGAGCGCGCAGATCATCCCGAGAAGCACACAGGGACTCTACTGGGGACGTTCGGTCGACCGGCTTCCCGTCGCAATCGGCAGCCATTTAATCTGACGAGTGGCCACATTGGCTTGATTCGTACGACGGGGGAGACGGAAGCATGGCCATACGCAGGCTGAGGTCGAGCACGGTGGTGCTCGGCGGTATGGGGGTGCTCGCAGCGATGATCACCTCCTGCGGTTCGGAACCGGACAAGCGGTGCGTCGACCCGCTCACCCGGGACAAGCTGCCGAGTTACGAGTGCAAGAACGACAGCGGCAAGGGGTCGTACTACTACGGCGGCAGCAGCAAGAACGGCAAGGTGGAGGGCGGCAGCTTCAACAAGTCCGCAGTCGACCGCGGCGGCTTCGGCTGCTCGGGCACCGGCGGCGGCTGAACCGGTATGGAACGCCGCACCACGCAGCCGCGTCCCGGCTGGCAGCAGACGGTGGAGGGGCAGGGACTCGTCTATCCGCTCACCCGCTACCCGGACGGATCGCTGCGCCCGTACTGGGACGAGAGCGCCTACTACGTCTTCTCGCTGCCCGAGGTCGAGGCACTGGAGGACGTCGTCGAGGAACTGCACACGATGTGCCTGGCCGCGGCCGCGCACATCGTGGAACAGGACCGCTTCGCCGATCTCGGCATCACCGACCGCCGGCTGTCCGGACTCGTCGCCCAGTCCTGGCACCGGCGTGACGAACTGCCGTCCCTGTACGGCAGGTTCGACCTGCACTACGACGGAACCGGTCCGGCGAAGATGCTGGAGTACAACGCGGACACCCCCACCTCCCTGGTGGAGGCCGCAAGCGTCCAGTGGTTCTGGATGGAGGACCGTTTCCCGGGCGCCGACCAGTGGAACTCCCTGCACGAACGTCTCGTCGCGGCGTGGAAACGGCAGGCCGGTCTGCTGCCGCCCGGACCGCTGCACTTCGCGCACTCCGACGGGGACGAGCTGGGCGAGGACCTGATGACGGTCGCCTATCTGCGCGAGACCGCCGAACAGGCCGGCATCGACACGGAGGCGCTCTCGGTCGAACAGATCGGCTGGGACCGGCTTGCCGGGCGGTTCGTCGACGAGCGGCTCCGCTTCATCCGTAGCTGCTTCAAGCTGTACCCGTGGGAGTGGCTGGCGAGCGACCGGTTCGGGCCGCACGTGCTGGACACCCTCGACAACGGCGGCGGCACCGGCACCACCTGCTGGATCGAGCCCGCCTGGAAGATGCTCCTCTCCAACAAGGCGCTGCTGGCGATCCTCTGGGAGCTCTTTCCCGGCCACCCGAATCTGCTCCCGTCCTATCTCGACGGCCCCCGTGAACTCGCGGCGACGGGAACGGGGGCGGGCGATGGAGGTGGCCTCGGATACGTCGCCAAGCCGCTGCTCGGCCGCGAGGGGGCCGGGGTCACGATCCATGAGCCGGGAAGCCCCGCGGTGCTGCGGGACGAGCCGTGCTGCTATCAGGAACTGGCACCGCTGCCGGACTTCGACGGCAACCGCGTGGTGCTGGGGGCGTGGGTCGTCGAGGACGAGGCGGCCGGGCTCGGCATCCGCGAATCGGCAGGGCCGGTCACGGACGAGTACGCCCGCTTCCTGCCTCACGTGATCCTCTAGGAGGGTGCTTCGTCCGGATCATGCCGGGCTCGCGGGCCCTGGCCCGATCCGGACGAACGGCCCTGGAGCCTGCCCGGCGACCGACGACAGAACTCAGCCGCGCAGGACGCCGCGGAGCTGCTCGAGCCCCCAGTCCAGGTCCTCCTTGCTGATCACCAGCGGCGGGGCGATCCGGATCGTCGAGCCATGCGTGTCCTTGACCAGCACCCCCCGGTCCATCAGTTTCTCGGAGATCTCCCGGCCGGTGCCGTGGCTCGGGGCGATGTCGACGCCCGCCCACAGCCCGCGGCCCCGTACCGCCTCCACCGCGCCCCCGCCCACCATCAGTCCCAGCTCCTGGTGGAGGTGCTCGCCCAACTCGGTCGCCCGCTGCTGGAATTCTCCGGTACGGAGCATCGCGATGACCTCCAGCGCGACCGCACAGGCAAGGGGGTTCCCGCCGAACGTCGAACCGTGCTCGCCGGGCCGGTACACCCCGAGCACATCCTTCGACGAGACCACCGCCGACACCGGGACCACCCCGCCGCCCAGCGCCTTGCCGAGCACATACATGTCCGGCACGACACCCTCGTGCTCACAGGCGAAGGTCTTCCCGGTCCGGCCCAGGCCCGACTGGATCTCGTCCGCGATGAACAGCACATTCCGCTCACGGGTGAGTTCGCGCACCCGGGGGAGGTAGCCGGGCGGCGGCACCAGCACCCCGGCCTCGCCCTGGATCGGTTCCAGCAGCACCGCCACGGTGTTCTCGGTCATCGCCTCCGCGAGCGCGGTCAGATCCCCGTAGGGCACGATCTCGAACCCCGGCGTGTACGGACCGAAGTCCTCCCGTGCCTCCTGGTCCGTGGAGAAGCTGATGATCGTCGTCGTCCGGCCGTGGAAGTTGTTCGCGGCGACGATGATCTTCGCCATGCCGTCCGGGACGCCCTTCACCCGGTAGCCCCACTTGCGGGCGGTCTTGACCGCGGTCTCCACGGCCTCCGCCCCGGTGTTCATCGGCAGCACCGTTTCCATGCCGCACAACTCGGCGAGCTGCGCACAGAAATCGGCGAACCGGTCGTGGTAGAAGGCGCGCGAGGTGAGGGTCACCCGCTCCAGCTGTGCCTCGGCCGCGTCGAGCAGGCGCCGGTTGCCGTGGCCGAAGTTGAGCGCCGAATATCCGGCGAGCATGTCGAGGTAGCGTCGGCCCTCGACATCGGTCATCCAGGCTCCGTCCGCCGAAGCGACGACGACGGGCAGCGGATGGTAGTTGTGCGCGCTGTGCGCCTCGGCGGAGGCGATGGCAGTTTCCGTGGTCGACACGGGATCTCCGTTCGTCGTGCGGCGTGGGCGGGGGGTGGTGCCCACTTTGTATCGTCGGTCGCAACCCTGGCGAGGAAACCTTCAATTCACGGCGCGCCCGTCCGCGTCCTTCCACCGTCCCACCGGCCCGACTGTGTTCCTCGTCTCATTCGCGGCGGTGCGCGTTCTGTGCCGCACAGCTTCCGCACCGGCTGCCGGAGATCGCTTCCGTACCTGAGACAATGGGTTTCATGGCCTCTGAACGCCCCCGCGTGCTCTCCGGAATCCAGCCCACCGCAGGCTCGTTCCACCTCGGCAACTACCTCGGTGCGGTCCGCCAGTGGGTGGCGCTGCAGGAATCCCACGACGCCTTCTACATGGTCGTGGACCTGCATGCGATCACCATTCCGCAGGACCCCGCAGAGCTGCGCGCGAACACCAGGCTCGCCGTCGCCCAGCTCCTCGCCGCCGGTCTCGACCCGGAGCGCTGCACGCTCTTCGTCCAGAGCCATGTCCCCGAGCACGCCCAGCTCGGCTGGATCATGAACTGCCTCACCGGCTTCGGCGAGGCGTCCCGCATGACGCAGTTCAAGGACAAGTCCGCCAAGCAGGGGGCCGACCGCACCACGGTCGGTCTCTTCACGTACCCGATGCTGATGGTCGCCGACATCCTGCTGTACCAGGCCGACCAGGTCCCGGTCGGCGAGGACCAGCGCCAGCACCTGGAGCTGACCCGTAACCTCGCCGAGCGGTTCAACGGCAGCTACGGCGACACGTTCACCGTGCCGGACCCGTACATCCTCAAGGAGACGGCGAAGATCTACGACCTTCAGGACCCGTCGTCGAAGATGAGCAAGTCGGCGGCCACCCCGAAGGGGCTGATCAACCTCCTCGACGAGCCGAAGGCCACCGCCAAGAAGGTCAGGAGCGCGGTCACCGACACCGACACGGTCATCCGCTTCGACCGGGCCGAGAAGCCCGGGGTCAGCAACCTGCTGACCATCTACTCCACGCTGACCGAAACCGGTATCGCGGATCTGGAGCAGAAATACGAGGGCAAGGGCTACGGTGCGCTCAAGACCGACCTTGCCGAGGTCATGGTCGAGTTCGTCACACCGTTCCGTACCCGCACCCAGGAATACCTGGACGATCCGGAGACGCTGGACTCGATCCTGGCCAAGGGTGCGGAGAAGGCCCGCTCCGTCGCGGCCGAGACCCTGGCCCGGACGTACGACCGGATGGGCTTTCTGCCCGCGAAGCACTGAGTCCAAGGGCCCTGGCGGTTTCACGGCCGCAGGCGTCACACTGGCGACGGGAAGTTGATTCGGTGGATGGCTGAAAACAGGCCACCCACCATCGAGGATTGAGGAGAACGACGTGGGGACCGTAACGCTCGGCGTTTCGATCGCGGTCCCGGAGCCCTACGGCAGCCTGCTCCAGGAGCGGCGCGCGAGCTTCGGGGATCCTGCCGCGTACGGCATTCCCACCCACGTCACGCTCCTCCCGCCGACCGAGGCCGAGGCGGCCGACCTGCCCGCGATCGAGGCGCATCTCGCGCAGATCGCCACGGGCGGCCGCCCCTTTCCGATGCGGCTGGCGGGCACGGGGACCTTCCGTCCCCTCTCGCCGGTCGTCTTCGTCCAGGTCGTCGAGGGGGCCTCGGCCTGCTCATGGCTGCAGAAGCGGGTCAGGGACTCCTCCGGGCCGCTGGTGCGCGAGCTCCAGTTCCCGTACCACCCGCATGTGACCGTGGCGCACGACATCGCCGAGCAGGCGATGGACCGGGCGTACGAGGAGCTCTCCGACTACGAGGCCGCCTGGACCTGCGGTTCCTTCGCGTTGTACGAGCAGGGCCCGGACGGCGTCTGGCGCAAGATCAACGAGTTCCCGTTCGGTGCCGGGGACGGCACGCCCGCCGTGCCCGCGCAGGGCGGCTCCTCCGTGGACGAGCCCTCCCTGCAGCCCTGAGCGGGGCCCCGGCGGGGCCCTCTTCACGCCCTGAGCGCCCCGGCGCCCGAGGTTCAGACCGGTAGGCGCCGGAACAGCGGGCGCGGTACATGCCGCAGTGCCGACATCACCACACGCAGTGACCCCGGCACCCACACCGTCTCCGAACGCCGCCGCAGCCCCGTCACGATTGCCGTCGCGACCGCATCCGGAGTCGTCGCGAGAGGCGATGCCTCCAGCGGTGCAGCGGCGAACCGTGCCGCGGTGAGCCGCGGCGTCGCGGGCCGGGCCGCCGTTTCCGGTCGTACGACGCCGGGGCGTACGACCATCACATGCACCCCCGTGCCGTACAGCGCGTCCCCCAGCCCCTGGGTGAACGCGTCCAGGCCCGCCTTGCTGGACCCGTAGATGAAGTCGGCACGGCGGACGCGTTCGCCGGCCACCGAGGACAGCACCACCAGCGAGCCGTGCCCCTGCGCCTGGAGCGCTCCGGCGCACACCAGCCCGGCGGAGACGGCCCCCGTGTAATTCGTCCGGGCGACCCGGACCGCGGAGAGCGGCTCCTCCTCGTCACGCTCCTGGTCGCCCGCGATCCCGAAGGCGAGGAGCACCATGTCGATGTCGCCCTCGGCGAAGATCTTGCCGAGGGCGGTCTCGTGGGACTCGGAGTCGAGGGCGTCGAAATCGACCGTACGGACGTCGGCGCCGCGTGTGCGCAGTTCGGCGGCGGCCGACTCCAGTCCGGGCGAGGGGCGGCCGGCCAGCCAGACCGTACGGGTCCGGCGGGCGATCAGCCGGCGTGCCGTGGCGAGAGCGATCCGGGACGTTCCGCCGAGAACGAGCAGGGACTGCGGGGCACCGAAGGCGTCCTTCACGGAAACACTCCTTGCGGACGAGGGGGCGAGGGAGGGTGAGAGGGCGGGAGACCGCAGCGGTCAGAGCGACAGGCGGCGCGACAGGTCCGAGCGGAACGCCCCGTTCGGGTCCAGCTCGGCTCGCAGCGAACGGAATTCGGCCAGCCGTGGATACATCGCGGCCAGCATCTGAGGCCGCAGCCGGGAGTCCTTGGCCAGGCAGACCCGGCCGCCGGCCTCCGCCACCTCCTCGTCCAGCGAGTCCAGGAACCCGGCGAGGCCCGGCAGCGCTGCGGGCAGATCGAGGGCGAGGGCCCAGCCGGGCATCGGGAACGACAGCCAGCCCGGATCGCCTTCGCCGAACCGTTTGAGCACGGCGTGGAACGACGGGCAGCGCCGCCGGGAGATCCGGCGCACGATCCGGCGCAGCGCCTCCTCCTGTCCGTGCCCGACGACGAACTGGTACCGCACGGATCCGCCGCGCCCATGAATCCGGTTCCAGTGCGGCAGGCAGTCCAGGGGATGGAAGAACGCGGACAGCTTCTGGAGCTCGCCGACGCGGTACCTGGGGGCGCTGCGGTAGTGGAGCTCGTTGAAGAGGGCGACGGAGGTACGGCCGAGCAGCCCTTCCGGTACGAGAGCGGGTGCGACCGGCAGTTGTCCCGGGCGGAACGCGAGTGGTGTGCGCCGGGCGCGCGCCGGGAGCGCGTATCGGGGGGCATGCTCCCCTCGGGTGAGTACGGAGCGCCCTGTCGCCCGGCCGCGGGCGAGGAGATCGATCCAGGCGGCCGAATAGCGGTAGCGGTGGTCTCCGGCGGAGAGCCTGGCCAGCAGGTCGTCCAGGTCGACGGTCCGTTCGGTGTCCACCGACATCCAGGAGCTGGTGACCCGGTGGCAACGGAGCGTGGCGGAGAGGATCACACCCGTCAGACCCAGGCCACCCGTGGTGGCGTCGAAGAGATCGGTGCCGGGCCGGACCGTACGGATCTCGCCCTCGGCCGTCAGCAGCTTCAGCTCCTGGACGTGTCGCGAGAAGGAGCCGGAGAAGTGATGGTTGCGGCCGTGGATGTCGGCGCCGATCGCGCCGCCCACGGTGACATGACGGGTGGCAGGTGTGACGGGGACGAACCAGCCGAGCGGCAGCAGGACTTCCATCAGCCGGTGCAGGCTGACTCCGGCGTCGCAGACCACCAGGCCGGTCCCGGCGTCGATCGTGCGGATCCGGTTCAGCGCGGTCATGTCGAGGACGGAGCCACCCGCGTTCTGTGCGGCGTCGCCGTGGGACCGGCCGAGCCCCCGGGCGATGGAACCGCGGGGTCCGCAACCGCGTACCGTCGCCGCCGCCTCCTCGTACGTACGGGGGCGGAAGCGCAGGGCGGTCGTCGGGGCGGTACGGCCCCAGCCGGTCAGGGACACGGTGTCGACAGACATGGTGGTGACCGTATCGCCCGAGAAAACCCTTTCGAGGTATTTGTTACAACACTCACCGATATGGGTGATTGAGTAAGTGTCAGCCCGTACGGCAGCGAAGGGGGCGCCGGTTTTCCGTGCCCGGGAGGGTAGTCGTACGTCATGGACTGGCTGACAAACCTCCCCGTCATCGGGCCGATCGTCTCCCGGCTGATGGCGACGCACGCCTGGCGCTCGTACGAGACGCTGGAGCGGGTCCACTGGGCCAGGCTCGCCGCCGCGATCACCTTCATCAGCTTCCTGGCGCTCTTCCCCCTGATCGCGGTCGGTGCGGCGATCGGTGCCGCGCTGCTCTCCACCGAGCAGATCCACAAGATCGAGGACAAGATCGCCGAGCAGGTGCCGGGCATCTCCGACCAGCTCGGCATCAGCAGTCTGGTGTCCCACGCGGGCACGGTCGGGCTGGTCGCCGGTGCGCTGCTGCTCCTCACCGGCATCGGCTGGATCGGCGCGATGCGGGGCTGTCTGCGTGCCGTGTGGGGCATCGACGACGTGGACCTGGGCAATCCGGTCATCCGCAAACTCAAGGACGCCGGGCTGCTCCTCGGTCTGGGCGGGGCGGCGCTCGCGACTCTCGCCGTCTCCTCGGCCGGTTCCGTCGCCGTCGGCTGGACCGCCGGCCTGCTGGGCATCTCGGACCGGGGCGCGGGCGGCGTGGTGCTGCAGGTGGCCGCCATGGTCGTGGCGGCCCTCGCCGACTTCCTGCTGCTGCTCTATCTGCTGACGCTGCTGCCCGGCGTCGAGCCCCCACGGCGCCGGCTACTGGTCGCCGCGGCGATCGGTGCGGTCGGCTTCGAACTGCTCAAGCTGTTGCTCGGCAGCTACATGAAGGGCGTCGCGTCGAAGAGCATGTACGGCGCCTTCGGGGTGCCGGTCGCGCTGCTGCTGTGGATCAACTTCACGGCAAGGCTGCTGCTGTTCTGCGCCGCCTGGACGGCGACGCGGAACCGCAGGGACACCGAGAAGGACTCCGCGGCCGTCAGCGACGGGGAAGGCGGCGCACCAGGTCCGGCAGCGGCCAGCGCCGGTTGACCAGGAACACCCCGCCGGCCAGCAGCACCAGGGCGCCTCCGGCGATTCCCAGCGCGATCCCGACGCCCCGGCCGCCGTCGTCGGCGGCAACGGCCTCGGTGTCGTGCGAGGGGCCGTTCCTGCCCTTGTCCTCCTCGTGCGCCGCCGCGGGGCCCTTCCCGGTGCCGGTCCCGGACCCGGTATCGGCGGACTTCGGCGGCACCAGTTCGCCGACCGGGGTCACCTTGCCGCTCGCGGCGAAGCCCCAGTCGAGGAGGCCGGCGGCTTCCTTGTAGACGGCGTGGGGCTCATTGGACGACGGGTTCATGACGGTGACGAGCAGCACCTTGCCGTTGCGTTCGGCGACACCGGTGAAGGTGTTGCCCGCGTGCGTGGTGTAGCCGTTCTTGACCCCCGCGATGCCCTTGTACGGGTCGACGCCGTCCGCGCCGGTGAGCAGCCGGTTGGTGTTCTGGATCTTGAAGGTCTCGCGCTTCCCGTTCTTCTTCTTCGCGCCGGGGAAGTCCGCCTCGGCCGTCGAGCAGTACTCCCGGAAGTCCGCCTTCTGCAGCCCGCTGCGGGCGAACAGCGTCAGGTCGTACGCGCTGGAGACCTGATCGGGTGCGTCGTAACCGTCGGGCGACACCACCTTCGTGTCGAGCGCCTGCAACTCCTCGGCATGTGACTGCATGTCGGCGACGGTCTTGGGGATGCCGCCGTACATCGAGGACAGCACATGCACCGCGTCATTGCCCGAACGCAGGAACACCCCGAGCCACAGGTCGTGGACCGTATAGCTGAGGTGCTCCTTGATGCCGACCAGGCTGCTGCCCTCGCCGAGATCGGCGAGGTCCTTCTCCTGCACCGTGTACGTCCGGGTCTTGGGCTGCAGTCCGGGCATCACGGTGTCCGCGAAGAGCATTTTCAGGGTGGAGGCGGGAGGCAGCCGCCAGTGCGGGTTGTGCGCCGCGAGGACCTCGCCGTTCTCCGCGTCCGCGACGATCCAGGACCTGCCCGTGAGGTCCTTGGGCAGTACCGGGGCGCCGACCCCCAGCTTGACCTGCGTGCCGGTCCGGCCCAGCAGCTCGCCACCGACCCGGGACATACCGGCGGGTGGCTTCGGCCGGTTGGCGGAGGTGTTCTTGTCGACCGCCAATGCCGGACTGATGACAAATGTGGACAACAAGGCGGCAGAGGTGACCGTCAACGCGATCTTTTTCAGAGCAGGCACGGTCGGAAACGTACAGGGCGAAGATATGGATGCGGGTACGGATGGCTTGACCCGCCGCGCGGACCGCCGGGACAGCCCACCCCGGGCGGCTTCGCCGGAGCGCGGCGGAGATACTGGGGCCATGAAGCTCAGCCGCCCCGTCTCCTGGTTCCTGCTCGCCTTCGGGGTGTGGAGCTGGTTCATCTGGATCACTTTCGTCAAGAACCTGTGGAAGGACGGCAGTGGACTCGCCTTCGACGACGCGGGTGACCCGACTGCGTACTTCTGGGTGCATCTGCTGCTCGCCATCACGTCCTTTCTCCTGGGGACGGCCGTTGGTGTGATCGGGTTCCGCGGGGTCAGGGCCCTGCGCCGCGAAGGTGCATAACAAGCCGTACGACGAGCGGGGGAGCGCAAGTGGCAGTGGCCGGTCTCGCGGTGGCGGCAGTCGTGGTGCTCGCGCTGCTCGTCGGCGTGCACCACTATCTGTGGCGCCGCTTCGTCGGTGACACGACGGCCGAGGGCGGCGCCCTGCGCCGGACCGGCACGGTGGCCGCCTGGCTCCTGCCGCTGCTGACCATCGGCGCCCTGGTCTCCGGCCGTACGGGTGCGCCCTTCTGGCTCCAGCGGGTGCTGGCCTGGCCGGGGTACCTGTGGCTGGCCGCGCTGCTGTATCTGACGCTGGCTCTGCTGGTGGGCGAGGCGGTGCGGCCGATTCTGCGACGGGTGCTCGCGGGCCGTGCGAACGAGTCAAGCCGGGTGAACCGTCCGTCGGTGACGAAGGTGTTCACGCCCGAGGCCGCCGACGCCCCCGCAACCCCCGCAGCGGACATCCTCGTCGCCGACGCCCCCACAGCGGACACCCGCGCCGTCCCCACGCGCCGTCTGTTCGTCGCGCGGGCCGTCGGGGGCGCCGCCGCCGTCGCCGGGCTCGGCACGGTCGGCTACGGCACGTACGGCGTGCTGCGCGGGCCGCGGGTCAAGCGGATCACCGTCCCGCTCGCCAAGCTGCCCCGCTCCGCGCACGGCTTCCGTATCGCCGTCGTCAGCGACATCCACCTCGGCCCGATCCTCGGCCGCGCCCACACCCAGCGGATCGTCGACACGATCAACCGGACCCAGCCGGATCTGGTCGCCGTCGTCGGGGATCTCGTCGACGGAACCGTCGCCGACCTCGGTCCGGCCGCGGAGCCGCTCGCGCAGCTGAGTGCCCGCCAGGGCAGCTTCTTCGTCACCGGTAATCACGAGTACTACTCCGGCGCCGCCCAATGGGTTGATCATGTAAGGGAATTGGGTCTTCATCCCTTGGAGAATGCCCGGACCGAGATCGACGGATTCGATCTTGCGGGCGTCAATGACATTGCCGGGGAGAGCGAGGGGCAGGGGCCCGACTTCGATCGCGCGCTCGGTGACCGGGACCGTACCCGCGCCGCCGTCCTCCTCGCCCACCAGCCCGTCGTCATCCACGACGCCGTCGCCCACGGTGTGGACCTCCAGCTCTCCGGCCACACCCACGGCGGCCAGCTCTGGCCGGGCAATCTCATCGCAGGACTGGCCAATCCCACCGTCGCCGGGCTCGACCGCTACGGCGACACCCAGCTGTACGTCTCGCGTGGAGCGGGCGCCTGGGGGCCGCCCGTACGGGTCGGTGCACCCTCCGACATCACCGTCGTGGAGCTTGCCTCTCTGCAGGCCTGACACTCCGTCGATGGCCTGTTACAGACCTTGTTGATCGGCCCAAGGTTTCAAGTGCCGAACAAAAGGCTATGAGTCCCAGTTTTGCTCTTCCAGATGTGAAAATCGTGTGATTGGCTGTGCGCGAGCATGCGGTGATGTGCGGATCTGGGCACAACGCCGAGGTGGGGCTGGTAAGGGAGAGCACGGCAATGCGGTCGATCCGGCTACGGATTCTCGCGGTTCTCGCGGTTTTGGTCATCGCAGGCGTCGGCGCCTGGCAGCTGCTTCCCTCGGATGAGGTGAAGAAGGACCCGATCGCGGTCGGCACGACGGACGAAGTCACCTCGCTCGACCCGGCGGGTGCGTACGACGCCGGCTCCTGGGCGATGTACAGCAACATCTATCAGTCCCTCATGACGTTCAAGTCCGGGGCGATCGTCCCCGAACCCGACGCTGCCGAGAGCTGTGGGTTCATCGGTCAGAAGCTCCAGACGTACCAGTGCAAGCTGCGCGACGATCTGTTCTTCTCCAACGGCCGCAAGATCACCGCCGCCGATGTCAAGTACTCCATCGAGCGCATGATCAGGATCAAGACGGATGTCGGTCCGTCGGTGCTGTTCCCGAGCCTCAAGAACGTGGTGTCCGAGGGCCGCACCATCACTTTCAACCTCTCCTCGCGCGATGCGACCTTCCCGCAGAAGCTCGCCACGGGAGCCGGTTCGATCGTCGACCGCGAGTCGTACCCGCCGAACAAGCTCCGGGCCGGAAACACGGTGGACGGCTCGGGCCCCTACATCCTGAAGTCGTACCGGCCGGGCGTCACCGCCGAACTGGTCCCCAACCCCCGGTACACGGGTGCGCTGAGCAAGACCGGTGTCCCGGTCACCGTGCACTACTACAAGGAGTCGGACGCACTCCTGGCGGCCTGGAAGTCCGGACAGATCGATGTGACGCACCGTCAGCTGCCGCCGGCCACGCTCGCCGAGCTGAACCCCGGCGACCCCGATCTGCGCGTCACCGAGGCGGACAGCGCCGAGATCCGCAATCTCGTCTTCAACGTCCGCGCCGGCTCCCCGTTCGCCGACAAGAAGGTCCGCCAGGCCATCGCGTCGCTCGTCGACCGCGGGCCGCTGGTGACCGATATCTACAAGGGCACGGTCGAACCGCTCTACTCGCTGATCCCGCAGGGCTACATCGGGCACAGCACACCGTTCTTCGACGCCTACCCCACGCCCGACCTGGGGCGCGCCAAGAAGCTGATGGAGGAGGCCGGCGTGCAGACGCCGCTGCGCTTCACCTTCGGCTACCGCGGCGGCGACGAGGCGTATGCGAGGGAGACCGCGGAGCTGCGCCGCCAGCTGGAGGCGAGCGGCCTGTTCAAGGTCACGGTCAAGGCCGTCGACTGGCAGAAGTTCCAGAAGGAGTACGCGGCAGGGAAGTACGACGCGTACACCGTCGGCTGGCTCCCCGACTACCCGGACCCCGACACCTTCAGCCAGCCGCTGGTGGGCCACAGCAACAGCCTCCACAACGGCTACTCCAGCAAGAAGATGGACGCCCTGATCGGTGCCACGCTGCAGTACAGCGACCGCAGCCGTACCTCGGCGGACTTCAAGGAGCTCCAGGCGCTGGTCGGTGAGGATGTGCCGCTCGTGCCGCTGTGGCAGAAGAAGGACTACGTCGTCAGCACGACCGATGTCTCCGGTTCGCAGTACCTCTCGGACGGCACCGGCCTCTGGCGGCTGTGGGAACTGAAGCGGATCTGACGGTCCGTCGCGCCGGACCCGGCGCGTACGACAGGACCCGAGGGGCGGCCTCCCGGCACTGCCGGGAGGCCGCCCCTCTGCCTAGGCCCGACGCTTCGCGGCGCCGGGCAGGAACTCCTCCAGCACCCCGTGAATCTGCCGTACCAGCGGTCGCAGCGCCCGGAACCGGGAGAGCGCGATGGCGCGGGCACCGATCGGGGCGGAGCGCTCGACCAGGCGGCGGCTGCGTTCGGTGTGCTCCGTCCGGTCGTACACCCAGTAGAGCACCAGGCCCATCTGCATCAGCCACATCAACTGCGGGAGCAACTCGGCCAGTTCGGGATCGGTCTTGGCGTCGGAACCGGCCAGGCATCGCCGGTGGATGGAGATCGCCGCCTCGCGGGCCGCGACCGAATCCGCCGAGAACGGGCTGAGCGGGCTCTCCGGGTCGGCGGCGTTCTTGAAGAACTGGGCGGCGAAGCGGTGGTACGGCTCCGCCACGTCCAGCCACGTGAGCAGGACCCCGCGCATTCGCACCGCGAGGTCCTTGTCGCCGTCCAGGACCGGCTGGACCGCCGCTTCGTGCTCGGCGGCGAGCCGGTCGTAGAAGCCCTGTACGAGGTGTTCCTTGTTCGTGAAGTAGTAGTAGGCGTTCCCGACGGAGACGCCGGCCTCCTGGGCGATGGCCCGCATCGTCGTCTTGTCGTAGCCGCGTTCCTGGAAGAGCCGGAGCGCGGTTTCGAGGATGAGTGTGCGGGTCTGCTCGCTCTTGGGAGCCTTGACTTCCTTCACGTCCTTCGCTTCCTTCACCACAGTCCCGAGGGTATCCGTCCCGGTCAGTCCCCAGGTTCGGGGACCGTACAGGCACTGTCCCCGTCGCCGCACGGCGTCGCGGTCAGCGACCGGTACTTCGCGGCGGCGAGCACGGTCGCCCGGGCGAACGGGCGGCCCGCCGGGGTGGTCAGCCAGTGGGACCTGGGCCGGTGTTCGGCCAGCGCCCAGAGGCAGACGATCCATGCGTCGGTCCCGCGGTAGATCTGCCCCCGGTCGCCGATCACGGTGATCTCGTCGAGCGTCCCGGCGTGATCGAGCCCGGGGAAGCGGCGGCGCGCTTCGTCGGAGGCCGCAGGGACGAGGTCGAGCGGGACGAGTTGGCGCTGCTTCATCAGCCACTGGCGCAGATGGACGCAGAGCGGGCACTGCGCGTCGTACAGCACCGTGAGGCGTTCGACGGGCAGCCCCTGCCCGCCTGTTCCGGCCGTCATTGCGCGCTCAGGCCCTGGTGGCGGGGGCGGTCCACGGACCGTTTCCCGGACCCGTCCAGCCCTGCGGCGGTACGGGCGGGGTCTGCTCACGCTCCATCAGGCCCCTGCGGCGGATCTTGTTGAGCACATAGACGTTGCCGAGGTGCAGCACGCCGAGGACGAGCAGGACGACGCCGAGCTTCACCGACAGTGCCTCGAAGAGCCCGCGGGCGTCGGCGACGCCGTCGTCGTTCCTCAGGTAGAGGGTGACGAAGCCCAGGTTGACCAGGTAGAAGCCGACCACCAGCAGGTGGTTGACGGCATCGGCGAGTTTCTCGTTCCCGTGCAGCACATCGGCGAGGAACACCCTGCCGTTGCGGCTGAGCGTGCGCGCGACCCAGACGGTGAGCGCCACGCTGATCAGCAGGTAGATGACGTACGCGACAACAGTGAGGTCCATGCCCCACCCTCCCTTGAACGCGTTCAAAAGCTGTTGTCATGGACTGTAGACCTGTCTTTGAACATGTTCAAGCAGATGCCTCGGCGACTCGCTCCGCCTGCTTGCCGGGCACCCCGAAGCGCCGTACGCCCGGCACCGCCGCCGTCGCCAGGCAGGCGGCGCCGACCGCCACCGCGGCGACGGCCAGGGGGACTTCGGCGCCCCAGGCCGAGGCGGCGAGCGGGGCCAGGGCGTATCCGAGTGGCATCGCGCCGAGGGAGAGCAGCCAGTCGTACGAGGTCACGCGGGCCAGGGCGTGCGCGGGCACGGCGGACTGGACCGAGGTCTCCCAGACCGGGTTGAGGAAGCCGAGCCCGGCCTGCGCGATGCCGTACGCGGCGATGGTCACGACCACGGGCGCGTGGACGGCGAGGAGGCCGAGCGGGAGGGCGTACGTGGCGAGGCCCAGGTTGGCGACCAGGACCGGGCGACGGGGGTGGGCCCGGCCGGCCAGCAGGGAGCCGAGGAGCAGGCCGACCGCGCCGGTCTGGAGGAGGGCGACCCAGACTTCCTTGCCGCCCAGCTCCCGGACGAAGAGCGCCGGACCCACGGTCATCAGGACGGCCGCCGCGCCGTTCCAGACGGCGTGGGCGATCAGGCTCGTCCAGTACCAGTCGCGGCCCCTGACCTCGCTCCAGCCCTCCTTGAGATCGGTGAGCAGGGAACGCCGGGGGATGGGTACGTGCCGGACCTTCATGGCGGACAGCAGTGCCGCGCTCACCGCGAAGCTCGCGCCGTCCAGCACGAAGGCCCAGCCCGGGCCCGCGGTGAGGATCAGGGCTCCGGCGAGCGCCGGGCCGCCGAGCCGGGTCGCGCTGTTGACCACCGCCATCAGCGAGTTGGCGCGCAGCAGCCCCGACTCCGCCACGGTGCCGCGGATCAGCGGTGACACGGTCGGCATCGCGAACGCCCCGGCGGCGCCGCCGATCGCCTCGGCGAGGGCGATCTGCCAGAGCGCGGGGGAGCCGCCGAGCAGCTCCGCGCCGACGAAGAGCTGGGTCGCGCACCGCACGAGATCGGTGGTGAGCGCGACGGTGCGGGCGTTGAAGCGGTCGCCCACGACGCCGCCCAGTGGCAGCAGGAGCAGCTTGGGGATCATTGCGCATCCCAGGACCAGCGCGAGTGCTCCGGTCGATCCTGTGGCCAGATAGACGGCCAGGGAGAGGGCGGTGGGGATGGCGGAGTCGCCGAGGAGGGAGAGGGTGCGTCCGATGAAGAGCAGGCGGAAGGCGCGCGTGCGCAAGGGGTGCGGCATGCGCGCAACCTATTTCGGTTCCAAACTATTCGTCAACGAAATATCTTGTGCCGAAGCGTAGTTGGGGGCCGGGCGTACGCTTTCCCCATGGAGCGACGCGACTGGACCGACGGACATGTGGAGCGCTGGAAGCCGGTCCTTCCCCACCTCGATCCCGATGTCGAGGGCGCGGTGACCCGTATGAAGAAACTCTCCGTCCATCTGCGCCGGGTACGCGAACAGTCCCTGGTGGACTTCGACCTCGACCGCCAGGAGTTCGACACGCTCCACAAGCTGGCCGGACGCGGCGGGAAGGCGGCCCCCTCCGAGCTCGCCGCCGACCTCGACCTCGCGCCGGCCTCCGTCACCGGCCGGCTGGACGCGCTCGAACGGCGCGGCTTCGTCCGCCGCACACCCTCCACCACCGACCGCCGACGGGTCGATGTGGAACTCACCGCCGAGGGCCGCTCGACCTGGCTGGGCGCGATGGACGTTCTCGGCCATGAGGAGTACCGGCTGCTCGGCGTCCTCGACAAGGACGAACGCACGCTGCTCAACGACATGCTGCGGCGCATCATGGTGGTCGCCGAGGACCGGGGTGGCGCCGAGTGGGACTGAGGCGCGGGGTACCGGGCGCTCAGCCGGCTTCGTCGTCAGGGTCTCCGACGGCGTGATCGGCCGGCCCCGCCCGGAGTTCGTCCAGATCCTGCCCCAGGATGCGGCCGGGCGTCTCGTTCCACTGCGCACCGGGGCGCTCGGGGCTGTACAGCCGCAGGACCGATCGCCCGGTGAACTGCGGTGACCGCACAAGCTGTTCCAGGGCGACGACACAGCTGCGCCGCCACTCCCGCACCACCGTCGTCGCCAACTCCTCGGTGTCGGAGCCGGAGGGCTCGTACCGGGCGCCGGGCCGCAGATGGCGGCCCTTCACCAGGCTGAGACCGGGCGTCGTCCGCCCGTCCGGCAGCACGATGTCCCGGCCCCGGGGGCCCGGGTGGACTCGGCGAGAGCGCGGACCGGCCCGGCATACGCGTGGAGCCGGTCGCGATCCGGCGCGGCGACGGTGACGGTGTGCCGACGGCGGGCCATCCCCGCGGACCGTCAGATGCTCATGGCGCGGGCCGTGTTGAGCTGGGCCATCACCATAGGGAAGGTATCCGGGCCCATCGCCGGGATCATCGTCGAGTGGTGCCTGCCGCCGCTGGTCACCGAGACCTGGATGAAGCCGGTCGTCTGCTTCTCCTTCATCAGGAGGAAGAGCAGGCCGACCAGGCAGAGCAGCGCGAAGACGATCGCGAGCACGATCGCGACCGTCGGGATCTTCTCCTCGGTGCGCGACAGGTCCGTGGCCGTCCACACGGCGCCCTTGAGCGGCATCGTTCCGGCCGGCGTCACGATCTGGTCGTTCATGACGGTGATGTCGCCGAACGTCAGCATCGGCACACCGCCGCCGGGCAGTGCGCCCGGCTGCTGCGGGAAGCCGTAACCGGGCATGGTCGGCTGGGCCGCCTGGCCCTGCGGGTAGCCGTAACCGGGGCCGGGCTGGGCCGCGGACTCGGGCAGCTGCTGCGGGTAGCCGTAGGCCGGCGTGCCCGAGCCGGGCCGGTCATGCCCCTGGCCGTCCGCGACGGTGGGCGGATTGCCCGGCTGCTGGGGAGGCCCCCACTTGTATGAGTCGTCCGCGTACGGATTCGGATCGCTCAACGTTCCCCGCTTTCGATCAAGACTGTGTGCCCCGTGCCTTGCTGCGCCGGAGACGGCGAACCGGTGTCCGGTTCCGCATGACGGTACCGTCAAGACCCGAGCGGTGCAGCAAGAGGCCCCGTTTCCCACAGTGTTCGTGCGGAAAACGGGGCCTCGGATGCAACTGGTGCGCCGGTGGCGGTCAGAAGCGGCGCGTGATCAGCGCCCGCTTGACCTCCTGGATCGCCTTGGTGACCTCGATGCCACGCGGGCAGGCGTCCGTGCAGTTGAAGGTCGTGCGGCAACGCCACACACCGTCACGGTCGTTGAGGATCTCCAGGCGCTGCTCGCCGCCCTCGTCGCGCGAGTCGAAGATGAAGCGGTGCGCGTTGACGATCGCCGCCGGGCCGAAGTACTGGCCGTCGTTCCAGAACACCGGGCACGAGGACGTGCACGCGGCGCACAGGATGCACTTGGTCGTGTCGTCGAACCGCTCGCGGTCCTCGGCGGACTGCAGACGCTCGCGGGTCGGCTCGTTCCCCTTGGTGATGAGGAAGGGCATGACATCGCGGTACGCCTGGAAGAACGGGTCCATGTCGACCACGAGGTCCTTGAGGACCGTGAGGCCCTTGATGGCCTCGACCGTGATCGGCTTCTCCGGGTTGATGTCCTTGATCAGCGTCTTGCAGGCGAGCCTGTTCTTGCCGTTGATCCGCATCGCGTCGGAGCCGCAGATGCCGTGCGCGCAGGAGCGACGGAACGTCAGCGTGCCGTCGATGTCCCACTTGATCTTGTGAAGGGCGTCGAGAACACGCTCCTTGGGGTCGATCTCGATCTGGAAGTCCTGCCACTGGGCCTCGTCGGAGACCTCGGGGTTGAAGCGGCGGATCCGGAAGGTGACCGTGATGTACGGGGAGGCAGGGGACGCCGAGGGGCCGGTCTCCACCTTGTCCATGGTCGGGGTAGCCATCAGTACTTACGCTCCATCGGCTGGTAGCGGGTCTGGACGACCGGCTTGTAGTCGAGCCGGATCGACTCGGTGCCGTCGTCGGCGACCTCGCGGTACGCCATGGTGTGGCGCATGAAGTTGACGTCGTCGCGGTTCGGGTAGTCCTCGCGGTAGTGACCGCCGCGGGACTCCTTGCGGGCCAGCGCGGAGGTCGCCATGACCTCGGCCAGGTCGAGCAGGTTGCCCAGCTCGATGGCCTCCAGGAGGTCCGTGTTGAACCGCTTGCCCTTGTCCTGGATGGACACGTTGAGGTAGCGCTTGCGCAGCTCGGCGATCTTGTCGACGGCCGTCTTGATGGTCTGCTCGGTGCGGAACACCATCACATTGGCGTCCATGCACTCCTGCAGCTCCAGGCGGATCGTCGAGACCCGCTCGGTGCCCGTCGAGTTGCGCAGCCGCTCGATCTGCTCCTCGACCATCTGCGCCGGGTTCTCGGGAAGCTCGACGAAGTCGTTCTTCGCGGAGTACTCGGCGGCGCCGATGCCCGAACGGCGTCCGAAGACGTTGATGTCGAGCAGCGAGTTGGTGCCCAGACGGTTGGCGCCGTGCACGGAGACGCACGCGACCTCGCCGGCGGCGTACAGGCCCGGGACGACGGTGGTGTTGTCGGCCAGCACCTCGCCCTCGACGTTGGTCGGGATGCCGCCCATGGCGTAGTGCGCGGTCGGCTGGATCGGGATCGGGTCCGTGTAGGGCTCGATGCCGAGGTACGTACGCGCGAACTCGGTGATGTCCGGGAGCTTGGCGTCCAGCTGCTCCGGCGGCAGGTGCGTGAGGTCGAGGTAGACGTGGTCGCCCTCGGGACCGCAGCCGCGGCCCTCACGGATCTCCGTGTAGATGGAGCGGGAAACGACGTCACGGGACGCGAGGTCCTTCATGACGGGCGCGTACTTCTCCATGAAGCGCTCGCCGTCCTTGTTGCGGAGGATGCCGCCCTCACCACGGGCGCCCTCCGTCAGCAGGATGCCCATGCGCCAGATGCCCGTCGGGTGGAACTGGAAGAACTCCATGTCCTCCAGCGGCAGGCCGCGGCGCCAGGCGGCGGCCTGGCCGTCACCGGTCAGGGTGTGCGCGTTCGACGTCACCTTGAAGAACTTGCCGGTGCCACCGGAGGCGAAGATGATCGCCTTCGCCTGGAAGATGTGGATCTCGCCGGTCGCCAGCTCGTACGCGACGACGCCTGCGGACTTCTTGACCCCGTCCACGTCCTGGAGCAGGAGGTCCAGGACGTAGAACTCGTTGAAGAACTCCACACCCTCCTTGACGCAGTTCTGGTACAGCGTCTGGAGGATCATGTGGCCGGTGCGGTCCGAGGCGTAGCAGGACCGGCGGACCGGGGCCTCGCCGTGGTTACGGCTGTGGCCGCCGAAGCGACGCTGGTCGATCCTGCCCTCGGGCGTGCGGTTGAACGGCAGGCCCATCTTCTCCAGGTCGAGAACGGAGTCGATGGCTTCCTTCGCCAGGATCTCGGCGGCGTCCTGGTCGACCAGGTAGTCGCCGCCCTTGATCGTGTCGAAGGTGTGCCACTCCCAGTTGTCCTCTTCCACGTTGGCGAGCGCGGCGGCCATGCCGCCCTGCGCGGCGCCCGTGTGGGAGCGGGTCGGGTAGAGCTTCGTGAGCACGGCGGTACGGCTGCGCTTCGTGGACTCGATGGCCGCGCGCATACCGGCGCCGCCGGCGCCGACGATGACGGTGTCGTACTTGTGGATCTGCATGATTTCCTCTGGTCCCTCTGGCCCGGCGCCTAGCGGATGTTCGGGTCGAAGGTGAAGATCACCAGCGTGCCCAGCAGGACGGTGAACACCGTGGCGGTGTACAGCAGCATCTTCAGCCAGAAGCGGGTGTTGTCCCGTTCGGCGTAGTCGTTGATGACCGTACGGAGGCCGTTGGCGCCGTGCAGCATGGCCAGCCACAGCATCGCCAGGTCCCAGACCTGCCAGAACGGCGAGGCCCAGCGGCCCGCCACGAAGGCGAAGCCGATCTTGGAGACGCCACCGTCCAGCACCAGCTGGATCAACAGGTGGCCCAGGACCAGGACGACCAGGACGATGCCCGACAGGCGCATGAAGAGCCAGGCGTACATCTCGAAGTTGGTGCGTGAACCCTTGGGGGTCTTGCCGGTCCGCTTGCGCGGCGGCTCGATGACCGGGGCCGGGTGGTCGACGTCGTAGAGGTGGACGCCCTCGACTGAGCCGATCGCGGCGGAGGACTCGGTGGACATTGGCCTCAGCTCCCGAAGACTTCGCGTACGGCGTGGCCGAGGACGGGGTACAGGGCCCCGACCATCAGCACGACCCAGACACCCACGACGGACCAGAGCATCTGCTTCTGGTAGCGCGGGCCCTTGGCCCAGAAGTCCACGGCGACGATGCGGAGACCGTTCAGCGCGTGGAAGAGAATGGCGGCCACCAGGCCGTATTCGAGGAGCGCGACGATCGGCGTCTTGTACGTGGCCACGACGTCGTCGTAGGCCTCGGGGGAAACGCGGACGAGAGCGGTGTCCAGGACGTGTACGAACAGGAAGAAGAAAATGAGGACACCGGTGACTCGATGAGCCACCCAGGACCACATGCCTTCCCGGCCGCGGTACAGCGTTCCAGCCGGCACGGAAGAACCCTCCGGGAGCGGGGATTGGGGCCGGCCGGCTTGACTGTCGGTCTGACCCGGCCGGGTACGGTCCACCGGCCCCGGCCATCGTAGCGACGCTTTGTCGGTTCGTTCGCGCGGGGGCCTCTGGTGTGATCAAAGTGGCAATCAAACAGGCACGGACGGGCTAGGAGGGTGCTGGTCCGCAGGGCTGACCGGCCCCGTTCCGTTATGAACCCGATACCAGCTCGATGATGCGGCCCCGGGCGAGTCGCCGCATCTCGTCCGCGGTGACCACCCGCTCCTGGTCGGGGTCGTGGGCCAGCCTGGCCCGGATTCCGGCGAGCACCTGGTCCGGCTGTTCGGCGGGCTCGAATCCGTCCAGGCAGATCACGAAGACATGGCCGAAGCGGCACTCGTACGCCGCGTGTGCGGCCCGGAGCGCGAGATGGGCGGAGTACGGCGCGGCGTGGTGCAGTCCGGGGGAGACCTCGGCGGCGAGTGCCTCGGCGAGATCCGGCGGGGGCAGGTCGTAGCCCGCCTCGTCGGCGGCGGCCAGCAGTGCGTCCAGGTCGGGGTACGGGCGGTGGGCGGCCACCCGCCCGGCCCAGCGCCGGCTGCCGAAGCAGTCCAGCAGGGCGGCCTCGGCCTCGGCGGACGGTGCGGTGTTGAAGCGGTCGAGTTCCGGGGTGTCGGCCCGGTCCTGTGCCGGTCCGGAGTTCTGGGCGGGTACGGCCGTCCGGGTGGCCGGTCGCCGCAGTCGCTTCGGGAGGCCGGCGTGGGACTCGCTGGACCTGGACAGCGTGGACTCCTCGAATCAACGGCATCTGTGAACCTGGAATGGGGCGGGACGGGTGAGACCAGGCGGATGCAGGGTGAAGGGAGAGACGAATGTGCCTCAAAGGTAGCGAGGCCGGGCAACGGTCGTCCGACGGATGCGCGAACTTCACCCGGACGGGAGAGTTTCGGAACGTCTGATGGACAACAATTAAGGAAGATTGCCCGGTATCTCCTGACTTATGCTCTATTTCCCATCGATACCGGAGGTTTCTGACCGATGTCGCCCTCACGCGGCGCTCTTGTGGCCGGTGCGGCCCTCACCGCGGCGGCTGCCGCGACGATCGCCGTCGTCGTCTGGCCGGAAAGCTCCGACAGCGGACTCGCGGGGGAGTCGGGGTCCCGCACTCCCTCGCGCGCCTCGGCGGCCCCCTCGCCGACCCGGAGCTACCCGCTCTCCACTCCGCCCCGCACCATCCCCGCCGTACGCGAGCACATTGCCGCCCGCGGCCCCGGCTGGCGGCCCGGCCCGGCCGCCGGGGTCGTCATCGCCGCAGGCAGCGGGACGCTCGCGGACGAAGGGCAGCTGCTGGCCAAGGAACTGAAGATCCACTACCGGGGTGACGTCCCCGCCCGCGCGGGCGATGTGGAGCTGGCCCTCACTCCCGGCAAGGGCACCCCGGAGTCGTACACCCTCACCACGCGCGACGGACGGGTCACGATCAGCGGCCCCGACCAGGCCGGTGTCTTCTACGGAACCCGAACCCTGAAACAGTCGGTGCGCGCCGACGGCGACATGCCCGAGGGCGAGGTACGCGACCGCCCCGACCGGCCGCAGCGCGGCCTCAACCTCGACATCGCCCGTAAGTACTACACCGTCGCCTGGATCGAGGACCGGCTGCGCGAGATGGCCGACCTCAAGCTCAACCAGCTCGGCCTGCACTTCTCCGACGACCAGGCGTTCCGTATCCAGTCCGACACCCACCCCGAAGTGGTCTCGCCGCAGCACCTCACCAAGGCGGAGGTGCGGCAGATCCTCGGCCTCGCGGGCCGGTTGCACATCCAGGTCGTCCCCGAACTCGACTCCCCCGGCCATCTGGGCGCGGTTCTGCGCGCCCACCCCGACCTCCAGCTGCGCAATGTGTCGGGTGTGCGCTCGACCGGATCGCTCGACATCTCCGATCCGGGGGCGGCGAAGCTCATCGATGAACTCCTCGGCGAGTTCACCGAGCTGTTCGGCGGCCGGTACTGGCATCTCGGCGCCGACGAGTACCGCGCCCTGATGGCGAAGGACCCGGCCGCCTCGTACCCGCAGCTGCAACGCGCCGCCCAGCAGAAATACGGACCGCAGGCCGGCATCAAGGACCTCGCCACCGGCTGGCTCAACGATCGCGCGGCGGTGGTGCGGCCGCGCGGCAAGCAGCCCAAGGCATGGAACGACGGCTTCTTCCGCGACGGAGTCGTCCATGCCGACAAGGACATCGAGGTCGAGTACTGGACGGGCAGGGAGTACGGCGCCCGGTTGCCGGAGGAGTATCTGCGCGAGGGGCGGCGCGTGGTGAACCTCAACGACGAGTTCCTCTATTACGTACTCGGTCAGCCCAACAACTTCGTCTACCCCACGGGCAAGCGGATCTACGAACAGTGGACCCCGCTCGTCCTGCGCGGCACCCAGCCCGTCCCGGCGCGCTACTCCGGCCAGATCTTGGGCGGCCGGTTCGCGGTCTGGGGCGACCTCCCGCTGGCGCAGACCCCGGCGCAGGTGGCGCAGGGCATCCGGATGCCGCTGCGGGCGACGGCCCAGAAGCTTTGGGACCCGGGCAAACCGGCGCTGAGCTGGGATCAGTTCCGGGCGCTGGCCGCGCGGATCGACGGGGTGGGCTGAGCGGGGCGGACCGGATTCCCCGTGGACAGGGGGGTGGGCAAGGGTTACGTTCGCATGCCGCGCGCTCCGGGGGGAGGCGCGCGTTCTTGCGTTCCTGGCTCAGAATCCCGGGGGGTTCCACATCGTGCTGTGCTCCACCTGTCGTCTCAGACCGCCGGTCACCGCGGACGGACACTGTCTCCTCTGTGCCGGACCGGCCGGGGCGGCGGCCCCGGTGCCGCCGGTCCCGGCCTTCGTCGCTCCGCAGCAGTATCTGCGCTCGCCGGACGGGCTCGCGACGGCCGTCGTCATTCTGCTGGCCGTCGTCGCCGGAGCCGACCTGCTGGCTGTGGCAGCGGGGCAGAACATCCGCAGGCTGCTCGGCGACGGGCTGGAGAACGACTTCGCGACGTACGACGAAGCGGAGGCGACCCTGGCGGACAATCTGTACGGGTCCGCCGGTGTGCTTCAGGCCATCACGACCCTGGCCACCGCCGTCGTCTTCATCATCTGGTTCCGGCGGGTGCGGATGAACGCCGAGGTGTTCGACCCGAGCATGCAGCCGATGTCGCCCGGCTGGGCGGTCGGCGCCTGGTTCGTCCCGGTCGCCAACCTGGTGTTGCCGCGCCGGATCGCGGGCGGCATCTGGACCGCGAGTGCCCAGACCAACACCGACGGCAGCTGGCGCACGGTCCGGGCCACCCCGATGAATCTGTGGTGGGGGGCGTGGGTCTGCTCACTGGCCTTCTCCTGGGTCACGTCCCGTCAGTACATGAGGGCCGAGGAGACGCAGGAGATCATCGACGCGACAGGGCTGGTGATGGTGTCCGACGTGTTCGACATCGTGGCCGCGGTGCTCGCGATCCTCTTCGTACGGAAGCTGACCCGGATGCAGGGGGAGCGGGCGGCCCTCGGCGTGTATCCGCTCGGCGGACAGCCGGCGGCAGGCCAGACCTACTGAAAGATGTGATTCGGCCTCCGCAGTGACGATTTTGAGCCATTCGGCGCTGAACGCGGTAACGGGAAGCGCCGAGTCCCCGTGCGTGCACGCACGGGGACGGGCCGACGGGAGACGCCGATGAGCCTGCTGGAACTGATCGCCGCCGCCGACGAGCGCGGGCTGGCCGCAAGCGCGGTCGCCTGCCTCGACCGCTGCCTGCCGCAACCCGCCGACGGGGCCGATCCGGATCCACTGCGCCCTCTCTGGGCGGGGTGTGCGGACGGCTCCGTGTGGCCGGACCGCCTCGCGGAGGTGCGCGCGGCGCTGGATGCGGCGGCCGATACGGAGGGGGCGGCGCCACAGATCCGGAAGCTGCTGGGCGAGGCACCCGTGGACCGGGCTGCGCCGGAGCTGCGGGAGTGGGCGGATGCCTGTTCGCTTGCCGCGCTGGAGACCCACTGCCGGTTCGATGCCCAGGGCGGGGACGAGGCAGAGTCCGAGGACCGCACCGAACTGCAGAACCGCTGCCGCATCGAAGGCCCGGAAGGCACCGGTCCGCTTCTCGCCGGTGAACTGCGTCGCCAGGTCCAGATCCTGGAGACCCTCGCGGAGACCACGGGCACCGTGGGCAGCGGTGCCGCCCTGCGCCGGGTGCTCGACCTGTCGACCGAAGGCCGTCGGGTACTGCGCGCGGTGGTGTCGCGCCAGGCCCGCGGCCGGGCCTGACCCGAAAGGCTCCGCACAGGGCAGGAGCCCCCCAGGTCAGGCCGAGGAGCTCCAGTATGTGTGCGTATGACGCAAGCGGCCGGGGTGCTACGGGGCCAGGGTCAGTCCGATCCGGATCCCGGTGGGTGAACCGAGCGCCGACGCCCCGTAGGCTCACCGTCCGCGCCATCGAGGCCCACATGACCCGCACCCTGGCCGGCGGAACCCAGACCTGCGAGGAGTGGCGGCTGCGTACCCAGCTCAAGGCGACCATGCTCGACAGAGGAGCCGGGCACTGGCGTGTTGACAGAATGTCAGCGGCGCAGGACGTTGACGCGTTCATCGGCGGCGGCCCGTCAGCGGGTGGTGAGGAGGCCGTCCACCAGGGCTCGAAGCCCGTCCAGGTAGGTGTCCTCAACGGTCAGCGACGCCCAGCGGTCCGCGACCTGTGCCAAGCGGGGAAGCTCGCCCGGGTCGAGATCGGTGAAGACTCGCTCCCGGTAGGTCGCACGGTCATCGTCTGCGCGTCGCCGGGCCGCTGCCGCACGGACCATGATCTCTCCGGCGGTGTAGTACCAGATCGCGCGGTAACCGCGCACGGCCTGCGCGGGAGTCAGCCCGCACTCGACCAGGCCATCGATGATCTGCTCGACAAACCACAGTGCGGACGTGGACATCAAGTCGTCGGCGGTCAGCACCTCGGTGATCCAGGGGCAGGCGGCGAGCGCCTCGTGGATCGCGGCGGCAGCGGCGACGATCCGCTCGCGAGGGTGGGCAGGCAGCTCGGGTCGGCGCAGCGTCCGCGTGGCGTAGTCGTCCAGTAGCAGGACGAGCAGTTGCTCCTTGTCGCGGACATGGTGGTAAAGCGCCATCGGCGTACTGCCGATCTCTGTGGCCAGTCGCCGCATGGTCAGCCGGTTCACGCCTTCCTCGGTCACGATCCGGCTGGCCGTCTCGACGACCTCCTCGAGGGAGATACGCGGAGGTCGGCCGAGGGTTTTGCGCGGTGCGGACGGCTGCGGCATGCCTCCCATCATCCCCCAGCTGTCGACAGCGGCGATCCCTTCGCGCTATTTTCCTTACATGTATAAAAACTCCCGAGGGAGGCCCGGAGTGGTGCTGGCGGCAGCGGCCGTCGCCCAGTTCGTCCTCGCCCTGGACATGTCGGTGGTCAACGTCGCACTGCCCGCGATCCGCACAGCGCTGGGATTCGCGCCGCTCGACCTGCCGTGGGTCGCGCACCTCTACGCGCTCACGTTCGGCGGGTTACTGCTGCTGGGTGGCCGCGCTTGCGATCTGTACGGCCAGCGTCGACTCTTCGTGCTGGGCTTGGCCGTTTTCGGGCTGTGCTCGCTGGCGGGCGGACTGGCCCAGGCACCCTGGCAACTGATCGCCGCCCGCGCCGGGCAAGGCCTGGGCGCCGCCGCAGCTGCGCCGGCCGCGCTGGCGATGCTCACCACCACCTTCACTGAAGGCCCTCGGCGTGTCCGCGCGCTCGGGGTGTGGAGCGCGGTGAACGCCGCAGGCGGCGCGCTGGGCGTGCTGGCGGGCGGACTGCTGACCGAATATGCGGGTTGGCGCTGGGTCATGCTGATCAACTTGCCCATCGTGGCGGCGGCTCTCGCGCTGGTTCCCGCAGGTGTGCCCGCCGGAGCACGGCCCGCCCGGCGCGAGAGGCTGGACGCGCTGGGCGCCGTTCTGGCGACGGGCGGAATCGGGTTACTGGTGCTCGGTATCGTCCGCACCGACACCCTCGGCTGGGGCTCCCCGATCACGTGGGCGACCCTCGCCGCCGCAGCCGTGCTGCTGACCGCCTTCGTCTTCGCCGAGTCACGAGTCACCGCACCCCTGCTGCGCCTTGGCCTCCTGAGCAGCCGTTGGGTCGCCGGCGCGAACGTGCTGGTGTTCCTGGCCGCGGCCGGGCAGTTCACGGCGTTCTACTTCGTGTCCCTGTACATGCAGCAGGTCCTGGGCATGGGCGCCGCAGCGACCGGCACCGCATTCCTGCCCTTCTCCCTGGGCCTGGTCGCAGGCACCGTCGCCGCGACCCGCATCACCGCGTCACGCACCCCCCGTGTGTCCCTGGTGCCCGGCGCCCTGCTGGCCGCCGCGGGCCTGGCCTGGTTCGCGCTCATCAGCCCACGCGGCGGCTTCCTCACCGACGTACTCGGCCCGTCCCTCGTCACCAGCGTCGGTACTGGACTGGTCCTGGCCCCGGCCGCCGCCGCCGCGACCACCGGCGTCACCCCCCGCGAGGCCGGCATGGCCTCCGGCCTCTTCAACAGCTCGCGCCAACTCGGCGGCTGCATCGGCCTGGCCGCCCTGGCCACCATCGCCGCACACCACACCGGCACGGCCACCGACCCCGCCGCGCTCAACGACGGCTACGCCCTGGGCCTGGCCATCGCCGCCGCCCTCTTCGTGCTCGCGGCGGTCGTGGCCATCGGCGTGCTGCCTCGCGGCCGGGCCGAAACACCTGACGTGCGGCCCGCCGCCCCCGCAGACAACCGACTGGAAGGAACACCATCATGACGACGATCCCCATCGACCTGTTCGCCTCGGCGCTGCACTTCCACCCCGACGGCGACGTCCGAGCCGTCGAACGGCAGATGACGAGCAGCGACTCCGGCGCCTGGCAGATCGCCACGTTCCACGTGGAGACCGACGCTGACGTGCACGCCGACCACTGGGAGATGCACCCGCAGGCCGAGGAAGCGGTGTGCTGCCTGACCGGCGGTGTCCGCCTCTACTTCCGTTCAGACAGGCCCGGCGGCGCCGAGGACATGGTGCAACTGCGGGCAGGCACCGCCGTGATCGTCCCCCGCGGTCGCTGGCACCGCCTGGAGCTGGACACCGCCAGCGACCTGATGTCGATCACCCTTCGCAACGGCACCCGCCTCGAAAAGCGCACCGACACCCATTGATCGGAAGGTGGCCCGGCAGATGCGTTGCCGGGCCACCACAAGCCTCGCCAGTCAGCTGCTTTGCCCCTGGGGCCGAGCTGGGAGCCCGGAGCCCAATGAGCTTTGTCCATCTTGAAGTTGCAGGTCGCCGGATGCCTGCCTGTTCGTCATCGCCCATCCCAGCCGGCCTGGATTCAGGCCGATTCGGAAGGGATGTCCGTGGGTGTGATCGCAAGGTGAATGGTGCTGTACAGTCCGCCCGCCGTGCAGGCTCGGTGGTCGTGATGAAGGAATGGGTACGTGCGAATTCGTTTCAGGTGTGTTGCGTTGCTTCTCCTTCTGTCGCTCTCGCTCGCCGCTTGCGGCACTGAGGACGGGCAGTCGGAGCCGGCTGTTTCGAAGAGCCCGGAGACGAAGGAGTCGCCGAAGCCTTCCGCCGCTTCCGTGCCCGAGTCGCCGGAGGACTTCCTCGACCTCGCCGAGAAGGCGATGGCGGAGGAAAGCGCGTGGACGTTCTCCGTGAAGGGGCAGGAAGGGCTGACGATGCGAGGCCAGGAGAGTGCTGCGTCCTACCGGGCCACGGTCCGGCGTGGCATGGCGCCGGAGGCTCTGCACTCTCAGGGCGTCAGTACCAGCAGCAAGGGGGCCAAGGAGAACGAGGAGATCTACGTCGTCGACGGCACGGCGTACCTCAAGAAGGGGGGCGCACCGTGGAAGGACGCGTCCGCTTCCGATCCCGAGATGCGGAACAAGGTCGAGGACCCGGTCGCGGCCATCGAGGAGTTCCGGGCGTACGCGCGGGAGGCCACCGGTGACGACGTGAAGCTGACCGCGGTGGACGGCACGGTCGAACTGCGCGTCGGCAGCGACAAGCAGAAGCTGACAGCCGTCCAAGACCGTGCGTGGGTGAAGAAGGCGGCGCGGGAGTTCGACCCCACTGCCGATCAGCTCCGCACGGCCGGGATCCCCGTGAGCGACGCGCAGCTCACCTTGTCCGGCCTGGAGGAGGTGTTGGTCCTGGACGCGGCGACGTACCGCGTCAAGAGCCACCGCTTCGAGTTCGGCTTTCTGATCCCTTACGGCGGACAGGACATCACGTTCGAGCAGGACGTACAGCAGGAGAACCAGGGCACGTTCAACGGGAAGATCGAGCTTCCCGCCGACGTGCGCTGACCTGGTCCGCAGTTCCAGCAGTCGGAGGCCGGCTGCCGGGCGCCAACGCCGCCGGCCAGAGCGAAGACCGCAAGGCCGGACGGCCGCGCGAGGGCCCCGCCCTGTTGTAGGGGCTGGTGATCTGCGGCGGCCCCGGGCTGTTCGTAGCCGGGGCCGAGCTGCGCAGGGTGGCCGCGTTTTTCGGTCCGTGCCCGGTACGGATCCGGAAAGGCGCCAACGGCCGGGACTCACAGCAGTTTCAGTGCCGGCATTACGGCCCCTTCCGCCTACGGCCCCGACCGCAGTGGCAGTCCACCCGATCCCCTCCGGGAGCATAGATCGGCGCCTTGAGCGCGACCTGTCGACGCCGAGAAGAACTCACACGCGGCCTGAGGGGCGGGCGAATTGCCGTCCTCTGCCATGGTCTTCTCCGAAAGGTGCGCACGCTCGTAATCGGCTGCCGGGCCGATGTGTGACCGGCCCGATTTCTCCGCGCCGCCGTCGGGTGTGCCGCAACCACACTCCGGAGGACTATTTCGTGCTGTCCAGTTCCCGAAGGGCTTCGCGTGCCCATGGCGCCCTCCGCGCGATATTCCCGCTCTTTCCGGCTTCCGCTTGCGGGCAGGACGATCAGGACTCTGTCGCCGCCGACGTCGGGTCGGGGTCCGTGAGCGTGTCGCCCGGGGGCTCGTCCTTGTCCGCCTCACCGAGTGGTTCCCGGAAGCGAACGCCTCATCAACCACCCCACCCGGCAGGCCAAGTCGCTCGTCATCGACTTCAACCGAAACAGGTGGGGCGTCGGAGACGTTCGAGACGGGGCAATGGTTGTGCAGGCGGAAGTGATTCTTCCTGTTGCGGGCCGTGAGAACGAACACAGGGCCTTTCGCGTGATGTTCCCGGGTCCCTGAGCGCTGGGTCAGTGTCGGTGATCGCCGGCACGGCGAAGGGCAGGGTGAATCATGGGCGGGGACGCGCGGACAACGTTTCCCGAGGCGGCGGTGATGCGCTCCTACACATCGGAGTTCGTCGCCCGGCTCACGGCGCGCAATCGGCTCCCCCTGGACTACTCGGTCGCCAGTCTCCGTCTCGTCGATCTGGTCGTCGACGGTCTGCGGCGGGACCAGCCGCAACGGAACCGGGTCGCAGGGACTCTGCTGGGGCTCGGGGCGTACACCGGCGAGGTGATCGTCCGTAGGGCCGGTGGGACATGGGTGGACTTCGACGCCGCACAACGGGAGTTGTTCCGGCAGGCGGTGGGCGTGCGGATGCCCGACGGACGGGTCTGGAATCCGCTCGGCAAAGTCGTCAACCGCTTCGAGTCGGGCGCGGAGGAATCGGTGCAGCGGCTGTATCTGCTGCTGCACGGACGGACAGCGCAGCAGAAGGCTGTATGCGGGTAGCTCGCGCGTACGGGGAACCTGTGACGTTTCTGTGGGTCCGGGCGCAGAAGGAGAGTGGGGCCTCGGCAGGAAACGGGCACGGCGGCCGGTGCCGGATCGGGCGTTGAGTAAGGAAGTGTGTTGGGCACGGGCGGGGAACAGCGCCGCAGGCAGATGTACGACGCCGAGCTCGGCGATGCCGTCGAGCGTGCCCAGCAGGGGGACGAGGACGCCTTCGCCGTCGCGTACCGGATGGTGCAGCCCGGCCTCCTCGGCTACGTACGCGGACTGGTCGGCGACGACGCCGAGGACGTGACCTCCGACGCCTGGCTGGAGATAGCCCGCGATCTGGGGCGGTTCCGCGGTGACGGAGCGGGGTTCCGCGGCTGGACCGCGATGATCGCCCGCCACCGTGCGCTCGACCACTTGAGGAAGCTGAAGCGGCGGCCCCGCGCCACCTTGATCGAACAGGAGGCGCTTCAGCTGCCCGGCGGCCACGACACGGCCGCCGCGGCCTTGGAGACGCTCTCCACCCGAGCGGCCCTGGAGATCATCGGTACACTGCCGCGCGAGCAGGCCGAGGCCGTACTCCTGCGGGTGGTCGTCGGCCTGGACGGTCCTGCGGCGGCGCGCGTGCTCGGCAAGCGTGCGGGGGCGGTCCGCACGTCCGCGTACCGCGGACTCAAGAGGCTGGCGGGGCAGTTGTCCCCGGGCCGTGCGGCAGGTGCTGTGACAGACAGGGTGCGCCGGACGCTGGGAAATGAAGAATGAGAGACGAATCGCAGCGGCCGCCCGAAGCGCCGGAGACACCTGAACTCGCCGCCCTGCTCGCGGCAGCGCGCCGTACCGGGGCGCTCGAACCCGGCGACGAGAAACGCGCGACCGCCGCCTTCGTGGCCGCGCGGGACGAGGGCGCGCACGCTGCGGTGGTGCGGTGGCGGCGTCGACGTGACGACTGGCGTCCGGCGAAACGATGGCGCGGTGCGCGCTCGTTCCGGGTGATGCTCGGCGGCTTCGTGGCTGCGGCGACGCTCGGCGGGGTCGCGGTGGCCGCGGGTTCGGGGGCGATTCCGGCGCCTTTCGGTGGCGGTGAGCCCGACGGGGCGGAATCCGTACGTCCCCCGCGCACCTCTCCCGCGACACCCGGTGGGCGTCCCTCCGGCGAGGAGTCGCTGCAGCCGGACAGCGACGGTACGGCGCCGGAGGCCACGAACGCTCCGGGTGACGTGCGTCCTTCCGGCCTGCCCGGCCGGGCACAGAGCGATGTCGCGCTGTGCCGTGTGTACCTCGGCGACCGGGGCAGGGGGAAGGCCAGGGACGCGGCCGCCTTCGCACGGCTGGAGGCGGCCGCGGGCGGTGCGTCGGAGGCGGCGGTGACGGCCTACTGCGACGGGCTCCTCGGACAGCCGTCACCGGGCGGGTCGAAGAAGGCCCGGGGCAACAGTGACGCGAAGGGGAAGGCGGAGAAGAAGGCCGTGCCCGAAGGGAAGCAGGGCGGGCCCGCGCCGTCTCAAGGGAGCGGGAGCAATGGCAAGGGCAGGACCGCTGTCGACTGAATCGCCGAACGGACCGTCACCGGGTTGGAGGGGCGCCCTCCGGGAACGGCGCCGGGCGGGATCCCGGACCGGCCGAACAGAGAGAACTGAGGGGGAACGAGGACGACCGGGGCCGCCACCCTCGGTCCGAATGAGGCATAAAGGGTCCCTGACCAGGCGTTTTATTGCCCGGTCGGGGGCCTCGCTTGCTGCCGGGTCCGGGTCTTTTCCGAGTGTTTCCGGCTGCTCGTGACGGCTGTTGGTCATGCGTTGGTCACGTGCCGACTGGCCGGGGTGGATTCCAGCGCCGACGCTTACAGGAGATCGACGTTTGCGCCGGACAGTCGGTTCCGGCAGTCCAGCACGTACCGGGCGTGCAGCTCCACCGCCCCGTAGTCGAACTCGTCGTGGTCGGCGAGCAGCACCACCGCGTCGGCCGTGGCCAGCTCCTCCGGCGTCGCCTCGACCCGACGGACGGCGGCGAACGGGTCGCCGTGTCGGTCGCGCTCGGCCGCCCGCTGCCCCGGAATGATCGGCTCGCCAACCACCACGTGCGGATCGGCGGCCCGGACCTCGGCGCCCATCCGGGCCAGCAGTTCGACGACCCGCGCGGCCGGCGTCTCCCGCGCGTCGCCAGTGTTTTTCTTGTACGCGAGACCGAGCAGGAGCACCCGGGAGCCCTTCACCGAGCGCTGCCGCTCGTTGAGCGCCTCGCTGAGCCGGCGCACCACGTGGTCGGGCATGTGGCTGTTGACATCGTTGGCCAGCTCCACGAAGCGGAAGGGCTGGCCGAGCGCCTGCTTGACCCGCCAGGACAGGTACGAGGGGTCGATCGGTAGGCAGTGGCCGCCGACCCCCGGTCCAGGGGTGAAGCGCAGGAAGCCGAACGGCTTGGTGGTGGCGGCGTCAATCGCCTCCCAGACGTCGATGCCGAGGTCATGCGCGAACATGGCGAGCTCGTTGACCAGGGCGATGTTCACGTGCCGGAAGGTGTTCTCCAGCAGCTTGGTCAGTTCGGCCTCCTTGCAGGAGGAGACCGGCACCGTGCGCCCGACCAGTTGCCCGTAGAAGCCGTCCACCACCGCCAGGCCCTCGGCCGTGGTGCCGGAGACCACCTTCGGGGTGTTCTCGAGTCTCCACCGCGGGTTGCCCGGGTCGATCCGCTCGGGGCTGTAGCCGAGGTGGAAGTCCTCGCCCACCCTCAGGCCAGAGCCCTCTTCCAGCAGCGGGGCGAGCAGTTCCTCGGTGGTGCCCGGGTAGGTGGTTGACTCCAGCACTACGGTGGCTCCGGGGCGCAGGTGCTGCGCAAGCAGCCGGGCCGACGACTCGATGTACGAGAGGTCGGGTGCCCCGTCCCGGAGCGGAGTGGGCACGGTGATGATCGCGATGTCGAAGCCGGACATGTCCCCGGCCTCTGCCGAGGGCACGAATGCCCCGCTGTCCAGGAGCGGTTGCAGCCGCTTGGCGGGAATGTCCTCCACGTATGACTCGCCGACCGCTAACCGCTTGATCCGGCGCTCGTGTACGACCGCACCGTCCTCGGCACGCGACTGATGCCGGAGATGCGGAAGCGACAGGATTACGCCCTGTGGCTGTCGATCATGCGCGACGGCGCTGACGCCCGGGGGCTGCCCGAGCCGCTTGCCGTGTACAGATCCCACCGGGCGGGATCGCTGTCCTCCAACAAGTTGTCCCTGGTCAGGTACAACTGGGAGCTGTACCGCGAGCACGAGGGGCTGTCGGTCCCCCGGTCGATGCGGGCGCTGGCCGGCGCTGCGTGGCAGTCGCTGCGCAACTCGCGGATCTAGGACCCTCGGCGGGACCCGGCCAGACGCCCGCCCGCACGACCTACGAGGCGGCCGGTTCCGCGGCGCCCCTGCCACGCAGGAACAGCTGGAGCAGAAGACGCCGGTCCTCGGGCGCAACGTCGTGCTGACCGGCGGCGAGCGGTTCGCGGCCGTGCACCCAGTGGTGCTGGTTCACGATCAGGAAGTCGCCGCGCTGAAGGGTGAAGGAGACCTGACCGGCCACCATTTCGTCCGCAAGTTCCCTGGCGGCGTAGGTGTGTTCCTCGTCGAGGTCGAGTCCGGCCTCGGCGAGCATCTTGGCGGTGAACCGCACGAACCCGCGGTCTGCGGGTTCGCCGTCCAGGATGGGGAACGGCTTGTACTCCTCGCCGACGTCGGACAGCTCGAAGAACGAGCCGTAGTGGTACGCCACGTCGGCGAGGCGGGCACGGCTTGACGGCGTTAAGCGCGATACGGCCGCGCGGGCGTCGGAGAGGATGCTCGCACCGGCACCGAGCGGGTCGGGCCGGACACACAGAAGCGTCGTGTAGTCCGGCGGCCGGCTCACGTTGACCAAGTCCATGTGGAACGCGTTGTAGCCCACGCCGGTGGACATGCCGGGATTGGCGTTGAGGTTGGTCCCGAGCTCCTTCCACAGCGGCCACCGCTGGAAGGGCTGAAACGGGATCGCCACTTCGGCGAGAATCGCCGTCGCCAAGCGCAGGAACGGGTCCCCGAACCCCAGCGCCTCAGAGATGTTTCGCAGTCGCACGACGGCGTATCCGCCCCTCATTCCGCCCAGGGTGGAAAGGAGGGAACCCCTGAATTCATCGAACAGCGGAGCCGAGTCCAGCGCGGCCCGGTACTGCTCGATTGTGGACTCCGCCAGGAACGTGCCCTCCACGCTCCAAGCAGGAAGCGTGCTTCCGATCTTGATCAGGTCTTCTTCCAGCTCTCTCGGCAGGTCGATGAAGGCGTCCGTTTTCGCGGTCTCCGGCACTGTGACGTTCCTTTCTGCGGATGCACTTCGCCCGGCTGGGCGAAGCGTTGTTCGGCCCGCTGTCAGTCATGTGGTGGCCCAGCCGGGCGCGACCTCTGGCGGGGGACCAGAGGTGACGCCAGGCTGGGCGTCCACCCTCGGCAGGCACGGGCAGGCGGGTCGCCTGCGGAGGGTGGAGTCTGGGTACGCTCGCTGGGGGCGCAGAGCGGCGAATCCGGCCAGCAGCTTTCAGGCACTGGGCAGGGCATCAGGGACGGCGGCTTTGCCGCCTCCCGAGGTCTGCCGTAGTCCTTGGTCCCTATCCGCTGCTGAAAATTCCGAAGTAGAGCGCTGCCATGAGTGCGGCCAGGGCCACTACATAGGCGATCTGTCCGGAGTGGTGCTTCACGTCAGCACCCCGAGGTACTGCTCGACACGCTCAGCGACGTCGGGGATGCCGATCTCGGTGGATGCCACCCAGCCCGCTCGCCCGGCTTCGATCACCGTCGGCAAGAGGGCCTCCGAGTGGGCACGGAAGAGGAAGCGGAACCCGACGCGCAGGCGAGGGCCGAATTCAGGGGCCGCATGCCGGGCATCGATCAGGATGGGCCCCTCGACGCCCGGCATGGTCCACACGCCATGGAACCCGGCCTCCTCGCGCAGCACGCGGAGTGCCACTTCGTCGAGGGAGTCGTCGCCGTCCTCCGGCAGGCCCTCCGCCAGCGCCCAGCGCGTCTCGTTCCGCAGGGCCAGTACGCGGTTCTGCTCATCGACGACGATCGCTCCTGCCGTGATCATCGGGCACCTGACGCCGCGACTGCACGAGCGGCCGCCAGCGTGGTCCCGCAGCGCGTCGTACAGCGGCATGAGCGCCGTGCGTTCACCGGGGCGTTCGTGCATGTAGCTGCTGAGCGTCTTGACGATGTCGCTGTCTCTCACCGCCACGGTGGTCCACTCCAATTCTCTCGGTGCCACATCACTTCGAGCGCTTCTCCTTGCAGCCGGGGCACTGGCACGGCGGCCACACGGAAGTCACCAAAAAGGGGGGCGGCTTCGTCTTGTCCGTCCGGTACGTCTCCTGGATGCCGAAGGTCTTGCCGCCGTCCCGGGAGATCCTGATCGTCAGGTTCATTCGGTCGGCCCCCTTTCCGCGGAGCGGTTCGCGTGCGGGTGGCGCGGTCGGCAGCGGGCCCGCCAGGAGGGAGGAGACGTCGGCGGACTCCGCGAAGGCCGCTCCTGACTCAAGCGGCGAAGCTTGACCACCGTCTGCACCTCCATCGCCACGTTCCGATTCGGTGTGAGGTAAAGCATCGGAGCGGCGGAATGACTTCTCCACGACTTGCGGCCGACATCTGAGTGGGCGTCTTTGACACTGGAGTCGCTGGGAGGACTTCGAGCTGACTTCTCGCCGTCAGGCCCTGGAACAGCCCATATTCGGGGTGCAGTTGGTGATACTCCAAAGGGAAGCTCGTCACGACCCGGGAGAGCCGGCATGACCGAAGAACAGGAAGAGACAATCCTGCGCGCACTCGCACGAAGAGAGCGCATCGAGTCGCACGCCCTGTTCCTCCCGAGATACGAGCAGACAGCGCGTCGATTAGGAGAGTTGAACAAGGACCCCAGGCTCAGCCGCGAGACGGTTGGGGCACGGCAGTGGACCCGTTGGCTTGGAGGCGGCGTTACCCCGCAGCCTTACGCCTGCCTGATTCTGGAAGAGATCTTCGGGCGACCGGTGGACCGGCTCATGGCTCCAGCGGGCGCGGAGCAGGCAATGACCGAGTCCTCTCTCTCGGCAGTGCAGCACCCGCACATAACGGAAGAAGACCTGCTCATGACTGCAAACGACGCTGCCGCGCATGCCGGCGACGCCGCTTCCATGTTCCTCACCCCTGAGACCATCGAACTGCTTCGCAGCCAGCTCCGAAGCCTGGCACGTAACTACCACCGGAAGCCTGCTGCCGAGGTCTTCGTCGAGGCCAGGAGCGTCCGAGACACCATCGAGCGCCGGATGCCGCTCACCCACCGCCCGAGCCAGACCTCCGACCTGTTCCTTCTGGCCGGGGAGTCGTGCGCGCTTCTGGCTTCCGCCGCCTTCGACCTCGGATCGCAGGACGCCGCGGAGACCCTGACCAGGGCCGCGCTCGCCTACGCCAGGCCTATCGACTACGCCCCGCTGCTCGCGTGGTGCGGAGGGAACCTCGCTCTGTTGGCCTACTGGGACGGTCGGCCGACTGAGGCCCTGGAGCATGTCAGAGCCGCTCAGGCGCTCGCCACCTCCGGCACGGCGAAGCTCAGGCTCCACAGCATCGCCGCTCGCACGCACGGGCACCTTGGCGAGCCCGAGCGCGTCCGCTACGAACTTGAAGCGGCAGCACAGGTTGACAGGGATGTCCAGGACGACCACCACGACGGGATTGGCGGTGAGTTCGGATTCTCCCTGGAGCGCTCCGCCATGTCGGCCGGAAGCTCATGGCTTCTGGTAGGCAACGGCGCCGAAGCCGTCGAGGCGTCCTCGCGCGCGCTCGATCTGCTGCGGTCCAGGCCCGGCGAGCAGCGTTCGGGCTAAGTCGAGATGGAGGCCACCGCAGACCTCGCGCTCGCCCAGCTTCTGAGCGGCGACCTGGAGTCCGCGGTGGCGACTCTGGGCACGGTGTTCGAGTTGCCACCTGAGAAGCGAGTGGATGGCCTTCTGTCCCGCCTCAAGGGCGTGCGTGCACAGCTCACCGTCCCGGCGCTGCATAGGCAGCGTGAGGCAACCACGCTAGGGCATCAGCTCGAAGAGTTCGGGCGGGACTCCGCCAGGTCCACCCTGCCCGGAGTCCCGCGCTACGAAATCGGCAGCTAGCGAGCGTCCCAAGCAGCGAGCAGGGCGGCCTCCTTCTCTGCGGCCAGGCCGTGATCGGCCGCCCGCTCGTTGTCGACGGCGGTCTCCCCGGAGGTCAGCCACGACCAGGTGTCGATGACGGTTTCCGAGAGGGGCCGACACTCAAAGCCCGCCTCCTGGGCGCGCACGCCTGACACCGCCCACGTTCCCGGGTATGTCCTCCACAGCGGCAGTTCGGTCCACTGCTTCGCTCCGTGGTCGAGCAAGAAGCCGCCATCCACCCACTCCAAGGCGGCGCCGGAGCCGGTGACCTCGATGCAGGCTCGGAGGAAGCTCTCCATCGTCGCGTGATTCTTCGGGGCGGTCAGGTTGAACACCTCGGCTTCCCGGGCGGCCAGCGCGCGGTCGCACGCGAACGTCGCTACGTCGCGCGCATCCACCGGGGCAATGGGCTGGTCCGGATCGCCGGGAGCCAAGACGCGCCCACCGCGCTCTACACGCTTCAGCCACCAGGGGAGTCGGCCGACGTACTCCTCGGGCCCCAAGATCACACCTGGCCGCAGGATCGTGGGGAAGTCCCCGAGATTCGTCAGGGCTGCCTTCTCGGCATCAGCCTTGTCCAGGCCGTAGGCCACGTTCACGTCGCTCGGAACGTCCGGCATCGGCCCGGCCTCGGACAGGGTCGGAAGATCCTCGTTGAGAGGCAGTAGCGGCCAGTCCGCGTACACCGAGACCGTAGACACATAGACGTATCGGCTCGTCGCCAGGGCGAGCGTCTGCGTCGCACGGTCCACCACGTCCGCCGACATCCCAGACGTGTCGATGATCGCATCCCAAGGACCAAGGCCGGCCAGGTGGGAAAGGTCCGCCTGATTCGTTCGGTCACCCTGAATGGCGTGGACGCCCTCTGGGTTCCTGCCGGTCTTGCCACGGTTGAACACAGTCACGGACCAGCCGCGCCGCAGAGCCTCGACCGCGACGGCTCGACCGAGGAAGTGGGAGCCACCCATCACCAGAACGGAAGTCGTCATGGAGCACACGCTACGGGCTCCCCTCGTCACCTGCGCATGGGCTCCAGGCCGTTCCGTCGTCGGAAGTGGGCGAGCAGCATCCCCGGGCCGCCCCATCGACTCACCGCTCGGTCAGCTCACATTGTGATCTCCAATTCGTCGTAACTGTGGGTGTAGTCAGTGCCGTTGAGGTGCGCAGCGAGCTTGCCGACATCGAGCTCCAGGCGGCAGCGTACGGCCCGGTCGGTCACCGTCTTGCGGGCTGCGATCCGCCGGTCCTTCCAGTCGAGGGCGAAGCGCACGAATAGCGTCCTCCTCAGGGGGAGCGGCGCAGTCGTCCAGCCGCACCAGATGTAGGCGAGGTGAGCGAACGCGGCGCTGGCCGTCTTCGGGCCAACGGGCCCCTTCGGCATCCGGCGTCGTATCCATGACTGGCGCCACAGCAAGGTCACCAACGACCTGGAGGCGGGCGAGATCCTGGTGGAAGTCTCCGTGAACGTGAGACATCACTCGACGGGCTGCACCATGGCCCAGTGCGGAAAACGGCGAGTGACGGGAGCGCGGAAGCTCGCGTCGGGAACGGCACACCACATCGGCCTGGGCCGGATCGGATGAGAGTCCGGCCGCGTTGGTCACGCTGCTGGTCACGGAGAGGTTCCGAACACCAGGTAATGGCTGGTCAGAGGCATAAAAGGCATGAGGACGACCGGGGCCGCCACCCCCCACAGGAGAGGCCCCGGTCGTCTTCCGCGGGGCCGTAGGACGACCCCGTACTCTTCTCAGCGCCGCCGCCGCGTTTTCTGTCACACCGCCCTGTGCCGGACGAATGTTGCAGGTTGTACAAGCCATGGACGTGACCCCCGCGAAGGACGTAGCGTGCTGAGTCGCGCAGGGTGGCGCGGCAGTGATGACCAGCTGCGATTCGGGACAGCAGGGCAGGTTGAGGGAGTGCTGGGGGACGACGCGGAGCTCACTGCCGCGGTGCTCGCGGCGCAGGACGGGGACGAAGACGCCTTCCGTACTGTGTACCGCGCTGTACAGCCGCGACTGCTGGGTTACATACGGACACTTGTGGGGGATCCGGACGCCGAGGACGTGGCGTCCGAGTCCTGGCTGCAGATAGCGCGCGACCTCGACCGCTTCAGCGGCGACGCCGACCGCTTCCGCGGCTGGGCGGCACGGATAGCCCGTAACCGTGCCCTGGACCATCTGCGGATGCGCGGCAGGCGCCCCGCGATCGGCGGCGACGAGTCGGAACTGTCGGAGAAGCCGGCCGAGTCCGACACCGCCGACGAGGCGATGGAGGCCCTGGCCACCGGCCGCACGATGTCGCTCATCGCCCAACTGCCCCAGGACCAGGCCGAGGCCGTGGTGCTGCGGGTGGTCGTCGGCCTGGACGCGAAGAGCGCGGCCCAGACGCTGGGCAAGAGGCCGGGGGCGGTACGCACCGCGGCGCACCGGGGACTGAAGCGGCTGGCCGAGCTGCTGCGCACGGACGACGCGGACCATGCCGGCGGCCGTCCCGGTGACGGGGACGTCGAGGGCGGCGACGGCCGTGTCGCAGGCGGCACGGGCATTGCCGCGGACCGTGCTCCCGCGGGCGATCCGGCGGATCCTCCCGCCCCTCGCACAAGCACGGCAGGTCGGACGGCGGAACTCGGCGCCGTGCCCGCCCAGCGCCCCTCCCACAACGGTTCGGCGGCGCCGGCCGGTGTGACGCATTCGCGTCCGTGGACGCAGAAGGACATGTGATGGCCGACGAGCACTACGAATGGCTTGACAAGGACGCGGCGGAGAGATTGCTCCGCCGCGAACCGGTCGATCCCGTGGGCGGTCAGTCGCGTACAGAAGCGGAAAGACTCGCGGCAGCGCTGGACGCCGCCGCGCGGGCTGCCCGCCCGGCCACCGGCGAACTGCCGGGCGAGGCCGCGGCACTGGCCGCCTTCCGCACCGCCGCGCAATCCGCGCGCGCACGGACACGGGCGGCGAACCCGCAGGTGAAGGGGTACGCCGAGAAGACGGCCGAACCGGCACCGGACGGCATACTCGAACCGGTGCACATCCGGCCCGCCTCCGGTGGCTTCGCCCCGCACCGCCCCTCTTCCTCCGCGGGCTCCGGCCGTACCCGCTCCCTGGGCTGGAGCCGGCCCATCCGCTTCGGCCTGGTCGCCTCCTTCGCGGGCTGCGCGCTCGGCGGGGTGGCCGTGGCCGCGAGCACCGGGATGCTCCCCGGACCGTTCGGCGGACGCACCCCCGTACCGGCGACCTCCGTCTCCGCCGCGGCGACGCCCGAGGAGCTCGGCTCCGGGCCCGTCACCGACGAGAGCCCGTCCGCGCAGCCGCCCGCCTCCCCGGAGACGGGGCCCTCCACACCTCCGGCGGATCCCTCCGCCCCCACCGGTGACCGGGGCAACGGCAGAACCGGCAAGGGCGAGGACCGCAAGGGGGACGACAACCGGAAGCCCGGCGGCACCACGAACGGAACCCCGAACGGCACCGAGAACGGCACCGAGAACGGCAAGCAGTCCGACGGCTCCGGGAACGGCACCTCGGGCAACTGGTACGCCAAGGCGCTCAAGGCCTGCCGCGACTACCGCGACGGCAAGCTGGACGACGACCGCAGGCGGTATCTCGAAGCGCTGGCGAAGGGCGCCCGCAATCTGGACCGGTTCTGCGACCGCATGATCGCCAAGAACACGGACGGCCAGAACAGCCCCGGCAGCGGCAGCGGCAGCGAAGGCGAGCAGGGCGAAGACGGCGATTCGAACGGGGACGGCGACGGCTCCAACACGCTCCCGTCAATCCGGTTCACCACCACGCCGTTGCCTTCGCCTTCGCCCTCGACCCCGGCCTCCTCGCCGGCAGCCGACCGGGCGTCCCTCGGCGCCGTCGGATCGCCCGGCTGAGAGCCGTGCGCGCCAGTCCCTTTCAAGCCGTCGCCACAAGGTGTGACGTTTTTCGAGGCCACGGCGCAGTACAGAATGAGCCGACTGGTCATCGGCAGCGCACAGAGCCGGGGTTCCCCCCGTACCTACGGCTCAGCGCATTGGCGCGGGCGGGACACGTTCCCCCGGTCCCGTCCGCGCCGCTTTCCGTCCGGCCGGACAGGCCCTACCCGTAGACGACGACCTTGTCGCCCGTCCTCACCTGGGCGAAGAGCGAAGCGATCTTTCCCTCGTCACGGACATTGACGCAGCCGTGCGAGGCGCCGCTGTAGCCACGGGCCGCGAAGTCCGCCGAGTAGTGCACCGCCTGACCGCCGCTGAAGAACATCGCGTAGGGCATGGCCGTGTGGTAGATCGTCGACACATGGTGCCGTGACTTCCAGTAGACGGAGAAGGTGCCTTCCCGGGTCGGCGTGTACTGCGAGCCGAAGCGGACATCCATCGACGAGACGACGCGGCCGTCGATCATCCATGACAGCGTCCGGCTGTTCTTGCTGATGCAGAGCACCTGGCCCGTCATGCAGCGCTTGTCCGGCTTGGTGACGGGCAGGCTGGTCGGCGGATTCAGCTCGGCGGCCGTCGGCTCGTGCGTCATGCCGAGCAGCTTCTGCCAGGTGACGGTGTCCGTCCTGCCTGTACGGGAGAGGCCGCGCTTGCCCTGGAAGGACCGGACGGCGGCGACCGTGACGCTGCCGTAGTAGCCGGTGGGGGAGCGGTCGAAGTGGCCGATCTGCCGCAGCCGGGCCTGCAGTTCCCGCACCTGCTTGCCCTGGGAGCCGCTCGCCATCAGCGTCGTGCCCTGCGTGTCCGGCTTCGGTGCGGGCGTCGCGGTGGCCTTCGGGGACGACGACGGTGCGTCCGGCGGGGGCGACTGCGCCGCCGGGGGCTTGGCGTCGTCGGTCGCCGTGGCCCGGGGCGGTGACGACGGGGCCGCGGACGCGCTGTCGGCGGGCTGCGCCTTGCAGCCGGCGGTCATGGCGAGAACGGTGAGCGCCGCCGTGGCCGTGGTCCCCGCCCAACCCCGTGTCCTGACCCGCCCCCTGCGCCGTGACGTGCCTCCGGTGATGCTGCGTATCATCTCGGCCCCCTGCTTCTCCGGGTTTCTCCGGTGTCCCATTGGACGGATTCCCGCTCTGCCCGGTTGCCAAAGCCCGCGCATGATGGGGAGAGCGGCGGCGAGGGCCGTGGGGGAGGGCTGTGAGCAAGGTCCCAGCCCATGCGTCTCCACCGGTCTCGCGCCCGCCGCTACAGTCCGTCGCGGGAATCCTTGGTTACCAGTAAGTAGCTTTACCGAGCAGCTTCAGCGGGAGGCACAGCAGATGACGCGCGAGTCGGAGTCGGGACTGCCCATCGAGCCGGTGTACGGGCCGGACGCACTCGACGGGTGGAACCCCGACGACAAGCTGGGAGAGCCGGGTGCCTACCCCTACACGCGCGGTGTCTACCCGTCGATGTACACCGGCCGGCCGTGGACGATGCGCCAGTACGCGGGTTTCGGCACGGCCACGGAATCCAACGCCCGCTACAAGCAGCTGATCGCCAACGGCACGATGGGCCTCTCCGTCGCCTTCGACCTGCCCACCCAGATGGGCCACGACTCCGACGCGGCGATCGCGTCCGGCGAGGTCGGCAAGGTCGGGGTGGCGATCGACTCGGTCGACGACATGAGGGTCCTGTTCGGCGGAATCCCGCTGGACAAGGTCTCCACCTCGATGACGATCAACGCGCCCGCGGCGCTGCTGCTCCTCATGTACCAGCTGGTCGGTGAGGAGCAGGGCGTCCCGGCGGAGAAGCTCACCGGAACCATCCAGAACGATGTCCTCAAGGAGTACATCGCCCGCGGCACGTACATCTTTCCGCCGGGGCCCTCGCTCCGGCTGATCGCCGACATCTTCAGGTACTGCCGGGCCGAGATCCCGAAGTGGAACACCATCTCGATCTCCGGCTACCACATGGCGGAGGCCGGGGCCTCGCCCGCGCAGGAGATCGCGTTCACCCTCGCGGACGGCATCGAATACGTACGCACCGCCGTCGCGGCCGGCATGGACGTCGACGACTTCGCCCCCCGCCTCTCCTTCTTCTTCGTCGCCCGCACGACGATTCTCGAAGAGGTCGCCAAGTTCCGTGCCGCCCGCCGGATCTGGGCGAGGGTGATGAAGGAGGAGTTCGGCGCGAAGAACCCCAAGTCGCTGATGCTGCGCTTCCACACCCAGACGGCGGGCGTCCAGCTCACCGCCCAGCAGCCCGAGGTCAACCTGGTGCGCGTCGCCGTCCAGGGCCTGGCCGCGGTCCTCGGCGGTACGCAGTCGCTGCACACCAACTCCTTCGACGAGGCGATCGCCCTCCCGACCGACAAGTCCGCCCGCCTCGCGCTCCGCACCCAGCAGGTCCTGGCGTACGAGACGGACGTCACCGCGACCGTCGACCCGTTCGCGGGGTCGTACGTCGTCGAGAAGATGACGGACGACGTCGAGGCCGCAGCCCTGGAGCTGATGCTCAAGGTCGAGGACATGGGCGGCGCGGTCAGCGCGATCGAGCGCGGCTTCCAGAAGAACGAGATCGAACGCAGCGCGTACCGCATCGCCCTGGAGACCGACAGCGCCGAGCGTGTCGTGGTCGGCGTCAACCGCTTCCAGCTCGATGAGGAGGAGCCGTACGAGCCGCTGCGCGTCGACCCCGCGATCGAGGCTCAGCAGGCGGCCCGACTGGCGAAGCTGCGGGCCGAGCGCGACCAGGGCGCGGTCGACGAGGCACTGGGCCGGCTGAAGAAGGCGGCCGAGGGCACGGACAACGTCCTGTACCCGATGAAGGACGCCCTCAAGGCACGGGCGACGGTGGGCGAGGTGTGCAATGCGCTGCGGGAGGTGTGGGGGGCTTACGTGCCGTCGGACGTGTTCTGAAGTGATGTCCACCCGCGGGGGTGATCTCTCGCCGAATGTCCATGGCCCCGGATAAGGTCGTGAACAGTGGTCCCCGAAAGGAGGATGCCGTGGCCGTAATACAGCACGAGGAGCAGGCGCGGGAGCAGCCCGAGCTGACGCTCGGCGAGGCAGCCGAACAGCTCGCACGCTCGCTGCCTGGGCATCGCGTGGAGATTCTCCAGGGGAGGCTCACTGTGACACCGCCGGCGGACGTATCGCATGCTCTGGCGCTGTCCTGGCTCAGCGAGGAATTCGGCGCCAGAGCGCGCACGGCGGGGCTCAGACTCGTCCAGGGGGTCGGGCTGTGGTTGCCTTCCGGGCCGGAGGACTACGCGATTCCCGACCTGTCGGTCGTCGAGGCCGACATCAAGGACGCACACGTCATGAAGAACTGCTACGCAGCCCACGCCTTCCGCATGGTGGTGGAGGTGACCTCCACCAACTGGGCGGACGACCTCGGTCCCAAGGTCGAGGACTACGCTCAGGCGGGCATTCCGGTCTACGTCGTGGTCGACCGCAAGCATGACCAGGTGCTGCTCTGCAGTGACCCGCGGGGCGGCGAATACAAGAACAAGGTGCCCCACAAGCGCGGGACGTCGTTCACCGTGCCGGACGTGGTCGGTGTCGAGATGAAGCTCTCCGTGGACCGCCTCCTGGACGGCGACGAGGACTGACCCCGGATTTCTCCGAACCCCCCGAACGGAGTGTCGTACCCGCGTGCGACACTCCGTTTCATGCTGGGTGTCACCGATCTTCCGACCTATCTCGCCGGCCTGGTGCTGATCGTTCTTCTGCCGGGGCCGAATTCGCTGTACGTGCTGTCCGTCGCCGCCCGGCGCGGTGTGCGGACCGGCTATGTGGCGGCGGCCGGGGTGTGGACCGGGGACACCGTGCTGATGACGTTGTCCGCGCTGGGGGCCTCGTCGCTGTTGCAGACGACGCCGGTGCTGTTCGCCTTCGTCAAGTTCGCGGGCGCGGGCTATCTGACCTGGCTGGCGATCGGCATGCTGCGGGCCGCGGTGGCCATGTGGCGCGAGCGGCACCGGCGGGTGGCCGAACTGACCGATGAGAGTGCCGGACCCGAGGCCGCCGCCGCGATGGAGCGGCCGTACCGGCGGGCTCTGGTGGTCAGCCTCTTCAACCCGAAGGCGATCCTGTTCCTGATTTCGTTCTTCGTGCAGTTCGTCGACCCCGGCTATGCCTATCCGGCGCTGTCCTTCCTGGTGCTGGGCACTCTGCTGCAGATCGCCAGCTTCCTCTATCTGTCGATGCTGATATTCGGCGGCACCCGCCTGTCCGCCGCGTTCCGCCGCCGCAAGCGGCTGTCGGCGGGAGCCACTTCGGCGGCCGGTCTGCTGTTCCTGGGGTTCGCGGCGAAGCTCTCGCTCAGCAGCGTGTGACCGCGGCGAAGCCCAGCGGTGCCAGCTACTGCGCCAGGCCCGAGGTGTCCTCGCCCGCCCAGCCGATGCAGCCGTCGGGGCGGATGAGGAACAGGCCCTTTCCGTAGGCCTCATAGCCTTTGTGCGGTGCACGCGGACCAGGTCGCCGTTCGAATGCCGGGAGTTCGGTGTCCGTGCCGACCGCCGGCAGCGTGAAGTGCGGGCCGCGGAAGATGTCGACGAGGCGCCGGCCCCCTGCTCTCCAGGTGCTTGTCCGACGCCTCCTGGACACTTGCCCAGGTTCTTCACGCTGCGGGTGTGCGGGCCGAACGGGTAGCTGCGGGCCTCCGCGTCCCGGCACAGACGGTCACGGCGGGGACGGCGCCACCCTCTCGGCCCCGCCCCCACGCCTCGGATCAGTTGTCGGACGGCCTGGGCAGGGCCCGGGCCTGGAACCGGGGTGCGTCCTGCGCGGTGCTTGCGGCGGTGCGCGCGAAGCTCGGCCGGACCTGGTAGATGCGGGTCTGGTTGTCGGCGGTACGGAAGGTGTAGGCCCAGGTCGGGCCGTTGCTGGTGGTGTAGGTGAAGGTGGTCGGCACGGTGGCGGCGGCCTCGGACGACGGCTGCTGCCAGGGGCGCCAGGTGCCACTGCCCTGGGTGGTCTCGCCGGTGTTGTGGATGGTGCCGTCGGTGCCGCGCGCGGTGATCTCGATGAGGCCGGTCAGCGGGGAGATGACGGCGCTCGGCTCACCTTCGGCGGTCAGCCCGTCGACGGTCTCCCAGGAACCGTAGGCACCGTTCTCGGCGGACTGGGCGGCGGTGATGATGTGGCCCTGGCCGTCGTTGGCGAACACCCGGATGCGGTACCCCGGGTAGACGACGAGGGAGGGCGCGCCGCTGACGTTCTGCGCGCCGAGGCCGGACCAGGCGGAGATGCTGCCGTTCTCGGTGAACCGGGCAGTGGTCAGCGTGCCGCTGGTGGTGGCGAAGAGCTGGATGCCGTCGCGGACGGTGACGGCCTGGAGGGTGCCGCCGAGGCCGGACCCGGTGAGGGGCATCCAGCTCATGAAGTCGACGTTGGCCCGCTGCTGGATGCGGTACCAGGGCTTGCCGTTGCCGTCGACGGCGAACTGGACGAGCAGCCCGCCGGGGGTCTTCGCGGTGACCGGGGCGTGGGCCATGGCGCCGGCCAGGTCGATCCAGTCGTTCCAGTCCGCGGAGGCCTTGGCGGTCTGGTTGCGCTGCCAGATACTGCCGGAGGTGTTCTGTGCGGTGAGGACGACGCGCCCGTCGGTGTGCTCGCCGAGGGCGGGGCGTCCGGTGAAGGCTTCGTTGCCGGACACGGTGGTCCACTGCACGCCGTTGTAGTCCGAGGCGTCCGCCATCCGGCCGTGCACCAGCCGGCCGATGTTGTCCGTGTACGCGAACTCCAGGGACCCCGTGGACGACTGGGTCACCGCGGCCGGGGTGAAGCTCTCCAGCGGTACCGCGGGGGAGACGGGGGTGTGGCTCGCGGTGATGCGGCAGGCGTCCGGGGCCCCGGCGACGTTGGAGTAGTTCTGCCAACCCGAGTTGCCGACGGTCTTGTTGTAGACCGGGAAGTCGCGGATGTTCTCGTCGAAGCGGTAGTAGTCGGCGGCGCCGGTCCCGGTTACGCCGACCAGGGTGTCACCGCCGATCGAGGTGATGCCCTTGGAGTACTGGTGCCAGTCGGCCAGGCTCTCCACCACGTGCCGCTCGAGCCAGCGCTGACTGGTGAAGTCGTAGCGTGAGCGGTAGAGCCGGCCGTCGGTCGCCGAACGTCCGTAGACCACGCCGGAATCGGCGGCGACGATCAGGTCGTAGCGCTCCCAGCCCTGGTCGATGATCTTCCCGCTGTCGGCGCTCCAGGTGTCGGCGGCGGAGTCGTACTTGAAGGTCCGCAGCGCGCCCTCGTTGTCCAGCACCCAGATCCGGTCACCCCGGTCGATGGTGATCTGGTTGCGGTCCTCGGCCTTGGTCAGCCAGCCGAAGTTGGGGCTGATCTTCTTGTGGTGGATGTCCCAGGCGCCGGTCGAGCTGACCCGGTGGCTCAGGTAGAGGCCGTCGGACTTGATTCCGTAGAAGCGCGCGCCCTGGCCCGCCAGCATTCGGCCGTAACCGCTCCAGGTCGTGTCGATCGTGCTGGGGGAGGTCAGGTTGCCGCCGCTGACCGGGGTCGGCATGTCGTAACGCAGCAGCTTGCCCGCGGAGTCCAGGGCGTACACGGGGCCCGTGGTGGTGCAGGTGGCGGCCTCCGCCGCGTGTGCGGTGCCGGGCAGGGCCACGAGCAGCGGGATTGCGGCGACGGCGGCGGTCAGGGCCGCCAGCCGACGGGCGGTGCGCGGAATGAAGTGGGACGTCATGCGGTCGGACGCTAGGCGAGCAGTGGTGAACGGTGCGGTATCAACCGGGTGAAGAAAGCGCGTTCCTGATTGACGGGTACATGAACACTCGACGGATCTCTCGACACGTATCCCTCACGGTCCTCAACATCAACTGGTCCATTCCGTGAAGAACTTGGGGGTTCCGTGCCTGCGTACCGAAGAATCGCGCGACGTCTGCTGATGCTTCGCGCGGTACGCGGGATCTGGGGCCGGGTCGTCGGTCTGGCCGTCGTCGTGACGCTGGCCGTCGGCTCGCTGGCCCTGGCCGGAACCGGCTTCCCGCTTTTCCCGGATGCGCCCGAGGCAGCCAAGGGCCCCGGCCAGCGCTGGGGGAGCGCCGAAGGGCGCAGCCACGTCGGAGGCGGCCCTGGCAACACCGAGTCGCCGACCTCGGTGCGCGCGAAGTACCCGCTCAAACCACCGCAGTCGGCCCGGCCGGCGGTCCGGCCCAACATCGCCGAGGTCACCGCACCGCCCGCCGCCCGGACCACCGGATTCGACCGCGCGACCAGCACGGAGCTCGTCTCCGAGCGGGATGCCCGCAGCCGCACCTACGCCAACCAGGACGGCACCCGCACCACCGAGATCTCCACCACGCCCATCAACTACCGTGACGACAAGGGCGACTGGCACCCGATCGACGCGAAGCTGACCGGGCGCGAGAACTCCGCCCGGACCGCCCGCGCGGGTGCGGGGGCCGCCGGGTGGGCCAACACCGCCGACTCGGTCGGCCTCGACCTGGCCGCCCGTGCCGATGCCCCGCAGCTCGCCGCCCTCACGCTCCCGTCCGGTGAGTCCTTCTCGTACGGGCTGAGCGGCGCCGCTCCCGTGCCGGGCAGCGCGGACGGCACCAGGGTCAGCTACGAGCAGGTCCTGCCCGGCACCGATCTCTGGCTGGACTCGCAGGCCGGCGGGGTCAAGGAGACCCTGGTCCTGCACTCCGCGTCCGCCCCCGCCGAGTTCGTCTTCCCGCTCGCGCTCGACGGCCTCGACGCCGCCGTCCGGGACGGTTCGATCGTGCTCACCGGGTCCGACGGCCGCACCAGGGCCGTCATCCCGGCCGGGTTCATGACGGACGCCCGCGGCGCCACCTCGTACGCGGTCCGCTACACCCTCGTCGAGCGGGACGGCCGCCCGGCCCTGAAGGTGAACGCCGACCGCGGCTGGCTCACCGACCCGGACCGAGCCTTCCCCGTCCGCGTCGACCCGTCCGTCGAGACCGGCGCCGCGTCCACCTCCATGTACGTCCGGGACGGCGGCCCGTCCGTGGTCGGCACCGACGAACTCCAGGTCGGCCGCGGCCCGTCCGGCGCGACCTACTCCTACCTCGGCTTCCCCGGCCTCGACGACCGGCTGCGCAACCACCGGATCTTCGGGGCGCAGCTCCAGATCGTGAACTTCGACTCCGCCTCCTGCAAGGCGCGACCGGTCTCCGTCCACCCGGTCACCCAGTCCTGGACCGCGGGCACCAGCACTGCCTACCCGGGTCCGTCGGTCGGCGGGGCGCTGGCCACCAGGTCGTTCGCGTACGGGCACGTCGCCTTCGGCGCCTCCCGGTCCAACTGCCCCGCGGCCGGGGAACTCTTCGACCTCGGCAAGGGCGGCCGCGACCTGGTCCAGCGCTGGGCCGACGGCACCCAGCCCAACAACGGCCTGTCGCTGCGCGCCTCGGCCACCGACACGCTCTCCTTCAAGAAGCTCACCGGCCACGCCACCGCGAACCCGCCGAAGCTGTTCGTCACGCACTCCCCGTACAGCGCCACGTACGCCTTCCCCAAGCCCGTCCCCGACCCGCCGGTGCTGCAGAACCAGGCGGGCAAGGTCAAGGTCGCGGTGACGAACACGGGGGCCGAGACCTGGACCCCGAGCACCTACTACCTCGCGTACCGCGCCTATGACGCCAAGGGCAAGCTGGTCACCCAGCAGCGGTCCGCCAACCTCACCGGCAACGTGGCGCACGGGGCGAAGACCACCCTCGACGCGACCATCAAGGCCCTGCCGCCGGGCACCTACCTGCTCGACTTCACCATGGTGCGCACCGGCGGCAAGGTCTTCACCGACGAACAGGTCCCGCCCGGCCGGCTCACCCTCCAGGTCTTCGACATCGCCCCGGTGGTCAAGGAACAGTTCCCGCCCAACGGCTACCAGGCCCAGACCCTCACCCCGCAGCTGTGGGCCGCCGGGGTCGACATCGACGCCCCGCCCGGCTCCGCCCTCCAGTACAAGTACGAGATCTGCGAGGCCGGCAAGGACGGCAAGCCGACCGGCTGCACCACCTCCGCCTACCAGACGTCGTCCGCCTACCCCGTCCCGGCCGGCCGGCTGAAGTGGGGCACCACCTACCTGTGGCGCGGCTTCGTCAAGGACGCGTCCAACGAGGTGCCCACCGCGCAGCTCGCGCTGGTCGCCGCCGTGCCGCAGCCCGAGATCACCTCACGGCTGTCCGAGGCGCCCGGCAAGGAGTTCGACCCGAACGTCGGGAACTTCACCTCCTCCGCCATCGACGCGTCGCTCACCACGACCGGGCCCGACCTGACCCTCGTCCGCACGTACAACAGCCTCGACCCGCGGCGCGACCTCGCCTTCGGGGCCGGCTGGTCGACCCGGTACGACATGCGGCTCACCGCCGACGACGACGGCAGCGGCAACGTCGTCATCCGCTACCCCGACGGCCAGGACGTCCGCTTCGGCAAGAACCCCGACGGCACCTTCGCCCCGCCGCCCGGCCGGTACGCCAAGCTGACACTGGACGCCACGGCGGGCACCTACCGGCTCCAGGACAAGTCCGGCACCAGCTACGACTTCAGCACCGGCGGCCTGCTCACGAAGATCACGGACGCCTCGTCCAACGTGGTCACCTACACCTGGTCCGGCGGGAAGATCCAGAGCGCCGCGCACGCCCGCAGCGGCCGCGCGCTGAACTTCACCTGGACCGGCTCCCACGTCACCGCGGTGTCGACCAACCCGGTCGACGGCGCCCCGCTGACCTGGTCGTACACCTACACCGGCGACCTGCTCGACAAGGTCTGCGACCCGACCGGCGGCTGCACCCGGTACGAGTACGGGGCGGGCAGCCACTACGGCAGTACGGTGCTCGACTCCCGCCCCGAGTCCTACTGGAAGCTGGGCGAGGCCGAGGGCACGGCCGCCGACAGCGCCGTCGAGGCCAACCTCGGCAAGGACCGCGGCACCTCCACCGATGTCACCCTCGGCGCGGCCGGAGCGATCTCCGGCGACCCGGGCACCGCGGCCGGATTCAACGGCAACACCTCCCGCATCGTGCTGCCCTCCGGCACCCTCAAGAAGAGCCGCGACACGGCCGTCGAGGTGTGGTTCAAGACGCCCGCGACCGGCGTCGGCGGCCCGCTCGTCGGCTACCAGAACAAGGCCTGGGGCACCGCGCCCCAGGCCGGTGTGCCCGCCCTGTACGTCGGCAACGACGGCAAGCTGCGCGGCCAGTTCTGGACCGGGACCGTCGCCCCGATCACCGACATCACCAAGAACGTCAACGACGGCAAGTGGCACCACGCCGTGCTCTCGGCGTCCGGCTCCACGCAGAGCCTCTACCTGGACGGCAAGCTTTCCGGCACCCTCACCGGCAAGCAGCTCGTCGCCGGCGACCTGACCTACAACCAGATCGGCGCCGCACACGCCACCACCCCGGCCTCCTGGCCCGGCTGGGGCAGCACCGGGCCCCGCTCCTTCGCCGGCACCATCGACGACGTCGCCGTCTACCACCATCCGCTCGGTGCGACGGCCGTCGCCGGTCACTACCGCGAGGGCACCCGGACCGCGGACGTCCTGACCCGGACGACGCTGCCGTCGGGCCGCACCGCCTCCGAGGTCACGTACGACACCGCCCGCGACCGCGTCCAGGAGTACACCGACCGCAACGGCGGCACTTGGAAGATCAGTACGCCCGCGGTCTTCGGCAACGACACGGACCTGCGCCGCACCGTCGAGGTCCACGACCCGGTCGACTCGCCGTACTTCTACGAGTACGACGGCCTGACCTCGCGGATGCTGCGCTACGGCGAGCCGATGGCGCTCGGCGCCCGCGACTCCAACCCCGCACCGAGTCCGTCGGACACCGACCCGCCGCAGGAGGTCTGCACCGAGCCCGACCCGGGCGACCCGGCGTTCTGCACCAACCCGCCCGGTGACGGCGGCGGCGAACCGGACTTCATCCGGCACCCCGCCGACGGTGTCGCCATCCGTCTCTTCGAGTACGACGACAACGGCTTCCAGACCGGCATCATCAGCGAGAACGGCGACCGGGTCACCCTCGGCTACGACGACCGGGGCAACGTCACCAGCCGCACCACCTGCCGGGCCAAGGACGACTGCCAGACCTCGTACACCACCTACCCGACCCCGGCCGGCGACATCGACCTGCGCGCCGACCAGCCCTCGCAGACCCTCGACGGCCGGTCCTCCGGCCCCACCGACACCCGCTTCCGCACCCAGTACCAGTACGACGTCCGGGGGCTGCTCACCCAGCAGACGGCGGCCGACGGCGGCACCGTAAAGAACACCTACACCACGGGCGCCGAACCCGCCGTCAACGGCGGCAACACCCCCACCGGGCTGCCGCTGACCTCCACCGACCCGCGCGGCAAGGTCACCCGCTACCTGTATTTCACCAGCGGTGACCTCGCCCAGGTCACCGAAGCCTCCGGCCTGGTCACGAAGTTCACCTACGACGCGCTGGGCCGCAAACTCACCGAGACCGCCATCTCGGACGCCCAGCCGTCCGGCGCCACCATCACCCTCGCCTACGACAAGCTGTCCCGGCTCGTCTCCACCACCGAACCGGCCGCCACCAACGTCGTCACCCTCTCCAAGCACCAGCAGCGCACCGCCACCGGCTACGACGCCGACGGCAACACCGTGCGCACCGAGGTCGGCGACGTGCTCGGCGGTGATCCCGCACGGGTGATGACCTTCGAGTACGACGCGTACGGCCGGCCCGAGAAGGTGAGTGACGCCGAGGGCGGCGAGACCACCTACGGCTACGACACGCTCGGCAACAAGACCTCGATGGTGGACGCCAACGGCAACCACTTCGACTACGTGTACACCGCGCGCAACATGATGGCCGAGACCCGGATGCGCGACTGGGACGACGACGGCGGGGACCCGGAGTACACCGTCCTGCAGTCGTACGCGTACGACATGGGCGGCCGGGTCGTCCGCAACACCGACGCGATGGGACGCGACCTCGTCTACGAGTACTTCGGCGACGACCTGCTCAAGTCCCTCACCCTCAAGGGATTCCACAACCCCGACGGCACCCGCCGGGACATCGTCGTCGAGTCCAACACCTACGACGGCGCCGGCAACGTCCTCACCGAGAAGGCGAACAACGGCAAGCTCGTCACCGAGTACACCTACGACGCGGTCGGCCGCACCAAGTCCGAGGTCACCGACCCGGCAGGGCTCGCCCGCCGGACCACGTACACCTACGACCTCGCGGGCAACGTGGAGACCACCACGTCCAACGGCGCCCCCTCCAACGTGCCGTGGCCCACGAGCGTCACACCCGAGACCGTCCGGTACGTCTACGACGACGCGGGCAACGCCCAGCAGGAGATCGTCCAGAACGGCACCGACAGCCGCACCACGGTCTACGGATACGACCAGCGAGGCCTCGTCACCTACCGCACCGACCCGGCGGGCAACCGCACCGACTACGCCTACGACGAGGTCGGCCGCCCGCTGTCGGCCACCTCGCCCTCCGTGGCGACCGAGTCCGGCGGCGCGGACCCCGTCACCTCCCGCCCGACCACCTACACCGGCTACGACAGCTTCGGCGCGGTCACCGAATCCGTCGATGCCCTCGGCAACACCAACCGCACCACCTACGACCGGCTGGGACGCACCCTCACCGCCACCGCCCCCGGCTACCGGGCCCCCGGCTCCACCGAGACCGTCACCCCGACGACCTCCCGGAGCTATGACGCGCTGGGCAACGTGGTCACCGCGACCGACCCGCTCGGCCAGGTCACCGAGTTCCACTACGACCGGCAGAACCGGCTCACCGACAAGGACGTACCCGTCGGCAAGGACGACGAGCACGCCCGGTGGTCGTACGCCTACACCCGCACCGGCGAACTCCTGTCGGTCACCGACCCGTCCGGGGCGCGCGCCGAGACCACGTACGACGACCTCGACCGGCCCGTCACCACCACCCGCATCGAACGTAAGCCGCTGCCCGCCGCGTTCACCACCCGCAACGAGTACGACGACACGGGCAACGTGGTCAAGCAGACCGAACCCGGCGGCGGCATCAGCCTGTACGGCTACGACAATCTGGGCCAGCTGACCCGGGCGACCGACCCGGGCGGTGTGGTCACCCAGTTCGGTTACGACATGAGCGGCCGCGAGGTCCGCAGCACCGACGGCATGGGCCGTACCTCGGCCAAGCTCTTCGACGCCTTCGGCCAACTGGTCCGGGACTCCGACCTGGACGCGACCAACAGCCTGCTGCGCAAGGTCGACTACGGCTACGACACGGCCGGCAATCTGACCACCTCCACCGACCCGCTGGGCCGCACCACCCGCTACGACTACGACGCCCTCGGCCGGCTGACCGGGCAGACCGAACCCGTCTCCGACACCGAGTCCGTCACCACCTCCTTCGGGTACGACGCCCTGGGCAACCGCACCCGCTACACCGACGGCCGCGGCAACAAGACCCTCTACACGGTCAACACCCTCGGCCTGGCCGAGTCGGTCGTCGAACCGGCGACCAGCCGCGACCCCGCACCGCAGGACCGCACCTGGACCACCGCGTACGACGCCGCAGGCCGGCCGGTGAAGCTCAGCGCGCCCGGCGGCGTGGTCCGCGAGCGCGGCTACGACCGTGCCGGGCTGCTCGTCCACGAGAGAGGCAGCGGCGCCGAGGCCGCCACCGCGGAGAAGAACTTCGGCTACGACTCCTCGGGCCGGCTGACGAAGACCTCGTCCCCCAAGGGCGACAACACCTACGCGTACAACGACCGCGGCTCGCTGATCGAGGCGAAGGGGCCGTCCGGCACCGCGACGTACGAGTACGACGCCGACGGTCTGCTCACCTCCCGCGCCGACGCCGCCGGCACGGCGAACTTCGGCTACGCCCGCAGGCAGCTGACCTCCGCCACCGACCCGCTCACCGGCGCCAACCAGACCTACCGCTACGACGGGGCGGGCTCCGTCAAGGAGATCGACTACGGCGCCGGCCAGTCGCGCAGCTTCGCCTACGACGATCTGGGCCGGATCGACACGGACACCATCAAGAGCAGCGGCGGCGCCACCATCGCGTCGACCGACTACGGCTACGACTCCGACGACCACCTCACCTCCAAGAAGACCACCGGAACGGCCAAGGCCGGTGAGAACAGTTACGGATACGACCAGGCCGGACGCCTGACCTCCTGGACGGAGAACGGCACCACCACCGAGTACGGCTGGGACAAGAGCGGCAACCGGGTCAAGAACGGCGACAAGACAGCCACCTTCGACGAACGCAACCGGCTGCTGTCCGACGGGGACTACACCTACGACCACACCCCGCGCGGCACCCTGGCCGGCCGGACCAGCTCCGGGATGACCGAGGAATTCACCTTCGACGCCTTCGACCGGCTGACGAAGGCGGGGGAGTCCGGGACGGAGTACACCTACGACTCCCTGGACCGGGTGGCCTCCCGCAACCAGGCGGACTTCAGCTACGCGGGCCTCGCCCCCGACCCGGTCAAGGACAACAACTCCACGTACGGCAGGGGCGCGTCCGACGAACTGCTCTCGGTCGCCGAGGGCACCGGCGCGGCGCAGCTGACGGTGACGGACAAGCACGGCGACGTGGTCGGCGACATGTCGGCGACCGACGGCGCGGCCACCGCGCTGACCGGTTCCACGGCCTTCGACCCGTTCGGGCAGCCGTCCGCGTCGAGCGACGCACAGCCGGGCACGGCGGGCAACGCCGGCTACCAGGGCGACTGGACCGACCCCGACACCGAACAGGTGAACATGGGGGCGCGCTGGTACGACCCGGGCACCGGGGTCTTCGACTCCCGGGACTCCTACACGTACGCCTCCGGAGCCTCGATCCTCGCGAACCGCTACACCTACGGTGCCGGCTCCCCGATGGACTTCACCGACCCGGACGGGCACTGGCCCAGCTGTGGCTGGTGCAAGAAGGCGTACAACAAGATCAAGAAGAACAAGTACGTCCGTGCCGCAGTCAAGACCGCCAAGAACATCGTCAAGGCGGTCGTCTACACGGTCCGCCACCCCATCTCCGCACTGAAGAAGGCCCTCAGCTACGCGGGCAAGGCGGCGAGCTACATCTACCGCAAGTCCGGCCTCAAGCGGATCGTCGACGCCGGCGTGCGGATCGCGAAGAGCGTCGGAAACAGTACCGGGTTCACCCAATGGGCCCGGGAGAAGGCGGCCGAGGCGCGCAGGATCTACCACGAGACCCGGGCCGCGGTCAGCCGCAAGGCCCGGGAGGCGGCCGCCTTCGTCGCGAAGCACAACCCGATCCCCGAGATCGTGGCCGCGGCCCGGCCGCTCATCGCGGTGGCCAAGGCGGTGGTGACGGCCGATCCCAATCTGCCGGCGATCCTCGTCGGCGCGGCCAAGGACGTGATCGCGGACGTGGCGAAGGCGACGGACGCCATCCGTGAGGCGGTGGTCGAGCAGGTCGGCGCCGTCGTCGAGACGGTTCGCGACTCCGTCGACTGGGGCGCGGTGTGGGAGGGCGTCAAGACGGTCGGCAACGTGGTCGGCGATGTCACCGGCTTCAACGACATCAGGGACTGCGTCACCACCGGCGACATGGAGGCCTGCGCCTGGGCCGTCGCGACGGTGGCCGGTGTGGCCCTCGGCGGCGTCGGCGCGGGCGCGGTCCGGGCGGCCAAGGCGGGCCGGATGACGGTGAAGGCCGCGAAGTACGCGGACGACATCGCGAAGGCCGCCAAGAAGGCCGACGAGACACTCGACCGGGTCGAGTCGGCGGTCGAATGCGTCCAGCTCGCCTCGGACCTGGTGGGCAACAGCTTCGTACCGGGCACCGAAGTGGTGATGGCCGACGGCAGCCGCCGACCGATCGAACAGGTCGAGGCGGGCGACAAGGTCCGGGCCACCGATCCCACCACCGGCAAGACCTCCACCCAGGAGGTCACCGCCACGATCAAGGGCAAGGGCCTGAAGAAACTGGTCCGCCTGACCCTCGACACTGACGGCCCCAAGGGCACCGCCACCGACACCCTGACCGCAACCGCCGGCCACCCGTTCTGGGTCCCGTCCGCACGCAAGTGGCTGAAGGCCGAGGACCTGAAGCCCGGCCAGTGGCTGGAGACCGGCTCAGGCACCCACGTCCAGGTGGAAGCGGTCCGCGGCTGGACACAGGCGGCGGCGGTCTACAACCTGAGCGTCGACCGGGCGCATACGTACTTCGTGACGGCGGGGGCCACTCCGGTCCTGGTTCACAACTGTGGCGCAGCGCCGGGGCGGGCGGCAAAGGGCTCCACGCTTGAGGGATACGCCGCTGCGAATCGCGGAAGGAACCAAGCCACGACGCCCGACTTCGTCACGGAATACACTTCACCTTCCGGGAACAGGTATTACGGCCGTACGCAGGGCAACACCGAAATCGAACCGGGTTCGGCTCTGGACGATGTCCTGGGTGCCAATGGGCGTCGCACGTGTTCGGAGATCTGCGCTTTGAACGAAGCCCAGAAAGCTGAGGGAGACTCGGCCATCTTTGGAGGGCATTTCAAGACTTTGCGTGTGAGACCTCTGGGTTCCCCAATGGAAAGCGGGGTTCCGTTCGATCCGTGTGAAGAGTCATGCAAGATCGTCATTAGGAAGACCTTTGGAACTTTCTAGCCAAGCGGCGCAGGGCGGCCGGTCGTCGGTACTCGATGCCCTGCGGGCAGCAGGGTGGTTCGAGGGCAGGCGCTTCGACTGCTCGGCCTGGATCGAAGCTCTGGGAGCGGCAGGATTCGCACCGAATCCCCTGGCCCTCCGCCTTTGGGAGGAGTTCGGTGGGTTGAAGATCGCCAGTTCCGCAGCTCGCACCCCCGCTTCTTCGCTGTACGTGGAGCCGATGGATGCCTGCATCGATTCGCTCGACGAGGCGAAACGATTGGCCCGGCGGTTCGGCGAGAACTTCTCCCCTCTCGGGATGTGGTCCATTCAGTTCAGGTCCTACGTAGGGGAGTCCGGGAGGGTGGTCGCCGTAGGGCCGATGGTGATGTGGGACCTGGGCTCAAGTTTCTCCGAAGCTCTGGCCTACGTCGTGAACGGAGACGAGGGCGGGAGCCGGGCCCAAGAAGCCCCCTGGCTGGCCGAGCCGGCGTAGGTGGCGGCCTGTCGGCGCTGTGGAAGTCGGACCGCTCGCGCCCGGTTCGCCACGCCGGGGTGGGCGCCCCGCCGGCACGGCCACCCCGGCGCGCCTGCGCTCACTCCCCCATGCGCAACGCCGCGTGCAGCCGGGCGCTCTGGGTGGTCATGGCTCGCTTCAGGCGCGGGCCGACCGGCTTCTCCACGTACCGGTGGATCAGCCAGGCGAGGATCAGCAGCGAGCCGACCGCGCCGAGCAGTGTCGGGATCGGAGGCAGGCCCCAGCCGCGGTGCAGGACCCGGATGGCGAACCAGCCGAGATGTTCGTGCACCAGGTAGAACGGGTAGGTCAGGGCGCCGGCGACCGTCAGCCAGCGCCAGTTCGCCCAGCGCAGCCACCCCAGTGCCACCGCGGCGACCGAGAGGAACGCGGCGGCGACGATCAGCTGGATCACGTACGGGGAGCGGTGGAAGTCGCCGTCCATGCCCGGGTGCCAGAGCGCGGTCACGGAGTAGCGCTGGCCGAGGAGAAAGCTCATCACGACGATGCCCCACAGCAGCAGATCACTGCCGTACCGGTGGATCAGGTACAGGGCCAGGCCGCCGATGAAGTACGGCGCGTGGTCGCGCATGACCAGTTCGTCCGTCAGGGGGGTCTGGGCGACCCGGGCGAGCACCCCCGCGAACGTCCACAGGCAGCAGAAGGCCACCACTCTGCGGTAGGTGACGCCGCGCCAGACGACGAAGAGCGCGAAGAGAACGTAGAAGCGCAGCTCGACCCAGAGCGTCCAGCACACGCCCAGCACCCGGTCCGCGCCCATGGGCTGCTGCAGCATCGTCAGGTTGAGCAGCAGTTCGTCCGGGCGCAGTGGCTTCACGACGACCGGCAGGACGATCGCGGCCGCCGTCACGAGGATGATCGCGGCCCAGTACGCCGGGTAGAGGCGGGCGACCCTGGACCGGAAGAAGTCGCCCAGCGAGCGCCCCCAGCTGCTCATGCAGATGACGAAGCCGCTGATGACGAAGAAGAACTGCACCCCGAGACAGCCGTAGACGGCCGCCTGGGAGAGGGTCGGGAACATCTGGCCCGGCGACTGCCCCCAGGACTGAGCGACCGGGCCGTCCTTCCCCGCGAAGTGATACAGACAGACCATGAGGGCGGCCAGGATGCGCAGTCCGTCCAGGGCCCGCATCCGGCCTGCGCCTGCGCCGGAGCGCGGATTGCGCAGGGCGGGGGGCGCGGACGGGGCGGGTATCGCGGCAGCCGCAGCGGACCGGGTTGTCGTGGGCGCTTCGGCCACGGTGATGCTCCTCTCCCGGAACGGACCGGGACGTGTGGAAACTGGAACCGGCCGCCCCGGGCCGCTCGCGCGGACGGCCGGGCCTGCTGCCGTGCCGGGGACGGCCGGAGGATCGCCGTCATCGCGGCGACGGAGCATGGACGGCCCGTCGGCCACGTCGTCCGACGGCAGGGCGGGTCAGCCCGCCGCCGCCCGCTTCAGGGTGCGGGCCTTGCGGGCGATCCGGCGCACCGTCGCGTTGCGCGGGATGAACGCGAGCTGTGCGGGTACGGCTCCGGGCAGTCCCAGCGCGGTCAGCCGACGCCGTTTGAAGTATCGCCAGAGGTTGTCGCGGTGCCCTGTGAGATACCGCTCGGCCTCAGGGCGCAGTGCGGCCTGGATCTGCGGTTGCATGGCGTAGCCGACCGCGCTGACCAGGCCGGTCGGCTCGCCCCGGACCTCTTCGGCGGAGGGCAGCGACCATTCGGTGACCGCGGACGTGTCCTCCAGGTCGGGCAGGAGCGCGTCGACGATCGTCAGCGGGATGCGGTTGCTGTTCTGGTACGGGGCGAGCCGCTCCAGCAGGGGGCCGGTGCCGACGCGGGCGACCGGGAGCCCGTAGAACGAGGCGGCGGTCAGCAGCGCGGTGGAGAAGCAGCCGACGACCAGGGCGGGACGCATGGTTTCGAACAGCGTCTCGGCGAGGACCGGGCTGTCGAGAACGGTGAGGTCCGCGCCGAGCCGTTCCGCCTCCTGCTCCAGCGACCGCGCCCAGTGGGCGGGCGCGCTGGGGTGCGGCTTGAAGACGACCCGGGTGTGGCCGAGGGCGACGGCGCCGCGCAGCATCCGCGCATGCAGGTCCTCCTCCTGCTGGGGCGTGAGAATGCCCAGCGTGGAGAGGTACTGGCCGAGCAGCAGGGCCGGGGCGGGGCCGCCGTCGGGGCCGGGGACGTCCGCCGATCCGGCGAGCTCGTCCAGCACCTTCAGGAAGACATCGGTCGGTACGATCTCCGACTCGACGCCGAACTCGGTGAGCAGAAGTGGCCGCAGGCCCGGCACCAGGTCCAGGTGGAGCAGCCGGCGGATGCGGGTGCCGACCAGCTGGTCGAGCTTGCTGCGGGTCGGCCCGTAGCTCATCAGCCCGTCGGCGTAGATGTGCACCGGGCTGTCGCCGAAGATCACCGCGAGGGCCTGGGAGGGGTTGGCCTGGATGGACTCGCAGGCGATCTCGACCGGTTCGTCGCCGAGGTGCCACGCCCGGCGTACAGCCCGCTCCCACAGCGAGGCGTCCTGTTCCCGGGGCGACCAGCCCGCCGGGTGGAACGGCCGGATGAAGTCGTTCCAGGAATGCACCGTGTCGAATTCGGACTCCAGTTTCTCGAATCCGGGCCTGCGATGGAGCGGTGTGCCCAGTTCGGGAGAAGGCGAGGTGTCGCTCACGACGAGGATGCGCCGGTGCTCCGAGCGCGGACCGAACTGGCCCGCGCGCAATGCCGCGACGAGTGTGGCGGCGGCGTACTGCGTGCACGCGGAGAAAATCTGGGTGGTGGACCGGCTGACCGGCGCGGTGTACATGCCGGACATCAGGCCGCGACCTCCCGGGAAACGGAACGGCGGCGTACTCGGCGCAGCTGGTCCGCACGGCGGTCGCCCAGCGAATTCAGCGTATCGGTAAGAATATTCTGGGGCATGCGCCGCAGAGAAGCCGCACTCATGGAGCGCAATTTCCGTGCCACTGCTGGTTCGAACCTTTCGATGGATTCCAAGTGGTGCGCCATGACCGCGCAATAGGTGCGCACCGCCTTCGGTAGCAGCCGGTCCGCCTCCGGGTCCCGCGCCGTCTCTTCGAGCACCTGGTCGAAGGCCCGGATGAAGTCGAGCTGGCGCACATCGCCGATCTGGGTGAGTGACGACGCCACCCCGCGCCGGTAGAAGACCCCCGGCAGGCCGACCACCGCGAACGATTCGGCCTCGCGGTGCAGGCGCCAGATCCAGGGCCGGTCCTCGGCCGTGCGCAGCCCGTCCCGGAAGCGGAGCAGCCCCGACTCCACGAGCCTGCGGTGATACGCACCGGCCCAGGCGTAGGCGTAGTCCACGGGCGTCGACCGGTCGGACGGCAGGATTACGTCGCGCGGCCGCATGACGGTGTTGCGCAGACCGTGCGGGACCTGGTGGACGGTGCGCGTCCGGTCCGTGAACTGCACGTGGTCCGTACGGACGAAGTCGCACCCCAGATCCGTGATGGCGGCCAGCAGTCGCTCGTAGTGGCCGGGAACGACCCAGTCGTCGCCGTCGAGAAAGGTGAGGTACTCGCCGCGCGCCGCATCGATTCCCGTGTTGCGTGCGGTGGCCAGGCCCCCGTTCTTCTCGTGTCTGACCAGGACGGCACCGGGGATCTCGCGCTCGGCGCGCCGGAGGATCTCCAGAGTCCCGTCGGTCGAACAGTCGTCGACGAAGATGAATTCGAAATCATTTCGGGCATTGGCCCGCAGACTTCGCAAGGTATCGGGGGCATATGTCCGCACGTTGTAGAACGGCACGATGACGGAGAGCTTAACCACGCGTCACACGCTAGGCGGAGGCCCGGCTTTTGCCTTGACCCCGGAAAGGACGACAGGTGAACGAAGGATGTCGAAATGGTGAACCGGTCGATCCCTTGCCTCGTGCGGGGCTTTTGCGCGGGCGATTCGCCAAGCGTCGTCGGGCTGTTAACCAGCTGTTGCCGTCACGTTGGGCCGCGAATCAAAATGCCTTCCTAAGTTCTGGGACGTGCCCCCACGTACCGAAAAGACGACCGCCCTCCGGGTAGCCGTACTCGCCGACTCCGACACCCGCTGGAAATGGGGCGCGCTCACCGCGCGCCGCCTCACCGCCGGCGCGTCCGGGACGTCGGCGCAGCGCGTCGAGATCAGCGGGCTGCTGCTGCGCGGCCGGGCCACCCCGACCCCGCGCCAGCTCGCCGAGGTCGGCGACGTCGGTATCGACGCCGACCGGGTGCGCGAGGTGACGGCCGTCGAATTCCTGCACACGGTCCGGGACGAGGGATACGACGTCGTCGTACTCGCCCTCGTCGGGGGAGCCGTCCAGGCGATGCTGCACGGCCTCGCCGCGCTGCAGCTGCCCGCCAGACCCGTCGTCGTCACCGGCTATGTCGGCGTCGTCTACGAGAAGCTCGCCGACGGACTGCTGCTGCGGCACGGCGCGGACGTCGTCCTCGCCAACTCCCGCCACGACGCGGAGCGCTTCCGCGCGGTGTACGAGGGAGTGGGCGCCGATGCCTCGGCCGTCACGGAGGCCGCGCTGCCGTTCCTCGGCGGCGAGCCGCACCGCCCGCAGGCGGGCCGCGACACGGTCGTCTTCGCCGCCCAGCCGTCCGTACCGGCCTCCCGCGCCGACCGTACGTATCTGCTGCGCAGGCTCGTCGAGCACGCCAGGCTGCACCCGAACCGCGAGGTGCTGCTGAAGCTGCGCTCCAAGCCCGGCGAGCACACCACGCACATCGAGGAACTCCCGTACCAACGGCTCGCGGAGAGGCTGCCCGGCGGACTGCCGCCCAACTTCCGTCTGGTGTACGGGCACATGGGCGAGGTCCTGGACCGCACCGACCTGCTGGTCACGGTCTCCTCGACCGCCGCGCTGGAGTCCCTGCACCGGCGCATCCCGACTGCGATCCTCACCGACCTGGGCGTCCGCGAGGCCCTCGGCAACCACCACTTCATCGGCTCCGGACTGCTCACCTCCTGGGACCACCTGGACGGCGGCCACCGCCCGGAGCCCGACGGCGCATGGCTGGCCGGCCAGGGCGTCGCCGCCGACGGCACGTACGCCACGGCCTACGACAACGCCCGCGCACGTGTCGAAGCCCTGCTCGCCACCGCCCGGCTGCCCGACCTCGCCCCGTACTACACACCCGCCACCGCCCCGGGCTACCTCCCCGGCATCCTCGCCCGCCACCACCTGGCCCCCGACGGCCACCCGCTGCCGGGCACCGACCGGCCGCGCGAGACCGGCGGAGTGCGCGGCGCGGTCCGCGACGCGGTACGCGAAGCGGCGCGGGGCGCGTACCGGCAGGGCGTCCAGCGGGTCGCCCCCGTCATCCGGCGGATGGGCGAGCTGTGAACACCTCCACTTCCACCACGACACCAGGAGCAGCGATGACGCCGCCCACCGTGCTCGCCGTGATCCCCGCCCGCGGCGGATCCAAGGGCGTCCCGGCCAAGAACCTCGCCCAGGTCGGCGGCGTACCGCTGGTCGCCCGTGCCGTACGCGCCTGCCTGGCCTCCCGTGAGGTCACGGACGTCGTCGTGACGACCGACGACGCGGCCATCGCCGACGCGGCCCGCGCCGCCGGCGACACGCTGGGCGCCCCGGAGCGGGTGCACATCGTCCAGCGTCCGGCGGCCATCGCGGGGGACAGGGCGAGCAGCGAGGACGCGGTGCTGCACGCCCTGGACGCATACGAGGCGATGCGCGACCGGAAGGCCGACGTGGTGCTGCTGGTCCAGTGCACCAGCCCCTTCGTCGTGCGGGAGGACATCGACGGCGTCGCCGCGGCCGTCGCCCGCGACGGCGCCGACACGGCGGTCACGGTCGCCCCGTTCCACGGCTTCCTCTGGCGCGACGGCAGTGCCCTGGAGGAGGACAACCACGGCGTCAACCACGACAAGTCCGTCCGGCAGATGCGCCAGGACCGTCCCGAGGACCTGCTGGAAACGGGCACCGCGTACGCCATGAACGCCGCGGGCTTCCGTATCCACCGCCACCGCTTCTTCGGCCACACCGCTCTGGTGCGCACCGACGCCGCCCGGGTCCTGGAGGTCGACGACCCGCACGACCTGGCCCGCGCCCGCGCCCTCGCGCCGCTCCTGGACCCCTCACCGCTGCCCACCCGGGACGACATCGACGCGGTCGTCCTCGACTTCGACGGCACGCAGACCGACGACCGGGTCCTCATCGACGCCGACGGACGCGAGATCGTCGCCGTGCACCGCGGCGACGGCCTGGGCATCGCCGCCCTGCGCAAGGCAGGAATGCCGCTGCTGATCCTCTCCACGGAACAGAACCCGGTCGTCGCGGCCCGCGCCCACAAGCTCCGCATCCCGGTCCTGCACGGCATCGACCGCAAGGACCTGGCGCTCAAGCAGTGGTGCGACGAACAGTCCATCGCTCCGGAACGCGTCCTCTACGTCGGCAACGACGTCAACGACCTGCCGTGCTTCGCGCTGGCCGGCTGGCCCGTCGCGGTCGCGAGCGCCCATGACTCGGTACGTGCCGCGGCGCGCGCCGTCACGACCACCCCTGGCGGCTTCGGCGCCATCCGCGAGATCGCGGCCTGGCTGCTGGGCCCCACCCTCACGAAGTCCCCCGAGTAACCCCCCCAAGTCCCCCTAGCACCTCCCCCAAGTAAGGAACGCACCTCATGAGCACCTCCCGTCTGCGCACCCTCGGCACCCGTACCGCGGGCCCGGGCCGGCCCGTCTACGTCACCGGTGAGATCGGCATCAACCACAACGGCGACCTCGACAACGCCCTCGCGCTGATCGACGTGGCGGCCGAAGCCGGCTGCGACGCCGTCAAGTTCCAGAAGCGCACCCCGGAGATCTGCACCCCGCGCGACCAGTGGGACATCGAGCGCGACACCCCCTGGGGCCGGATGACGTACATCGACTACCGCCACCGCGTCGAGTTCGGCGAGGCCGAGTACCAGGCCATCTCCGAGCACTGCGCCAAGCGCGGCATCGACTGGTTCGCCTCCCCGTGGGACACCGAGGCCGTCGCCTTCCTGGAGAAGTTCGACGTCCCCGCCCACAAGGTGGCCTCGGCCTCCCTCACCGACGACGAACTCCTGCGTGCCCTGAGGGCGACCGGCCGCACGATCATCCTCTCCACCGGCATGTCGACCCCGCGCCAGATCCGCCACGCGGTAGAGGTCCTGGGATCGGACAACATCCTTCTCTGCCACGCCACGTCGACGTACCCGGCCAAGGCCGAGGAGCTGAACCTCCGGGTCATCAACACCCTCCAGCAGGAGTACCCCAACGTCCCGATCGGCTACAGCGGCCACGAGACCGGCCTCCAGACGACCCTCGCCGCCGTCGCCCTCGGCGCCGCGTTCGTCGAGCGCCACATCACCCTCGACCGCGCCATGTGGGGCTCCGACCAGGCCGCCTCCGTCGAGCCGCAGGGCCTCACCCGCCTCGTCCGCGACATCCGCACCATCGAGGCCTCGCTCGGCGACGGCATCAAGAAGGTGTACGAGTCCGAGCTCGGCCCGATGAAGAAGCTCCGCCGGGTCGCGGGCGTCGTCGCCGAGAGCGCCGAGACGGCTCCGGCCGCCGAGCCGGTCGCGGTCTGACGGGCCGACCGGTGAACCTCGCCTTCGTCGAGAGCCCGGTCCAGCTCCTGAACGTCCTGGAGTGGGCCTACACAGAGGGAGGCGACGACCATGTCCTCACGGACATCACGGTCGTCGTCCTCCCCCCGGTCGACCCGATGTCGCGCGGCCAGCTGCGCCGGATGGCGGAGCTGGCCCGCGACGAGGGCGTCAACGTCCGCTGGCAGGAGGCGCGCGGCGGCGCCGGCGCGCCCCTGAAGACCCTGCGCTCACTGGCCGGACTGCTGCGCAGAGCGGAGCGGATCGTCATCGGCGACCCCTTCTCCCGCTACGTCCAGCTCCTGCTCACCATGGTCCGCGCCCGCCGCCTCACGGTGGTCGACGACGGCACGGCCACCATGGAGTTCGTCGCCCAACTGGCCCGTGGCGAACGCCTGGTGCGCTGGCACCGCAAGGGAAGCTCGGGCCCGCGCGAACTGGTCCTGGCCCCGGTCACGGCCCGCGCCCGCAGCCGCTTCACCCCGTCCGCCACCCGCACGGTCGAGGTCTTCACGGCGATGCCGGTCGAGGCTCCGCCCGGCGTCACCGTCACCCCCAACACCTTCGCCTGGACCCGCGCCCGATTCGGCCCGCCGCTGCTCACCAAGGGCGCGGACCTGGTCGGTACCTCGCTCGTCGAGACGGGCGTGGTCGACCAGGCCCAGTACCTGGAGGCCGTCGCGGCCCTGGCCCGCACCCATGGGGCCACCCGCTACTTCGCCCACCGCCGCGAGTCCACCGACAAGCTCCACGCCCTGGAGGCCGCCATCGGCCTGGAGATCGTCCGCCCCGACCTCCCCCTGGAACTCATCGCCCGCCGCGGCCCCATCGGCCGTACGGTCCTGAGCTTCCCCTCCACGGTCGTCCACACCCTGCCCCTCGCCCTCGTCGGTACGGACGTCAAGGTCGCGGTCTGCGACATCGCCCCGGAATGGCTCCGCGACACGGCGTCGCCGCGCGCCCAGGGGTTCCTGAGCGGCGTCACGGAGACGGCCCGCGACGTACAGCGCCTGGCGCCCTGGCGGGCGACGGCGATCACGGAGGCGTAGCAGGGGACGTGCCGGAGCCCCACCCTGACCCGGAACGGGCCTGTAATCAGGGCTTGTTGGGGGAAGGCCCCGATAGCGGGCAGGGTCGGCCGGGCGCGAGCATCGGCGCATGACGACGATGCGGATGGCGACGGAGCGACAGGGTGCCACGGCCGGGACGGTGTTTCTCGCGGGACCGGCCCTGATGGCCGCGTACGGAGTGGTGCGGCTGATCGGTCGCGCCGTCAGTGATTACGGGCCCGGGATGTGGTGGTCGCTGGCGCACCTGCTGTTCCTGGCCGGGGTGCTCGCGTTCGTGCCGGTGTTCCTGGGGTTGCGGAGGCTCGCCGGGGAGCGCGCGGGCAAGCGGGTCGCCGTCGCGGTGGCCGCCTGGACCGGGCTGCTCGGTGCGGTGGCGGTGGCGGTGCAGGCGGTGATCGACCTGGTGGTCGGGTTCGTCGCGGCGGACAAGCGCGCCATGGGCGAGATTTTCGAGCGGGTGCAGGACATACCCGGTGTGATGCCGTTGGTCTACACCGTGGTGCCGATGCTGTTCTGGCTCGGGCTGCTGGCCCTCGTCACCCTGCTCGCGTTCTTCCGCCGGGACCTGGTCCGGGCGTGGGCTCCCGTCGCGGTGCTGGCCGGGGTCGTGCTGACGGCCATGAACCTGGATCTGCTGCCGATCGGTGCCCTGTGCATCGGTCTGGCGCTGCTGCCGGTGCGCCGTAGCCGGTAGAAAATGGGTGAGTTTACCCACCTCCGTCTCACGTCACACGCTCCGACGCCACATTTTGTTCGTCTATGCGGCTGAACTTTTGTTGATCTGTGGTCAGTTGAGGGGGCAAGGGCCTTACTCTTCACCAGGTGAACCAGTTGATGTCCCGTGATTCCGATGCCCAGCTGCCCGGGGACGAGGCGCTGCCCGGCACCCTGCCCGAGCCCTTGCGTGCCGAACTGATCGCCTTCCGGCGCGACCTGCACATGCACCCGGAGCTCGGCAATCAGGAGTTCCGTACCACCGCGGCCATCAAGGCCCGGTTGGAGAAGGCGGGGCTCGAACCCCGGGTGCTCGACACGGGGACGGGGCTCATCTGTGACGTGGGAAGCCGGAGCGGCGACCCGCGGCCCATGCTCGCTCTGCGCGCGGACATCGACGCACTGCCCATCCCGGACACCAAGGCCGGCGTCCCGTACCGCTCCACCGTCCCCGACCGGGCGCATGCCTGCGGGCACGACATCCACACCACCTCGGTCCTCGGCGCCGGGCTGGTGCTCGCCGAGCTCGACCGGCAGGGGCTGCTGCCGCGGCCGGTGCGGCTGATCTTCCAGCCGGCCGAAGAGGTACTGCCCGGCGGCGCGCCCGACACGATCGCGTCCGGGGCCCTGGAGGGCGTCGGGCGGATCATCGGAGTGCACTGCGACCCGAAGGTGGACGTGGGGCGGATCGGGCTGCGGGTCGGGGCGATCACCTCGGCCTGCGACCGGCTGGAGGTCAGCCTCGACGGCCCCGGCGGGCACACCGCCCGGCCGCATCTGACCACCGACCTGGTCACCGCCGCCTCCAAGGTCGCCACCGAGGTGCCCGCACTGCTTGCCCGACGGGTCGACGCACGGGCCGGGCTTGCCGTCACCTGGGGACGGCTGGAGGCCGGGCACGCCTGCAACGTGATCCCGCAGCACGCCGAGCTCTCCGGCACCGTGCGCTGCCTGGACCTGGCGGCCTGGCGGGAGGCGCCGGACCTGGTGCACGCGGCGATCGACGAGGTGGCCGGGATGCACGGGGCCAAGACGGTGATCAACTACGTCCGGGGCGTCCCGCCGGTGGTGAACGACGCCGCCGTGATCGACCTGCTCGCCGGGGCGATGACCGCCCGCCGCGGGTCGTATGCGATCGAGGACACCGAGCAGAGCCTCGGCGGCGAGGACTTCTCCTGGTACCTGGAGCACGTCCCCGGAGCCATGGCCCGGCTCGGGGTCCGTACCCCCGGCGACACCGCCCGGCTCGACCTGCATCGTGGCGATTTCGACGCCGACGAGGAGGCGATCACGGTGGGCGTAGAGCTGTTCACTGCGTCGGCACTTCTGGATGGCTGCTCCGCCTGAGCCATGGCCCGGCAAGGGGTCCGTACCTCCGACGGAGCTGCCCGACTTGACCTGCATCGCGGTGATTTCGACGCCGATGGGGAGGCCGCCGCGATGGCCGCGAAGCTCTTCGCTGCCTCCGCGTTGCCCGACGGCAACCATCCGTAACCGGACGCGTCGCCCCCCGTTCGCGACGATCCGATAACGGCTTCCGTACAGGGCTTTATCTGACATCTACGCGCGTTACGATCGCCGCGAAACCAGCGCCGGAAGAGGCGCTTCGGTCAGGTTTGAAGGAGCCTTCCCTTGCGCCGGGTATCCAAGATCACCGCTGCGTGTGCTGTCACTGCGGCCCTCGCGCTCACCGCCACCGCGTGTGGCGAGTCGTCCACCGAGAGCCCCAGCTCCGACAAGGGCAAGATGAAGATCGGCATGGCCTACGACGTGGGCGGCCGTGGTGACAACTCGTTCAACGACTCCGCCGCGCGTGGTCTGGACAAGGCCAAGTCCGAGTTCAGCGCCGAGACGAAGGAGCTCACCGCCAAGAACGGTGAGACCCCTGCCGACCGTGAGCAGCGCCTGGAGTCGCTCGCCGAGGGCGGCTACAACCCGGTCATAGCGGTCGGGTTCGCGTACAAGGACGCGGTCGACAAGATCGCGGCCAAGTACCCGAAGGTCAGCTTCGGTCTCGTCGACTCGGTCGCCGCCGCGAAGAACGTCGACAGCATCGTCTTCACCGAGGAGCAGGGCTCCTACCTCGCCGGTGTCGCCGCCGCGCTGAAGTCGAAGGACGGCCAGGTCGGCTTCATCGGCGGTGTGGACCTTCCGCTGATCAAGAAGTTCGCCGCCGGCTTCCAGCAGGGCGTCCTGGACACCAAGCCGAAGGCCAAGGTGCAGATCCAGTACCTGTCCACCGGTTCGGACCTGTCCGGCTTCGGCAGCCCCGACAAGGGCAAGGAAGCCGCCAAGGGCATGCTCGACAAGGGTGCGGACGTCATCTTCGCCGCCGCGGGCGGCTCGGGTGCCGGTTCGATCGAGGCCGTCGCCGGCAAGAAGGGCGCCTGGTCCATCGGCGTCGACTCCGACCAGGCGCTCGACCCGGCGCTGTCGAAGTACAAGGACACGATCATGACCTCCGTCGTCAAGAACGTCGACACCGGCGTCTTCGACCTGGTCAAGTCCGTCAAGGACGGCAAGCCGTTGACCGGCACGCAGGCGTACTCCCTGGCCAAGGGCGGCGTCAGCCTGACCGCCACGGGTGACCACCTCAAGGACATCCAGACCCAGCTCGACGAGGCGAAGAAGAAGATCGTCGACGGCACCATCACGGTCAAGACCACGACCTGATCCGGTCCGTCGATCGGGGCCCGGGTGAGCCGCTTCGGCTTCACGCGGGCCCCGATTCACGTACGGCTTCCGGTTGCATCGCCGTAGCCGTACGCACACTGTCTGCCACCTGCTATCAGGTGGCCAACGATTCGGCGGCGCTACGCGCGTAGCGTCCGCCGGGCGCGGTACCTTTTTTCGCCCCCACCGCCTCCGTCCCATCGCCTCCGCCCTCCGCTCCTGCCAAGGAGAGTGCGCCATCAACGCGTCCAGCAGTCCTCATGCCGTGGAACTCCGCGGTATCACCAAGCGGTTCCCCGGAGTCGTGGCCAACCACGACATCGACATCACCGTGCGCCGCGGCACCGTCCACGCTCTCGTCGGCGAGAACGGCGCCGGCAAGTCCACTCTGATGAAGATCCTGTACGGCATGCAGAAGCCGGACGAGGGCACCATTGCGGTGGACGGCGAGCAGGTCTCGTTCCACAACCCCGGCGACGCCATCGACCGCGGCATCGGCATGGTGCACCAGCACTTCATGCTCGCCGACTACCTCACGGTCCTGGAGAACGTCGTCCTCGGCTCCGAGAAGCTGTACGGGATCGGCGACCGGGCCCGCGCCAAGATCAAGGAGATCTCCGACGCCTACGGACTCGGTGTCCGCCCGGACGCCATGGTCGAGGACCTCGGGGTCGCCGACCGGCAGCGCGTGGAGATCCTCAAGGTCCTCTACCGCGGCGCCCGCACGCTGATCCTCGACGAGCCCACCGCCGTCCTCGTACCGCAGGAGGTCGATGCGCTCTTCGACAACCTGCGCGAGCTCAAGGCCGAGGGCCTGACCGTCATCTTCATCTCGCACAAGCTGGGCGAGGTCCTGTCGGTCGCCGACGAGATCACCGTCATCCGGCGCGGCACGACGGTGGGCACCGCCGACCCGAAACACACGACGACCAAACAGCTCGCCGAGCTGATGGTCGGCAGCGAACTCCCGTCGCCGGAGACCCGTGAGTCGACCGTCACCGACGTACCGATGCTGACCGTCGAGGGGCTGCGGCTGACCGCCACCGACCCGGACGGCGTGGTGCGTTCGGTGCTCGACGGCATCGACTTCACCATCCACAAGGGCGAGGTCCTCGGCATCGCGGGCGTCGAGGGCAACGGTCAGTCCGAACTGGTCGACGCGATCATGGGCATGCGCCACCTCGACACCGGCGTACTCACCCTGGACGGCGTCGACATCTCCCGCACGCCGACCCGCAAGCGCCGCGAGGACGGCATGGCCGTCATCCCCGAGGACCGCCACCGGCACGGACTGCTGCTGGAGGCCCCGCTCTGGGAGAACCGCATCCTCGGCCATGTCACCGAACGCCCCAACAGCAAGGGCGTGTTCCTCGACCTCAAGGGAGCCCGCGCCGACACCGAGCGGATCGTGCGCGAGTACGACGTCCGCACCCCCGGTATCGAGGTCACCGCGGCCTCCCTCTCCGGCGGCAACCAGCAGAAGCTGATCGTCGGCCGTGAGATGAGCCACGACCCGAAGCTCCTGATCGCCGCGCACCCCACCCGGGGCGTGGACGTCGGAGCCCAGGCGCAGATCTGGGACCAGATCCGCGAGGCACGCCGAGAAGGACTGGCGGTGCTGCTGATCTCCGCCGACCTGGACGAGCTGATCGGGCTCTCCGACACCCTGCGTGTCATGTACCGCGGCCGACTGGTGGCGGACGCCGACCCGGCGACCATCACCCCGGAGGAGCTCGGCTCGGCGATGACGGGCGCGGCCACCGGTCACCTCGAAGCGCCGGACGAGACAGCTGCGCCGGACGACTCCGGTGCCGAAAGCACCGACACCGACCCCCGGAACGGGGGAGAGGACCGATGAAGAAGATCGACAAGGAGCGGCTGCTCCTGGGGATCGCGGCCCCCGTACTCGCGATCGTGGTCGCCTTCCTGGTGACCGCACTCGTGCTGGCCACCACCGGCAAGGAGCCGTTCAGCGCCTTCGGCATCATGTTCGACTACGGGATGAAGTCGGACAGCCAGGTCTACATCCTGAACAAGGCGACGACGTACTACCTCGCAGGTCTCGCGGTGGCCGTCGGCTTCCGGATGAACCTCTTCAACATCGGCGTCGACGGCCAGTACCGCCTCGCCGCCTTCTTCGCCGCCGCGGTCGGCGGCGCGCTGACCCTGCCCGGCGCCCTGCAGATCCCGCTGATCATCCTCACCGCGATGATCGTCGGCGCGATGTGGGCCGGTATCGCCGGCGTCCTCAAGGTCACCCGGGGCGTCAGCGAGGTCGTCTCGACGATCATGCTGAACGCCATCGCGACGGCCATCATCGGCTACCTGCTCCAGCAGGGCCGCCTCGGCCACCTCGACGAGGCCGGCACGAAGATCTCCACCAAGCCGCTCCCGGAGTCCTCGCACTTCTTCGAGTTCCCGACCACCCCGACGCCCGTCTGGGGCTTCATCGTGGTCGCGGTCGTCGCGGGCATCGCCTACTGGTTCGCGCTCTCGCGCACGCGGTTCGGCTTCGACCTGCGCACCGTCGGCCAGTCCGGCTCCGCGGCCGAGGCCAGCGGTGTCGACGTGAAGAAGATGGTCGTCACCTCGATGCTGATCTCCGGTGCCGTGGCCGGTCTGGTCGGTATGCCGACCCTCCTCAACGACAGCTTCGAGTACAGCGGCGACTTCCCGGTCGGCATCGGCTTCACCGGTATCGCCATCGCCCTCCTCGGCCGCAACCACCCCATCGGCATCGCGCTCGGCGCACTGCTCTGGGGCTTCCTCGAGCGCGGCACCGGCAAGCTCGAATTCGAGGGGTACGACAAGGAGATCGTCGGCGTGATCCAGGGCGTCATCGTCCTGTGCGTCGTCATCGCCTATGAAGTCGTCCGCCGCTACGGACTCAAGCGCCAGCAGAGCAAGGTCGGCGCGGAACTCGCCGCACAGGCCGCCCGTAACTCCGACCAGCAGGAGGTGTCGGCGTGACCGTCACGGCGACTTCCACCCCGCCCCCCGCGGCCCCCAAGGTCTCCGGCGGCAAGGGCGGCCGCACCCGCCTCTCCTTCCCCGTCGTCCTGCTGATCGTCGCGGGCGCGCTGCTCGCGCTGTCCGCGGTGCGCGCCATCACCGGCGCGCAGGACGTCACCTCTGCCGGGCAGATCAGCGCGGCGCTCGCGATGGCCGTGCCGATCGGGCTCGCCGGTCTCGGCGGCCTGTGGGCCGAGCGGGCCGGTGTGGTCAACATCGGTCTCGAAGGCATGATGATCCTGGGCACCTTCTTCGGCGCCTGGGCCGGCTGGCAGACCAACCCGTGGCTCGGTGTGCTGGCCGGGGTCATCGGTGGCATGCTCGGCGGGCTGCTGCACGCCGTGGCGACCGTCACCTTCGGCGTCGACCACATCATCTCCGGTATCGCCATCAACATCCTGGCGCTCGGGTTCACCACCTACTTCGCCAAGCTCTGGTTCAACACGGGTGAGGCGGCGGCCAAGGGCGGCAGCCCCAAGCAGTCCCCGCCGGCCGACGACATCACCTCAGTGACGATCCCGGGCCTCTCCGACTGGCTGCACTCCATCGAGAAGCACCACTGGTTCTTCGTCTCCGACCTGGCCGGCGTCATCGGCGGTCTGGTCACCAATGTGTCGCTGCTGACGATCGTGGCCGTGGCCCTCTTCGCCCTCACGTTCTTCGTGCTGTGGAAGACCTCGTTCGGGCTGCGGCTGCGCTCCTGCGGCGAGAACCCGGTCGCCGCCGAGTCGCTCGGTGTGAACGTCTACCGCTACAAGTACATCGCGGTGATCGTCTCCGGCGGCATGGCCGGCCTCGGCGGTGCCTTCCTCTCCCTGGTCACCTCGCACATCTACAACGAGGGTCAGACCGGCGGTCGCGGATACATCGGTCTCGCCGCGATGATCTTCGGCAACTGGCGGCCCGGCGGGCTCGCCATGGGCGCCGGCCTGTTCGGCTTCGCCGACGCGCTCCAGCTGCGCAACGGCGGCGAGTCCGTCCACGCGCTGCTCCTGCTGCTCGTGGTCGTGCTGGCCGCGCTCGCCGCCTGGAAGCTCTACCGCAAGAGCTTCGTCCAGGGTGCGGTCAGCGCCGTCATCGCCGCCGCCGTGCTGGTCTGGTACCTCGCCACGGACACGGTGCCCACCGAGTTCGTGAGCGCCACCCCGTACATCGTCACGCTGCTCGTCCTCTCGCTCTCCGCGCAGCGGCTGCGGATGCCGAAGGCGGACGGCATGCGCTACCGCAAGGGCCAGGGCAAGTGACGGCCGCCGCGGAGGTCGACTGGGCGGCGCTGCGGAGCGTCGCACGGTCCGTCATGACACGTGCATACGTTCCCTACTCGCACTACCCGGTCGGTGCGGCGGCACGTGTCGACGACGGGCGTACGGTGTCCGGCTGCAACGTCGAGAACGCCTCGTACGGCATCGGGCTGTGCGCCGAGTGCGGCCTGGTCTCCCAGCTCCACGCCACCGGTGGCGGGCGGCTGACCCACTTCACCTGTGTGGACGGGGCGGGCGAGATCCTGGTGCCGTGCGGCAGGTGCAGGCAGCTGCTGTACGAGTTCGGCGGACCGGAGCTGATCCTGGAGACGCCGGACGGCCTGCGCACGCTCGACGAGATGCTGCCGCAGGCGTTCGGACCGCACCATCTGAAGTAGAACTGCTGTGGCCCTCCCGTCCGTTGGGAGGGCCACACCCGCATCCACCCTCTATGCGCGTAGAGTCATTCGGGACTCTTGCGTACGTACCGGCCGGAAGGACTCCCAGGACATGGACGCCATCTCCGTCATCCGCACCAAGCGCGACCGGGGCGAGCTGACCCCCGAACAGATCGACTGGGTCATCGATGCCTACACCCGCGGCGAGGTGGCCGACGAGCAGATGTCCGCGCTGGCCATGGCGATCCTGCTGAACGGTATGAACCGTACGGAGATCGCCCGCTGGACCGCCGCCATGATCGCCTCCGGCGAGCGGATGAACTTCGACTCGCTCTCCCGCCCCACCACCGACAAGCACTCCACCGGCGGCGTCGGTGACAAGATCACCCTGCCGCTCGCCCCGCTGGTCGCCGCCTGCGGCGCCGCCGTGCCGCAGCTCAGCGGCCGCGGACTCGGCCACACCGGCGGCACGCTCGACAAGCTGGAGTCCATCCCCGGCTGGCGCGCCCACCTCTCGAACGCCGAGATGCTGGCCGTCCTGGACACCACCGGCGCCGTGATCTGCGCCGCCGGTGACGGGCTCGCCCCCGCCGACAAGAAGCTGTACGCGCTCCGCGACGTCACCGGCACCGTCGAGGCCATCCCGCTGATCGCCAGCTCGATCATGTCCAAGAAGATCGCCGAGGGCACCGGCGCACTCGTCCTGGACGTCAAGGTCGGCTCGGGTGCCTTCATGAAGACCATCGAGGACGCCCGCGAGCTGGCCTCCACCATGGTCGCGCTCGGCACCGACAGCGGAGTTCGGACGGTCGCGCTGCTCACCGACATGGCCACCCCGCTCGGCCTGACCGCGGGCAACGCCCTGGAGGTGCGCGAGTCGGTCGAGGTGCTGGCCGGCGGCGGCCCGAAGGACGTCATCGACCTCACCCTGGCCCTCGCCCGCGAGATGCTGGACGCGGCCGGGCTCAAGGACGCCGACCCGGAGAAGGCCCTCGCCGACGGCTCCGCGATGGACGTCTGGCGCCGGATGATCTCCGCCCAGGGCGGCGACCCGGACGCCACGCTTCCGGTCGCCCGTGAGCAGCACGTCGTGACGGCCCCGTCCGGCGGCGTCCTGACCCGTCTGGACGCGTACGACATCGGCGTCGCCGCCTGGCGCCTCGGCGCGGGCCGGGCCCGCAAGGAGGACCCGGTGCAGGCGGGTGCGGGCATCGAGCTGCACGCCAAGCCCGGTGACACGGTCACGGCCGGACAGCCGCTGCTGACGCTGCACACCGACACCCCGGAGAAGTTCGACTACGCGCTGAAGGCCCTGCCCTCCGCGTACGACATCGCCCCGGAGGGCACGGAGTTCACGGCCACCCCCGTGGTGCGGGAACGTATCGCCTGACCTGCGGCTTACTCGTACGGGTGAACGGGATCGGTGGACTGCCGCCGGTCCCGTTCGGCATGCCGGACCCGGTGACGCACCGACAGGGGAGGGACCGCCATGGGCGCACTCACCGTCGATCCCGAGCCGGGCAGTGGCCAGGAGTGGGGCGACCTCGTCCGGATCCGGGAGGAGACGGACGCACCCGAGAGAGCGGCCCGCGGGGGCGGAGGAATCCGTCCCGGCGGGCCGCCGTCGTGCGGTCGGGGTGGCTATGCGCTCACTTGCCGAAGTACGCGTTGTAGATCGACACCGACGACTTGTTGCCCTTCTTGTCTGTGACATCGGCCCGGTAGGAGATGGACTTCCCCTTGGCCGGGTTCTTCACGGAGAGCTTGCCCGCCTTGACCGTGGACTTCTTCCAGGTCTTGCCGGCGTCGTAACTGACGTACACCGTCAACGACTTGAGGTTCTTCCCGGCGGCCGCGCCCTGCACCGTCACGGGCACGGAAGCGGTCCGGCCGGCCGTGACCCTGCTGTCCGCGGTGACGTTCGGTGTGAACCGCACCGTGGAGACCGGCAGCATGGCCGGGCCCGAGGTCCGCTTGGAGCGGAAGGTCCAGCTCGCGTCGATCCGGGTGGAGACCGGGGACAGTGCGGTGCTGCGCCGCATCGAGGTCGTCAGCCGGTAGTCGGCGGCGGCGGACGGCACGGCGAGGGGGGCCAGGCCCGTCAGCGGGTCCTCGTTCTGGGCGAACTTCTTGCCGTTGCGGTACAGGACCGTCTTGGCCGAACTGTAGGCGGAATCACCGGGGTTGCCGTGTCCGTCGGCCACCAGCGGCAGCATGCCGACGATGTTGTCGCCGTCGCGGAGGATGCCGTACTCGGAGCTGACCGCGGGGCCGAACACCGCGGTGTTGACCTTCTTCGTGTAGGACTTGCCCGCCTTGAAGCTCTGCGGGGCGCCGAGGGAGTACAACGCCTCGGTCACCGGGTAGCCGTCCTCGTCGACTCCGCCGTCCTGGGCGAAGTCGAAGCTCCACGTCGCCTTGTCGGAGGTGGAGACGTAGGAGGTGACGCTGCCGGGGATCTTGTGGAGGGACGGGGCTGCCCAGCCGCCGTCCCAGCCGGGCAGCGAGCCCGAGGCGGCGACTTCACCGGTCTTGCCCTTGGCGGGCGAGCCGAGGGAGAGACCGACCTTGGCCAGCTGGCCGGCGGTGTACTTCCGCTCGAAACCGGTGGCCGCCCGGGTCACCGGACCGCCGGCCGCGATGTCGTACCGGGTCGAGGTTCCCTTGCTCCAGCTGGCGAGCCAGTGCTGGGAGAGCGATCCGTCGGTCACCTTCGGACCGAAGTGCGCGGTGTGGAAGTTCTTGTACGTGTCGAGGATCCAGCCGTAGGTGTAGCCGCCGTCATCGGTCGTGAGCTGGAGGTCGGGCGCGGCCAGCAGGGACTTCGTCCCGGTGGCGGGCACGGTGATGTTCACCGGCTTCGCCTTGCGCGCGTCGAGTGTCACGGTGAGGTTCTTGGTGACGTCCAGCTTCGGCTGCGTCAGCCAGTCGGTGCCCTTGGCGTAGTCCTCGGGGTCGACGGTGACAGCCCCGTTCAGTATGTAACCACCCTTGGGGAGACGGACCTTGGCCGTGCCGGCGGTGCTGGTCGGGGAGAGCCACTGGCCGAGCGCCGTTCCCGAGATTCCGTAGAGGTCGGTGTCGGCGAACTCGGCGGGCTTGCCGTCGCGCCCGATCGTCCTGACCGTGAGGTCGTACGACTCGATCTCGCGCTCGACCGCGGCCGCGGTGCGGACGCTCTGGCCGCCGCCCGTCCCGACGACGTACGCGGAGTAGGTGCCGTCGGCCGTACCGCCGAGCTTGGTGTTCACGGTCAGCGGCACGTCCGCGGTGCCGCCTGCCGGGATGGTCACCTTGTCGGCGCCGAGGCCGAAGAAGCCGGCCGGGGCGGGCTTGCCCGCCGGGCCGGTGGCCGTGACCGCGAGGTCGAGGGTGACGTCCGTCGTACCGAGGTTGCGGTACGTCAGCTTCTTGCTGACCGGGGTGTCATCGGTGTGCGGCCACTGCTGCACACCGAAGCTCATCGAGACCGGGTCGGCGACGACGGTCTGGGCGATCGCCTTGTCGACGGCGATCCGGCCGGAGCCCTGCTGGAACGGTGTGTACGCGCCCGGCTTCGTCGAGGCTGTGAGCGCGCCCTTGAGCTCGGCGTACTTCCACTCCGGGTGCTGCTGCTTGAGGAGTGCCGCGGCGCCCGCGACATGCGGGGTCGCCATCGACGTACCGGAGATCGTCAGATAGCCGGGCGGGTTCTGCCCGACCTCCTGGTCGATGGCGGAGCCGGGCGCGGCCGCCGCCGTGATGTCCACGCCGGGGGCCGTGACATCGGGCTTGATCGCACCGTCGCCGATGCGCGGGCCACGGCTGGAGAAGTCGGCCAGCTGGTCCTTGTCGTCGACCGCGCCGACCGTCAGCGCGGCGTCCGCGCTGCCCGGTGAGCCGACCGTCCCGGCCGCGTCGCCCTCGTTGCCCGCCGCGATGGCGAACAGGACACCCTTGTCGGCCGACAGCTTGTTGACCGCCGCTTCCAGCGGGTCCACCTCGGGGGTGTCGCTGCCGCCGAGGCTCAGGTTGATGATGTCGGCGCCCTGTGCGACCGCCCACTCCATGCCGCCCAGGATGCCGGCGTCGTCGCCGAAGCCGTCGTCGCCGAGCACCTTGCCCTCGAGCAGCTTGGCGTCCGGGGCGACGCCCTTGAACTTCCCGCCCGACTTGGCGCCCGTACCGGCCGCGATCGAGGACACATGTGTGCCGTGCCCGACACGGTCCTTGGTGTCGGGCGACGCGGTGAAGTTCTTCGTGCCGAGAATCTGGCCCTGGAGGTCGGGGTGGGTGGCGTCCACACCGGTGTCCAGAACGGCGATCTTGACGCCCTTTCCGGTGTATCCGGCCTTCCAGGCGGTCGGCGCACCGATCTGCGGCACGCTCTTGTCGAGGCTCGCCCTGCGTATGCCGTTCAGCCACACACGGTCGATACCGGCGGCCGTGGTGCGCTGGGTACCGTGCGAGGGCTTGCTGGTGAGTGCCTGCCAGATGTCCTGGGCGTCGCGCTCCGGTGTGGTCACCGACTCGGCGTCCAGCGACTTCAGGGCACGGTCGACCCGGGTGGCGCCCGCGTCACGGACCTCCGCCTTCGCGGCCGCCGCCCGGGCGCCCCGGTAGGCGACGATCAGCTTCAGGCCCGCCTTCTGGGCCCTGCGGTTCTCCGCACGGTTCAGCTCGGTGACGTCGAACAGCCGGCGGTCCAGCTTTCCGGAGCTGATCAGCCGGTGCGCGTCGGCCGGGACGAGCAGGGTGTGCCCGTCCCGTATCTGACGCTGCACGGGTATGTGTTCGCGCCCTTCGGCGGGCCGGAAGGTCACGACCCGGCCCTTGGCGTCGACCGTGACGCGGTCGCCGGTGATGAGCGTCAGCCGGTGCTGGGACAGGGACTTGGCGCCTGTCGGCCGGGCGGTGTCGGGCTGTGCCACGGCCGGGGTGGTCATCCCGGCTGCGAGCGCCACGGCGGCCGCCGTGGCGATGGTCGAAACACACGCGCTTCTCACGTGTCTGCGCAACTCTCCCCCTGGAGAATCAGGCGGCCCCTCTGAGGGGGCCACTGGTCAGTCGGCACCGATGGGACGCCGGTGCCGACCGGTTCACGTACCTAGAGGGAAAGTTGAGCGAAAGGGTTCACAAAAATCGCACAGGTGGCGGGAGTTGACGGAAGTCAGTCGATTGGCGTCCGTACCGGCCGGGTGCCCGAGGGACGGGTGAGGGGCGGGTGGGAACAGCTACTGGGCGGGTACGGGCGTGCACCGGGCCGGGGGCGTCGGGGAATTGTGGATGCGCACAGCGATGAGTTTCGGCCGCCGCACCGGTCTCCCCGATGTGGAAGCCATGACCCCGATCGTTCTCGTCGTCACCGGCCGCGTCACTCGGGCCGCGGTGCCGGGACTCTGCGCCGAGCTGGAGTCGCTGCTGTACGACCCCGAGGGCACCCTCCGCGACCCGGGCGCCGGGGTGGACTGCGACGTGGGCGGGGTCGTACAGGCGGACCTGGCCCTGGTCGAGGCGGTGGCGCGGCTGGGGCTCGTCGCACGCCGTGCGGGCGGCGGACGGCTGCGGCTGCGCAATGTGCCACCCGAACTGCAGCGCCTGCTCGACCTGGTCGGGCTGGCCGATGTGGTGGACGTGGGGGGCGGGACCGGGGGCGGGGCCGTCGGGAACGGGGCCTGAAGGGGCGGCGTTTCAGGGAGCACATGCCGCCCGTCCGCCCGCCGCCCGACGTTCAGTCCCCGCTCGGGCCCTCCAGGCTCCTTCCCTCCAACCGTGCGCAGAACCGCACCGAGACTCTGGCCACGCCGCTGTCCGGGACAGCCGTCCCTGTGGGGAAAGGCGACACCGCCGGGGACAGGCTCGACGCGCGACTGTCGCTGTCGCACTCGTGCCCCGGCTGCGGACCCGGTCCGCCGCCAGGGACGGGATTCGGAGTGCGGGCGGTCGAGGGCGTGAGCCCGTCGGTGGCGACGGGCTCACCCAGCCACCGGGTCAGTCCCCAGCCGCCCGCCGCGAGCACCACCCAGCCCGCCACCAGCACGTTCCGTACGCTGCGCCTCATACCGCGTCGGCGTCGAGATGATCCGGCAGACCGAACAGCGGGAACCAGCGGGGTGTGTCCAGGAAGCAGTGCATCCCCGTGACGGAGCCCTCCGAGATGTCGATGACCTGCACCGCCCACGGCACGAACCCCGGCCCGTCCGGATCCGGCTTGTAGTGCGCGAACGCCGGGGTGCCGTTCGCCGCCGTCGCCACCAGCCGTGAGCCTTCGCAGCTCGCACCGATGGTCCGCATGAAGCCGGTGATGTCGGCGTGCCCCTGGAGCCAGAGGTCGAACGGCGGCATGGTCATCACGGCGTCCTCATGGAGCAGCGCGGTCAGCGCCGCCATGTCGTACCCCTCGAAGGCCGCGACGTACCGATCGAGGAGCTTGCGCTGCTCCTCGTCGAGCGGATCGGCGGTGACGGCGGTCGGATTCTCGCGGTCCGCGAGGGTCGCGCGCGCCCGCTGGAGGGCGCTGTTCACCGAGGCGACCGAGGTTTCGAGCAGCTCGGCGACCTCGCTCGCCTTCCAGGCCAGCACCTCGCGCAGGATCAGTACGGCCCGCTGCTTGGGCGGCAGATGCTGCAACGCGGCGACGAACGCGAGTCGCACCGACTCCCGGGCCACCGCGGCCTCCGCCGGGTCGGCCACCGACGGCAGGATCCGGCCGTCCGGCATCGGCTCCAGCCAGGTGTTCTCCGGCAGTGGGTTGAGCGCCGCCCGGGCGAGCGGCGTCGGGCCCGTCAGATCGACGGGACGGGCCCGCTTGTTGCCCGCGTTCAGCATGTCCAGACAGACGTTGGTGGCGATGCGGTACAACCAGGACCGCAACGAGGAACGCCCCTCGAACTTCTCGAAGTTGCGCCAGGCACGCACCAGCGTGTCCTGTACCGCGTCCTCCGCTTCGAAGGCCGAGCCGAGCATCCGGTAGCAGTAGCCGGTCAGCTCGACGCGGTGCCCCTCCAGCCGGCTCTCGATGTCCGCCGTCGCTGTCTGATCACTCATCGCTCCACCCCTGTTGCGCTGTGACGCCACTCACTTCAGCACTTCGGAAGCTACCGCAGGGCACTGACAACGGAGGCGGGAAGTGCCGTAGCGGCACACCTTCCGGTCACGTTCCGGGCTTGCGTCCGTACACGTATACGTCGTCGCCGTTCTTCAGCAGATTCCAATATGCCTTCGCGTCGGCGTCCCGCATGTTGACGCAACCGTGCGACCCCGGCGGGTTCCACATCTTCAGGCCCACCGAGTGGAACGCCTGTCCGCCGTCGAAGAACTGGGCGTACGGCATCGACACGTGGTAGATCGACGAAACGTGGTTGATGTGCCGCATGTAGATCTTCTTGGACCCGGTGCGGGTCTCGTACTTGTCCCGCCCGGTCCGTACCGGCACGGGACCGAACTTCAGCTTGCTGCCGTCCTGGATCCAGCTCAGCTGCCGGGTCAGGTCCACACACGCGATGCGCCCCTTGTTGGTAGGGCACTTCTTGGCCTTGTTCGGGTTCTTGCCGGCCGCCTTCTGGGCCGTGAGCGTCTTCATCGTGCGCCAGGTGACCGGCCCCGCGTAACCGATGTCCGGGGTGACCCCGTAGGTGCGCTGGAACGACTGGATCGCCTTGCAGTCGGCGGCCGACTGCTTGCCGTCGACCGGCCGGTGCAGATAGTTCTCGACCTGCTTCTGGTACGGCCCCGTGGACGTCGTGCAGGACGCCGCCTGCGCGGATCCGCCGGTGCCCAGGACGAGGGCGGGCGCCGCCGTCAGACCGGCGACGGACAGCGCGAGTGCGCGCCGCGCCCGGACCCCTCGTATGTTCCCTGCGACTCTCATGTACGCCAACTCTCCTTCGCGCGCCGTGAGGTGCTTCCGCCTGCTAGACGCGCGTCGGGGAGTGGATGGTTGTGCGTCGTATGTCTCAGTTCTGTACGGACGCCCGGCTCAGTTCTGCAGGGACGCCACCGGTACGAGCCGACGGCGCTCGGCGCGTGCGGCCCGCGTGCCGTACAGCGTGATCGAGACGACGCCGAGGACCGCGAGCAGCCCCAGCGATACGGTTCCGGCCCAGCCACCGGCGTGGAAGGCGACCGCGCCGAGCGTGCCGCCCGCGCTGGAGCCCAGGTAGTACGCGGACTGGTAGAGCGCCGAAGCCTGGGCACGGCCCTTCGTCGCCGTACGGCTCACGGACGACGAGGCGACCGCGTGCCCGGCGAAGAAGCCCGCCGTGATCAGGACCAGCCCGAGGAGTACGGCGGCCAGCTGGTCGGCGAGCGAGAGCAGCAGACCGGCGGCCGTGGTGGAGACGGCCAGGTACAGCGCGCCCCGTCGGCCGAGCCGGGCGACCAGCCGGCCGGCCGCGGCGGAGGAGACCGTACCGACGAGATAGACCAGGAAGATCGAGCCGACGACCCCCTGCGGGAGGTTGAACGGCGCCTCCACCAGGCGGTAGCCGATCACCGTGTAGACGGCGCCGAACACCGTCATGAACAGCGCGCCGATCGCGTACAGCCGGCGCAGCAGCGGATCGGCGAGGTGCCCGCCCACGGTCTTCGCGAGTGCCTTCGGGTTCAGCGAACCGGGGGTGAAGTGCCGGGCCCGGGGGATCATGAAGTGGAAGACGACTGCGCAGGCCACGGCCAGCAGCCCGACCGCGCCGAGCGCCGCCCGCCAGCCCCACAGCTGGGCGACCCAGCCGGTGAGGATACGGCCGCTCATCCCGCCGATGCTGTTGCCTGCCACGAACAGTCCGATCGCGGCGACCAGCGCCTTCGGCCGTACCTCCTCGGCCAGATACGCCATCGCGGACGCGGGCAGTCCGGCCAGTGCCGCGCCCTGGACGGCGCGCAGCGCGATCAGCCAGCCCAGCGAGGGTGCGAACGGCACGAGCAGCCCGACCAGTACCGCGACCGTCAGCGAAGCGGTCATCATCTGCCGCCGCCCGAACCGCTCGGAGAGCGCGCTCATCGGCAGCACACACAGCGCCAGCGCGCCCGTCGCGGCGGAAACGGTCCAGCTGGCCTGTCCGGCCGTGGCGCCGAGGGAGGCGGAGACGGCGGGCAGCAGGGCCTGGGTGGAGTAGAGGAGAGCGAAGGTCGCGACACCGGCGGCGAAGAGCGCGAAGCTCATCCGGCGGTAGCCGGGGCGGCCGGGTTCGAGACGGTCCGGCGCGGCAGGGGCGGCGGTGGCGACAGCGGCGGCGACGGGGGACGGCTGGGGCGAGGCGGCCACGGTGAGGGTGGACGCCCCGGTACTGGCAGGAGGCATGGTTCAAAAGTAGGACCACGTGTTTCATGCGTCCAATGCATGAACTCGTCATAATCGTTCCCATGGTGCATGAACGCAGCTCGCAGCCCCGGCTGTCACCCAGTAGTTACGAAGAAGACATTCGCGCAGTCCTCGCGCCGAGGCTGGCCCACTTCGAGGCGGTGGCCCGCCACGAGCACGTCACCCGCGCCGCGCACGAGCTCGGCGTCCCGCAGTCGACGCTCTCGCGGGCGATGGTCAGGCTCGAACAGGACCTGGGAGTCGCCCTGTTCGCCCGCAAGGGCCGAACCGTCTCCCTCACCCCCGCGGGCCGCACCTTCCTGGGCTCCGCCGAGCGGGCCCTCGCCGAGGTCGAGAAGGCCGCCGACTCGGTACGGGCGGACGCCGACCCGGCCACCGGCAAGGTCGCCTTCGGCTTTCTGCACACCATGGGCTCCGAGACCGTGCCCGCCCTGATCCGAGCCTTCCGTGCCGACCACCCCCGGGTCCGCTTCCAGCTCGTGCAGAACTACGGCGAGGCGATGATCGAACGCCTCCGGTCCGGCGGCCTCGACCTCTGCCTCACCTCACCCGTCCCGGACGCCCCCGATCTGGTCGCCCGCCGCCTCGACGAACAGCGGCTGCGCCTCGTCGTCCCCGAGGACCACCGCCTGGCCTCGCGCCGCCGCATCCGGCTGGCGGAGGCCGCCGACGAAAAGTTCGTCACCCTCGAACCCGGATACGGCCTGCGGCGGATCACCGACGACCTGTGTGCGGAGGCGGGCTTCGCGCCACGTGTCGCCTTCGAGGGCGAGGAGGCGGAGACCTTGCGCGGCCTGGTCGCGGCCGGCCTCGGCGTGGCCCTGCTGCCACCACCCGCGGTGGCCCGCCCCGGCGTCGTGGAACTCACTGTCACGGCACCGAGGGCGGCCCGCGAGATCGGCGTCGCCTGGCTGGACGGCCACCCGGACACCCCGCCGGTGGCCGCCTTCAAACGCTTCCTGCTGTCGAGGCGGGGGCATTTGCTGCCGGACTGAGCGGGGCGGGGCTCCAGGCTTCGGAAGTCCTTCGGGGGTTGACTCCTGAGTCGGTGTGGTGCCTGATGTCCGGTCAGGTTCAGTGATCCCGGAGCGCCGCGCCGGCCTCGGCGGGTTTTGTATCCGGTGGTATCAGGTGGTGCTTGGTTGCCCAGTGGCCAGGTGAAGCGGGCGGACTGTAGCGGCAACGGCTCGAAAATTCTTCGGTCTCCGCAGGAGTCAGGCCGGTTGTCGCAGCTCGATGGGGAGGTGGCGGGGTCCGCGCAGCATGGCGTTCTGCCGGTAGGGGGGCGGGTCCTGGAGAAGGGTTGCGGTGGTGAGGCGGGGGATCAGTGCGCCGAGGGCGGTCTGGGCTTCGATGCGGGCGAGCGGTGCGCCGTAGCAGAGGTGGATGCCGCTGCCGAAACCGAGGTGCTGGTTGTCGGTGCGGCCGGGGTCGAATCGGTCGGGGTCCTGGAATCGTTCGGGGTCACGATTGCCTGAGGCCAGCGCGAGGACGACGGAGGTGCCCTTGGGGAGGGTGGTGCCGGCGATGTCCACGTCGGCGAGGGGGATGCGTTGGCGCATGTGGACCGGGGGTTCGTAGCGCAGCAGTTCCTCTACCGCGCTGGGGAGGAGGGCGGGGTCGCGGCGCAGTCGGTCGAGCTGGTCGGGGTGGCGCAGCAGGGTGAGTACGCCGTTGGTGATCAGGTTGACCGTGGTCTCGTGTCCGGCGATGAGCAGCAGCACGCCGGTTTCCGCCAGTTCCTCGCGGGTCAGCTGGTTGTGCGGGTCCGGTTCGTTGATGAAGGCGGAGAGCATGTCGCCGGTGGGGTGGCCGCGGCGCTGCTCGGCGAGGTTCACCAGGTATTGGCCCATTTCGATGCGTGCCTGGTAGCCGGCCCGGTCCTGCTCGGTGATGTCCTCGCCGGCCCTGACGTCGGCGGAGGCGACCACGGCGTCGGACCATTCCCGGAACAGCGGCTCGTCCTCGCGCGGGACGCCGAGCAGTCGGCAGATGGCGGTGACGGGCAGTGGGTAGGCGAAGTCGTCGACGATGTCGATTTGTGTGCGGTCCTGGAGCCCGTCGAGCAGTTCTGTGGTGATTTCAGTGATCTGGCCGCGCATGGCGTCGATCCGGCCGGGGCTGTGCGGCGGCCCGAACGGCCGCATGGCGAGGGTGCGCAGCCTGTGGTGCTCGGGGTCGTCGAGGCGCAGGAACGGCGGCTTCGGAGCCTCCTCGGTCGAGTCGGTGAGGCTGCCGGGATCGGCACTGATCCGCGGGTTGTGGAGCAGAGCGGCGATGTGGTGGTAGCTGCCGACAAGGTAGCTGCCGTCCGCCTGCTGCACGACAGGACCGGCTTCGCGGAGTTCCGCGTACAGCGGGTAGGGGTTGGGACGGTTGGCGTAGTCGGTGATCCGTTGCAGCAGGGTCTCGGCAGACATGGGTTCGGCTCCTCGGGGTCGGGCGGGTGAGCGGGTCAGCCGGTGGCCGCCACCGTGATCAGCCGGCGGTCGGGCAGGTGACCGGTGAGGGCCACGGTGGGGCCGTGGGAGAGCCCCTTGGGGTCCGGCACATCGGAGGGAACCGGGACTTCGGCCGCGAGCGGGCGGTCGGACGCGCCGGGCACGGGCGGGAACGGGGCCGCGGTTTCGATCAGGTGCTGGTAGTACTCCAGAGACTTGGCCATGTTGACGGTGACCGCGGCGGTGACCCGGCCCTTGTAGCCGTAGACCATCGCCAGCCGGCGCTCCTCCAGTGAGCCCTGGGCGAGGACGACGTGGTCGGAGAAGGTGGGTACGCCCACCGACTTGATGTTGAGCCCGAACTGGGTCGACCAGAATGTAGGGAGGGCGAGGTGCGGGCGGCGCAGCGGCCCGGTGCTGACCATGTTGTGGGCCGCCACCTCGGCCTGGGCGACCGCGTTGCCCCAGTGCTCCAGGGAGAGCAGCTGGTAGTCGAAGAGCGGGTGGGGGAAGCGGGAGACGTCGCCGGCTACGAAGACGTCGTCGGTGACGATCCCGTACATGTCGAAGGCCCGGCACCCGGCGTCGCAGGTGATGCCGCGCGGGCCGGCCGCCAGTCCCGCGTCGGCCAGCCACTCGACGTTGCGGACCGCCCCCAGCGCCACGACGCACACATCCGCCTCGACACGGCTGCCGTCGGAGAGCTCGGCGCCGGTGAACCGGCCGTTGCCGTCCCCGCGCAGGGCGGTGACCGTCACCCCGCAGCGCAGGTCCACGCCGTGGTTTCGATGCATGGCGGCGGCGAGCTTGGACAGGGTGCCGCCGAGCGCGCCCACCAGGGGTGCGGGGCCGCGTTCGGCGACCGTGACCTCGATGCCCCGCTCCCGGCAGCCCGAGGCGATTTCCGAGCCGGTGAAGCCGCCACCGACCACCAGCACCCTTCGCGGCCCGGCGGCCAGCCGCTCGGCCAGCCCCGCGGCGTCCTCCCGGGTGCGCAGGGTGAACACGCCGTCCAAGGCCCCCTCCTCCGGATTGGGCCAGGGCCGCGCCCGGGTCCCGGTGGCGATCAGCAGCCGGTCGTACGGCAGCGACTCGCCGTCGGCCAGCACCACCCGCTTCCCGACCGGGTCCAGTCCGGTGGCGGCGGTACCCAGCCGCCACTCCGCGTCCGGATCCCGGCGCATGGGCAGCCCGGTGGTGTCCGCCGCCGCGTGGCCGAGCAGAACCTGTTTGGACAGCGGGGGCCGGTCGTAGGGCGGATGGGGCTCGTCCCCCACCACGGTCAGTGAGCCGGTGAAGCCCTCCTCGCGCAGCTTCTCGGCGGCCCGCAGCCCGGCCAGCGACGCGCCGACGATGACGATCCGGCCGTCCCGAAGCTCACCGGCCACCGGTGCTCACCTCCTCGCCCACGAGGATGGCCTGGACCGGGCACGCCGCCGCGGCCTGGCGCACGCGCTCCAACTGGTCGTCAGGGACGGCCGGGGTGTACAGCAGTCCCTCCTCCCCGTGGAGCTGGAACACCTTCGGCGCGAGGAACACGCACTGCGCATAGCCCTGGCAGCGCGTGAGGTCCACAACGGTCCGCATTCCACTGTTCCCTTCGTCGCCTCACCCCTTGTCCTTGTCCAGAGTGAGGGAGGAATCGGGAGTTCGCCCGGCGAAGGCACGGGGGCAGGGTGCGTGCGATCGCAAGGTGTCCGGAAGTCTTGCGTGGGGCCTTCCCTGCTCGAACGAAGCCGTCAGCAACGCACGGAGATCGCGCGAAGCGGCACCCTCGGCGACGGCACCGACACAGCAGGTCTCACTGACCACCTCCGTCCTCGCCAGGCGATACGGGGCCGGGCGGGGTGACGATGGAGGGGAAACCGATCCGCCCCCGCTGTTCCGGAAGGGTGAGCTGGTATGACATTTCCCTCCGATTCCCCATCAGGTGCCGACACTGCGCCCCAGCACGGCACCGAGCCACAGGACGCCTCCCTCGGCGGAAGCATGGCGGCCTTGGCGAACATGGGCTGGCAGATCCTTCTCACCACGGGCCTGGCTGCCATCGCCCTCGGCGTCGTGGTCCTTGCCTGGCCGGCGGAGACGCTGCGTGTCGTCGGCGTGCTCTTCGGTATCTATCTGCTGGTCATCGGTGTCCTCCAGCTGGCCGCCGCCTTCGGCACGCATGTCCCCGGGCATCTTCGGGCGCTGCATTTCCTCACGGGTGCGCTCTCCGTACTGCTCGGGTTGATCTGTTTCCGCGGCACCATGCAGTCGATCCTGCTGCTCGCCCTGTGGATCGGCTTCAGCTGGCTGCTGCGCGGCACCATGGTGACGGCCACGGCGGCCTCAACCCCGGACACGCCGGCGCGAGGCTGGATGCTCTTCACCGGGATCATCGGCATGCTGGCGGGCATCGTGCTGATCGTCTCGCCGTTCGCCTCGATCGGCGCGCTCACCCTGACGGCGGGCATCATGGCCATCGTCCTCGGCGTGATCGAGGTGTTCCACGCCATCAGGATGCGCATCGAAGTCGGCCGTCTCGCTTCGGGCACCGCTGCCGAGCGGCAGCCTCTGTTCCGCTCTCAACCGCACCCCCAGCACTGATCGCGGCGGTGAGCGTTGCCGCGTTCGGCACCCTCCTCGGTATCGCCGGCGGCGTCACCGTGCGCCGTACGCCCTGCCGCCGGCCGCGCGTACGGCCCGCTCGAAGTACTCGCGTTCGCGCGAGCCTTCCGGCGCGCCGAGGAGACCGAGGCCGCGGTCGGCGAACGGCCGGAACAGCCGACCGTGCCGGAGCAGTGTGCCGAAGGGCGGGTCGTCGGTGTCGTCGACGATTGTCAGGGGGAGTGTGCGCGAGGTCCCCACGGTCATCGTCACCGCCCACCTGGCGATGTCGTCCTCACCGATTGGGAGCGGAGCGAAGCGGACCCCGCCCACCTCCGCCCAGGCCGCACGTCGGCGGTTCCAGGGCCGGACGACCGTGATCCCGGCGTCGTCCAGGCGTACGGCGAACCGGCCCCGCAGCGCGAAGTGCAGCACGACCGGCAGCAGCAGGCACGCGGGGATGTACCACGCCGTCGGATGGTCCCCCAACGCACCGAAGACACCCGCGACGGTGACGGAAACCCAGGTGAAGGCCGTTTCGGCGCACAGCCACTGCACCAGTAGCGGGCCCTCCAGCACACGTACCCGCACCACGGTCACGACCGCCCCACCAGCCACGGCCCGCCGGGCGAAGCCGCGTACACCGCACCCCCGGCCGAGCAGCTGTCCGTCGCGAAGACGGACATGCCGAACGCGAACGCGTTGATCAGGAGGCCCGACGCGGCCGGCACGGCCACCGCCACCGGGTGGACCGTCGACCACCTCCCGGAAGCGCCGACACTCGCGCTGCAGACCCCGGCGCCCATGAGCCCCCTCACGCTGTCGGTGTTCATGATTGTTCATCGTGTGATCAACCTATGAGTCACGGCGACGAAGCGGTATGAGTGTTCGTACTCAACTCCGGTTGCCGCACATCCGGTTCGGTGCCCGCCGGGGTCCTCTGCTGTCACGGTGGCCGCCACAGAGTGCGATTGGGGTCCAGGCGGCCGGCTCGCAGCCCGGATTCATTTCCTGCCGGGAGGTGGTGGAGCAGGTCAGGTGAGATCCGCGACGATCTGCGTGGTGGCTTCGGCGATCAGGGCGTCCTTGGGCGGGGTGTCGTATCCAGGACGGTCGGACATGACGGCCACCACGAGCGGGGTGGTGTGAGGCGGCCACACGATGGCGATGTCGTTGGCCCTGCCGTAGTCGCCGGTTCCGGTCTTGTCGGCCACTGCCCATCCCTCGGGAAGCCCGGCCCGGATGCGTTTGGCGCCGGTGAGGTTGCGTTCGAGCCAGTCCTTGAGCAGCGCGCGTCTGCCGGCGGTCAGCGCGTCGCCGAGTACGAGCTTCCGGTAGTCGGCTGCGATCGCCCGCGGAGTGGTGGTGTCGCGCGGGTCTTCCGGGCGGTCTCTGTTCAGTTCGGGCTCGTACTGGTCCATGCGACTGGTGGTGTCTCCGAGTTCGCGCAGGTAGGCGGTCAGCTGCGCCGGGCCGCCGATGTCGCGCATCAGCAGGTTGCCGGCCGTGCCGTCGCTGTAGCGGATGGCGGCATCACACAGTTGCCTGATGGTCATTCCGGTCGCGATGTGATCCTTGGTGATCGGCGAGATGGAGTTGACGTCGGCCTTGGTATAGGTGACGCGCGTGTCCAGGTGACTGAGCGGGTTCCGGTGCAGGACCGCCGCCGCGGCGAGGGCCTTGAAGGTGGAGCAGAACGCGAAACGCTCGTCCGCACGATAGGCCACCGAGAGGCCGCTACCGGTTGCCAGGGCGTACACGCCCAGACGGGCACCGTGCTTGCGTTCGAGAGCCGCGAACTGCGCACTGTCCCGGGAGCCGGCAGAGCGGCGACTCGGCGCCGGGGACGACCCGGAGGTTGAGCGATCGTCTGCGTCGCACCCCGCCAGCGGCAGGAGCGCTGCTGCTGACAGCAACGCACGGCGGGACGGGCCGGACTGCTCAAAGAACATTCGGTAGTTCCTGCTTTCACTTGTCCGGGCGGCCAACGGTGGGCGGCGCCTGCGACGGAGCCTTCTCGCGGGGTCGCCCCCTCACCCCCGCAGCGACTTCCCGAACCCCGCAGCCAGCGGCATCCGCAGCCCCAGTGGTGGCGGCGCCGCCAGGGCGTCGGCGACCGGGCGGGCGTATGCCCGGCCGAAGAGCGATCCGCGGACGAAGTCCGTTGCCAGGGCCGCTACTTCGGCCCGGTGCTGGCGCAGGCCGTGGCCGTCCGAGTGGACCTCGAAGCGGCAGGTGTCGCGATTGGCCTTCTTGGCGCGTTCGGCCAGGCGGAAGGAGAGTTCGGGGTCGGAGCGGGCGTCGTTCGTGCCGTGGACGAGCAGAACCTGCCGGCCGAGCAGATGCTTCACCGGCTCCGGCTCGTCCGTCGAGCTGTCGGGCAGCCAAGGGGCCATCGCCAGAACGGAGCCGACCGCATCATGGCCGCCCGCGCGGAGTGCGGCCCGGCCGCCCATGCCGTGGCCGGCGAGGCAGATGGGGATGTCGCCGTAGCGTCGTACGACCTCGTCCACCGCCCATCGGGCATCCGCCGCGAGCTGTGCGTCGGTCGCGTTCCAGCCGCGACAGCGGTAGCGCACGACATGCGCGGTGAGCCCGTCCTCCTGGCCCGCGCGGGCCAGGGTGCGGGCCAGTGGCAGTTGCAGGGCGTACGAGAGAGGGGAGGGGCGGCGGTGCGAGTCGGTCTCGCCGTCCGGGAGCAGCAGAACCACGCCGCTGACCGCAGATGGTGCTCCGGCCGTCCTGACGGCCCGTCCCAGCCTCGCAGCAGGCAGGGGGAGTGCGCGTTTACGCGTGGGTGGAGTCACGACAGAACAGTGTCAGAAGGACAGGTGTACTCCACCCGTATTCGCGGTCACTGTTACGTATCGGCAAGCGACAATCTACGCGCGTAGGCGTTAGAGTGCCCAGATGATGAGCCCGACCCTCCATGTGCCCGGCCAGGACCAGATCCGGCGTGCCCCCAAGGTTCTTCTCCACGACCATCTCGACGGCGGCCTGCGTCCGGGAACGATCGTCGACCTCGCCCTCGCGAGCGGCTACGACGGACTTCCCGAGACCGAGCCCGACAAGCTCGGCATCTGGTTCCGCGAGGCGGCCGACTCCGGATCGCTGGAGCGCTACCTGGAGACGTTCGCCCACACCTGCGCCGTCATGCAGACCCGCGACGCGCTGGTCCGGGTGGCTGCCGAATGTGCTGAGGACCTGGCCGCGGACGGTGTCGTGTACGCCGAGGTGCGGTACGCCCCGGAGCAGCACCTGGAAGCCGGGCTGACCCTCGAAGAGGTCGTCGAGGCGGTCAACGAGGGCTTCCGCAAGGGTGAGCAGCGGGCCCGTCTGGACGGGCACCGCATCCGTATGGGTGCCCTCCTCACCGCGATGCGGCACGCCGCCCGTTCCCTGGAGATCGCCGAGCTCGCCAACCGCTACCGGGACCAGGGTGTCGTCGGCTTCGACATCGCGGGCGCGGAGGCCGGCTTCCCGCCCACCCGGCACCTCGACGCCTTCGAGTACCTCAAGCGCGAGAACAACCACTTCACCATCCACGCGGGTGAGGCCTTCGGCCTGCCGTCGATCTGGCAGGCGCTCCAGTGGTGCGGCGCCGACCGGCTCGGCCACGGCGTCCGCATCATCGACGACATCGAGGTCGCCGAGGACGGCGGTGTGAAGCTCGGCCGCCTCGCCTCCTACGTACGGGACAAGCGCATCCCCCTGGAGCTGTGCCCGACCTCCAACCTCCAGACGGGCGCCGCCGCCTCGTACGCCGACCACCCCATCGGGCTGCTGCGGAAGCTGCATTTCCGGGCCACCGTGAACACGGACAACCGGTTGATGAGCGGTACGAGCATGAGTCATGAATTCGAGAAGCTGACCGAGACTTTCGGATACACGCTCGATGACATGCAGTGGTTCACCGTCAATGCGATGAAGTCGGCATTCATTCCTTTCGATGAACGTCTGGCGATGATCAATGACGTGATCAAGCCCGGATATGCCGAGCTGAAGTCCGAGTGGCTCTTCGAGCAGACCGCTGCGACCAGCGTGCCTTCCGCTTCCGCGGGCTGAATCGCACCTCCGCGGGAAACGGCCGGGACCGCGAGATCCCGGCCGTCTTCCGCGTGTCGGCGTGTTTGCGGGACGGGTAGGGGGCTGACTACGTTTCAGAGCTGCTCACATCCCCTTCCCCAAGGATGAATTTCACATGAAGCAGTCTGCTGCCAGGACTCTCGGCGTCGCCGCTCTCGGTGCCGCTTTCGCCGCTGCCGCCGCGGGGACCGCATCCGCCACCGTGCTGCCGGCCGACGCCGCGGCCACCGCCCTGCCGGTCGCCGGCTCGGCGCTGGAGAACACCACCCGGACCCTGCCGGCCCAGGACACGGCCACCAAGCTGCTCGGCACCGGCCGGCAGAAGGTCGTCGGCGACGCCACCACCCCGGTCAAGGGTCTGATCGGTGGTCTGCCCGCGGGCGGCCTGAACGCCAGCGGCCTGTCGTCCAACGGTCTCCCGCTCGGCGGCTGATCCCCCGTACACACGCCTGTGGGGCGGACACCCGAACCGGGTGTCCGCCCCACAGGCGTGTGGTGCGTACGCGGGTCACCAGGCGGCGGACGACGTCTTCTCGGACGGGAACAGCACCCACAGCGCCAGGTAGAGCAGGAACTGCGGCCCCGGCAGCAGGCAGGAGACCAGGAAGATGATGCGCATGGTTCCCGCGGAGGTGCCGAAACGCCGTGCCAGCGCTGCGCACACTCCGCCGATCATGCGTCCGTCACGGGGGCGGGCAAGTGCGGCCATGGTGGGCTCCTTCGTGAACCGTTGCTGAGGGAGCAGCTCCTTCGTGCTCCCGATGCATCCATGGTCGCCCGGCGAACAGGGGCAAAGCGTCGCTCTACGGTGCGATACCGACCCTGGGAATCGTCGGGGTCGGCCCCTGAGCCGCCTCGTCCCTGGGATGGGGCAGCACCCTGACCCGCTGCTGGTTCCTGCGGCGCAGCCGCGCCCGGCACATGGGCACGACCAGCAGATGGGCGAGTGCCACACCGGCGGTGTTCAGCAGCAGCGAGTCGACGTCGACGACCTGGCCCGGCACCCCGGTCTGCGCCAGTTCGATGGCCAGCGAGATCAGCGCCCCCGCCGCGACGGTACGGGCCAGCGAGGCCCAGGGGGAGACGAACAGCCGGCCGCCGGCCACCGGCAGCAGCACGCCCAGCGGGGCGAGCAGCAGCAGCCCCTCACCGATCCGGCGGGCGGCCTCGACCGGGCCCAGGGACAGGTCCGCTCTGATGCCGGCGAGCGGTTGAAGATTCGAGGCGGTCGTCCACGGCACATCGAGCGGGCGCAGCGTCAGCCACCCGACAAGCAGCAGATGCGCGAGGAGGAGGGATACCCCGGCCGCGCGGAAGCGGATGACAGTTTGACTGCCCGAACCTTGACGCACGCCCCCCAAGACGCGCCGGGCGGCAGGATCGGTTCCGCCCGGCCCGATGAACCCGGATCTCAGCCGTGACGGCGACAGACTCGGCCGTGACGGCGACAGACTCGGCCGGAACGGCGCGACAACTCAGCCGGGATCGCGCGACAACCCGGTCCGTCCGGCGCTTGAGGACAGCAGGACCGGCCGCCCGGCCGCCCCCGAACCCCGCTCAGGCCCCCGTCCCCGCCCCCAGCGTCGGTGCCGCCTTCGGTCTGGCCTTCGTCTCAGAGGTGCACAGATACCCACGCGGCGCATAGTTCCCCGGCCCGCCCAGCACCACCGTGCCGTCCGGGGCGAGCGACTCGCTCTCCGCGTACGTACACACGATCTGCGCCAGAGCCTCGGACGGCAGGTCCTCCGGCTGCTCGCTGAGCCGCAGCGTGCCCTGCCGGTCGCCGCGGCGGGCCGCGCTGATCTGCAGCGTCGCCGGGACGGCCGTGGAGAACCCGGCCTGACGCTCGTCGGCGGGCGGCTTCTGCTCCAGCTCGTCCAGGAGCGCCTGCGCGATCCGGACCCGGTCCGACTTCGTATCGCCGACCTGCACCGTGCGGTCCACCGTGACCAGCTGCGAGGAACAGACCAGATAGATCTGTACGGGGATGCCCTGGAGGGCCTGGGTGGTGACGTCCTCCGCGGACATCGAGCACGGCACCTGGGACGGTGCGGCCCCGGCGTCCACCGGCACGGAGGTGGTCCTGATCCCGCAGCCCGCGGCCAGCACGGCCGTGATCACGGCACCGGCCAGCGCGACGGCCGAACGGTGTGCCCGGCGGTTGCTGCCCATCACGTCGCGTCGCCCTCCTCGTCCTGAACCCCCGCGTCGTGATCCCCGGCGGAACGGGTGAGCGGCTCGGCATCGCGCGGCAGCCGCAGTACGAACACCGCGCCGTCGCCGTCCGGCGAGTTCGCGGCCGTGATGTCACCGCCGTGGATGTGCGCGTTCTCCATGGCGATCGACAGACCGAGACCACTGCCCTCGGAGCGCGGCCGGGAGGCGCTGGCCTTGTAGAACCGGTCGAAGACGTGCGGCAGGACGTCCTCGGGGATACCGGGGCCGTGGTCGCGGACCTCGATGACGAGTTCGTCGCCCTCGGTCCGTACCGAGACCCGTACCGGCGAACCGCCGTGCTTGAGCGCGTTGCCGATCAGATTCGCCAGGATCACATCGAGCCGGCGCGGGTCGAGACGCACCATCATGCCGCGCTCGGCGTCCAGATCCACCGCGTCCAGCCAGGCGCGGGCGTCGATGCAGGCGGTGACCTGGTCGGCGACATCGACCGTGTCGAGGACGAGCCGGGCCGTACCCGCGTCGAAGCGGGTGACCTCCATCAGGTTCTCCACCAGGTCGTTGAGGCGTCGGGTCTCGCTCACCACGAGATGCACCGCGGGCGCGATCATCGGGTCCAGGCTGTCCGCCTCGTCCTCCAGTACTTCGGTGACGGCGGTCAGCGCGGTGAGCGGGGTACGCAGTTCGTGGGACATGTCGGCGACGAACCGCCGGCTCGCCTCGTCCCGCGCGCTCATGTCCGCGACCTTCTTCTCCAGCGAACTCGCGGTCCTGTTGAACGTACGGGAGAGATCGGCGAGTTCATCGGTGCCGGACACCACGAGCCTGGTGTCGAGTTTGCCCTCGCCGAGCTTGCGCGCGGCGTCACCGAGCCGTTGCACGGGCCGCAGCACGGTCGTCGCGGCGGCCTGCGCGAGCAGCGCCGAGCCGATCAGGGCGAGCCCGGTGGCGATCCCCAGCGACCAGGCCAGGGAGTTCAGATCCTGCCGCTCCTGGTCGAGCGACTTCAGCATGTAACCGGCCGGCCCGCCACCGATGATCTTCGTACCGCCCACCAGATACGGCGTACCGCGGATGCTGACCCGCTGCCAGAACAGGTGGTATTCGTATTTGTTGCCCGCCTCCACCGGCTGCTTCTTGTTGACCGCCTTCTGCAGCGACAGCGGCACGTTGTCGAGCGTGAAGGTGTCCAGATCGGAGTTGCCGACGATCGGCTTGCCGGTGTCGCGCTCGTCGACCAGCAGCACGCTGTAGCCGGGCGAGCTGCTCGCCATCTGCACGGCGGCGTTCTGCAGATCGTCCTTGGTGGGACGCAGCGGCAGCGAGGCCGCTCGGTTCTGCATCTCCTGGCGGAAGTCCCCGAGCGCGGCGTCCTGGGTACGTGTCAGCACGGCCTCGCGGTTCAGCCAGTACGCGATCCCCGAGGCGGACACCGCGGCGGTCAGCGCCACCAGCGCGAACACGACGACGAGACGCAGTCGCAGACTGGTCCAGCGAAGCCCGGTGAGCAGGCTCCGTTTGGTGGTGTCGCTCACTGAGGCGAATCCAGCCGGTAGCCCACACCCCGAACGGTACGGATCAGGGTCGGCGAGGACGGTACGTCCTCCACCTTGGCGCGCAGCCGCTGTACGCAGGCGTCCACGAGCCGGGAGTCACCGAGGTAGTCGTGCTCCCAGACCAGCCGCAGCAGCTGCTGCCGCGACAGGGCCTGGCCCGGCCGGCGGCTCAGCTCCAGCAGGAGTCGCAGCTCGGTCGGTGTGAGCTGCAGATCCTCGCCGTTCTTGGTCACGGTCATCGCGGAGCGGTCGATCACCACGTTCCCGAAGGACGCGGAGTCGGTGGACTCGCGCTCGCCGCGGCGCAGCACCGCCCGGATCCGGGCGTCGAGCACCCGGCCCTGCACGGGTTTCACCACATAGTCGTCGGCACCGGACTCGAGCCCGACCACGACGTCGATGTCGTCGCTGCGCGCGGTCAGCAGAATGATCGGCAGTTGGTCGGTGCGCCGGATGCGCCGGCACACCTCGAAACCGTCGATGCCGGGCAGCATCACATCCAGCACGATCAGATCCGGCCGCTGCTCACGCAGCAGTTTCAGGCCGTCCTCTCCCGTCGCCGCGGTGGCCACACGGTGGCCCTGGCGTGACAGCGAGAGTTCGAGGGCCGTGCGGATGGCGTCGTCGTCCTCGATCAGCAACAGGAAAGGCACGCTGGTCATTCTGACCCATGGTGGAGCCCCAGTTCGACAGTTGGCGCCGACTCATACATCCGGCGCACCGACGACGCGCGGACGGCAGGCCCTGTGACAGGGCTGTGACAGTCGGGGGACAGCGCGATGAAACTGCCCCGGCAAGCTCATTGGCACAAGGAACGGACGGACTCCACCGATGGGGGGCGCGAGATGAACGCAACTCACAGCACCACCGCAAGCGCAGTTGTCACGCGTCTCCACGATGTCGGCCGGAGCACCGAGAAGTCCGGCGCCGGAGGGGGTGCCTCCCTGCTCGAGCGGAGCCGAGAGCTCGGGGGAGGGCGGGGGTGCGTTCGTGGTGCCGGGCGTCAGCACATGCCGTACATGACGGTGGTTGACGCGCCTGCGGGGGCCAACGGGGGAAGCAACGGGGGAGCCGCGTACGGGGAGGTCATGGGGGAGCGGAAGTCCCCGGCACAGGTCGAGGACGCCGAAACGGCGTTCACGGCCTACGTCCGGGAGCGCCGCGCCTCCCTGTACGCAACCGCCTACCACCTGACCGGAGACCGGTTCGAGGCCGAGGATCTGCTGCAGAGCGCCCTCTTCTCGACGTACCGGGCGTGGGACCGGATCAGCGACAAGGCGGCGGTCGGTGGCTATCTGCGCCGCACCATGACCAACCTGCACATCAGCGCCTGGCGCAGGCGCAAGCTCAACGAGTACCCGACCGAGGAGCTGCCGGAGACGGCGGGCGACACGGACGCGATGCGCGGCACGGAACTGCGCGCCGTGCTCTGGCAGGCGCTGGCGCGGCTGCCGGAACTCCAGCGCACGATGCTGGTCCTGCGCTACTACGAGGGCCGCACCGACCCGGAGATCGCAGCCATACTCGACATCAGTGTCGGCACGGTGAAGTCCAGCATCTGGCGGTCGCTCCGCCGGCTGCGCGAGGACGAGGTCCTCAGCTTCGGCCGTGACGAGGAGGAGTCCTTCGGCGAGCTGGTGGCCTGAGGGGACGGGGGGATACGGGGGAAAGCGGGGCCGCTGCTTCGGGGGAGGCGGCGGTGCACGGGGGTACGGGGGAAGTGCTGCGGGGTCGGACGGGCCGGGGGGTCCAGTCCGGCCCCGTCGGCATGTGCGCAAGACCGAGCCCCCTCCGGCGATCGAGGAGCGGGGGCCCGGGGGCACGGCGCCCCCGGTCACGGGAAGCCCGCTACACGGTCCCCCGCGCCGCGGACGCCCGCCGGCAGCGTCCCGCCGCCGCGGCGGCCAGCCGTCCCAGTGCCTCCTCCTTGCCGCACGGGTACGCACCCAGCGCCGTCTGCCGCGCCACGATGCGCCGTTCCGCCCGCATCAGCCGCCACCCCCGCCGCAGCAGGAACGGCACCGACTTCCGTCCCTCCCGCAGATCCCGCAACAGCCGGCGGCGGAACGTCGTCGTCGGACGGCCGCGCAGGCACAGCGCGTCGGCGAGCACGCCCAGCTCCTGACACCGATCGACTATGTCCGCCGCGAAGATCCCCTCGGCCACGAACAGCGGTGTCCGCTCGATGTGGAGGGCCTCCCGGTCGACCCGGGAGCTCGTGGCGATGTCGTACACCGGGACGTTCGTACGCCCCGTGCGGCACAGCTCCATGATCGCGGCGACCGCCGCATCGGCGTCCCAGGACTGTGCGGAGTCCCAGTCGATGTCCATACTGCCGGGAACGAGCGGCAGCGTGGGGTCGTCGCCCTCCTTGTAGAAGTCGTCCAGGCGCAGCACCGGCAGGTCGGTGCGGGCGGCGAGGGAGGACTTGCCGGAGCCGGAAGGGCCGGCGAGCAGTACGACGCGGGTCGGGATCGGTTGGGAATTCACAGGACACGAGTGTGAGGCATTGACCCGCGCAGGGGATCCCCCGGTACCTGTGTTGGTATCGAGCATCACACCTCAACTACTCTACGCACTCAGATGGTTACTCGATCGCCACGATCAGGTGGGAAATCCATGGCACGTCACGCACTTTCCAAGTCCCGGCGCCGCACCCTGCTGCGGGCAGGTCTGACCGTCACCGCGGTGGGAGCCGCGCTCGGTGCGGGGGGTGCGGCGGCCCAGGCGGCGCCGCTGCCCCTCGCACCGGCCGCGGGCGCCGACAGCAGCCTCGGCGGGGTCGGTGAGGCGACCGGGACGCTCGGGCACTCGCTCAGGAACGGCATCGCACCGGTGACACATCTGCCCCTCGACCCGCTGGCCGGTACGGGCGCGGACCCGCTGGACAACGAGGTGGCAACGCAGGTCGCCGACTTCAAGCCGGTCTCCACGGCCGCCGTCACCGACCCGCTGACCAGCGGGGGCGCGCTGAAGGACCTGCCGGTGGTGGGGCAGGCGACAGGGGTGCTGCACGGCTGAGAGCCTGTCGGGTGACCTCTGATCGGGCGGCCACGCCCTGGCACGCACGCTTCCCGCGTTACCGAAATGCCCTAGTAGCTCCGCTACAAGGGCATCCCGCCGCCTTGGAATCGCACGCACCAGACCGCGTCCGCTATCCGATCGAAGGTCACCCGACAGGCTCTGAGGCGGACGCCGGCACGGACACGGCCCGCCCCTCCGGGATTCCGGAGGGACGGGCCGTCGTCACGCGGTCAGTACGACGATCCCGAGGCGCCCAGTGCGCCCGTCGGGTGCCAGACCGTCTTCGTCTCCAGGAAGGCCGTCAGGCGTCGGGTGCCCGGATCGGCCGACCAGTCGAAGGTGCCGCCTTCGTCCACAGGCTGTGGGCGAAGGACTCGCTTCAGGTTGTCCGCCGCAGCGATCTCCAGCTCCTTCGCCAGAGCGGCGTCCGCGCCCGTGAGGTCGATGGCGTTCACGTCCTGGTGGGACGCGAGCGGTGCCGCGATCTCCGCCGTCTTCCCGGACAGGATGTTGACCACGCCGCCAGGCAGGTCGGAGGTGGCCAGCACCTCGCCCAGGGACAGGGCCGGCAGCGGGGAGTCCGCCGAGGCGATGACGACCGCCGTGTTGCCGGTCGCGATCACCGGGGCGATCACCGAGACCAGGCCCAGGAAGGAGGACTTCTGGGGCGCCAGCACCGTGACCACACCGGTCGGCTCGGGCGTGGACAGATTGAAGAACGGGCCCGCGACCGGGTTCGCCCCGCCCACGACCTGGCCGATCTTGTCGGTCCAGCCCGCGTACCAGACCCAGCGGTCGATCGCCGCGTCCACGACGGCCGCCGCCTTGGACTTCGACAGGCCCTCCGCGTCCGCCACTTCCCGTACGAACTGGTCCTTGCGGCCCTCCAGCATCTCCGCGACGCGGTAGAGGATCTGGCCGCGGTTGTACGCCGTCGCGCCCGACCAGCCGCCGAACGCCTTGCGGGCGGCCACGACCGCGTCGCGCGCGTCCTTGCGGGAGGACTGGGGGGCGTTCGCCAGCCACTTGCCCTTGGAGTCCGTCACCTCGTACACCCGGCCGCTCTCGGAGCGGGGGAACTTGCCCCCGACGTACAGCTTGTAGGTCTTGAAGACGCTCAGACGGTTATCGGACATCGAGGTACGCCTCCAGGCCGTGACGACCGCCTTCGCGGCCGAAGCCCGACTCCTTGTAGCCGCCGAAGGGCGAGGTCGGGTCGAACTTGTTGAACGTGTTGGCCCAGACGACGCCCGCCCGGAGCTTGTTCGCCACCGCGAGGATGCGGGAGCCCTTCTCCGTCCAGATGCCGGCCGAGAGGCCGTACTGGCTGTTGTTGGCCTTGGCGACCGCCTCGTCGGGCGTACGGAACGACAGCACCGACAGCACCGGGCCGAAGATCTCGTCGCGGGCGATGGTGTGTGCCTGGGTGACGTTCGTGAACAGCGTCGGGGCGAACCAGTAGCCGGAAGAGGGAAGTTCACAGGGGGCGGACCAGCGTTCGGCGCCCTCCGCCTCGCCCGTCCCGACGAGCGCGGTGATCCGGGCGAGCTGCTCCGCGGAGTTGATCGCGCCGATGTCGGTGTTCTTGTCCAGCGGGTCGCCGAGCCGGAGAGTGGACAGTCGGCGCTTCAGGGCGTCCAGCAGCTCGTCCTGGATCGACTCCTGGACGAGCAGGCGCGAGCCCGCGCAGCAGACCTGGCCCTGGTTGAAGAAGATGCCGGTGACGATGCCCTCGACGGCCTGGTCGATCGGGGCGTCGTCGAAGACGATGTTGGCGCCCTTGCCGCCCAGTTCCAGGGTGACCTTCTTGTCCGTACCGGCGATCTGGCGGGCGATGGCCTTGCCGACCGCGGTCGAGCCGGTGAAGGCGACCTTGTTGACGTCCTCGTGCTCGACGAGGGCGGCGCCCGCGTCCCCGTACCCGGTGAGGATGTTCACGACACCCTTCGGCAGGCCCGCCTGGCGGCAGATGTCCGCGAAGAAGAGCGCGGAGAGCGGGGTCGTCTCGGCGGGCTTGAGGACCACCGTGTTGCCGGTGGCGAGTGCCGGGGCGATCTTCCAGGCCAGCATGAGGAGCGGGAAGTTCCACGGGATGATCTGGCCCGCGACGCCGAGGGGGCGGGGGTTCGCGCCGTAGCCGGCGTGGTCGAGCTTGTCGGCCCAGCCCGCGTAGTAGAAGAAGTGCGCCGCGACCAGGGGGAGGTCCGCGTCGCGCGTCTCCTTGATCGGCTTGCCGTTGTCGAGGGTTTCGAGAACGGCGAGCTCGCGGCTGCGCTCCTGGATGATCCGGGCGATCCGGAAGAGGTACTTGGCGCGCTCGGAACCGGGCAGCGCCGACCACTTCTCGAAAGCCTTCCGGGCCGCCTTCACGGCCCGGTCGACGTCCGCGGCGCCGGCCTGCGCGACCTCGGAGAGCACCTCTTCGCTGCTCGGCGAGACCGTCTTGAAAACCTTGCCGTCGGCCGCGTCGGTGAACTCGCCGTCGATGAACAGGCCGTACGAGGGCGCGATGTCGACGACCGAGCGCGACTCGGGGGCGGGGGCGTACTCGAATGCAGATGCCATGGGGATCAGTCCACCGTCACGTAATCGGGGCCGGAGTAACGGCCGGTGCTGAGCTTCTGGCGCTGCATCAGCAGATCGTTCAGCAGGCTGGAGGCGCCGAAGCGGAACCAGTGGTTGTCCAGCCAGTCCTCGCCCGCGGTCTCGTTCACCAGCACCAGGAACTTGATCGCGTCCTTGGAGGTACGGATGCCGCCGGCCGGCTTCACACCGATCTGTACGCCGGTCTGCGCCCGGAAGTCGCGCACGGCCTCCAGCATCAGCAGGGTGTTCGCGGGCGTGGCGTTGGTGCCCACCTTGCCGGTCGACGTCTTGATGAAGTCGGCGCCCGCCAGCATGCCGAGCCAGGAGGCGCGGCGGATGTTGTCGTACGTGGACAGCTCGCCGGTCTCGAAGATCACCTTCAGCCGGGCGTCGGGGCCGTCGGCCCGCGCGCACTCGGCCTTCACGGCGAGGATCTCCTCGTACACCTTGAGGTAACGGCCGGAGAGGAAGGCGCCCCGGTCGATCACCATGTCGATCTCGTCGGCCCCGGCGGCAACGGCGTCGCGGACATCCGCGAGCTTGACGTCGAGCGCGGCGCGGCCGGCGGGGAAGGCCGTCGCCACGGATGCCACCTTCACGCCGGAACCGGCCAGCGCGGCGACGGCGGTCGCCGCCATGTCGGGGTAGACGCAGACCGCCGCGGTGCGCGGGGTCGTGCGGTCGGTCGGGTCGGGATGGACGGCCTTGGCGGCGAGAGCCCGGACCTTGCCCGGGGTGTCCGCGCCTTCCAGCGTCGTCAGGTCGATCATCGAGATGGCCAGGTCGATGGCGTACGCCTTGGCCGTCGTCTTGATCGAACGGGTTCCGAGGGACGCGGCGCGCGCTTCGAGGCCGACGGCGTCGACGCCGGGCAGCCCGTGCAGGAAGCGGCGCAGCGCACTGTCGGACGCGGTCGCGTCGGAGAGGGGGGTACCTCCCTGCTCGAACGCAGCTGAGAGCTCGGGGGAGGGAGCAGTGGTGGGCATGGTCACCAGAGGAGCATATCTACGCGCGTAGCGACCTGTACAGGGGGCCTGCTCATCCGCGCGTCGCACAGTACCGCGGCGGCCGCCCCGGCGCCCCTTGCGCACGTCAGGCAGAATCGGGCCCATGACGAGCCCCACACCTCCTGCCGAGCCCACCTACGCCGACCGGACCTTCCGGTCGCCCGCCGGGATCGCCGGGGGTGTCCTGCTGCTTCTCCTCATCTGCTGGATCGGCGGGGACGCCGCGTTCCGGGGCGACGGCCGGGTGCCGTGGCTGGCGCTGGCCGGACTGCTGACCGCGGTGCCGCTGGTCGTCGCGTTCACGCTGCGGCCCGTCGTCCTCGCCAACGAGCAGCGCATCAAGATCCGTAACCCGTTCCGGACGATCACCATGCCGTGGACGGCTGTCGCGGATCTGCGGGCCGGGTATTCGAGCGAGCTGTTCGCCGAGGACGGCACCAAGTACCAGCTGTGGGCGGTACCCGTGTCGCTGCGCCAGCGGAAGAAGGCGGCCAGGCAGCAGTCCCGGCGGTCGATCGACGACCCGTACGACCGCACTTCCGTGCACGCGGACGTCCGTGACACCAAGTCCCGGATGGCGACGGCCGACCGGACCATGGCGGATCTGCGGGAGCTGGTGGAGCGGGCGAAGACGGGGGCGGGTTCGGTGAAGCCGTCCGGGTCCGCGGCGACTTCGGACTCTTCGGCGTCCTCGGTCTCGGTGCGCTGGGCGTACGAGGTGATCGCGCCGGCGGTGGTGGGCGCGGTGTTGCTGGTGGTGCTGCTCGCGACGGGGTGAATTCGGTGACGGCACCTACCCGGTGGGCCTGCCGGTCCGGTTCTGAGGCGGGACGGCGGGCGGCGGGGGCTCCGGGAGCAGTTCCGTGCCGCGGTCCCGGGCGCGCGTGGCACGGTCCGAAGACGCGGAGACCGCCGATTCCGCCGTCGGCCTCCCCGCGGTGGCGCGGCGAGGCGCTCGCAGACGCCGGGACGGGACGGTCAGCACACCGAGGCAGGCGATGACGAGCACGATCCCGGCCCAGCCGAGGGCGGGCAGGTGCTCGCCCACGACCAGGACCGCGAACACAGCCGCCACGGCGGGCTCCAGCAGGGACAGGGTCGTCGCGGTGCTGACGGGGATGCGGGACAGGCCGAACCCGAACAGGACGTACCCGGCGAACATCGGCACCAGCGCCATGTAGAGGCCGACGCCCGCATTCGTCCAGGAGGCGACCAGCGGTGCGCCGGTGGCCGACAGTACCGGCACGAGCATCAGGCCGCCGAGTCCGAACACCGCTCCCATGGCCGCGCGCGAGGTGACGCCGCGTGTGATGAGACGGTGCGCGGCCCACGCGTACACGGCGTACGTCACGCCGGCGAGCAGCCCGAGCCCCACCCCGGCGACGGTCCGCTCGGCAGACCCCGTACCGGTGCCGGAGCCGCCCTGGGTGGCCTCGGCCGCACACAGCAGTACGGTGCCGGCCAGCCCGAGGGCGGCACCGGCCATCCATCGCCGGGACAGGCGCTGCCCGTCGACGATCCGCTCGATCAAGGCCGATGCCAGCGGGGCCGAGCCGATGGACACGACCGTTCCCACCGCGACACCGGCCAGATGCATGGAGGTGTAGAAGGCCGGCGGATACAGAGCCACGCCCGATCCCCCGACGAGCACGATCCGCCACTGGGCCCTGAGCGCCGCGCGGGCCTGCGCGATGCGAGGCCCGGCCACCAGGGCCTGCAGCAGACCGCCCAGGCCCATCGCCGCGGCGCCGATCGCCAGCGGCCCCACCTGCGGTGCGAAGGTCGCCGCAGTGCCTGTGGTGCCCCACAGCACCGAGGCCAGCAGCACGGCGAGTGCGCCCGCCCCCGGTCCGGCCGCAGTGCGACCGGCGCGCCCCATCACAGGCCGTCCACCAGGCGCGCCGCCATCTCGCGTGCGCTCCGCATGCGTACGTCGTCTCCTTCGAGGCCCGCGCGCACGATGGCCCCTTCGAGCAGGAACGCCAGGTGTTCCGCTGCGGCGCGGGCCTTCTCGTCCTGGCCGGGCAACAGCTCCTGGAGGTGGGTGGCGAGCAGGCTCTCGACCTCCTCCTTGTGGTGGCGCACCACCGTCCGGCCCTCGTGTCCGGTGGGCAGTTCGGCGGCCGCGTTGAGCAGCCCGCATCCGCGGAAGCCGTGCTCGTAGGCGAGACCCGCATGGTCGGCGTAGGCATCGAAGACGGCCAGTACGGCCTCCCGCGCGCCCTGCGCGCCGACCAGACGCCGCCGGTAGAGGCCGAGCCACTCCTCGTGCCGGGCCTGGAGGTAGGCGGAGACGAGGTCGGCCTTGGAGGCGAAGTTGTTGTAGAGGCTCATTTTCGCCACACCGGCCTCGGCGGTGATCGTGTCGATCCCGGTCGCCGCCACACCGTCGGCGTAGAACCGTCGCGCCGCGGCCTCGAGAATCCGCCCGCGCGCAGGCCCCTGCCGCCGCTTCCCCGGCTGCTTTCCGGTGGCCCTCGCGTCAGTCATACCTGCTCCCTCTCCAGAGATTAGGTAGACCAGTCTACCTAATCTTTTGGGCGCGGCCAGTGAATGCTGCCGCCGGGGCGGGACTGTGGCGATCCGGTGCAGGAGGTAACCCCTTCCCGCGAGCGGACGGTTCCCGTCTGGCAAGATCGTGCGCTCGAACACGCCCCGGCTGTACGGGCTTTGCCGCCCGGCCGGGCAACGGGAATGTTTCAACGGGGAGATCGAAGAAGATATGCGCACGTGGAATCGTGCTGTGCCGGCGGCGGTGGGCGCCTTGGCGCTGGCCGTGGTGCTGACCGGTTGCAACGGCTCGGATTCGGGGAAAGGCGGGCTCGATTCCGGCTCCTCCTCGTCGGAGGACAGGACGACCTACCGTCTGGGCGAGGCCAGCCCGCCGCAGGAAAGCGCCATGCAGAACTCGAAGGGCAGCAAGTTCACGGTCACGCCCACGAAGGTGCAGACCGGAACGAAGGCCGACATGGACAACTCCGGCCTGGACAAGGACAAGGACGAGGCCCCCAAGGTCCCCGTGTATGTGTGGTCCACCCTCACCCACAAGAGCGGCAAGCCCATGGAAGTCGGCGACATGGACGACGACCTGGTCGTCAAGACGGACAAGGGGGAGCGCACCAAGGCCCTCATCGTCATCATGGGTGACGCCAAGTGGCCGAACTGCCCGGCGCCGGACACCGGGAAGAAGATGAGTCCGGGACAGTCGGAGAAGATCTGCACTGCCTTCCTCATCCCCGAGGGCCAGAAGGCCGCCGCGGTCCAACTGAGTCAGGGCTTCTACAAGGACCCACTGGAGTGGCCGGTCAAGAACTGACGCTCGGCCGGGGCCCGGCCCGATGGCCGGGCCTTCTCTGTTCGACGGAGTGCGCGCACCCGAGACGGAGGGTGCGCGCACTCCACCGCCCTGCTCGCCCGTTTCCTGGAGCGCCGGGTGCAGTGGCGCGACGACCTGACGGAAGACCGGTCCGCCCGATCGCGTTCCCGATGCGCCGGCCGTGCGGATGCTGCCCGGCTAGTGCTCCGGGAGCCGGGCCCAGAAGTGGTTGACGATGTCGTCGATGTAGCGTCGCCCGTTTTCGCCGGAGGCGGTGGTGCCGCCGGCTCGGCTGAGGGTGGCGGCCATGAGGGTCTGGTACTCGTGGTGCATGTCGCGCAGGGGGTCTTGCAGGTCGCGGCGTTCCGTGGAGATGAGGCGGGCGATGGCACGGATGTGGGCCTGCCAACGAGTGGAGACGGCTTCGGTGAGGAGGCGGGCGAGTTCGTCCTCCAGGCCGGTGATGGCGATGAAGTCGCGTGGGGGCAGGTTGAGGGCGGCGCCGAGTTTGGCGGACTGTCGTTTGTCGCCCGTCCATCGGCCGGTTTCTTCCATCTGGTGGTAGGCGTCGAGGGTGAGGCCGGTGGCGCGGGCGACGTCCTCGACGGCCAGTCCGCGGGCGAGACGGTGTTCACGCAAGGTGCGGGGAGCGCCCATGAGTTCGTGGGGGTTGCACCACAGGGCACCGGCCAGGGCGGTGAGTTCGCCGGCGGTGGGCAGTGCGGTGCCGCGTTCCCACGCGGTGATGTGGTCGGGGGTGATGTGGGTCGTGCCGTAGGAGGCGCGCATGCCGTAAGCGACGTGGCCGGGGGCCATCCCGAGTTTCTCGCGCAGGATGCGGGCGGCGCGCGCGTTGAAGGGGAGCGGTGGATGCACGGACCGAGAGTAGGGAGTCACCCGGGGTGAACTCCATGGCCGCTGTCGCCCGCATCCCGGTTTGACTGGATAGGTCGCCGGTGATTTTGGAGGAACCGACAGGGGGCGGTGCAGGAAGGTCAACTAATGGATTCTGCAAAGCGATTGAGATCACGTCCCTGCCGCGTATGATCCGCTCGCAAGGCGCCGTATGTATGTTCGTACAACCGACTGACACACGCTTCCGGCGCCACTGCCATGTTGTCCCTCGCACTTGCAGGTCCAGGAGACGCAGTCATGCACACCAGCACGACAGGCCCGGCCGAAGCGCCGACAGTCAGACCCGGCGGCCCGCTCAACCGGTTCTTCCGCATCGGTGAACGCGGCTCGACGTACGGCCGTGAGATACGCGGCGGGTTCGCCACTTTCTTCACCATGGCGTACATCCTCGTACTCAACCCGATCATCCTAAGCAGTACCGAGGACAAGTTCGGTCACCAGCTGGACGCCGGTCAACTGGCAACCGCCACGGCCCTGGTGGCCGCCGTCATGACCGTGATCATGGGTGTGGGTGGCAACCTGCCGCTCGCTCTGGCTGCGGGCCTGGGTCTCAACGCCGTCACCGCCTTCCAGATCGCCCCGCTGATGGGCTGGGACGACGCGATGGGCCTCATCGTGCTCGAAGGCCTGCTGATCTGCGTACTGGTGATGACCGGCCTGCGCGAGGCCATCATGCACGCCATTCCGCAACCTCTCAAACAAGCCATCAGCGTCGGCATCGGCCTGTTCATCGCCTTCATCGGCTTCGTGGACGCCGGGTTCGTCACCCGCATCCCGGACGCCGCGAACACCACCGTGCCCGTTCAGATCGGCACAGGCACCCTCACCGGCTGGCCCATGCTCGTCTTCTGTCTCGGCGTGCTGATGACGATCGTCCTCCTGGCCCGCAAGGTGCAGGGCGCCATCCTCATCAGCATCGTCGTGATGACCGTCGTCGCCGTCGTCATCAACGGGATTGCCGACATCAAGTCCTGGGGTCTGACCGAGCCCTCGCTGCCCGACAAGCCCGTCGCCACACCCGACTTCGGACTCCTGGGCAAGTTCGATCTGTTCGGCTCGTTCGGTCAGGTCAGCGTGCTGACCGTCGTCCTGCTCGTCTTCACTCTCATCCTGTCCGACTTCTTCGACACGATGGGAACCGTCGTCGGCGTCACGGCCGAAGCCGGACTCCTCGACGAGCGCGGCCAGGTCCCCGGTCTGGGCCGTGTGCTGCTCATCGACGGCGCAGCCGCCGTCGTCGGCGGCGCCGCCTCCGCCTCGTCCGCCACCACCTACATCGAGTCCGCCGCCGGTGTCGGCGAAGGCGCACGCACCGGCTTCGCCAACCTCATCACCGGCGGCCTGTTCGCCCTCGCCCTCTTCTTCACCCCCGTTCTGACCATCGTGCCCCTCCAGGCTGCGGCCCCCGCCCTCATCGCGGTCGGGTTCCTGATGATGACCCAGGTCAAACACATCGACTGGGACCGGTACGAACTCGCCATCCCCGCCTTCCTGACCATCGCCGTCATGCCGTTCACCTACTCCATCACCAACGGCATCGGCGCCGGCTTCCTCGCCTACGTGGTCATCAAGGCGTGCCTGGGCAAGGCCCGCGAAGTCCACTGGCTGCTCTGGGGCACCGCGGCGCTCTTCCTCGTCTACTTCGCCATCGACCCGCTGGAGCAGCTGCTCAACATCAAGTAGCCGACGTGGCGGACCTGAAACGGAGCGGGGGACGGCCCGAACTCTCCCGCATCCGCGTGGATGACACCGACCTTCATCGATCGAAGGCAAGGCCGGTGCGCAATCGCCTCCAGGTGTTCGTGCACAGGGTCGACAAGCACGTTCTCGGTTCTTCCGGTGCGCCGGTCCTGCCAAGTGCACGAGGTGTGAACGTCAGCCGAGCGCACAGGCCCGGCCGTTCGCGGCCGAGAGGGTGACGCACGCATCAGGTACGGGACGTTCCCGTGAGCCGGGCGGCGCGACCGGTCAGATCCCGGCCGCCGCCGCCAGGTCCCGCTTGATCCCGGCGAGCAGCTCCGCACCCTTCGCGCGCGCCTCGGGCAGCTCGTCCACCGAGCCGACCGGCACCACGACCTCCAGGTAGCACTTGAGCTTCGGCTCGGTGCCGCTCGGGCGGACGATCACCCGGGCGCCCTGGAGGTGGTAGCGCAGCCCGTCGGTGGGCGGCAGCTGCTCGGTGCCCTGCGACAGATCCTCGGCCGAGGTGACGGCGAGACCGGCGAGCGCGGTCGGAGGCTGCTCGCGCAGCTGCCGCATGGCGTCCGCGATGACCGACAGGTCCTCCACCCGGACCGACAGCTGGTCGGTGGCGTGCAGCCCGTGCTCGACCGCGATGTCGTCGAGCAGGTCGAGGAGCGTACGCCCCTGCTCCTTGAGCACGGAGGCCAGTTCGGCGACGAGCAGCGCGGCAGTGATGCCGTCCTTGTCGCGTACGCCTTCCGGGTCGACGCAGTAGCCGAGCGCCTCCTCGTACCCGTACCGCAGACCGTCCACGCGGGCGATCCACTTGAAGCCGGTGAGCGTCTCCTCGTAGCCGAGGCCGGCCTTCTCGGCGATCCGGCCGAGCAGCGACGACGACACGATCGACTCGGCGAGGACGCCGGTGGCACCCCGGGCGACCAGATGAGCGGCGAGCAGCGCCCCGACCTCGTCGCCGCGCAGCATCCGCCAGCCGCCGTCGGCGGCGGGGTCCGGGACGGCGACGGCGCAGCGGTCGGCGTCCGGGTCATTGGCGATGACGAGGTCGGGGTCCGTACGGCGTGCGGTGGCGAAGGCGAGATCCATCGCGCCGGGCTCTTCCGGATTGGGGAAGGCGACGGTGGGGAACGCCGGGTCGGGCTCCGCCTGCTCGGCGACGAGCACGGGCTCCGGGAACCCGGCCCGGGCGAAGGCGGCGGTCAGCACGGAGGTGCCGACGCCATGCATCGCGGTGTACACGACCTGGGCGGTGCGCGGCGATCCGTCGGCGAGCACGGCGTCCGTGCGGGCCAGGTAGGCCGCCAGGACCTCGTCACCGAGGGTCTCCCAGCCTTCGTCGGGGCGGGCCACGCCGTCGAGCGGGCCGACCGCGGCGATCGCGGCGGCGATCTCGCCGTCCGCCGGGGGGACGATCTGTGAGCCGTCGCCGAGATAGACCTTGTAGCCGTTGTCGCGCGGCGGATTGTGGCTGGCGGTCACCTCGACACCCGCGACGGCGCCCAGGTGCCGTATGGCGTATGCCAGCACAGGAGTGGGGAGCGGGCGGGGGAGTACCGCCGCGCGCAGGCCCGCGCCGGTCATCACGGCCGCGGTGTCGCGGGCGAAGTCGGCGGACTTGTAGCGGGCGTCGTACCCGATGACGACGAGCCCGCCGGTCTGTCCCTCGGCCTTGAGGTAGGCGGCGAGTCCGGCCGCGGCGCGGATGACGACCGCGCGGTTCATCCGCATCGGCCCGGCCCCCAGCTCACCGCGGAGCCCGGCCGTGCCGAACTGCAGCGTGCCGGCGAACCGTGCGGAGAGTTCGTCGAGGTCCGCGGTGTCGATGAGCTCGGCGAGCTCGTCACGGGTCTCGGGATCGGGGTCCTCCGCGAGCCACGTCCTGGCCTGTGCGATGAGGTCCTGCTGCACGGTGTCCGCCTTTCTGCGGGGTGGGGTGGGTTACGGGGGTGCTGCCTCAGGACCCCCGCTCCTCGATCGCCGGAGCGGCTTGCTTCTCGGCCTCGCCGGCGTCTGGGGCGCGGGGCCCGGGACGGAGCCCCGGTTCGGGAAGGGGCGGGGCGGAGAACAGGCCGCCGCGGGCGCCACGCACACCCGGCCCCGCACCCCGCGGCCCACGTCCCCGGCTCAGATCCGTTCAAGCACCCGTGCCAGCAACGCCCCCATCCGCGTAGCGGAATCCCGCCCAGCCTGCAGCACCTCTTCGTGGTTGAGCGGCTCCCCGCTCAGCCCCGCCGCCAGGTTCGTGACCAGCGAAATGCCCAGCACCTCGGCTCCCGCCTCCCGTGCGGCGATCGCCTCCAGCACGGTGGACATGCCGACCAGGTCGCCGCCCATGACACGGACCATGTTGATCTCGGCCGGGGTCTCGTAGTGCGGACCGGGGAACTGCACGTAGACACCCTCTTCGAGGGTCTCGTCGACCTCCTTGCACAGCGCGCGCAGCCGCGGCGAGTACAGGTCGGTCAGGTCGACGAAGTTGGCGCCGACGATGGGGGACGCCGCGGTCAGGTTGATGTGGTCGCTGATCAGGACCGGCTGCCCCGGGCGCATGCCTTCGCGCAGACCGCCGCAGCCGTTCGTCAGGACGACGGTCTTGCAGCCGGCGGCGACGGCGGTCCGGACCCCGTGCGCCACGGCGGCGACGCCGCGGCCCTCGTAGAAGTGCGTGCGGCCGAGGAAGACCAGGGCGCGCTTCTCGCCGATCCGGTACGAGCGGATCGTGCCGCCGTGCCCCTGCACGGCGGGCGCCGGGAAACCGGGCAGGTCGGTCACCGGGAACTCGGCCTCCGGAGTGCCGAGCGCCTCGCCCGCAGGTGCCCAGCCGGAACCCATCACGAGCGCGACGTCGTGGGTCTCGGCACCGGTCAGCTCGCGCAGGCGGGCAGCGGCGTCGGCGGCGGCGGCGTACGGGTCGCCCTGGATGTTGTCCGGAATAACTGATGCGTTCACGCGGATGAGGGTAGCCGGTGATTCCCTACGCGCGTAGATGCCTATGCCTAGAGTCTGCACACGCTTCCTCGTACATTCACACAAAAGTGCTGGTCCGGCGGGTCAGCAGGGACGCTTGCGCAGTTCCATCACATAGTCGTGCGGCGCGCCCGCGGACTCCGCGGCGTCCGCGATCTCACCCAGATAGCGGGCGGACGGCAGGCCGCCCTCGTACCCGTTCAGCACATACATCCAGGCCGGCTCCTCGCCGTCCAGGGTGTGCACACGCACCCGCATCCGCCGGTAGATGTCGAGGCCGACGCCCTCCCACCGGTCCATGGAGTCCTCGTCCATCGGCGCCAGGTCGTACAGCGCCACGAAGACCTGGGAACGGGGGGCCTCCACCACCGTGGCGAGCGCGCCCTCCCAGCCCATCTGCTCCCCGCCGAAGGTCAGCCGCCAGCCGTTGAGCCAGCCGGTGCCGCGCAGCGGGGAATGCGGTGCGCGGCGCGTCATCAGCCGCGCGTCGAGGTTGCCGGCGTACGCGGCGTAGAGCGACATGGGGTCGAGGGTACGGGAGGCGGTGGGCGGATCGTCGATTCCTGTGAGGAAGACCCCTTACGGGGTTCCGTGCAGCGTTCCGCTTGCCGTCGCGGAACCCCATTGCGCACGCCCCGGCGCACGTATGGAGGGCCCCGGGGCGAAGCACCTTGGCGCGTGCGGGACAATGAAGTACGTACTGCATTCCCCGGGGCGACCCCCCGGACCCCCGGCCGGGGCAGCAGACGGCCGCGGGATGACACACGCGAGGCGGACTTTTCGTGACCCGGATCGTGATCATCGGCGGCGGACCCGGCGGGTACGAGGCGGCATTGGTGGGCGCCCAGCTCGGCGCGGAGGTGACCGTCGTCGACTGCGACGGCCTCGGCGGCGCGTCCGTGCTCACCGACTGCGTGCCCTCGAAGACCCTGATCGCGACGGCAGAGGTGATGACCACCTTCGACTCCTCGTACGAGGAGTTGGGCATCATCGTCGCCGACGACACGCCGCACATCGAGCAGGCGGCCCGTGTCGTCGGCGTCGACCTCGGCAAGGTCAACCGGCGTGTGAAGCGCCTGGCGCTCGCCCAGTCCCACGACATCACCGCCTCCGTCACGCGTGCGGGCGCGCGTGTGATGCGTGGTCGCGGCCGCCTCGACGGCCTCCAGGCCGCCGACGGCTCCCGCACGGTCGTCGTGACCGCCGCCGACGGTACGGAGGAGAGGCTCACCGCCGACGCCGTGCTGATCGCGACCGGTGGCCACCCCCGAGAGATTCCGGATGCGCTCCCCGACGGCGAGCGCATCCTGAACTGGACCCAGGTCTACGACCTCGACGAGCTCCCCGAGGAGCTCATCGTGGTCGGCTCCGGCGTGACGGGTGCCGAGTTCGCGGGCGCGTACCAGGCGCTCGGCTCACGCGTCACCCTCGTTTCGTCCCGTGACCGGGTGCTGCCGGGCGAGGACCCGGACGCGGCTGCCGTCCTGGAGGACGTCTTCCGGCGCCGTGGCATGAACGTCATGGCCCGCTCCCGCGCCCAGGCGGCGAAGCGTGTCGGCGACCGGGTCGAGGTCACCCTCGCCGACGGCCGGGTCATCTCCGGTTCGCACTGCCTGATGGCGGTCGGCGCGATCCCGAACAGCGCGGGCATGGGCCTGGAGGAGGCCGGGGTCAGGCTCAAGGAGTCCGGCCACATCTGGACCGACAAGGTCTCCCGCACCAGTGCCCCCGGCGTGTACGCGGCCGGTGACGTCACCGGGATCTTCGCCCTCGCCTCGGTCGCCGCCATGCAGGGCCGGATCGCGATGTACCACTTCCTCGGTGACGCGGTGGCCCCGCTGAACCTGAAGACGGTCTCCTCGAACGTCTTCACCGACCCCGAGATCGCCACCGTCGGCTACAGCCAGGCCGACGTCGACTCCGGCAAGATCGACGCCCGGGTGGTCAAGCTGCCGCTGCTGCGCAACCCGCGCGCCAAGATGCAGGGCATACGCGACGGTTTCGTCAAGATCTTCTGCCGGCCCGGCACCGGCATCGTGGTCGGCGGCTGTGTCGTCGCGCCTCGGGCGAGCGAGTTGATCCACCCCATCTCGATCGCGGTCGACAACAATCTGACGGTGGAACAGATCGCAAACGCTTTCACTGTGTATCCGTCCCTGTCGGGATCGATCGCGGAAGTGGCCCGTCAGTTGCACACCCGTAAGCTCGCGGGCGAGGCGTAAGCGCCCTCGGGAACCCGGCAATCCCCGGCCGATCCCGGCAACTCAGGTGGTCGGGTGACCGTCTGACGACCAGTACGGAACAACAACGGGGCCACCCATACCACTTGGTGGCCCCTTGTATGTACAACTTCTGTTATTCGGCGCAAACTGCTGAAAACGCTCGGGTGTCACGTTACTGTCAGTTTCGTGTTCGCTGCAGAACGTCGTCAGTTGATCCTCGAAATGGTGCGTGCCAACGGGGCGGTATCGCTCCGTGAGCTCGCCCGCGTCGTCCAGACCTCCGAAGTGACCGTACGGCGGGACGTGCGGGCGCTGGAGGCAGAAGGACTCCTCGACCGCCGGCACGGCGGTGCGGTTTTGCCGGGCGGTTTTACGCGGGAGTCCGGCTTTCCGCAGAAATCCCATCTCGCCACCGCCGAGAAGACGGCCATCGCCGACCTGGCCGCCGGTCTCGTCGAAGAGGGTGAGGCCGTCGTCGTCGGTGCCGGTACGACCACGCAGGAGCTGGCCCGCCGGCTCGCGCGGATCCCCGGTCTGACCGTCGTCACGAACTCGCTGCTGGTCGCCCAGGCGCTGGCCCATGCCAACCGGGTGGAAGTGGTGATGACCGGCGGCACCTTGCGCGGCTCCAACTACGCCTTGGTGGGCAGTGGGGCCGAGCAGTCCCTCCAGGGGCTGCGGGTCTCGCGAGCGTTCCTCTCCGGGAGCGGGCTCACCGCAGAACGCGGCCTCTCCACGTCCAACATGCTCTCCGCGAGCGTGGACCGGGCCCTGGTGCAGGCCGCGGCGGAGGTGGTGGTCCTGGCGGACCACACCAAGCTCGGCTCCGACACCATGTTCCAGACGGTGCCGACGGATCTCATCACCCGTCTGGTGACGGACGAACCGCCCGGCCACGACGACCGTGCCGCCACCGAGTTGCAGGCCCTGGCCGATCAGGGGGTGCAGATCGCGGTGGCCGGCGCCGGAAGCGGACCCGCACCGGCCGAGGCCCTCCCGCCGGGCCGCCAGGCCCGCCGCGACATGCCACTGCCCGGCCAGCGCCGTACGCGCGGGGGTGGTCCTGGCGGGCCCGGCCCGCAGCCGCTACGGAGCGCTGCGGTACTGGCGGAACAGGGGCAGGGGGATCGGGCGAGGGTGGCGGATCTGCGGCGCCGGTGAGGGAGGGGGTGCTTTTCCCGACCCGCCCTTTCCTGAACCGGGCCTCCGCGAAACCAAGCCCGTCCGGTGATTGAGGCCCGGG
>NZ_FMDF01000223.1 GCF_900091955.1 Streptomyces sp. Ncost-T10-10d
GCAGGAGGCCGAGCGGCTGCTGACGGCGCTGGCCCGGGCCGGGCTCCTGGTCCATGTGCGGGGCTCGCGCTACCGGCTGCACGACCTCGTACGGGGCTTCGCCCTGGCCCGGTTGCGGGACGAGGAGGAGGTGGCGGACCGTACCGCGGCCCAGGAGCGGCTGATCCAGAACTACGCGGAGCTGGCCGGTGCCGTGATCCGCATGGTGGACGGCAAGATGTCCACCCGGGCCGGGCAGTTCGGCTCGCACGGGTTCGGTTCGCTGGACTCGGCGCTGCGCTGGCTGGACGAGGAGTCGAGTTTCATCACCTCGGCGCTGCGGCACGCCGAGGGCGTCGACCAGGGGGCCGTACTGGATCTCCTGGGCGCGCTGTGCGACTACTGCCTGCTGCGTGGCGACCTCTACCGGCTGGGCGAGATCAGCGAGTTGACGCAGGCCGTGGACAAGGGGCTGCTGGAGCGGTCCGTGCAGTGGCGTACCGGCATCGCGGCCCGTCAGCTCGGCGAGCTGGACAAGGCGCGCACCACGCTGTCGTCGGTCGTCGGGCTGTACCGCGAGGCGCAGAACGAGGCGGGTACGGCGCTGGCGCTCTGCTCGCTCGGCATCACCCTGCACCACCAGGGCAATCTGACCGAGGCGTCGGCGCGGCTGCGCGAGGCGATCGAGCTGCAGTCCTCCGAGGAGCAGGCCGAGGACCGGGCCTGGTCGCTGCACGCCCTGGCCGCCGTGGAACGCGACCGGGCCCATGTCGCGGAGGCGCTGGATCTCCTGGACACCGCGCTGGCCCTGCACCGGGAGGGCGAGTCGCTGCACGGCGAGGCGTGGACGCAGTTCCAGCTGGGCCAGACCCTGTTGCGGATGGGCGACGTGGAGCGGGCGGAGGGGGCGCTGCGTACGGCCCTGGACCTGTACGGCCGCACCCGCGACGAGCGCGGCGAGGCGTGGGCGCTGACCCAGCTGGCCCGCGCGCGGCTGCTGGACGGCGACCCGGCCCCGGCCGTCGAGCAGCTGGACCGGGCCCTGGCCCGCCACCGCGACAACGAGGACGCGCGCGGCGAGGCATGGACGCTGTACTACCTGGGCCAGGCGCTGGAGGAGAACGGCGACACCGACCAGGCGGTGCGGCAGCTGGAGCGGGCGCGCACGATGTTCTCCCGGATGCGGGACACGTACGGGCTGGCGTGCGCCCGGCACCACTCGGGCCGGGTCACCCGCGATCAGCGGGCCGCCCAGACCGGGAACCTCCGCAACTCCGGCTTCGCCCGCCAGCTCCTGGTCGACGCCCGGGCCGACTTCCGGCGCATCGGGGTCGCCCACGGCGAGGCCTGGACGTGCCTGGAGCTGGCCCTGATCGACGCGGGCAACAACCGCGCCCCGCAGGCACTGGAGCTGTGCGACGAGGCGGCGGAGCTGTTCCACTCCTACGGCGACACACGGGGCGAGGACTGGGCCCGCTTCCTGCGCTGCACGCTGCTGCCGTACGCGTCACCGGGCGGCAGCGAGGTGGGCACGGCGGTGGCCCAGCAGGAACTGGCCGACCTGCTCCTGGCCGGCCACCCGACGCGCGACAGCAAGCTGGAGGACTGCGCGGAGGCGTTCACCGTGGTACTGAACCGCGGCGTGGACCTGGAGGACGGCTGGCAGGCGTGGCGCCTGGGCATGACGCCCACACGCCACGCACGGGAGGTCATGGGCGTACCCGTCCGGCCATGACCGGCCCGTTTGGCGATCGAGGACGTCTTCGGCCCCGGACGGGCACAACCGCCCCGTCCGGTGCCGGGCGGGGAGGCGGCTGCCGGACGCCCCGGTACCGCCTCGCGCCGCGCCTACTTCCGCTTCGCGGACCCCGCACCCGCGGCAACGGCGCCACCGGACGCCGCCTCCGGGTCCGGGGCCTCCTCGAAGTCGACCTTGCCCATGTGGCGGTTCATGGACTTCATCAGCAGCCACACGCCCGCGGCGAGCGCCGCGAAGACGATGAAGCCGAGAACGCCGGGGGTCACCTTGTTGTCGTCGACCTCCTTGGCGAGAGGGACGAGATGGGTCAGTGCCTGGGTCGCGTACATATCAGGCATTGTCGCGGATGCCCGCGAAGAGGTCGCTCTCGGGGAGGGAGGTATCGACGAGAGACTTCGCCAGCTCGTACTCCTCGGTCGGCCAGACCTCCTTCTGGATCTCCATCGGGACGCGGAACCAGCCGCCGTCGGGGTCGATCTGCGTCGCGTGCGCGATCAGCGCCTTGTCGCGGATCTCGAAGAAGTCCGCGCACGGAACATGCGTGGTCAGCGTGCGTTCGTCGCGCTCGAACTCCTTCCAGCGCTTCAGCCACTCGCCGTACGGGGACTCCAGGCCACGGGCCAGCAGCGCCTCGTGGAGCGCCACCGTGCGCGGCCGGTTGAAGCCCTGGTTGTAGTAGAGCTTCTGCGGCTGCCAGGCCGCACCGAATTCCGACTCGGGGAACGTCTCGGTGTCCGACGCGCCGTCGAACGCGATCATCGTGATCTTGTGCGTCATGATGTGGTCGGGGTGCGGGTACCCGCCGTTCTCGTCGTACGTCGTGACGACCTGCGGCCGGAACGCACGGATGCTGCGGACGAGACGCCCCGCGGCCTTCTCCTCGTCCTCCAGCGCGAAGCAGCCCTCGGGCAGCGGCGGCAGCGGGTCGCCCTCGGGCAGACCCGAGTCGACGAAGCCGAGCCACTCCTGCTTGACGCCCAGGATCTCCCGGGCCTCGTCCATCTCCTTCTTGCGCACCTCGTGGATGTGCTCCTCGATGTACGCATCGCCCTGGAGCTTCGGGTTGAGGATGGAGCCGCGCTCGCCTCCCGTGCAGGTCACGACCAGCACGTCCACCCCCTCGGACACATACTTGGCCATGGTGGCCGCGCCCTTGCTCGACTCGTCGTCGGGGTGGGCGTGAACGGCCATCAGTCGCAGCTGCTCAGTCAAGACTCGATCCTCGTTGAGTTGATTGGACGCCATGAAGAGGTGTCGTCCCGAAGGGACGTCGGTTCGGGGTGGCGGTCGGGGGCGGGTGGCAGGCTTCTATAGTGACCGAACCGGGGGATGGAAAATTCCTCGATCCCCGGCATGGGAGGAACGATCATGACCGCGGTGCGCGAAGCGCTTCCGGAGAACCGCTACGGCCGCTCCGCGGACGAGCGCGCGGACCGCAAGCTCAAGATCATCGGTTCGGCGCTGGGCGTCGCCCTTCTCGGCGTGGTCGGCTGGATCGGATACGACTACGTCGTCGGCCAGGGCATCAGCGCCGAGGTGATCAAGTTCAAGGTCGTCTCGGACCAGCGGGTCGATGTGCACCTGGAGGTGCGCAAGGGCACCGACACCAAGGGCTACTGCACGCTCCGCTCGCAGCACGAGGACGGCAGCGACGTGGCCCGCAAGGACTTCCGCTTCGACGACCGCACGGACCGTATCGACCGCGTCCTGTCGTTGCGTACGACATCCAGGGCGACCAACGTCGAGCTGCTGGGCTGTACCGACGACGGCGGGGCGGCACAGTGACCGCCGCACGCCGACGCTGAATCGCTCTTGTAGCCGCTGACCTGCGCATACGCAGTCCTGACGGTTTACCTTCTCCCCCTTTTCCTGGGGAATTGTTAGGCTCGTGGTTTCGCCCACCCGTGGAGGCACATGCTTACGGGTAGGGCGATGCTTTGTATTCCCAGTACCGACGAGGAGCACCCTGTGACCCAGACCAGCGAAAACGTCACCTGGCTCACGCAGGAGGCGTACAACCAGCTCAAGGCCGAGCTGGAGTACCTGTCTGGTCCCGCGCGCACGGAAATCTCCGTAAAGATCGCGGCGGCCCGTGAGGAGGGTGACCTCCGGGAAAATGGCGGGTACCACGCGGCCAAGGAGGAGCAGGGCAAGATGGAGTTGCGGGTGCGCCAGCTCACCCAGCTCCTGGAGCACGCGAAGGTCGGCGAGGCACCTGCCGACGACGGCGTGGTCGAGCCCGGCATGGTTGTGACGATCGCCTTCGACGGCGACCCGGACGACACGATGACCTTCCTGCTCGCCTCGCGCGAGTACGCGAGCTCGGACATCGAGACGTACTCCCCGCAGTCGCCGCTCGGCACCGGCGTGAACGGCAAGAAGATGGGCGAGGACGCCGACTACGAGCTGCCGAACGGCAAGACGGCCACCGTGAGGATTCTCGCGGCGAAGCCCTACACGGGCTGATCCCGCACCACTGACGGGGGGAGCCTCCGGCCCGACGGGCCGGAGGCTCCCCCCATGTGCGGCGTCCCCCGGGCCGCGACCTGCCGCGGCACCATAACGCGATACATCGCGACATAAAAGGGTCAGCTCATCACCAGATAGCCCGCGTCGTGCAGCGCCGCCGAGACCTCCTCGCAGTGCTCCGGCCCCTTCGTCTCCAACTGCAGCTCCACCTCGACCTCGGTGAGCCCGAGCCGGGGATCGGTCCGCACATGGCCGATGTCGAGGACGTTGGCGTCGACCACCGAGAGCACGGCCAGCAGCGTGGCCAGCGCGCCGGGGCGGTCGGCCAGCCGCAGCCGCAGGCTCAGATAGCGGCCGGCCGCCACCATGCCGTGGGTCAGGATGCGCTGCATCAGCAGCGGGTCCACATTGCCGCCCGACAACAGCGCGACCACCGGCCCGCGGAACGACTTCGGATCGCTCAGGAGCGCCGCGACCGGGCTCGCACCGGCAGGTTCCACCACCAGCTTCGCCCGCTCCAGACAGAGCAGCAGCGCACTGGACAACTCGTCCTCGGAGACCGTACGGACCTCGTCGACCAGCTCCCTGACCAGTTCGAACGGCACATCGCCGGGGCGCCCCACCTTGATGCCGTCCGCCATCGTGTTCAGCGTGTCGATCGACACCGGGTGCCCCGCGGCCAGCGACGGCGGATAACAGGCCGCGCCCGCCGCCTGCACGCCGACGATCCGCACATCGGGCCGGACCGCCTTGACCGCCACCGCGATACCCGCAGCGAGACCGCCGCCACCCATCCCGACGACGATGGTGCGCACCTCGGGGCACTGTTCGAGGATCTCCAGGCCCACGGTGCCCTGTCCGACGATGATGTCGGGGTGGTCGAAGGGATGGATGAAGACCGCACCCGTCTCCTGCGCGTACTCCTGGGCGGCGGCCAGCGTCTCGTCGACGACATGGCCGTGCAGCCGGACCTGCGCCCCGTACTGGCGGGTGGCGGCCACCTTCGGCAGCGGCGCCCCGACCGGCATGAAGACCGTCGACCGTACGCCGAGCAGAGCAGAGGCGAGTGCGACACCCTGCGCATGGTTTCCGGCGCTCGCGGCTACGACTCCGGCCGCCCGCTCCACCGGGGACAGGCCCGCGATCCGTACATATGCGCCACGCAGTTTGAACGAGCCGGTCCGTTGCAGGTTCTCGCACTTGAGGTGGACCGGCGCGCCCACGAGCTCGGTCAGGTGGCGGCTTCCTTCCATGGCGGTCACTCTGGCCACGCCGGAAAGCATCTTCTGCGCCCCGCGGATGTCGTCGAGGATCAGTGGGGGAAAATGGCCGGGCGCACGGAAGTTCATACCGTAAGTCTTGCAGCTCGGCAGGGGGCCGGACGCCTCGCGCGGTCCCGTCCTGAGCCGTTGTCCACAGGTTTGTGCAGCACTGGTACGCGTTGCCCCGTGGCCGCGTACTCTGTCCCCCACCCATCCGACACCGCACGAAGAGAGCCCCCGGCCATGCCCCCTCAGGACATGACGACAGCTGCGTCTCCTTCCGGGGGCGCCACCCCCGAACCCACGGGTTCCGACCACGTCCTCGATGTGCTGCAGCACCAGGTCGCGGTATTCGCCCGCCGTGCCGAGCAGACCCGCCTCGGCGGTGTCGGTCAGGTGCGCAATTCCATGGACCGGGCCGCCTATCTGCTGCTCAACCGGCTGGACCGGGAAGGCCCGATGGGCGTCAAGGCACTGGCCGCAGGCATGGGGATCGACTCCTCGACCGTGACCCGGCAGGTCGCACCCCTCGTCGACACCGGTCTGGTCAAGCGCACCTCCCACCCGGAGGACGGCCGTGCCGTCGTGCTCCAACTGTCACCGCGCGGCCAGGCACGGCTGGACGAGGTCCGCGAATCCCGGCGCGAGCTCATGACACAGGTGACGGACGACTGGACGGCCGAGGAGCGCGAGACGTTCTGCGCACTGCTCACCCGGTTCAATCTGGCACTGGCCGCCCGCCAGACCTCACCCCAGGCGCCCCCGGCCGGCTAGCGCACCTGACGGTGCTGTGCAGGCTGTCGGGCGCACGACTCTTGACCAGGAGCCCGGCAACGGCTCGGATGAGGACTGTGCGAGAGCGCCAGGCGGGCCGGGAGCGGCGCCGCGCCCAGGAGTTCGAGACCTTCGTGGCGGGCGCGGCCGGCCGACTGCTGCACACGGCCACACTGCTGACCGCCGAGCCCATGCAGCCGCCCGGAGCGAACCCCCGGGCCCAGCGGATGCTCACGGCCGCGCTGGCACGCACGTACGCGCAGTGGGGACGGCTGCGCGGCGAGGACCCGTACGACCGCACCCGGCGGGAGCTGGCCATCCGGTTCGCCCACGAGGTCTGGCGGCACCACCGGCCGCGCGGCGGGCTGCTGGACCGGCTGACGCCGCAGGAGCGTCTCGTTCTCGTGCTGCGGCTGTACGAGGGCGTCGCGGAGGAACAGGCCGCGGCGCTGCTCGGGCTTCCGGTGGAGCGGATCCGGGCGATCTGCAACCGTTCGGTGGCCACGATGCGCGGCACCCGCCGGCCCACGGCGCGGTGGGGGTCGCAACGGCCGCTGGGGGTCGCGCCATGAGCCGCAGCAGCAACCGCGAGGACGAGGTCCGGCGCATGCTGGACGGTCCGCACCCGCAGGTGCCCGCCGATCTGGCACAGCGGGCGGCGGAGCGCGGCGGCCGACTGCTGCGCCGACACCGCCTCGCCCGCACGCTGGTGCTGCTGGTGGCGTTCGCCGCAGTGGTCGCCTTCACGGTGTGGGCGGTGGCGGCGCAGCCGTGGCAACTGCCTCCCAGCGAGACGACGCCGCCACTGAACGGCTGGTGAGGGCCGGTCCGGGGCGAACTATCCTGGAACGAGGCGTCACGGGGAACCGGCCGAGGAGGCTGCGATGACCAGGAAGGTCGCCGACTGCCGCAAGTATCCGAGCGTCACCAACTGCTCGCTCACCATCTCCGGCGAGGAAGAGGAAGTCGTGAGGGCCGCGGCGGAGCACGCGGTTTCCGTCCACGAGCACACCGACAGCCCGGAACTGCGCGAACAGATCCGGGCGTCACTGGACGACGAGAAGGCCGACGCCTGAGAGCCTGCCGGGTGACCTTCGATCGGAGAGCGGACGCGGCATGGTGCGTGCGATTCCAAGGCGCCGGGATGGCCTCGGACGGGGTCTCCCCTGCTCGACCGGAGTCGAGAGCTCGGAGAAGGAGCCACCAGGGCATTGCGGCAACGCCGGAGAGGGTCCCCCTGGCCCTCAAGGCCTCGGGGGAGTGCGTGCCAGGCCGTGGCCGCCCGATCAGAGGTCACCCGACAGGCTCTGAGGGTGCCGAGGGCGGCCGGGCCCGAACGATCAAGCCCGCCCGCCTCTGTCCGGCCCCGAGAGCCCCTAGCCGAGCGCCTGCGTCAGATCGGCGATCAGGTCGTCGGCGGACTCGATGCCGACGGAGAGCCGGACGAGGTCGGCCGGCACCTCCAGCGGGGAGCCGGCCGCCGATGCGTGCGTCATGCGGCCCGGGTGCTCCACGAGGGACTCGACGCCGCCCAGGGACTCGCCGAGGGTGAACAGCTTCGCCCGGTTGCAGACGTGGACCGCCGCGTCCTCGCCGCCCACGACGCGGAAGGACACCATGCCGCCGAAGGCCTTCATCTGCTTGGCGGCGACCTCGTGGCCCGGGTGCTCGGGCAGTCCCGGGTAGAGGACCTGGGTGACCTTGGGGTGCCGGGTCAGCAGATCGGCGATCTTCGTGGCGTTCTCGCTGTGCCGGTCCATGCGGACCGCGAGGGTCTTGATGCCGCGCAGCACCAGCCAGGCGTCGAACGGTCCGGCGACCGCGCCCATCGCGTTCTGGTGGTACGCCAACTCCTCGGCCAATTCAGGGTCGTTGACGATCAGCGCACCGCCGACGACGTCCGAGTGGCCGCCCATGTACTTCGTGGTGGAGTGCACCACGACGTCGGCGCCCAGGGCGAGGGGCTGCTGGAGGTAGGGGCTGGCGAAGGTGTTGTCGACGACCAGTCGTGCACCCGCCGCGCGGGCCACACCGGCGATCGCGGCGATGTCGGTGATGCCGAGCAGCGGGTTGGACGGGGTCTCCACCCAGATCGCCTTGGTGCGCGGGGTGATCGCCGCCCGTACCGCCGTCACGTCCGAGGTGTCGGCGACCGAGAAGTCGACGCCCCACCGCGAGACGACCTTCGCGAACAGCCGGAACGTGCCGCCGTAGGCGTCGTTCGGGATGACCACGTGGTCGCCGGGGGTGAGCAGCGTACGGAGCAGGCAGTCCTCGGCGGCGAGGCCGGAGGCGAAGGCGAGTCCGCGGCGGCCGCCCTCCAGGGCCGCGAGATTGTCCTCCAGGGCGGTACGGGTCGGGTTGGCGCTGCGGCTGTACTCGTAGCCGCCGCGCAGTCCGCCCACGCCGTCCTGCTTGTAGGTGGACACCTGGTAAATGGGCGGAACAACGGCGCCGGTGAGGGGATCGGCGGTGTTTCCCGCGTGGATCGCGAGAGTCTCGAAGCTGTGCTGGTCGCTCATGGGGCCCGAGCGTAGTTCGTCGCGAGGGCGCCCACCGGGCTACCGGGCCGTCCGGTGACAATGGGGGCATGGAGATTCTCTGGTTCCTGATCGCACTGTGCATGCTCGCTGCGGTCATCGGCCCCTTTGTGCTGCGCCGCCGCGGCGGTATCCGTCAGGTCGCGCCCGGATCTCCGGACGCCGCCGATCCGGACACCTACGGCTTCGTGCGCCAGGAGGAGCTGGACATCCGGCTGCCGGGCCCGGACCAGGATCTTCTCGATGTGCTCGATGTCGTGCAGCGCTCACAGGACTGGCGGGCGGCTTCGCAGTTGCTGGCCGGTACGCCCAAGGAGGGCGAGGTGCGGTGGCAGCGGGTGCAGGCGTTCGCCGGCGCCGCCTCGCTGGAGCTGGCGCAGCAGCCCGGTATCGGTGGTTCGTGGCTGCGCAAGTGGCGGGCCGATGCGCCGAAGGACGCGGGCGGTGCGGCGGTGCACGCCGAATTCCTGGTGCAGCAGGCGTGGCGCTCGTCGACCGCAGGGACGGACGACTTCCGGATCATCCTGGAGGAGGCCCGTACGGTCTGCGGCGAGGCGGCGCTGCTGGCGCCGGGCGACCCCGTTCCGTACCTCGTCGAGCTGGCGGTCTCCCGTGGACTCGGTTACTCGCACGAGGAGTTCGACCAGCTGTGGGCGAAGGTGATCGACCGGGCTCCGGCGCACATGGGCGCGCACATCGCCGCGCTGCACTACTGGTGCGAGAAGTGGCACGGCTCCCGCGAGGAGGCCGACCGCTTCGCCACCACGGCCGCCGCCCGCGCCCCGCAGGGCTCACTGCTGGCCGCGCTGCCGCTCTTCGCGGTGTACGAGCATCTGCCCGAGGTCAATCTCGTACAGGGCTTCTACCGGAGCGCTGTGGTGACCAAGGCGGTCGAGGGCGCCCTGTTCGCGGTGCACGCGGCCCGCGCCGACGATCCGATGCTCGCGCACGTCCGCCATCTGCTGGTGCTGTTCCTGGTCCGGATGGAGCGCTGGTCGGAGGCGATGAACCAGCTCGTCCACATCGACGGCCACGTGGGCGCGCTGCCGTGGACCCAGAGCCCCGACCCGGCCGCCGAGTACACGGTCTACCGGGCACTGGCGGTCGCCGGCTACGAGGCGAACGGCGGCAGCCCGGCGACGCTGCCGCGGTAGTCCTGAGCCCCGGGGCCCGGCACTCGCTGTCGGCGAACGGCGCAGTACCGCCACGCGCTGCCGCGGTAGTCGCGAGCCCCGGCACCCGCTGCCGAGGCGCTGCCCGGGCGACCGCCCGACGGTGAACGCCTGCCCCGGCGGCGAACCGGTGACACCACCGGGACAGCGGCCCGGTGACGCCGGGGGCGGCACAGCAGTGGCGTCGGGGGCGGCGAACCGGTGACACCGCCGGGGCAGCGGCCCGTCGCCCGTTCTCCGGGCGATGGCCAGGGCGGCACGGCCCCGGTCCCGGGCTGCCCGCATATCGCGTTGCCGCGCCCGTCCGCGGGACGACATACTCCGATTCCCCACGCGCACCACCATCACCGCCACCCGTCCCCTTCCCGTGGGGGAATCCGTCCGATGAGCCCAACTCTGCGTGCCGTCCGCGCCATTGCCCTGTTCGCCGGCTTCTACCTGCTGGGCATCCTCCTGCTCTCCGTCCTCTGCGTCCTCGACTGGGCCGCGTTCCGCTGGACGTGGCTCCCCGTCGCCGTGATGGTTCTCGCGCGCACCTCCGCGCCGGCGCTCCCGATCGTGCGAGGCATGTTCGTACTGCGCATACCGAGGAACGACGATGTGCGTGGACTGCACGTCGACGACACCCGGCAACCCCGGCTCTGGGCCATGATCCGCGACCTCGCCGACCGGGTCGGCACCCGCACACCCGACGACATCGTGCTCACCGACCAGGTGAACGCCTCGGCCGTCGAGGACACCAGGTTCCTCGGTCTGTTCGCCGGCCGACGCCGGCTCCTCATCGGGCTGCCGCTGATGGCCGGACTGTCCGAGGCCCAGCTGCGTTCCGTGCTCGCGCACGAGATGACCCGCTTCGCCAACTCCGACACCCGCCTCACCGCAATCAACACGCGCGGCCGGATCCAGACCACCCGCACCATCACCCACTTCCAGGAGTGGGTGGGCAAGGCCGTCGCCATGGAGCGGGCACGCCAGGAGAAGAAGGCCGCCAAGGCGCTCGCCAAGGGCAAGAAGGCCAAGAAGATCGACCCGAGCGACGCCGGTACCTCGCTCCGTAGGATGGCGGCGCTGTACCGGCGGTACGCGAATTTCTCCAGGCGCGTCACGCTGTCCGACACCCGCTGCGCGCAGTTCGCGGCCGACGACGCCGCGGTGCGGATCGCGGGCCGTGACGTGACCGCGTCCGCACTGCTCGAAACCCAGGTCCTCCTCGACATGCACGAGGACTACATGGACACCTACGCCACGCTCGGCGTGGCGGCCGGAATGCTGCCCCCGCCCGGCCAGGTCCTCGGCGGCCTACGGCATGTGCTGGCCGCGCGCAAGGACGAGCTGGACGAGATGCGCGACTCCCTGCCGTTCGAACCGTCCGCCCCTTACGCGCATCCGTGGGTCACGGAACGTATCGCCCGGATCGAGGCGCTGCCGGACGACGGGCGCGCGTCGGAGCCCGTGGAACCGGCCCTGGGCCTGCTCGTCGACACCGAGCGCACGCTGGCCGCTGCCGAGGAGCAGGTGCTGACACCTCAGATGCTGCAGCTGCGCCGCGTCGACTGGCCGGACCTGGTGCACGAGTCGATGGCGACCTACGGGAAGTGGTCCGCGCAGAAGTTCGGAACGGTGGTCGCCGAGGTGACCGGCGGCGACGGCACGGTGACCGACACGCTCGACGCGCTCGACGCGGGCGCACAGTGGCAGATCGCCGACCGCCTCCCCAAGTCCGACGAGGCCCGGGCAGCGACCGGACGCGCGGCCCGCGAGTTCGCCAGGCCCAAGCTGCGCGACGGGCTGAGGCAACTGGTCGAGAGCGAGTACGTGCGGCAGGGGCGGGCCCGCTGGCGCCTGTCCTGGATCGACAACGACACGTCGCTGGAGTTGCCGCGGGGCCACGAGGAAATGCTCCCGGCGGCGCTGGACGCGACGGTGGCGGATGTCCCGGACACGAAGTTGCTGCGCGCACTGCTCATCCCCTGACCGCCGTACCCGCTTCCGACCCGGACCGGAACTTTCCATGACACCCCTGCTGCTCCTGTCGGCCGCCGTTCTGTGCGGGTACCTCTGGACAAAGGCCCGGAATAGGCCGCCGCAGACCGCGCAGAGCGCTCCCGGCCCGGCGGAGGCCACCGCGGAACTCGGCCTGGTACCGCCCGACGAGCTCGACACCGCGGACGCCTGCGCCCCCGACCCGCGCGACGAGGAGATACGCGCCACCGTCCGCTCCGGCGACTGGCGGGCGGGCGCCGCCTTCCTCGACGAAGTGGGCCGGGACTGGCAGGAGCGTTACCGGCGCGCCGCCGTCCTCCAGGACGAGGCCGCGGCCGACGACGCCTGGCTGCTGGCCTGGCGCGCCGCGCGGCCGAAGGACGCGGGTGCAGCCCTCGTGCACGCCGGTGCGTTGACCGGCGTCGCGGCGCAGGTCCACGGTGCGAAGCCGACGCAGCGCCCCACGTGGGAGCAGTCCTCCGTCTTCCACCAGGTGATGGTCAGGGCCCGCGAGGCATGCCACGAGGCCCAGGCGCTGGCGGGCGACGACCCTTGTCCGTACGTCGCCGAGATCCCCTGCGCCCTGGGCCTCGGCTACGAGCCCGCCGAGTGCCGTGCCCTGTGGGCGGAGGTCGTCGAGCGCGACGCGCCCCACCTCGCGGCCGACGACGCGGTGCTCCGGTACTGGTGCCACAAGTGGCCCGGCTCGCACGCGCCGGCCGAGTGTTTCGCACGCGAGGCGGCGCGGCAGGGCGCCCCCGGCCGGCTGCTCTCGCTGCTCCCGCTGTACGCCGCGTTCAAGCAGGAGCGGGCCGACCGGAACACGGATGAGGATGTGTACTACAAGAGCCCGGAGCTGATCGCCGCGGCGGATGTCTGTCTGGTCGACGTGGCCACCGCCGTGGCGGCCGACCCCGGAGACCGGCGGATTCTCCGGGCCCGCCACCTGCTCGCCTGGACGCTGTACTGGCAGGACCGGTACGAGGAGGCGGTGGAGCAGTTCCGGGCGATCGACGGCCATTTCGATGCCGACGCCCCGTGGTCATACTTCAGGGATCCGAAGAAGTACTACATCCGCTGCCGCGGCTACAGCGCCCGGCGGGTCGTGGAGGCGAACGGCAACTGACCGTCACGTACGCGGTACGGGCGCCGGAATCTCCGGCGCCCGCACCGCGTTGTACGGACCGTAAACGCCAGCCCCCGGAGGAGCCCCCGCATGTTCCTGCACCGCCGTACCCCCCAGCTCCCCACCCCCGAGGAGGCCCTGAAGGGCCGCCCCGCCCCCGAATTCACCGTCCCGTCCCGCCACACGGTCCTGGGCAACCCGCTGCTGGGCCCGTACCCGGAGGGTCTGGAGGTCGCGGACTTCGCGCTGGGCTGTTTCTGGGGCGCCGAGCGCAAGTTCTGGCAGACGGACGGCGTCTGGACGACGCTCGTCGGCTACCAGGGCGGATACACGGAGAACCCCGCGTACGAAGAGGTCTGCTCGGGCCTGACGGGACACACGGAGGCGGTCCGCGTGGTCTTCGACCCGAAGGCCGTCTCGTACGCCGAGCTGCTGAAGCTGTTCTGGGAGTCCCACGACCCGACCCAGGGCTTCCGCCAGGGCAATGACGTCGGTACGCAGTACCGCTCGGCGATCTACACCCACTCCCCCGAGCAGGCGGCAGCGGTGGCGGCCTCCCGCGAGGCGTACCAGAAGGTCCTCACGGGCTCCGGGTACGGCGAGATCACCACGGAGATCCTCCCGGCCCAGGGCCGCACGTTCTGGCCTGCGGAGGCGCATCACCAGCAGTACCTGGACAAGAACCCGGCGGGTTACTGCGGGATCGGCGGGACGGGTGTGTCCTGCCCGATCGGTGTGGCACCGGCGCCGTCCGGCGACTGACAGCAGCGTTCTCACCCAGCCTCCGACAGCGCCTCATCAAGGCGTTGTCGGGATCGAGGCGTTGTCGGGCCCGGGCTCTCAGCGGGACACGATGGCCGCCGAGATCATGCGCGAGGCAGGACGCGGGATCACCGTCCCGTCCTCTTCCCCGGTATGCGCGGTCAAAGGGTCCGGCATGAGGAAGGGTTGGCCGCCTCGCCCCGGCCGGTCACTGTTTCCGGCAGGGATCGGCCATCGCATGAAGAGGAGTTACCCACCGATGACGAGCGAAGGCCGCAGCGTTCCTGCCGCCCCGGCAGGCCGGCCCTGGTTCATGGCCAACGAACTTCTCGCGTTCGTCGTCGAATTGATGGCACTGGCTGCTCTGGCCCGGTGGGGTTTCGCCACCGGGGACGGCGCGGCTGCTCAGCTGGTGCTGGGGCTGGGAACCCCGGCGGTGGCCATCGTGCTCTGGGGAATGTTCGCCGCCCCTCGCGCCCGCTTCCGGCTGCCTCTCGCTTGGGTTCTGCTGGTCAAGGCGGTGGTGCTCGGCGGCGGTGTGTACGCAGTCCACGCGGTGGGGCATCCGGTGGCGGCGGCGTTCTTCGGCGTCGTCGTGGTCGTGAACACGGTCCTGGCGGAGACCCTTCGGCGCCGCACACCGCAGCGCGGAGCGCCGGCTGCCTGACGTGACAGCGGCCCGGCCGCGGAGGGCGGCCGGGCCGGTGTGGCGTCGGATCGGCCGGATCAGATGAGCCCCTGGGCGAGCATCGCGTCCGCGACCAGTTCGAAGCCGGCGATGTTGGCGCCCACCACGTAGTTGCCCGGGCTGCCGTAGCGCTCCGCGACCGTGTGGCAGGAGTCGTGGATGTGGCGCATGATCTCCGCGAGCCGCTCCTCGGTGTGGGCGAACGTCCAGGAGTCGCGTGAGGCGTTCTGCTGCATCTCCAGGGCGCTGGTGGCCACGCCGCCAGCGTTGGCCGCCTTGCCGGGGGCGAAGGCGACGCCCGCGTCCTGGAGGATGCGTACGGCCTCCGGGGTGGTGGGCATGTTGGCGCCCTCGGCGACCGCCTTCACGCCGTTGCGTACGAGGGCCAGGGCGTCGGCCTCGTGCAGTTCGTTCTGCGTGGCACACGGCAGGGCCACATCGCAGGGGACGTTCCAGAGGCCGGTGCCCGGGACGAACTTGACGTGCTCGCCGCGGCGCTCCGCGTACTCGGAGACCCGGCCGCGGCCGGCCTCCTTGATCTCCTTGAGCAGGGCGAGGTCGATGCCCTTCTCGTCCACGACGTACCCGTCGGAGTCGGAGCAGGTCACCACGGTCGCGCCGAGCTGCTGGGCCTTCTCGATCGCGTAGATCGCGACATTGCCCGAGCCCGACACGGCGACGCGCTGCCCGTCGAGGGACTCGCCACGGCTGCGGAGCATCTCGGCGGTGAAGAGCACACAGCCGTACCCGGTCGCCTCGGTGCGCGCCTGGGCACCGCCCCAGCCCAGGCCCTTTCCGGTGAGGACACCGGACTCGTAACGGTTGGTGATCCGCTTGTACTGGCCGAACAGGTAGCCGATCTCGCGGCCGCCGACGCCGATGTCACCGGCGGGGACATCGGTGTACTCGCCGAGGTGACGGTGGAGTTCGGTCATGAACGACTGGCAGAACCGCATGATCTCGGCGTCGGAGCGGCCCTTCGGGTCGAAGTCGGCGCCGCCCTTGCCGCCGCCGATGGGCATGCCGGTGAGCGCGTTCTTGAAGATCTGCTCGAAGCCGAGGAACTTCACGATGCCGAGGTTGACCGAGGGGTGGAAGCGCAGCCCTCCCTTGTACGGTCCGAGCGAGCTGCTGAACTCGACCCGGAAGCCGCGGTTCACATGGATGTCGCCGGAGTCGTCGGACCACGGCACCCGGAAGATGAGCTGGCGCTCCGGCTCGCAGATGCGCTCGATGATCCGGGCCTCCACGAACTCCGGCCGCTGTTCGAGGACGGGGCCGAGGGTCTCCAGGACCTCCCGTACCGCCTGATGGAATTCCTTCTCGCCCTGGTTGCGGCGGAGAATCTCCGCGTACAGCGGCTCGATGACACTCATGTGGGTCATACCCTTCCGTGGGTCGGCATCGCGCGCGTGGGTGCCCCGTCCCGGGGGCACCAGCGGTCCCCCTCCCCATTGAGGGCGTCGCCCAGACATCGCACGCTCTGCGGCTCACGGAAGCGACGTACAGAACCGTTGTGGCACATCGATTGTCCCAACGGCCCCGGAAAGTCGTTCACCGCGTCCGTATTCTGAGCCGGGTCTACGACTCCGCCGGGCGGCGCAGCGTCCACAGCCCCGCTCCGGACGCGAGGACGACCACGCCGGAGACGACGCTCAGCGCGATGTGCAGAGCGTCGTCGTCCATGAGGAAGTTCAGGGAGACATTCGCGGCGACCGCCGCGCAGAGCACGATCCAGAGCAGTGCTTTCATGAGCTTCGCCTTCCGTTGTCGGGTGATGGATCCATTCTCCCTGCACATATTCGCCGTCAGGAGGGACCGGTCCCCCACATCGGTGGTGTAGCCGGCTGAACCCCCGTGCGGTTCGGACGGCCCCGTTAGGGTTTGCGAGGTGGGGATCACCGAGAGAACTGCGACGCGTGAGCGGGGAGACGAGCGGGTCGGCGCCGGTGTGCGCCGAGCGGTCACGGATCCGGACTCGGCGCGGTGGTGGGTGCCGGGGCTCGCGGTGCTGGTCGTCGTGCCGTTGTACCTCGTGTGGGCGCTGGTGCTGGCCACCGGCGGCGGTGATCTGGCGGCGCAGTTCGCCTGGGCCGGGTTCGCGTCCCGGCATCCCGGGTCCGCGTACAACCTCTCCTGGTACGGAGGGACGCACACCGCCAACTACAGCCTGCTGACGCCGCCGCTCATGGCGGTGTTCGGGGTGCGGGCCGTCACCGTCGCCGCCGGGCTCTGCGGGTCGTGGGCGCTGGGGCGGCTCTGTGTGCGGACCGGGGTGCGGTGGCCGGTCGCGGTCTCGGTGCTGGGGTCGTTGGTGCTCTGGTGCAATGTCGCGTCCGGGCGTACCACGTTCGCCATGGGCGTGGCGATCGGGCTGGCCGCGCTGTTGTACGTACGCCACCGTGCGGGCGTCACCGCGGGCTGTGCGGCGCTGGCGACGGCGGCGAGTCCGGTGGCGGGGCTGTTCCTGGTGGTGGCGGGTGCGGCGTACGGGCTCGACCGGCAGTGGCGGCGGGCTGCCGTGCTCCTCGTGCCGCCGTTCGTGGTGGTGGCGACGACGACGGTGCTGTTTCCGTTCACGGGCGAACAGCCGATGGCTCCGGGGAAGTTGTGGGTGCCGTTGGTCGCCTGCGCGGCCCTGTGGCTCGCGGCGCCGCGCGAGGGCGGCTGGCGGGTGGTCCGGTTCGCGAGCGTGGTGTACGCGGTCGGTGTCGTCCTGACTTTCCTGATCCCCTCGCCCATCGGGACGAATGTGGAGCGGCTGGTGGGGGTGGCCGGCCCGCCCGTGCTGCTCGCGGCGGCACCGGCCGCTCTGGCGGGCTGGGCGCGGGGCGGTCTGCTGCCGCGGGTGCGGGCGGTCGTGCTCGTCGGGATGCTGGCGTTCAACACCGGCTGGCTGGTCGACAAGACCGATGACGATCTGCGGGTCTCCACCACCGTGCCCGCCTGGGCGGCGCACACCGACGGTGTGGTCGCCGAGTTGCGCAGGCTCGGTGCCGAACGGACCCGGGTGGAGGTCGTACCGGCCCGAAATCACCGGGAGGCGTCCGTGCTCGCGCCGCATGTGAACATGGCGCGCGGCTGGAACCGGCAGCTCGACGTGGAGCGTGGGCGGCTGTTCTACGGGGGGAAGCCGACCCCGGCGGCATACCGCGCCTGGCTGGACCGGTGGGGCGTGGGTCTCGTGGTGCTGCACAGCGGCAGACCGGACGGCCCGGCCTGGGCGGAGGCGGAGATCGTCCGGCGCGGGACCGACTGGCTGGAGCCGGTGTGGCAGGACGCGGGGTGGCAGATCTACCGGGTGCGGGGCGCCGTCCCGCTGGTCTCCGCGCCGGGCGCCGTCGTCGGCGGGGACGACGCCTCGCTGGTGGTACGGATGCCGGCCGCCGGATCGGTGACGGTACGGATCGCGTACTCGCCCTGGTTGCGGGCCGACGGCGGCGGGTGCGTACGGCAGGACGGCGAGTGGACGCGGCTCACGGTGGAGCGGGGCGGCGAGTACCGGCTGGACTCGCACTACCGGCTGTGGCCGTTCGGGGCTTGCCGGCAGACGCCGCCGGCCGGTTCGGCGGTGACGCCGAGGCCGGGGTTCAGTCGGTGACGCCGAGGTCCTGACGCATCAGTTCCCGCATCGTGTCGAGGCAGGGGTCGGCCGCTCTCAGGTCCTCCAGGGCCCGTTCGACGCTCTCGCCGTCACGGGTGAGGCCCCGGTCGAGGCGTTTGATGGCGGCGTCACCGAGGGCGAGGACCCGGTTGAGGTCGCGGGACGCCTGCAGTATCCGTTCGGGGACGATCATCTGAGCCTCGGCGTAGCGGTCCCGGTGGTCGAGGCGGGCCTCTTCGAGCTGGGCACGTTCCTGCTCGGTGTAGACGCCGTCGCGAATGCGGTGCAAGGCGTCCTTGAGGAGTGTGTGGAACTGCCGGGAGGCCCGGTTCATGGCCGTGTACTGGGCACGCCGCTCCTCGAACTTCCGCTGCTCACCGGCCAGTCGGGCCTCTTCGGTGCGCTGACGCACGGTCAGCCGTTGGGCGAGAACCGGGGAGAAGAGGGTGCCGAGCACCCCGACAACTGCGGTGATCATGGCAGTGATGGCGGCGGTCATGGCTGCGAGATTAATGCGGTGCACGGGGCAGCAGGAGAGCGGTCCGGGGCACACGGTGACCGGCAATCGGACATGATGCCGTCATGACCACGTCGCCGGGGCACAGACGTAACCGAAGCTGTTCCGGGCCGGCCCTACCGGCCGTCCGCACACCGCCCGGACCGGGGCGGCCAGGACCCGCCGGGCCGTACGCCCATCCGGCTCTCCCGCCCGTCCCCGGGCAGCGCGCCGCGCCCCGAATCCCACCGCGTGTGGGCGACATGCGCCGCTATCTCGCCGTCGGCCTCGACTGCTACCTCTGCCTGGTCACCGGCGGCTTACTGGCCCGGCCGCATGTGCACACGGCCGGCATTCCCGAGACCGTCGGTCTGATGCTCGGTCCGACGCTCGCGTTCTCGTTCCTCAACCAGGTGGTCCTCACCGCGATCGCCGGGGGCGGCGCGGGCAAGCTGATCATGGGGATACGGGTGATCGGACTGCCCGGCGCCGGGCGCCCGGGGCCCTGCCGGCTGGTGCGGCGGTGGTTGTACGGGCTGTGCCGGCTGCCGCTGCAACCCTGGTACGCCCTGCGCTCGTACCTCGCGGGCCCCGGCGTCCTTCCCCTCAGCGCCTTCTGGAGCAGCGGGAACGACGATCCGGTGGGCCTGCGCCAGGTCCGCCACAGCGACCTCATCGCTCACCGGCACGCCGCAGCCGGACACCGCTGAGGCCGGGCCGCGTCACCGCCGGCAGACGTACCGGCCCACCGCCGACGGCCGGACCGGGCCCAACCGCTGTCATCGGTCGACGGCGGGGCGCCCGCCGGACGGCCGACGCCCCGCACGTCCTTCCTCAGGCCGCCGCGTTCTCCGTGATCGTCACCTTGCCCTTGCGAATCGTCGCCAGCCGTGGCGCACGCCGGGCGATGGCGCTGTCGTGCGTGACCATGATGAAGGTCAGGCCGTGCTCCTTCCACATGGTCTCCAGTACCTCCATGACCTCGTCACGCATCGACTCGTCGAGGTTGCCGGTGGGTTCGTCGGCGAGCAGCACCTTCGGCTGCTTGACCAGGGCCCGGGCGATCGCCACGCGCTGCTGCTGGCCCCCGGACATCTCACCGGGCAGATGCCCGAGCCGTTCACCGAGTCCGACGGAGTCCAGTGCCTCGGCGGCCCGCCTGCGCCGTTCGGCCGCCTTGCCGCCGAGCGGTACGAGCGCGGTCTCGACGTTCTCCTGGGCGGTGAGCGTCGGGATGAGGTTGAAGCTCTGGAAGACGAAGCCGATGTTCTGCGCGCGCACTGTGGTGAGCCTGGCCTCGCTGAGCTTCGCGAGGTCCACACCGTCGAGTTCGACGCTGCCGCTCGTGGGGCGGTCGAGGCCGCCGAGCATCTGTAGCAGCGTGGACTTGCCGCCGCCGGTGGGTCCCTGGATGACCAGCCGGCCGCCGTCCTCGATGGTCAGATCGACGCCGGCGAGCGCGTGGACGGTCTTCTTGCCGCGCGTATAGCGCTTGGTGACGTCTCTGAGTGTGTACATGGGTCAACTCCTGCTGGAACAAGGTGGGGTGGGACGCCGGGTGGGCTATTCGACGCGGCGCAGGGCGTCGGCGGGGCGCAGCCGGGAGGCCCGCCAGCCGCCGAACGCACCGGCGATCAGCCCGCCCGCCACGGCCAGCGCGACGGCGATCAGGATGATGGAGAGCGAGACGGGTGCGGTCAGGGCGACATCGAGCGTCTTGGACGCGCTCGGCCCGCCCGGTCCGCCCATGAACCGGCCGCCACCCATGCCGCCGCCCGAGGAGCCGAGTTGTGCGGTGAGGGTGGGACTGATGCTGGTCACGACGTACGCACCGGCGAGACCGACGGCGATGCCGAGCACTCCGCCCAGCAGTCCGTTGACGAGGGCCTCGCCGACGACCTGGCGGGTGACCCGGCCGCTCTTCCAGCCGAGCGCCTTGAGGGTGCCGAACTCCCGGACCCGGCGGCTGACCGCCGAGGAGGTGAGCAGGCCGGCCACCAGGAAGGCGGCGACCAGAACCGCGATGGACAGCCACTTGCCGACGCTGGAGGCCAGGTCGGAGGCGGTGGAGAGGGAGCCGGAGACGGTGTCGGCGAGATCGGCGGAGGTGGTGACGGTCGTCCCGGAGACGTTCTTCTGGATGGTGGACTTGACGTGGTCGATCTGCTGCGAGTCCGCGGCCTTCACATAGACCGTGGTGACCTTGTTCTTCGAGTCGGCGAGCGTCTGCGCCTGCTTCAGCGGGATGTAGAGGTCGGCGGCGGCGTCACCGCTGTCGGCGGTCGAGACCCCGACGATCGTGAACTTGGTGCCGTGGATGGTCACGGCCTTGCCGACCGCGAGCTTCTTCTCCTTGGCGTACGCGGAGTCCACGACGGCGACCTCGGCGTCGGTCTCGGACGCCTTGAACGCACGGCCCTTGGTGATCTTCGACGAGGTCAGCGGGCCGAGGGCCTGCTTGGTGACGTCGGTGCCGTACACGGTGTAGGAGTTGACGTCGAAGGAGGCGCCGCCGCCCCTCACCTCGCCCTGCGGCTGCGTGCTGCCGCCCCGGCCGCCCTGGGCCGTGCCGCCCTGCTGCTCGAACTCACCTCGTTTGAACTGGCCGTCGACCTTCATGACGTTCAGGCTGAGTCCGCCGACGGCGTCCGCGACCCCGTCCTGTTTGCCGATCGTGTCGACGGTGGAGGAGGCCAGCGTCTGGAAGCCCTGGACCAGGACCCGGTCGCTGCTCTGGGTCGAGTCGTCGTCGTTGCCCTTGGCGTCGAACTCGAACTTCGGGCGCCCGTTGCCGGAACCGGGAGCGGCGGCGGCCTTGGTGACCGTCATGTCCGTACCGAGGCCGTACAGCGATTCCAGGACCTTGTCCTGGGCCTTGCTCATTCCGGAGGAGACCGAGCTGACGATGATGACCAGCGCGATGCCCAGGGCCAGTCCCGAGGCGACGACCAGCGCCGCCTTTCTGCGGCGGCGCAGCTCGCGCCGGAGGTAGGTGAAGAACATGGCGTGAGGCTAGGGACGGCCCGTGATGGTGGGATAAGGCCACGATGAGAGCCGGATGAGAACCCCTGCGAACGCCACAGGCGGCGGCACCGCGGATCCGAGGGGATCCGGGTGTCGCCGCCTGCGTACGGGGATTGGGTACTGCGGGAGGGGAGGTGCGTGCGGGTCAGGCCTGGGAGCCCGCCGTCCACTCCGCCCAGCTCATGTTCCAGCCGTTGAGGCCGTTGTCGGGGGTGATGGTCTTGTCCGGGGAGTTCTTGACGATGACCACGTCGCCGACCATGGAGTTGTTGTAGAACCAGGCGGCGGGCTGGTTGGCGTCGTTCGCGCCCTTCACGTCGGCGAGGCCGACACAGCCGTGGCTGGTGTTGGCGCTGCCGAAGATCGACCGCGCGCCCCAGTAGTTGCCGTGGATGAAGGTGCCCGAGGTGGACAGCCGCATGGCGTGCGGCACGTCCTTGATGTCGTACTCGCCCTTGCCGTCGGAGTCGGTGAAGCCGACCGTCGCGCCGTTCATCCGGGTCTCCTTGAACTTCTCGGAGATCACCATCTGCCCGTTGTACGTGGGGTTGTCGGGGGAGCCGGAAGAGATCGGGATGGTCTTGATCGTCTTGCCGTTCTGGGTGACGGTCATCGTCTTCGTGTTGGCGTCGACCGTCGAGACCTGGTTGCGGCCGACCTTGAAGGTGACCGTCTTCTGCTGCACGCCGAAGACGCCGTCCGCGCCCTCGACACCGTCCAGCGCGAGCTTCAGCGTGACGGTGGAGCCGCCCTGCCAGTACTGCTCGGGGCGCAGGTCGAGACGCTGCGAGTTGAACCAGTGGCCGACGACTTCCTGACCGCTGCTGGACGTGACGGTGATTCCGTCCTGGACGGCCTTCTTGTCCGTGATCGGCTTGTTGAAGTTGATCGAGACCGGCATGCCGACGCCGACCGTGGACCCGTCCTCGGGCGTGAAGTTTCCTATGAAGCTGTTGGCGGGCGACACGGTGGTGAACGACGAGTTCTCGTGCGCCTCGCGGCCCTTGGAGTCCTTGGCCGCCGCATTGATCTTGTACGTGGTCGAGCGCTCCAGCTGGACGTCCGGCTTCCAGCTCTTCCCGTCGGCGGCGAGCGTGCCCTTGACGGCGGCACCGGCCGACGTGGTCATGGTGACCTGGGACAGCGTGCCCTTGGCAACGGTGACCTTGGCGTCGTTGTTGATGCTCGCGTTGGTCGCACCGTTCTTCGGCGAGATCGTGATCTGCGCTTCCGACGCGTCCTCGGCGGCTGCCTTGTCGACCGCGGCCGCCTGCGACTTCTTCGAGCTCTCGGCGCTGCTCGTGCCGCTGTCGTTGCAGGCGGCGAGCACCAGAACGCCACCGAGCAGTGCGGACGCGGCCATCAGGCCCTTGCGCCGCTTGCTGTCCGTCATCACACGCTTCTCCATCGTTGCCTAATCCCCAAAAACCCCGAGCAGAGCCGCCGACGACCGGCGAAACCCGTCAATGTTCCTAGAACCCATGGAAGGGGTCTTCCGTTCCACATCCAAGGGGGATGTGGGGAACAACACTCATCGACGCATCCGCGTCGGCGGTGGTTCCCGGTACCGGTCGCGTATATACGACCGGTACGCACGACGGCCCCGGTCCGCGGAAAAGCGGCCGGGGCCGTGGCTCACCGCCTGCTACATCCGCCGCTCCGCACCGCTGCTCGCGCCGCTGTGCTCGCCGTCGTCCTCACCATTGTGCGGGACGCCGCCGGCGCCCCCCTCATCATCCTCGTCGTCGAGGTCCCAGCCGTCCGGGTCGTCCGGGTCGTAGTCGACGGTCTCGCTGCTCCAGGACGCCTGGGTGAGCTCGACCCCCGGCACCTCGCTGACCAGGTCGAACGGATCGACGAGGGAGGCGAGGGCCTCCGCTCCGTCCTCCCGTACGGCCGCCTCGGCCTGCATGCGTTCCTCGGCCGACTCGCCGCCGGGCTCCCCGTACTCGGCGGCAATGGACTCCAGTGCGGTACCGCTGAGGGCGGCGGGGTCCGTGATCTCCAGCACCATTTCGACCCGAAGTCGAACAAACCGTGATGTCTCAGAAGTGCTCATGTGCCGGAGCGTAAGCTCCCCGCCCTCGCGACTTTCCTGCGACCCGCTGCTTTCACTAGCATCGGCGTACAGGCCTAACTCACGGCTGTGACAAGGGGGATCGATTCCGTGGCCACTGCTCGCCGCCCGCTCCTGACCGCCACCGCTGCGGGCACGCTGCTGGCCGTCCTGTGGTTCGTGCCGTCCGCCAACGCGACGGACGAGTCGACCGGCACGCCGGGCGCACAGAGCCGACAGGTCACCGCCGTCGCGGACACCACGACCGGTCCGAGGCTCGCCGACACCGGGACCGGGGTCGACACCACCCCGTATCTGATCGGTGGCACGGCGTTCCTGGGCATCGGCGCAGCGTTCGTCACCTACTCGGTACGCCGCGCCGACCCCCTGTCCGTCTGAACCCTCCGCAGCACTAGGCCAGCGGTCCGGTCACCGGCTCGACCGCGGCGACCAGCTTCCCGGCACGTACGAACGCGTCCGCCGCGGCCAGGTCCGGCGACAGGAAGCGGTCCGGTCCCGGGCCCTCGACACCTGCCGCACGCAGCGCCTCGATGGCGGCCTGCGAGGCGGGCGCGGGGGTGAGGCCCTGGGCGGCGCGCAGTTCGATGGCGCGGGTCGCCGCGTACAGCTCGACGGCAACGATCCGGGCGAGGTTGTCGACGGCGGTACGCAGCTTGCGCGCGGCCGACCAGCCCATGGAGACGTGGTCCTCCTGCATCGCGGAGGACGGGATCGAGTCGGCCGACGCGGGGACGGCGAGCCGCTTCATCTCGCTGACCAGGGCGGCCTGGGTGTACTGGGCGATCATCAGGCCCGAGTCCACACCTGCGTCGTCGGCGAGGAACGGAGGCAGTCCGTGCGAACGGTTCTTGTCCAGCAGCCGGTCGGTGCGGCGCTCGGTGATCGAACCGAGGTCGGCCGCGACGATCGCCAGGAAGTCGAGCACGTAGGCGACGGGGGCGCCGTGGAAGTTCCCGTTGGACTCGACCCGGCCGTCGGGAAGGACGACGGGGTTGTCGACGGCGGAGGCCAGTTCGCGGTCCGCGACGATCCCGGCGTAGTCGAGGGTGTCGCGTCCGGCGCCGTTGACCTGGGGCGCGCAGCGCACGGAATAGGCGTCCTGGACACGGGGCGCATCGTCCTGGTGGTGGCCGGTGAGGCCGGACCCGGCGAGGACCCGCAGCATGTTGTCGGCGCTGACGCCCTGGCCCGGGTGCGGGCGGATGGCGTGCAGCTCCGGGGCGAGCACCTTGTCCGTGCCGAGCAGCGCCTCAAGAGTGAGGGCGGCGGTGATGTCGGCGGAGGTGTAGAGGTTCTTCAGGTCGGCCAGGGCCATGACGAGCATGCCGAGCATGCCGTCGGTGCCGTTGAGGAGGGCGAGGCCCTCCTTCTCGCGCAGCTCGACCGGGGTGATGCCATGGGCGGCAAGCAGCTCACCGGCGGGGCGCACGGTGCCGTCGGGGCCCTCCGCGTCGCCCTCGCCCATCAGCGTCAGGGCGCAGTGGGAGAGCGGGGCCAGGTCGCCGGAGCAGCCGAGCGAGCCGTACTCGTGGACGACGGGGGTGATGCCCGCGTTGAGGACGTCGGCCATGGTCTGCGCGACCTCGGGCCGTACGCCGGTGTGCCCGGAGGCGACCGTCTTCAGCCGCAGGAACATCAGGGCGCGGACGACCTCGCGCTCGACCCGCGGGCCCATGCCGGCGGCGTGCGAGCGGACGATGTTGCGCTGGAGCTGTGCGCGGAGATCCTGGCTGATGTGCCGACTGGCCAGCGCCCCGAAGCCGGTGGAGACGCCGTAGACCGGTTCGGGCTTGGCGGCCAGCGCGTCCACGATCTCGCGGGCGGCGGCGAGTGCGCTCACGGCGGCCGCGGAGAGCTCGACACGAGCGTTGCCGCGGGCCACGGCGATGACGTCCTGAGCGGTGGTACCGGACGTCCCCACCACGACTGTATGCATATCCATATTCAGAAGCGTACGGATTGAATCCCTTCATGTCACTAGTGGTCGTGGGGTTGGCCCCTTACCGATCCGGTCACACGGTCAGGGCCGGCTGCCGCGCAGATGACGACGGTCATGCGGGGACTTCGGCGGCAAGTCGGCCAGCCGGATCACCTCGCCGTCGCGCCCCGCCACCACCGGCTTCGCGGAGCGGGCCGCCTTCGCCCGGTACTGGGCCGCGTCCGCCAGCCGGAACAGCCGCCGCGCCGACACCACCGGGCCGATCGGATCACCGGTCGACGCGATCCCGCACGCCACCCCATCACCGAGCTCCAACTCGCCTGCCCGTTCGCAGAGTTCGGCGGCCACCCGGATCACGTCGTCCGTCTCGGGGCCCACCGCGAGCAGGCAGAACTCATCGCCGCCGAGCCGGGCCGCGAGCGCATCGGGCAGCATGGCGCCGCAGCGGGACAGTACCGAGCCGAAACGCTCCAGCAGACGGTCGCCGACCGCGTGGCCATGGGTGTCGTTGACCCGCTTCAGACCATTGAGGTCGCAGACGACCAGGCTGACCACCGCCCCGTCCGCCCGATGCCGCTCCATCGCCTCGTCGAGCCGCACATCGACCGCGCGGCGGTTGGCCAGCCCGGTGAGCTGATCGGTGAAGGCGAGCTTGCGGACCTCTTCCAGCCGCTCGGTCTGGGCGATCCCGGCGGCGACGACGGCAGCCAGCACGGTCGCGAAGTCCGCGTCCTCCCGCCCGAACACCGGCTCCCCCACCGGGCGGGCCACATACAGCTCACCCCAGGCCCGCCCGTGCAGCACGATCGGCGCGACCACACAGCAGCCGCGCCCGCGCCGACGCAGGGCGGCCACCCGCTGGTGGCCGTACACGCGCCCGTACCCCCGCGCCTGCGCACCCCCGCCCCGAACGCCGCCCACCGGGCCGTCGGCGGTCTCCACCCAGGCGTCCGGCTCACCGCCCCCGGCCCACCGTTCGTGCAGGAACTCGGTGATCTCCGGAAACCGATGCACCGGGTACGCCTCCTCCTCGGGGAACTCCTCCTCCCCTTCGGCCCGTTCGCCCGCGTTGACCAGCACGCGCAGCCGCCCGCGCTCACGCTCCCAGACGGAGAGCGCGGCGAAACTGCCGCCCAACGCCTCGCACGCCCCCAGCGCAGCCGCTCGCCACGACCCCCGCGGGGTGTGTGCCGCCGCCATCGTCTGCGCAAGCGAAACCACGGCCCGCAGCCGCGCATCATCACCACCCATCGCTACAGCTTATGTAGTTTTTTGATGATTTGATCAATTTGGGACGTCGATGAGATTCACTGCGTTTCCTTGCATATACGCAACGTCACTCGCCGGGCCAGTTCGGCTTCCTCTTCTCGTTGAACGCGGCCACACCCTCGGCCCGGTCACCGGAGAAGGCCACCGAACGCCAGGCGGCGTCCTCGACTTCGAGTCCGGCCCGGAGATCGAGGCCGTGCCCGAGCCGCAGCGCCCGCTTGGCGGCACGCAGCCCCACCGGGGAGTTGGCGGCGATCCGGCCCGCGAGCACCAGCGCGGCCTCGCGGTCCCGTCCCGCCTCCACCAGCTCGTCGACCAGCCCCGAATCACGGGCCTCGGCCGCCTCCACCCGCCGGGCCGTGAAGACCAGCTCGGCGGCGCGCGCCGCACCGATCCGCCGCGGCAGCAACTGCGTACCGCCGCCGCCCGGAATGACACCGACCGACACCTCGGGCAGGCCCACCACCGCCGTACGGTCGGCGACGATCAGATCGCAGGACAGGGCCAGCTCGAATCCGCCGCCCAGCGCGAAACCGTGCACGGCCGCGATCGTCGGCATCGGCAGTTCGAGTACACCGGTGTACGCGGCGCGGGCGGTGGGGCGCTGGCGCAACAGCTCGGCGTCGGTGAAGGAATTGCGCTCCTTCAGATCCGCACCCACACAGAAGGCACGCTCATGGCTGGAGGTGAGGACGGTGACCCGTACGCCCGGGTCGGCGGCGAGCTCGGCGCAGGCGGCGGCGATCGAGCGGGCCATGTCCGTGGACACGGCGTTCATCGCCTTGGGCCGGTCGAGGACCAGCTCGGCGACGTGTTCCTGTCCCTCGTGGACCCGCACGACGACGAATTCCCCGAACCGCTGCTCGGACGTGACGGTCATGACTGCACCCCTCCGGTTAACGATCGTTACCGGAGGGATCCTATGGGGCGCCCGGGACAGCGGTCCGGGGCGATGTCAGGACGTGCCCCGGCGCGCCAGCAGCCAGGGCTCCACGACGCCGAGTCCGCGCACCGGACGCTGCCACATCGGCTGCAGCCCGTAGCGGTACTTGTGCACGGACGTCGGCTCCACGCCGTTCTGGCGCTCCTTCTCGGCCGCTGCGGCCTCCTCCGCCGCCTGCGCCTCGGAGGTCGGGGCGTCGCCGGTACGGGTCAGCTCCTCCGCGAACGCCCCGTCCACCAGCACGGCGTCCTTCGGCGCTATCGAGGTCAGCCGGCTGGCGAGGTTCACCGTCGTACCGAAGACATCGCCCATTCGGGTGGTGACCGTGCCGAAAGCGATGCCGACGCGCAGCGCGGGCATGGTCTCGTCCTGGGTCATCGCCTCGATCAGGCGCAGCGCGATCTCGGCCGCCGTGCGTGCGTCGTCGGCGGCGTAGAGGACCTCGTCGCCGAGGGTCTTGATGAGGCGGCCGCCGTGGGCGGCGACCAGGTCGGCGCAGGTGGTCTCGAACGACTCGACCAGCTCGCCGAGCTCCTCCTCCTCCAGCCGCCGGGTCAGCCGGGTGAACCCGACGAGGTCGGCGAAGCCGACGGCCAGGCGCCGGTCGACCATCTCCTCGTCGTCGGCGGCCTGCACGACCCGCCCGGTGGCTGCGGCGAGCTGGCGCCGCCACACGTACACCAGGAACTCCTCCAGCTCCGGGAGGAGCAGCTCGACCAGCGGGTACGTGACCTCGGTCCGGGTCATGCCGGGCTCGGGCGGCTCGGTCAGCCCCTCCAGGAAGGAATCGATCTGCCACTCCGCCAGCCGGGCGGTGGTCTGCCCGGTGGACCGGGCCACCTGGATCGCCATCGGCTCGCTGAGCAGCCCCGCCTCGACGAGACCGGCGAGCCTGCGCAGCGCCAGCACATCGGCCTCGGTGAGCGCCCTGGCCTGCCCGATGTCGGCGAAACCCATGGCCCGCCAGAACCGGGAGGCCAGGTCCATCGAGACGCCTGCGGTACGGGCCGCCTGGAACGGCGTGTAGCGCCGGTCGGCGCCCAGGATCAGCTGTTCCAGCCGGATCGCCAGGGGATCGTCGGTCGGTTCCGCCGTATGGTCGACTTCGTGATGCGGTGTCGGGTGGACCGAGGGTTCCGACGGGGGCTCCGCGCCCGCGCCGGAGGTCGTGTCGTCGACGGTCACCAGCCGCCTCCTGCCCGTTCCCTGCGCACTGCCCTGCCGATCTGTCGGTGGATCGCCTCAACGATACGACAGGTGTGCCGTGGCTCACGTCGCTATGGCCTCCGGGAATGTTCCTGGGTGGGCCGGGGGCGTGGGTGGTTGCGGCCGGTGGGTGGTTTCCAGGAGGGCGAGGATTCATGCCCCCGGTACGTGTTCTGGTGCGCCGGGTGCAGAGGCCGGAAGCAGACACACCTCGGCGGCCCACGCTCCGGCCCGGCAAGGGTCGGATGGGACGGAAGCGGAGGCCAGAGGCGGACACCCCGCACCGCCCCGGCCCGCTTCTCAGACCAGGCCGCCGCCGACGCCCCGCAGGTGCACGATGTCGCCCGCCGACACGGGTTCCTGGAGGCCGTCGTCGGTGGACAGGATCAGTCGGCCGTCGCCGTCGATCGCCACGGCCTCGCCGGTGAGCGTGCGGCCTCCGGGCAGCTGGGCACGTACCGTCCGGCCGAGCGTCGCGCAGCCCGCCGCGTACGCCTCCTGCAGGCCGCTCGCCGCCGCGTCGCCGTCCGCCGCGCGCCACTGGCCGTACCAGTGCTCCAGAGAGCGCAGTACGCCTCGCAGCAGCGTCTCGCGGTCGGTGGAGACTGCTCCGGCCAGGGCCAGCGAGGCGGCCGTGGGCGCGGGGAGTTCGTCGGTGCGCAGGGAGACGTTGAGGCCGATGCCCACGACGACTCCGTTGCCGGCTCGCTCGGCGAGGATGCCGCCCGCCTTGCGTTCCTCGCCCGGTGGGGTCTCTCCTGGACGGAGCTTGTCGGAGTCCTTGGGGACCGTCACGAGGAGGTCGTTGGGCCACTTCAGCGCCGTGTCGACGCCTGCCGCACGAGCCAGACCCGTCGCCGTCGCGACGCCCGCGAGCAGCGGCAGCCAGCCCCACCGCTGGACGGGGATGTCACCCGGTGTCACGAAGACGGAGAAGAACAGGCCCGAACGGGCCGGAGCCGTCCAGGTGCGGTCGAGGCGGCCGCGGCCCGCGGTCTGTTCCTCGGCGACCAGCACGGTGCCCTCGGCGAGCCCCTCGGCCGCGCGCCGGGCGAGGTCGGAGTTGGTGGACCCGGTGGTCTCCACGACGTCGAGCGAGGTCCACAGTCCGCCCGGCCGCAGCAGCCCGCGGCGCAGCGCGGGGACGTTCAGGGGCGGTCGGTCCAGGTCCGACCAGCGGCTGTGAGGCGCATCCGAAGGTGTCATGCAAGCCAGACTAGGTGTGGCAAACGACGCACTGCCGAACCGTATCCACGCCGATACCCTACGGATCAGTAGGTGTTCAGTACCTGATCAGCAGCAGAGTCGTCCCCGTGACCAGGCAGGGAGCCGCCACCCGATGTCCGAGCCGGAAGAGATCGACATCCACACCACCGCGGGCAAGATCGCGGACCTGCAGCGCCGTATCGACGAAGCAACGCACGCGGGCTCCGAGCGCGCGGTCGAGAAGCAGCACGCGAAGGGCAAGCTGACCGCCCGCGAGCGGATCGGCCTGCTGCTCGACGAGGGTTCCTTCGTGGAGCTCGACGAATTCGCCCGGCACCGCTCCACCAACTTCGGCATCGAGAAGAACCGCCCCTACGGAGACGGCGTCGTCACCGGTTACGGCACGGTCGACGGCCGCCCCGTCTGCGTGTATTCGCAGGACTTCACCATCTTCGGCGGCTCGCTCGGCGAGGTCTACGGTGAGAAGATCGTCAAGGTGATGGACTTCGCGCTGAAGACCGGCTGCCCGGTCATCGGCATCAACGACGGCGGCGGCGCCCGCATCCAGGAGGGTGTGGTCGCGCTCGGCCTGTTCGCCGAGATCTTCCGCCGCAATGTGCACGCCTCGGGCGTCGTCCCGCAGATCTCGCTGATCGTCGGACCGTGCGCGGGCGGAGCGGTCTACTCCCCCGCGATCACCGACTTCACCGTCATGGTCGACCAGACCTCGCACATGTTCATCACCGGCCCCGACGTCATCAAGACCGTCACCGGCGAGGACGTCGGTTTCGAGGAACTCGGCGGAGCCCGCACCCACAACACCACTTCGGGCGTGGCGCATCACATGGCGGGCGACGAGAAGGACGCCATCGAGTACGTCAAGTCGCTGCTGTCGTACCTCCCTTCGAACAACCTCTCCGAAGCACCGGCCTTCCCGGAGGACGCGGACCTCGCCACCACCGACGAGGACCGCGAGCTCGACACCCTCATCCCGGACTCGGCGAACCAGCCGTACGACATGCACACCGCGATCGAGCATGTGCTGGACGACGGCGAGTTCCTGGAGACGCAGGCCCTGTTCGCGCCGAACATCATCACCGGCTTCGGGCGTGTCGAGGGCTATCCGGTCGGCATCGTCGCCAACCAGCCGATGCAGTTCGCCGGCTGCCTGGACATCAACGCGAGCGAGAAGGCCGCGCGGTTCGTCCGCACCTGCGACGCCTTCAACGTGCCCGTCCTGACCTTCGTCGACGTCCCCGGCTTCCTGCCCGGCGTCGACCAGGAGTACGGCGGCATCATCCGCCGCGGCGCAAAGCTGATCTACGCCTACGCGGAGGCAACCGTCCCGCTGATCACGGTGATCACCCGCAAGGCCTTCGGCGGCGCGTACGACGTCATGGGCTCCAAGCACCTCGGCGCCGACATCAACGTCGCCTGGCCGACCGCGCAGATCGCCGTGATGGGCGCGCAGGGCGCCGTGAACATCCTGCACCGCCGCACGATCGCCGCCGTCACGGACCCCGACGAGGCAGAAGCAACCCGCGCCGAGCTGATCGCCGACTACGAGGACACGCTGCTCAACCCGTACGTGGCGGCCGAACGCGGCTACGTCGACGCGGTGATCATGCCGTCCGACACCCGCGCCCACATCGTGAAGGGGCTGCGCCAGCTGCGCACGAAGCGGGAGTCGCTGCCCCCGAAGAAGCACGGCAACATCCCCCTCTAGAAAGGGTCCTGGCCATGATCAAGGTCGTACGGGGCAACCCGACGCCTGAGGAGCTGGCTGCCGCGCTGGCGGTGGTCCGGGCACGTGCCGCGGCGACGGCGTCCGATGCGTCGTCCGGCGCGCCGACGCTGCCGGGCCAGTGGTCCGACCCGGCGCGTATCGCCCGGCGCGAGCGCCGTCTGCCGGGGCCGCGGGCCTGGGCGCGGACGTACTGGCCCGGGTAGCCACAGGAGCCCCTGTTCGTATGCGTGTTCGGAGGTCCGGGCCCCCTCGGGGTCCGGACCTCCGGTGTGTCCGGGCGCGCTCTGGTCCGTACGCACCAGAGCGGCTGAGTACCCGTACTCAGGCGCGGCATCCGCCCCCGCAGCAGGATCGGTCCCATGCTGTGGTCCGACCCGGAGAACAAGCCGCCGAAGGAACTGCGCGACGCCCAGGACATGATGCGGCGCGCGGGGCTGGTGCTTGCGCTCGCGATGGTGGTCGCGATGTTCGTGCTCGGGACGCGGTGAGGAGTGCGGCGGGCTCCGCCCCGGCCCCCGGCCCTCGAACGCCGGACGGACCGAGATCCGGCCGGGCGGGCCGGAAGCCGGCTCGCCCCTTCTACGATGGCGCGTATGACTGATCAGCGCCGTCTCGTGCTCGCCTCCGCCTCCCCCGCCCGTCTCGGCCTGCTGCGGCAGGCCGGATTCGCGCCCGAGGTGATCGTCAGCGGGGTGGACGAGGACGCGCTGAGCGCCCCGACGCCGGCCGAGCTGGCGCTCGTTCTCGCCGAGGCCAAGGCCGCCGCGGTGGCCGGCCGGCCGGAAGCGGCGGGTGCCCTGGTCATCGGATGCGACTCGGTGCTCGAACTCGACGGCGAGGCGCTCGGCAAGCCGGCCGACAGCGAGGAGGCCATCGCCCGCTGGAAGTCCATGCGCGGTCGGGCCGGTGTGCTGCAGACCGGCCACAGCGTGATCGACACCGCGACCGGGCGCAGGGCCTCGGCGACCGCCTCCACGACCGTCCGCTTCGGCGAACCGACGGACGCCGAGATCGCCGCCTACGTGGCCTCCGGCGAGCCGCTCCACGTGGCGGGCGCCTTCACGCTGGACGGCCGTTCGGCGCCGTTCGTCGACTCCATCGAGGGCGACCACGGCAATGTCATCGGGCTCTCTCTGCCGCTGCTGCGCCGGCTGCTGGGCGAGCTGGGGATCTCCGTGACCGAGCTGTGGGTCTGAGCCGGCCCCGTTCCGCGTCAGGCCGTGGCCGGAGTGCCGGGTTCGGCGTCGCTCGTCGACCGGTCGGCCTCGGGGCCGTACGCCACCAGCGACAGCACGATCAGGCCGAGCACCACCATCAGACACGCGAACGCGGCCCAGCCGACCAGCCCCACCGTCAGCGCACCCAGCACCCCGTGCACCACGGCGCAGGTGATGAGGGCGATACGGCCGATACGGCCCGGGGCCCGGTCGCGGATGCCGGCCAGCAGGAGAACCAGCCCGCACAGCAGCAGATACAGGCCGAAGGCGCCGCCCATCGCCCATGTGCCGTTGGACATGGCCGCGGATTCCAGCCCGGCCAGTGACATGTCCTGGTTCTTGACGACCGTCGCCAGGATGCCATTGATCACCACGATGCCCACGGCCTCCACGAACAGCACGATCGCGGTCACGAACGCCACCGGTCTGCGCACCACGGTGCTCACCCCCTGTTACCTGCAGTACGTGCGATAGCGCGGACCCTACTCATGGGTAACGCTCCGGACAAGGGTCCGGACGACCTTCGCGCCCACCCCGCACCTCCGAGGCGCACCCGTGCACCCCCTGCGCCCCCCTTGTCGCGCCCCTGGTGCGTCGAGCAAAGAATCGTTCGCCCATTAGTGGGGACTCAACAAAGAAACGCCGGGCGCGGCCGCTTGCAGTAACAGAGACCTGGACCACACCTCGTGGCTACTGTGCGGTCATGAATCCCGGCGTACCGTGGTGCCACAAGGGATTTCGCGACTTGAGCAATCCTCGAATCACACTCCGTGTGGGCAAGCTCACCATTGGGGACGGGTCGTAGGGCCGTGTCGGTAGTCCCTAAACTCAGCTTGTTTCAAGGAGGGAGCCATCGTGCGCAAGGTGCTCATCGCCAACCGTGGCGAAATCGCTGTCCGCGTTGCTCGGGCATGCCGGGATGCCGGAATCGGGAGCGTGGCCGTCTACGCCGACCCGGACCGCGACGCTCTGCATGTACGCGCGGCCGACGAGGCATTCGCTCTGGGCGGTGACACCCCGGCCGCCAGCTACCTGGACATGGCCAAGGTGCTCCAGGCTGCCAAGGACTCCGGGGCGGACGCGATCCACCCGGGATATGGCTTCCTGTCGGAGAACGCCGAATTCGCCCAGGCCGTCATCGACGCGGGTCTGACCTGGATCGGCCCGCCGCCGCAGGCGATCCGGGACCTCGGTGACAAGGTCGCCGCCCGGCACATCGCGCAGCGCGCCGGTGCCCCGCTGGTGGCCGGTACGCCCGACCCGGTCGAGGGCTCCGCCGAGGTCGTGGAGTTCGCGAAGGAGCACGGGCTGCCGATCGCGATCAAGGCCGCCTTCGGTGGTGGCGGTCGCGGGCTGAAGGTCGCCCGCACGCTGGAGGAGATCCCGGAGCTGTACGACTCCGCGGTCCGTGAGGCCGTCGCGGCGTTCGGCCGCGGGGAGTGCTTCGTCGAGCGCTACCTGGACAAGCCGCGCCACGTCGAGACGCAGTGCCTGGCCGACACCCACGGCAACGTCGTCGTCGTCTCCACCCGCGACTGCTCGCTCCAGCGTCGCCACCAGAAGCTGGTCGAGGAGGCCCCCGCGCCGTTCCTCTCCGAGGCGCAGAACGCGGAGCTGTACGCGGCGTCGAAGGCCATCCTCAAGGAGGCCGGTTACGTCGGTGCGGGCACCGTGGAATTCCTCGTCGGCCTGGACGGCACGATCTCGTTCCTGGAGGTCAACACCCGCCTCCAGGTCGAGCACCCGGTCACCGAGGAGGTCACCGGCCTCGACCTCGTACGCGAGATGTTCCGCATCGCGGACGGCGAGGAGCTCGGCTACGGCGACCCGGCCATGCGCGGCCACTCCTTCGAGTTCCGGATCAACGGCGAGGACCCGGGCCGCGGCTTCCTGCCCGCCCCGGGCACGGTGACCACGTTCGCCCCGCCGACCGGCCCCGGTGTCCGCCTGGACGCGGGCGTGGAGTCCGGTTCCGTCATCGGCCCCGCCTGGGACTCGCTCCTGGCGAAGCTCATCGTGACCGGTGCGACCCGTGAGCAGGCGCTTCAGCGGGCGGCGCGCGCGCTGGCCGAGTTCAACGTCGAGGGCATGGCCACCGCCATTCCGTTCCACCGCGCCGTCGTCACCGACCCGGCTTTCACCAGCGACCCGTTCCAGGTCCACACCCGCTGGATCGAGACCGAGTTCGTCAACGAGATCAAGCCCTTCACCGCCACCGCCGATGTGGAGGCGGAGGAGGAGACCGGCCGCGAGACCGTCGTCGTCGAGGTCGGCGGCAAGCGTCTTGAGGTCTCGCTGCCCTCGTCGCTGGGCATGAGCCTGGCCCGTACCGGGCTCGCGGCGGGCGCCAAGCCCAAGCGCCGCGCGGCGAAGAAGAGCGGCTCCGCGGTCTCCGGCGACACCCTGGCATCCCCGATGCAGGGCACCATCGTCAAGATCGCCGTCGAGGAGGGCCAGCAGGTCGGCGAGGGCGACCTCATCGTCGTCCTGGAGGCCATGAAGATGGAGCAGCCGCTGAACGCGCACCGCGCCGGCACCATCAAGGGACTCTCCGCCGAGGTCGGCAGCTCGATCTCCTCCGGCGCCGCGATCTGCGAGATCAAGGACTGATCGAGCGGTACCCGACGTTCTGCCGGGGCCCCTGCCGAGTCGCTCGACTCGGCAGGGGCCCCGTTCGGTCGTTCGGCGGTGGCACGTCACTCCCCGGCGGGTGACGCGTCGGCCGTCCTCGTGGCGAGCAGCAGGATCGGGGTCAACGCCAGGAAACCGGCCCCGGCGAGCAGCCCGGTCGCGTGGCCCTCGACCATCCCGTCCGGCCCCGGCAGATCCGCCGCCCGGACCGCGGCCCCGTACACCGTCACCAGCGCGGAAAGACCCAGTGCGCCGCCGACCTGCTGCATGGTCTGCATCAGCCCGGACGCGGCACCGGCCCGGTCCGGGGTGACGCTGGTGAGGCGCGAGGGCGAAGGCGGTGCGGTGCGGTGACGCGGTGTCGGCGTCGGTGTTCTTCATGGTGTCTGTCACTGTCTGCGGCATGGCGGCCTTGCCTCCAGGGAGGTCAAACGGAGGTGACTTCCGAAACGATTCGGAGAATCCCTCCGCATATGCAATGGCATCCTGGACCCAGGGCGGAAAAGGGAGGACTGCGCAATGGCGATGAGCACGGCACAGACGCCGGCCCGGCCGATGCGTGCCGACGCGCGCCGCAATTACCACCGGCTGCTGAGTGAGGCCCGCACCGCCTTCGCGGAACACGGCACCGATGCGTCCCTGGAGGACATCGCGCGACGTGCGGGCGTGGGGATCGGCACGCTGTACCGGCACTTCCCGAACCGGCACGCGCTGATGAACGCCGTCTTCCAGGAGGCCCTCACCTCCCTGATCACCCGTTCCCGCGAACTCGCGCGGGCGGAGCAGCCGTGCGGGGGCCTGGTGGAGTGGCTGGGCGCGATCATCACTCATGCGGGTGAGTACCGCGGGCTCGCCCAGGCGCTCATGTCGACGTCACGGGACGAGACTTCGGCACTTTCGCAGTGCAATGTGCCGCTGCGCGAGGCGGGGGCGGTGCTGCTGGCACGGGCGCAGGCGAGTGGGGCCGTGCGGGCGGATGTGTCCATCGACGACCTGATGCAGCTGACGAACGCGATCGCGCTGGCTGCGGAGCAGTCGCCGGATGATCCGGACTTGGCGGGGCGGCTGCTGATGCTGACCTTGAAGGGGCTGAAAGGGCCGAACGCGGAAGGGGTTGAGCGGTGCGGGTGCGCGCGGCGGGCTCAGGTGGCGTGGGCGACGTGCGGGTCCGACGTGCGCAGGGCCTGTTCGCCTCGCCCACCCCGTTCCCGAACC
>NZ_FMDF01000222.1 GCF_900091955.1 Streptomyces sp. Ncost-T10-10d
GCGCTCGGGGGTGCCGGACCGGATTCCGTACGCCAGGAAACGGGCCGTGCGCGCGGTGCTGCCGGGGGTGGCGGAGCGGCGGGCCGAGGTGGCGCAGCTCTACGGGCAGGCCGCGGCGCTGGAGGGGGCCGGGTGGCCGGAGGCGCTGGAACGGTTGCCGTTCGAGGCGGTCGATCATGCCGGGCTGTTCGGTCTTGAGGGCGCGGTCGAGGTGGCGTGGGCGGTCACCGAGTTGGTCGACGGGGGTGTGGTCGCGGGGCGGCTGGTGGCGGCGGCGGGGCCTGATCTGCATCTGGAGACGGTGAAGGACGGGGTCGTGGTGCTGGACACCCGGCTGATGACCGGGTGGGAGCTGGCGGCCGCCGACGCGCAGGCGGGGGTCGGCGTGCCGGTGGCCGACATCGGGGGTGGTGGCGTGCAGGGCGGGCTGTTCTGAGATCGTCGGGGCCGGACGGTGAGAGGGGTGTGCAATGAGGGGTGACGCCGACGACGTCGTGCGGTTCTGGGAACGGCTGGGGCTGCCCGGGATCATCGATGTCCATACGCACTTCATGCCGGAGCGGGTGCTCCGCAAGGTCTGGGCGTACTTCGACTCCGCGGGGCCGTTGACCGGGATGGAGTGGCCGATCGAGTACCGGCACGACGAGGACGAACGCCTTGCGCTGCTGCGCTCGTTCGGTGTGCTCCGGTTCACCTCGATGCTCTACCCGCACAAGGCCGGCATGGCGGCCTGGCTGAACGGCTGGGCGGCCGACTTCGCGCGCCGGGTGCCGGACTGTCTGCACACCGCGACGTTCTTTCCGGAGGAGGGCGTGGAGCGGTACGTACGAGAGGCCGTGGAGGCGGGGGCTCGGGTCTTCAAGTCGCACCTTCAGGTCGGCGCGTACGACGCCAACGACCCGCTGCTGGAGCCGGTGTGGGGGCTGCTCGCGGAGGCGGGGGTTCCGGTGGTGATGCACTGCGGCTCCGGGCCGGCGCCCGGCAAGTACACGGGGCCCGAACCGGTCGGCCGGCTGCTCGCCCGGCATCCGCGGCTGCGGCTGATCGTGGCGCACCTGGGGATGCCGGAGTACGCGGAGTTCCTGGCGCTGGCGGAGACCTACCCGGAGGTGCGGCTCGACACGACGATGGCGTTCACGGACTTCACGGAGGACTTCACGCCGTTCCCGGTGGCCGAGCGGGGGCGGCTCGCGGCGCTCGGGGACCGGATCCTGCTGGGGACGGACTTCCCGAACATCCCGTACCCGTACGCGCATCAGCTGCACGCGCTGGAACGGCTGGAGCTGGGGGACGACTGGCTGCGCGCGGTCTGTCACGGGAACGCGAGCGTGTTGTTCACCGTGGACTGACGGTCCATGAGGGCCGCTTTCTCAGGGAATTCACAGATTCGGGAAAGGGCCCTCTCAGAGGAGCCTCACAGGGTTGAGGCATGACGACGACCTCGCCCCAGGGGCGTACCGAACTGCTGAGGGCGGACCGCAGCCCCATCCGTGTGCTGGTGGTGGACGACGAGGCTCCGCTCGCCGAGCTGCTCTCCATGGCCCTGCGTTACGAGGGCTGGGAGGTGCGCAGCGCCGGGGACGGTGCCGGTGCCGTACGGCTGGCGCGGGACTTCCGTCCCGATGCGGTCATCCTCGACGTGATGCTGCCCGACACGGACGGGTTCGCCGTGCTCGGCAGACTGCGGCGGGAGCTCTCCGAGGTCCCCGTCCTGTTCCTGACCGCGCGCGATGCGGTGGAGGACCGGATCGCCGGGCTCACGGCGGGCGGCGACGACTACGTCACCAAGCCGTTCAGCCTGGAGGAGGTCGTGGCGCGGCTGCGCGGGCTGATCCGGCGGTCCGGTACGGCGGCCGTACGCAGCGAGTCGACGCTCGTCGTCGGCGATCTGATGCTCGACGAGGACAGCCACGAGGTGAGCAGGGGCGAAACGTCCATCCACCTCACGGCGACCGAGTTCGAGCTGCTGCGCTTCCTGATGCGCAATCCGCGTCGGGTGCTGAGCAAGGCGCAGATCCTGGACCGGGTGTGGAACTACGACTTCGGCGGGCAGGCGAACGTCGTCGAGCTGTACATCTCGTACCTGCGCAAGAAGATCGACGCCGGGCGGTCGCCGATGATCCACACCCGGCGCGGGGCGGGATACCTCATCAAGCCCGGTGAGTAGGCGTGTGACCCGGCGGCGGGGGCCGTGGACGCTGCGGACCCGGCTCGTGGTCTCGGCGGTGACGCTGATCGCCGTGGTCGCCGCGGTCATCGGCTCGGTCACCACCATCGCCTACCGCAGTTACATGTACGGCAAGCTCGACGATCAGCTGAATTCCATCGCCATGCGGGCCTCCAAGCCGCCCCTCGGCGCCGGCGGGCCGATGCCCGGCGGCGCACAGCAGAGCGACGACCCGCTGGCCTTCGTCGACGCGCGCGGGCTGCCCGTCGGCGCCTTCGGGGCCGTTCTGTCGGACGGCTCGGTCACCGAGTCGAGGGTGGTCGCGGAGAGCACCACCACGCCGGGGCTGGGGACCGAGGACGGCGGCCGGCCGATGACCGACGCCCAGCAGAGCGCCCTGGAGGCGGCGGACACCCCTGTCGGGGGCGGGGCGCAAAGCATCGACCTGCCCGGACTCGGCTCCAACCGGGTGAAGGCCGTCATGGGCCCACAGGGCACGACGATCCTTGTCGGCATCCCCGCCGCAGAGGTGAGCGCCGCCCTCACCACCCTGATCCTCGTCGAGGTCTGTGTCACCGGAGCCGGTCTGATCGCGGCCGGTATCGCGGGCGCCGCCATGGTCGGGGTCGCCCTGCGGCCGCTGAGCCGGGTCGCCGCAACCGCGACCCGGGTCTCCGAACTCCCGCTGCACAGTGGTGAAGTGGCCCTCCTGGAGCGGGTCCCGGAGGCCGAGGCAGATCCGCGGACCGAGGTCGGGCAGGTGGGCGCGGCGCTCAACCGGATGCTGGGCCACGTCGGTTCGGCGCTGGAGGTGCGGCAGGAGAGCGAGATGCGGGTACGCCAGTTCGTCGCGGACGCCAGCCATGAGCTGCGCACCCCGCTGGCCTCGATCCGCGGCTACGCCGAACTGACCCGGCGCGGCCGTGAGGAGACCGGCCCCGACACCCGGCACGCCCTGGGGCGGATCGAGTCCGAGGCGGAGCGGATGACGGGCATGGTGGAGGATCTGCTGCTGCTCGCCCGCCTGGACGCCGGGCGCCCGCTGAGTCACGAGAGCACCGATCTCTCGCCGGTCGTCGTCGACGCGGTGAGCGATGCCCGCGCCGCCGGGCAGGGGGATCACCACTGGCGCCTCGAACTGCCGGACGAGCCCGCGACCGTGTACGGCGATCCGACCCGGCTCCATCAGGTGCTGGTCAATCTGCTGGCGAACGCCCGTACGCACACCCCGCCCGGCACCACCGTCACCGTGCGGGTGCGTGCCACAGCCGGCCACCCCTGGGTGACGCTGGAGGTCCAGGACGACGGGCCCGGCATTCCGCCGGAGCTGCTGCCGCATGTCTTCGAGCGGTTCGCGCGCGGTGATGCCTCGCGCTCCCGCCACGCGGGTTCCACCGGGCTCGGTCTCGCCATCGTGCACGCCGTCGTCGCCGCGCACGGCGGGCAGGTGGAGGTGGTCTCGGTCCCGGGACACACGGTGTTCGCCGTCCATCTGCCCGCGCTTCCCCCGGTTGCTCCGCACTCACAGCAGGGGGACAGGCTCAGCACATTGCCGTGACAGCGGGGCTGGCGAGTGTCGATGGCATGCGAACCGACACTCCTTGGAGCACCCTGCCGGCCCGGGACCACCTCCTCGCCGGAGCGGTCGATGCGGCAGGTGCACCCGTACTCGATGTGGTGGTACCCGTCTACAACGAGGAGAAGGATCTCGAACCGTGTGTGCTGCGCCTGCACGACCATCTGGCGCGCACCTTTCCGTACGCCTTCCGGATCACCGTCGCGGACAACGCCAGCACCGACCGGACACCGCAGGTGGCGGCGCGGCTCGCGGCGGCACTGCCCCGGGTGCGGTCGTACCGGCTGGAGGAGAAGGGCCGCGGGCGGGCGCTGCGCACCGTCTGGTCGCACTCGGACGCCCCGGTCCTGGCGTACATGGACGTCGATCTCTCCACCGACCTCAACGCGCTGCTGCCGCTGGTCGCACCGCTGATCTCGGGCCATTCGGACCTGGCGATCGGCTCACGGCTGGCCCGTAGCTCGCGGGTGGTGCGCGGGTCGAAGCGGGAGTTCATCTCGCGCGCCTACAACCTCATTCTCCGCTCGTCGCTGGCCGCCCGGTTCAGCGATGCGCAGTGCGGATTCAAGGCCATCCGACGTGAGGTCGCGCAGCGGCTGCTGCCGATGGTCGAGGACACGGGTTGGTTCTTCGACACCGAGATGCTGGTGCTCGCCGAGCGCGCCGGGCTGCGTATCCACGAGGTGCCGGTCGACTGGGTCGACGATCCCGACTCCACCGTCCACATCGTGCGGACCGCGACCGAGGATCTGAAAGGGGTGTGGCGGGTGGGGCGGGCGCTGGCGGTCGGCGCACTGCCGCTGGACCGGCTGGTGAGGCCCTTCGGGGACGATCCGCGCGACCGCGCTCTGAGCGGGGTGCCGCGCGGCCTGGCCCGGCAGCTCGTCGGATTCTGTGTCGTCGGCGCGCTTTCCACGCTCTTCTATCTCGTCCTGTACTCGCTCTTCCGGCTGGGTGTCGGCCCGCAGATGGCCAACGGCGCCGCACTGCTGGTGTCCGCCGTCGCCAATACGGCAGCCAACCGGAGGCTCACCTTCGGCGTACGCGGCCGGGGCGGAGCCGTACGCCATCAGGCTCAGGGCCTGGTCGTCTTCGCCATCGGTCTCGCGCTGACCAGCGGCTCGCTGGCCGCACTGGGAGCGGCATCCGGATCGCCGTCGCACGGCACGGAACTCGCCGTACTGATCGCGGCCAACCTCGCGGCGACGGTGCTGCGGTTCCTGCTCTTCCGCGCCTGGGTCTTCCCGGAGCGGGCCTCCGGGGCGCCTTCGGCCTCCGCGGCTCCCGCCTCGGCCGGGCGCGCCGTTGACACTCACCACGAACTGGGGAACGTCCGATGACCACGCTGCATCCCGACCACCTTCCGGCCCCGCCGGATGCGCCGACGCCCCCGCCGCCGGCCGCCGGGGCCGGCCACGCGCGCCCGAACAAGCCCTGGGCGCACCGCGTGTGGCGGGGCAGGTCCGAGGACCCGCGCTGGGCCCGGCCCGCCTTCCTGGCCATGCTGCTGGCCGTCGCGCTCGCGTACCTGTGGAACCTCAGTGCCTCCGGGTACGCCAACTCCTTCTACTCCGCGGCAGTCCAGGCCGGGAGCCGGAGCTGGAAGGCCTTCTTCTTCGGTTCGTTGGACGCTGCCAACGCGATCACTGTCGACAAGCCCCCGGCCACGCTCTGGCCGATGGCCCTGTCGGTGCGGATCTTCGGCCTCGGCTCGTGGGCGGTTCTGGTTCCGCAGGTACTGATGGGGGTGGCCACGGCCGGGGTGCTGTACGCGGCCGTACGCCGCCGCTTCAACGCCCCCGCCGGACTGATCGCGATGGCGGTGTTCGCGCTCACGCCCGTCGCCGCGCTGATGTTCCGCTTCAACAACCCGGATGCGCTGCTGGCGTTGCTGATGACCGTGACCGTCTACTGCGTGCTGCGCGCAATGGAGAACGGCCGTACCAAGTGGCTGGTGTGGGCGGGTGTCGCGGTCGGTTTCGCGTTCCTTTCCAAGACCCTCCAGGCGTTCCTGATCCTGCCGCCGCTGGCCGTGCTGTACGCGGTGTTCGCGCCGGTCTCCGTACGCAAGCGGTTCGGCCAACTCGGTTTCTCGGCGCTCGCGATGGTCGTCGCGGGCGGCTGGTGGGTGGCGATCGTCGAACTGTGGCCCGCCTCGTCGCGTCCGTACATCGGCGGCTCGCAGAACAACTCCTTCCTGGAACTGACCTTCGGCTACAACGGCCTCGGCCGGATCAACGGCGACGAGACCGGCAGCGTCGGAGGCGGCGGGGGTGGCGGCGGTCAGTCCGGCGGCCAGTGGGGAGAGACCGGCATCGGCCGGATGTTCAACTCCGAAATCGGTGGCCAGATCTCCTGGCTGCTGCCCGCCGCCTTGATTCTGCTCGCCGCGGGCGTCTGGCTCACCTGGAAGACCAGGCGCACCGATACCGCCCGTGCCGCGTTCCTCGCCTGGGGCGGCTCGCTGCTGATGACGGCGGTCGTCTTCAGCTTCATGGCCGGCATCTTCCATCAGTACTACACGGTCGCCCTGGCTCCGTACATCGCGGCGCTCGTCGGTATGGGTACCACGGTTCTGTGGGAGGAGCGGACCAGGTGGTGGGCGCGTGGAGTGCTCGGTGTGACGGTCGCGGCGACCGCGCTCTGGGCCTACGTCCTGCTGGGACGGACCGCGGACTATCTGCCGTGGCTGCGCTGGGCCGTCCTCATCGGCGGTCTGGCCGGAGCGGCGGGCCTGCTGATTGCCGCGCGTATCGGACGTCGACTGGCGCTCGCCGCGGTGGGGGTGAGCTTTGTCGCGTCGCTGGCCGGGCCGACGGCATACACCCTCAGCACGCTGAACACCGGGCATCAGGGCTCGATCGTCACGGCCGGTCCGTCCGGAGCCAGTTCCATGGGCGGTCCCGGTGGCGGCGGCCGGGGCGGCCCCGGTGGCATGGGCGGTGGAATGCGGCCCCCCGGCCAGGGCAACCAGCAGGGCGGCGGTATGGGTCAGCCCCCGACGGGCGGCCAGGGCGGCGGTCCCACCGGACAGCAGGGGCAGGGCGGCAACCAGCAGAACGGCCGGCAGCCGGGAGCCATGCCCGGCACCCCACCCGGCACCGGCACCGGCACCGGCACCCCACCCGGCACCGGCACCACACCCGGCGGCATGGGCGAAGGCGGCACTCCGGGAGGCGGCGGCATGGGTGGTCTGCTCAACGGCTCGTCCGTCAGCGCCGAGGCCGAGAAGCTCCTGGAGAAGAGCGCCGGGGACTACACCTGGGTCGCCGCCGCCATCGGTTCACAGAACGCGGCGAGCTACCAACTCGCCACCGGCGAACCGGTGATGGCGATCGGCGGTTTCAACGGCAGTGACCCGTCCCCGACGCTCTCCCAGTTCAAGAAGTACGTCGAGGACGGCAGGATCCACTACTTCATCGCGGGCGGAATGGGCGGGGGCGGCGGCAACAGCGGTACCTCGTCCCGGATCTCCTCCTGGGTGGAGGAGAACTTCAAGGAGGTCACGGTCGGCAGCGCCGCCTTCTACGACCTGACACAGCCGAAGAGCGGCGAGTAGAGGCTCAGCGCCGCAGCAGCAGATCCGCGACAACCGGGCGGTGGTCCGAGGCAAGCGTCTCGGCCACCGCCGCGTCGCGTACCCGTACGGAATCCTTCGACACCGCCACGTAGTCGATCCGCCGCACCGGATCCTGCGCCGGGTACGTCGGCCCGCCGGGCTCGATGTCCGTCAGCTCCTCCCACAGCGGGGCGAGTTCGGGAGCGGCGGGTGCCGCGTTGAAGTCGCCGAGCAGGATCTGCCGCACCTTCTGCCGCCCCGGTGCCTCGTCCTCGGCCATGACCCGGCGGGTGTCGGCGACCTGGGCGGTCCGTACGGACGGGTCGCCGCGGTAGTCGAGGTGCGTCACATACACATGCACGGGCAGCCCCTTCACCCGCAGGACCACCTCGCCGAAGCCGGGCGCGGGGGCCGGAACCGGGTTCGGGTCCTGGGTGGAGAGCCGGGTGATCTCGTGGTTCTCGGCGCTCACGATCCGGTACCTGGACAGCACCGCGACACCGAACTCACGCCGGGGCGCACCCGGAGTACCGGGGTCGAGGCTGTAGATCGGGGCGAACGAGACCTGCATGTGCAGCCGTTCGGCCAGCTCGGCCGCCAGATCGCGCCACTCGCTGCGGGTGCCCCAGTGGACATCGACCTCCTGGAGCCCGATCACATCGGCGTCCAGTGAGCGGAGCTCGGCGGCCTGCCGGTCGAGATCGAAGACATTGTCCATGCCGGCGCCCGCATGGATGTTGTACGTGGCCACGCGCAGCGGCACCGTGTGCCCCTGCCCGAAGGCCGATGCCGGGGGTGCGACGGCGGTGCCCAACAGGCCCGCTGCGATGAGCACTTCCACCGTACGACGACGCAGTGACATACCACTCCAGTCCTTGTCGGATCAGCGGCGAGCACGGTACCGCGCGGAAATGGGTTGTACAGCGTATGGGGAGTGGTTATACGGTGTACGTCTCGTTCTCGTACACCGTATAAGGCATCAGGAGCCCGCATGACGGCGATCGCCGCCGAGCAGAACCGCCTCACGCCACCGTGCCACCCGCAGCGCTGGCTGATCCTCGGCGTCATCTGTCTCGCCCAGCTCACCGTGCTGCTCGACAACACCGTCCTCAACGTCGCGATCCCCTCCCTCACCCAGGAGCTGGACGCCTCCACCGCCGATGTGCAGTGGATGATCAACGCCTATTCGCTGGTCCAGTCGGGTCTGCTGCTCACGGCCGGTAGCTCCGCCGACCGCTACGGCCGCAAGAAGATGCTGGTCGCGGGGCTCGCCCTGTTCGGCATCGGCTCGCTGGTGGCCGGACTGGCCCAGTCGTCCACGCAGCTGATCGCCGCCCGCGCGGGCATGGGCATCGGCGGTGCGCTGCTGATGACGACGACCCTGGCCGTCGTCGTGCAGATCTTCGACGACTCCGAGCGGGTCAAGGCGATCGGCATCTGGTCGACCGTCAGTTCGCTGGGCTTCGCCGTGGGACCGCTGGTCGGCGGAGTGATGCTCGACCACTTCTGGTGGGGCGCGATCTTCCTGATCAACATCCCCGTCGCGGTCATCGGTCTGGTCGCCGTCGTCCGGCTCGTCCCGGAGTCCAGGAACCCCAGTGGCGAGCGCCCCGACCTGCTCGGCGCGCTGCTCTCCACCATCGGTATGGCATCCGTCGTGTACGCGATCATCTCCGGGCCGGAGCACGGCTGGATGTCGGGCCGGGTGCTGCTGACCGTCTTCATCGGGGTCGCCGTCCTCACCGGGTTCGTGCTGTGGGAGCTGCACATCCCGTACCCGATGCTGGACATGCACTTCTTCCGCAACCAGAAGTTCATCGGGGCGGTCGCGGGCGCGATCCTGGTCGCGTTCGGAATGGGCGGCTCGCTCTTCCTGCTCACCCAGCAGCTCCAGTTCGTCCTCGGCTACGGGCCGCTGGAGGCCGGTCTGCGTACGGCTCCGCTGGCGCTGAGCGTCGTCGCGCTCAACCTCACCGGACTGGGGGCCAGGCTGGTGCCCAAGCTGGGCACGCCCGTCACCATCGCGGCCGGGATGAGCCTGCTGGCCGCGGGTCTCGCCGCGATCGCGCTGTTCGGCGGCGACGGCTACGGCGGCATGCTGCTCGGCCTGGTCGTGATGGGCGCGGGCATCGCGCTCGCCATGCCCGCCATGGCCAACGCGATCATGAGCGCCATTCCGCCGGAGAAGGCAGGCGTGGGTGCGGGGGTCAACGGCACGCTCGCCGAGTTCGGCAACGGCCTGGGGGTCGCCGTCCTCGGCGCGGTGCTCAACTCCCGGTTCGCGACGCTCGTGCCGGCGGCCGTCGGGGCCGCCTCGCTGCCCGCCGCGCTGGCCTCGGCCACCGACGACGGGGAGCGGGCGCGGATCACGGACGCCTTCGCCTCGGGACTGGAGACCAGCCAGCTGGTCGGAGCGGTGGCGGTGCTGGCCGGTGGACTGCTGGCAGCGGCGCTTCTGCGCCGCGCGGAGCGGGCAGATTCTGCCCGGGCGGGCTCGGCCGAGGCCGAGGCGGCGGCATAGCATCGAGGCGGGGCGCATCGGACCGTACGGATCCGCTTCGTGCGCACGCGTACGCATCCGGTCCGTCCCGCCGGCAAGACGAGGAGAGTGCGCCATGGTGTCCGCGGCCGACCGTGTGAAGAACCCCGGCAGGACCAGCGTGTGGCTGGACCGGAGGACACCCTCGCGCACCCGTAAACCGGACCAGCCGGCCGGTCTCGACCGGGACAGGATCACTGCGGCTTCTGTCCGGCTGCTGGACGCCGAGGGCCTCGCCAAGTTCTCCATGCGCCGGCTCGCCGCCGAGCTGGACGTCACCGCGATGTCCCTCTACTGGTACGTGGACACCAAGGACGATCTGCTGGAGCTGGCCCTCGACTCGGTCTACAGCGAGATCACGCCCCCTCGCGAGGACGCGCACTGGCACGACCGGCTGCGCGAACTGGCTATTTCGTACCGGGAATTGCTGGTCCGGCATGGCTGGGTGTCGCCGCTCGCCGGCCACTTCCTCAACATGGGCCCCTACTCGATGCTGTTCTCGCACGCCATCCAGGACGTGATCCGGGCGACGGGGCTGCCGCTGCACCAGCAGACGGGTGCACTCTCCGCGGTCTGCCAGTTCGTGTACGGATTCGGCACCATCGAGGCCCACTTCGTGCAGCGCAGCGCGGAGTCGGGGGTCAGCCAGGACGAGTTCTTCCAGCAGTCGCTGGGCGCCATCCGGAGCCAGCCGCAGCTCAGCCGGATCGTCGAGTCCTCACAGGACCTGATGGACGCCCGCGGCGGCGACACGGTCGAGGAGATGCGCGACCGGGACTTCACCTTCGCCCTGGACCTGCTGATCGCGGGCATCGAAGCGATGAGGGACCGCTGAGACCTCGTTCGCCCCTCAGTACCAGCGCGCCACATCCACGGCCGTCCCGCTCTCGGACGACAGAGGCGTCCAGCCCCGGCGCGGCCGGCAGCCGGGCCCGCGCGAGCAGGCCCGGCGCCGGAACATGTGCATGTACCGGGCATACACCTGTCAGCTGCCGGGCGCCAGGTGGGCGGGGAAGCCACCGGTCGCGACCGGGCCCCAGCGCTCCGGAGTGATCCGGATGATCGACTTTCCCTGCTTCAGCATCGCTGCCCGGTACTCGTCCCAGTCCGGATGCTCACCCGAGATGTTCCGGAAGTACTCGACGAGCGGCTCGACCGAATCCGGTGAGTCGATCACCTCGGCCGAGCCGTCGATCTGCACCCACGGCCCGTTCCAGTCGTCGGACAGGACGATCACGCTGACCCGCTCGTCCCGTTTCGCGTTGCGGGTCTTGGCCCGTTCGGGGTAGGTCGAGACGACGATCCGTCCTGCGTCGTCGACGCCGCAGGTCAGCGGGGAGCCCTGGGGGCGGCCGTCGGACCGGGTGGTCAGCAGGATCGCCCGGTGCCTGGGCCGTACGAACGCCAGCAACTCGTCGAGTTCCACGGCGGTGTTCGTCGCGATGTGGGGTGCCATGTCCGCAGACTACGACGGCAGGGACTCACCCTGCACGGCCTGGATGTCGAGTTCCACCCGCAGCGTGGTACCGATCGCCGAGATGCCCGCCTGCACCACCTGGTTGTAGTTCATGGCGAAGTCCTCGCGGCGCAGCTCAGCGGTTGCGCTGAACGCCGCACGCACCCCGCCCCACGGGTCCGGGCCCGTCCCGAGGTAGCTCAGGTTCAGGTCGACCGGGCGCACGACGCCGTGCAGCGACAGTTCGCCGTGGACAACCCAGCGGTCGGGTCCTGCCGGGGTCAGTCCGTTGGAGCGGTACGTGATCTCCGGGAACCGGTCCGAGTCCAGGAAGTCGGGTGAGCGCAGGTGCTTGTCGCGCATGCCGTTGCCGGTGTCGATGCTGGCCGCGCCGATGACGGCGTCGACCCGGGAGCGGTGGACCTCCTCCGCGATCTCGATCCGGCCGCTGAACTCGGTGAACCGGCCGTGCACGCTGGAGATGCCCAGGTGCTGCGCGACCGCGGCCACCGAGGAGTGTGCCGGGTCCAGCGACCAGGCGCCCGGCGGCGGCAGCTCCACACCGCCCTGGCGGGCCAGCACCACCGTGCCGGCTTCGACCCGCCCGCTCGCGGTGACGAGGGCGGTGGAGGCGGCGGGGGCGTACCCGACCGCCGTGACGATCACTGTGTACGCGCCGGCCTGCAGGGGAGTGTCGGTCCGCACCGCCCCGTCCTCGTCGGCAGTGGCCCGCAGTACCTGCGCGCCGGTCATGTCGGTGACCGTCACGACCGCGTGCTGGACCGCCCAGCCGTCCCGCGTCCGTACCTGTGCGCGAAGTCCCATCCCGTTCTCTCTCCTTGCTCAATGACTCAATGAGTCGGGCCCCGGGGCGGGGACGGCAGGCCGTCCCCTGCCTGCCGTCCCCGCCACCGGGGCCCATTTCCACCGGCCGGTACAGCGTCTCCGCTCGAAACGCCGACCCGCCAGGGGTCTGTGGTTACTCGCCGGGGTGGGCGAGCTCGATGTCGTGGCCGTCGACCCCGCGACCGGCCACGGTCAGCGCGCCGGCCACCGGCGGGTAGCCGGTCGCGATGACCGAGTACTCGCCCGCGTCCAGGTCGGTGAAGGCGTACGCCCCGTCGTCCCCGGTCATCGACGTGGCGACCACATTGCCCGCCGCGTCGACCAGCGTGACCCGGGCATCCGGCAGCGGCCGCCGGCCGGAACCGGCCCGCACGACGCCCTGCACCAGCGCACCGGACTGCAGCGCGGCCTCGATCCGGGTGACGCCCTGGCCGCCGATCTCCACCGGCAGCGCCAGCGGACGGAACCCTGCGGCGTTCACCGCGACGGTCACCGAACCGGGGACCAGCTCACCGAAGGTGAACTCGCCCGTCTCACCGGACTTGCCGGTGGCCAGCACATCGCCGCGCACATCGGTCACGATGACCATGGCGCCCACGACCGGCGCAGCGGTCTCGGCGGTCCGCACGATCCCGGCCAGACCGCTCGTACCGGACAGCAGGATGTCGTACGAGAGCGGCTCGTCACCGACGACCACGGTGGACGCCTGCGGCTGGAAGCCGTCGGCGGACGCGATCAGGACGTAGCTGCCGGAGCCCGGCGCGTCCAGACCGTAGCTGCCGTCGGCCTGGGCGACGGAGCGCCCCAGCTGCCGGCCGGCCAGCGAGATCAGCGTGACGGCGGCCTGGGCGACGGGTGCGCCCTCGGCGCCGCGCACCACACCGTGCACGGCCGTGCCCTGCAGGGAGGCGACCGGGGTCTCCAGGGTGGCGACCTGGGAGACCGGGTCGGCCTGGGCCGTTGCCCGGGAGACCGGCGCGGCAGCGGTGGCCGGAGCCTCGACCGCCTCCGCGACGGGGACCTCGGCCACGGCGTTCGACTTCAGGGCGACCTCCTTGATGAAGATCGTGATCAGGAAGGCGATCAGCGCGGCCGGAGCGGCGTACAGGAAGACATCGCCGACACCGTGCCCGTAGGCGCTCTCCACGACCGTACGGAACGGTGCGGGCAGCTTGTCCAGGTCGGGGATGCCCCCACCACCGGTGCCGCCGTGACCCATGGCCGCGCCCTTGGGGCCGAGCTCCGCGAGGCCGTCCTTGACGTAGTGGGTGACACGGTTCGCCATGACGGCGCCCAGCGCCGAGACGCCGATCGCACCACCGAGCGAACGGAAGAAGGTGACGACGGAGCTGGCCGAGCCGAGGTCGGACGGAGCGACCTGGTTCTGCGTGGCGAGCACCAGGTTCTGCATCATCATGCCGATGCCGAGACCCATGACGGCCATGAAGACCGCGATGTGCCAGTACTCCGTGTCGTACCGGATGGTGCCCAGCAGGCCGAGCCCGGCGGTGACCAGGAAGCCACCGCTGACCAGCCAGGCCTTCCAGCGGCCGGTCTTGGTGATGATCTGGCCGGAGACGGTCGAGGAGATGAACAGACCCGTGATCATCGGGATCGTCATGACGCCCGACATCGTCGGCGACTTGCCGCGCGCCAGCTGGAAGTACTGGCTGAAGAAGACGGTGCCCGCGAACATCGCGATACCGACGAACAGCGAGGCCAGCGAGGCCAGCGTGATGGTGCGGTTACGGAAGAGGCGCAGCGGGATGATCGGCTCGCTGGCCTTGGACTCGACGGCGACGAAGATCGCGCCGAGCGCGACGGAACCGGCGACCATCACGGCGGTCTGCCAGGACAGCCAGTCGTACTTGTCGCCCGCGAAGGTGACCCAGACGAGCAGCAGCGACACGGCGGCGCTGATGAAGAACGCACCCCACCAGTCGACCTTGACCTCACGCTTCACGACCGGGAGCTTCAGCGTCTTCTGCAGCACGACCAGCGCGATGATGGCGAACGGCACACCGACGTAGAAGCACCAGCGCCAGCCCATCCAGCTGGTGTCGGTGATGACGCCGCCGAGCAGCGGGCCACCGACGGTGGCGACGGCGAACACCGCACCGATGTATCCGCTGTAGCGACCGCGCTCACGCGGGGCGATCATCGCCGCCATCACGATCTGCGCGAGGGCGGAGAGACCGCCGACGCCGATGCCCTGGACGACACGGCAGGCGATCAGCATGCCGCTGCTGGTCGACATACCGGCGACGACCGAACCCGCGACATAGATGACGAGGGCTATCTGAACCAGCAGCTTCTTGCTGAACAGGTCGGAGAGCTTGCCCCACAGGGGGGTGGTGGCGGTCATCGCCAGCAGCGAGGCCGTGACGACCCAGGTGTAGGCGCTCTGGCCGCCGCCGAGGTCGGAGATGATCTCCGGAAGGGCGTTGGAGACAACCGTCGACGACAGGATCGCGACAAACATGCCGAGCATCAGCCCGGCCAGTGCTTCCATGATCTGCCGGTGTGTCATCGGCGCGCCCGACGAGGCATCGGATGATCCCCCGTGCTTGGCGTGGCCGCCCCGCACACCGGTTGGTGTGGTCGTAGCCATTGAGTTCCTTGTCTTTGCTTCTGTTACACAGGTGTACGGGTGTGCAAGTCGTTGTTGCCGTCGGCATGCCGGGAGCAGTCGCCGGTGTGCTTTCCGGGGGCGCACCCTCCGGGGCCGCGACAGGCAAAACTGTCGCGCAGCCTGGCCAACAGCGTGTTGAGCTGACCGACGTCGTCGTCGGACCAGTCCGAGAGGTTGTGGATGAACATTTCGGTGGTCCGGCTGTTCAGATCGCTGAGCACGTCGTGTCCGGCGGGGGTCAGCCGCAGGATGCGGGACCGCTTGTCCGCCGGGTCCGAGGACCGTTCGATCCAGCCGCGCTCTGCCACATGGGCGACATGACGGCTGGTCACCGACATGTCGACGGCCATCAGTTCGGCCAGTCTGCTGATCCGCATTTCGCCGTGTTCACGGAGAAGTGCCAGTACGGCCGCCGAGCCCCCAGGGCATTCGGGGGGCAGCATGCGAGCGAGGCCCCGCTTGACGGCCCCGATGGCGCTGAGCTGCCGGGCCAGTTCTTCGTACTGACTTCGTACGGCCACGGGCCCCCCAGACATCTCACCGGTTCATCTTGTTGCTTAGGGCAACCATAGAACCTGTTGGTTGCTGCAGGCAAACGAAATGAGGCTTGCAGAAGTAAAGGAAAGCAAAAGGCCGCGTAGGGCTCGGGTCAAAGCCCCAGCGTGTGGGGTGTGGATCGTGACGGGTGTGTCTCGTGCCACAGGCGGGGCGATCGGGTGTCCGATTTCGGGGTGTGCGCCTGGCGGGCCAGTCGTATATGGCCGGGCGCCCCAGTCGCATATATAGGGGTCGTACGCGGGTCGCGGCGCCCACCACTTCTTCTGCGGCTCACCGGCTCCGGCCACGGCCCTTCACCGACCCGGGGGTTGGGCCGTAACGCCGAGTTCGCTAGGGTCCTGGCCCATGGCACATAACCCCCATGCCCCGCAGGGCCCCGAGGGCAACAACGACCCGGCCGGCAGCACCCAGATGTTCCGCGCCTTCGTCGACGAGGGCGAGCCGCAGCGTCGGCAGCAGCAGCCGGCCGCCTCGTCCGGACCGAAGACCGGGGTGATCGTCACCGTCGTCGCGGTGATCGTCGTTCTCGCAGCGGTCGCCTGGCTCGCGCTCGCCTGACCGGCGCACAGGTTTCTCCGTACCTCCTGCCTCCACCCGTCACTTCAATACGGCGGTGACGTCCCGGGTCTCGACATGCATACCCAGGGGCACCCGCCAGGCGTCCACGCAGACGGTGTACGTCTTCGTCCGGGCCGCTCCCGCGTCGATCGGCGCGGGCAGCGGCCCGGACGACTCGACGGTCGCCCAGTCGATCCCCAGCCCGCCGATGATGTGCGTGGCGAAGGTGACGGTCCCCGAGCGCGCCGATGATCCTCCGGTGTTGCGGAACTCCACCGTCACCTTCTCGCACCAGCGCTCGTCCGCCGACGCCCGCTCGGGGGCACCCACCACCAGCACGGCAGGCCCCGCGGGCGCGGTGGAGCCGGGCGCCGAGGGGGTTGCGGGGCCCGTGGGGTCCCCTCCGGGGCCACCGGAGTCACCGGGGCCGGTCGTACCGCCTGTAGCTCCGCCCGTACTGCCGGTGCCGCTGCCCGCGCCGCCTGCGCGGGGGCCGATGGCGCCGGTCGGCCGGTCGGCCGCGCCGCTCGCCGCGCTCGTACCCCCGGAGCCGTCGCCCACGACGGAGGCGGACGGCGAAGGCCCGCCGCCGTCGGCCCGGTCTCCGGCACTCCCACCGCCCTTGCCGCCCCTGTCCAGCGGCACCAGCGTCACCTTCCCCGACGGCGCCACCGCTCCCGACGGCGTTCTCTCGGGGCCCGCGCCTGCCGCGCCGACCGCCACGTAGCCGTCGTCCGCCGTCCCGCCGCCGCAGGCGGCCAGCGCGCCGCCCAGACACAGCACGGCCGCCGAGGCGGCGATCACGGTGCCCCGGCGGCCGGTCGAGTTGCGTATCTGACGTCGCATCGCGCCAGTGTGGCTGACGGTCCGTCAAATCGGAACCCTCGTGCCACGGTGCGGCGGTCCACGGCGGTCAGTCGGCGATGAGCCCTTCCCTGAGCTGGGCGAGCGTACGGGTCAGCAGGCGTGAGACGTGCATCTGCGAGATGCCGACCTCCTCGCCGATCTGGGACTGTGTCATGTTGGCGAAGAACCGCAGCATGATGATCTGGCGTTCGCGCGGCGGGAGCTTGGCCAGCAGCGGCTTGAGCGATTCGCGGTACTCGACGCCTTCCAGCGCCGAGTCCTCGTAGCCGAGCCGGTCCGCGAGGGAGCCCTCGCCGCCGTCGTCCTCGGGCGAGGGTGAGTCCAGCGAGGAGGCGGTGTACGCGTTGCCGACGGCCAGTCCGTCGACCACGTCCTCCTCGGAGACTCCGAGCGCCTTGGCCAGCTCGGGCACGGTCGGCGAGCGGTCGAGCTTCTGGGCGAGCTCGTCGCTGGTCTTGGTCAGCGCGAGCCGCAGTTCCTGGAGGCGGCGCGGGACGCGCACCGACCACGAGGTGTCGCGGAAGAAGCGCTTGATCTCCCCGACGACGGTCGGCATCGCGAACGTCGGGAATTCCACGCCCCGTTCGCAGTCGAACCGGTCGATCGCCTTGATCAGGCCGATCGTGCCGACCTGGACGATGTCCTCCATCGGCTCGTTGCGGCTACGGAACCGCGCCGCGGCGTACCGCACCAGCGGGAGGTTGAGCTCGATGAGTGTGTCCCGTACGTAGGCACGCTCCGGGCTGTCCGTTCCATCGGGGCCCGGCGCGGGCCCCAGCGCGGCGAGCCGCAGGAACAGGGAGCGGGACAGAGTGCGGGTGTCGATGGCTTCCGACGAGCTGGTGAGCACAACGGGTGCGGGTGCGCTCTTCGTGAGCGTGAGCACCTTCGAGCTGCCCTGTTCTGCGGACATGCCACCCCCTTGAGGTCGCGGACGGTCGCGTTGAGCCGCGACCATCGGAGGAACGCAGCCTCCACCTGAATACCGGCGGCGGGGCCACGGCAAACGCGGTTCCCGCAGAATGTCACATGTCGGCAACACGCTGTAGTGACATGTCGACAAGTCTTGGTGGCATCTGCCCAGTTAACAGGGGGTGTGCGGCATTTCGGTCGCCCGAACCGGACTTCGAGCGCTGTACCCGTTCCGGTTACGCCTCGATCCTGTTTGCGGATCGAAGTCGGGCGAAACTACGGGCCAGCAGCCTTGACACATGCATCTGGGACACACCCAGTTCGGCGCTGATCTGCGACTGCGTCAGATTGCTGTAGTAGCGCAGCAGCAGGATGCGCTGCTCGCGCTCGGGCAGCTGTACGAGCAGATGCCGGACCAGGTCGCGGTGCTCGACCCCGGCGAGGGCCGGGTCCTCGTAGCCGAGCCGGTCCAGCAGGCCCGGCAGTCCGTCGCCCTCCTGCGCGGCTTCCAGCGAGGTCGCGTGGTAGGAACGGCCGGCCTCGATGCAGGCCAGCACCTCGTCCTCGGAGATCCTCAGCCGCTCGGCGATCTCCGCGGTGGTGGGGGAGCGGCCGTGAGCGGTCGTCAGATCCTCTGTGGCGCCGGTGACCTGGACCCAGAGCTCGTGCAGCCGGCGCGGTACGTGGACGGTCCGTACGTTGTCGCGGAAGTACCGCTTGATCTCGCCGACGACGGTCGGCATCGCGAAGGTCGGGAACTGGACACCGCGTTCGGGGTCGAACCGGTCGATGGCATTGATCAGGCCGATCGTGCCGACCTGGACCACGTCCTCCATCGGCTCGTTACGGCTCCGGAACCGCGCCGCGGCGTACCGCACCAGGGGGAGGTTCGCCTCGATCAGCGCGGCCCGTACGCGGCCGTGCTCCGGGGTCCCCGGCTCCAGGTTCTTGAGCTGGCCGAAGAGGACCTGGGTGAGCGCCCTGGTGTCGGCGCCCCTGGTCCTGGCGGGCGGTGTCGTGCTGTCCGGTGTCTCGGTCTGGACGGTCTCGGTGGTCTGGACGGTCTGGGGAGGCACTTGAGGCGCTGCACTGGCCGGCACGGTGACGCCACCCCTTTGCGGTCAACTTCGGTCAACTCATCCGTCAAAAGCGGTCATAGCATCACAAGACATGTCCACTGTGTGCAAGCACCGCATAGCGTCGTGTTGGGGTCAACTTGGTTTAAACACCACGAAAAGCCCCTCGCTGTGATGGCGAGGGGCTCGGGGGACCGGCTGGATCAGGCGGGCCGGGCGAATCAGAACGGATAGTCGGCGATCACCCAAGTGGCGAACGCGCGCCACTGCCCGGCGGCGGCCTGATGGGCGGGGTGCTCGATGTAACGCTTCAGGGCGCCCTCGTCGGCGACCGCGGAGTTGATGGCGAAGTCATAGGCGATCGGCCGGTCGGTGATGTTCCAGGCGCACTCCCAGAACTCCAGCTCGGGGATCTGCCCCGCCAGCTCCTGGAACGCCTTCGCCCCGGCGACGACCTGCGGATCCTCACGCCTCACGCCGTCGTTCAGCTTGAACAGGACCAGGTGGCGGATCATGGGGGTACTCCTACTTCACGAGCTCGGACATGAAATCGCCGACGCCCTGTGCGGCACTCGAAACGCCCTCGAACCCTACCTGGACAAGATCTGCCGCCCGGGCCGGGGACGTGATGATCGTGTACAGCACGAAGACGACTATCGCGTAGAGAGCTATCTTCTTCGCTTGCACCATCAGCCCCTGCCTCGCCTTCGATCCCCTGTGCAGTCGGGCGATTCTATCCGCACGAATGGCCGTATCCCTCTGATGTTTCCGACCACTCACGGGGCCTTTGAGGACCAAGGGCCCGGTGATCGGGGCCCTTTGCCCGCTCGTAAGGCTTCTGCGAGGCCACAGGATGGACGGTGAGCCCCGCGGATCCGGCAGGAATCCGCGGGGCGAGGAACGGGACCTCACTGTGGGGTTCTCGCCGCGAGCCACCCCTGACTGCGGCGAGGACTTGAGGGCCTGGTTCCCATCGGGGGGAGCGGCTTGTCCCCCCGATGCCGCTTCCCCCGGCCAACACTTCGCGGACCGTGGTCCCGGGTGCGACGACCGACGCGCCCGGGACCACAGTCGTGTCCGTATCCGCGCGTGCAGGTGCGGAAAACCCGAAGGGCCCGACGCGATGCGCCGGGCCCTTCACAAGAGCGGTAGCGGAGGGATTTGAACCCTCGGTGAGTTTCCCCACACTCGCTTTCGAGGCGAGCTCCTTCGGCCGCTCGGACACGCTACCGAGAGAGAGCTTAGACCATCCCGGCCGTCCGCCGAAATCCGATTCGCCGCAGCAGGCCGCGGACGAGCGGAAGCCTGGTCAGAGGCCGCGGAAGAACGCCGTCAGCTGTTCGGCGCAGACGTCCTCCAGCACTCCGTGGATCACCTCGGGTCGGTGGTTGAGCCGGCGGTCGCGCACGACGTCCCAGAGCGAGCCCGCCGCACCTGCCTTCTCGTCCCGCGCTCCGTAGACCACCCGGTCCACGCGGGACTGCACCAGTGCGCCCGCGCACATCGTGCAGGGCTCCAGGGTGACCACCAGGGTGCATCCGGACAGCCGCCATTGACCGAGCGCCGCTGCGGCCCGGCGGACGGCGAGGATCTCGGCGTGCGCGGTCGGGTCGCCGGTCGCCTCGCGTTCGTTGTGTCCCGTGGCGAGCAGGGAACCGTCCGGGCCGAGCACGACGGCGCCGACCGGCACATCGCCGGCCCGCGCCGCCAGGTCGGCCTCGGCCAGGGCGCGGCGCATGTGCGCCCGCCACGGGTCTCTCACGGGATCGTGTGGGTCTCTTACGGGTTCGTGCGGTTCCGGCGGTCCTTGCGGGTGCGGTGGTTCGCTCACCCGCGGACCCTAACGGACGGTCTCCAGGACCTCGGCCGCACCCAGCGCGTCCGCGATCTCCACCAGTGCGTCCGTGCGCAGCATCAGCAGCTCCGCCTCGGGGAGCCCGAGGTCGGCCAGGATCCCGGTGTCACCGAGTGGGCCTGCCGGTACTGCGTCGGCATCGATTTCGTCGTCGTCATCGTCGTTGTCGTTGTCGGGGGTGATGTCCGGCTCGCCGTCCTCCGTGCCGTCGAGGCCGACGAGCTCTTCGAGGGCGGCAATCGTGTCCTCGGCCCCGGGTTCGCGGCCGAGCAGTTCATCGGTGAGCAGGATCTCCCCGTACGAGGAGCGGGCGGCGGCGGTGGCGTCCGAGATGAAGATCCGGGGGTCCTCCTCACCGTCCACCCGGAGGACGCCGAACCAGACGTCCTCCTGCTCGATGAAGACGAGCACAGTGTCCTCGTCCACCGAGGCCTCGCGGGCCAGATCCGTCAGGTCGGACAGGGTCTCCACATCGTCGAGTTCCGTGTCGCTCGCTTCCCACCCGTCTTCGGTGCGCGCGAGCAGTGCGGCGAAGTACACCGTGACTCTCCCACTGGTCATAGGGGTGTCGGTCCGGCGGGAGGGCAGCCGGTGGCCCGGCTGCCCTGCGTCCCGCCCATCGGAATCGTGGCAGAAACATAGGCCTTGCGAGAGGAGTTCGGCCGTTGCGTCGGCCATCAGTTCTCCTGGACGCCGCCACCAGGGGGACACCGGGCCACCGTCCGACCTACCAGCGGAAGGTCCGCATCCGCATGGCCTGGCGCATCCGGGCCGCCCTGGCCCGGCGCGGCTGGACCCGGTCGCGGAGCGCCTTCGCCTCATGAAGCTCGCGCAGGAACTGGGCGCGCCGCCTGCGGCGCGCCGCGTCGGCCTCCTGCGGGTCCTGCCGGCCCTCCGTGTCCTGCGGGGCCGGCGTGTCCGGCCTGCCCCGCTTCCGCTGTTCCCCGTCCGGCATCGGCTCATCACCCCAAGGCTGGCTCCGTATGCCCCCACCTTCCCTCCGAACGTGCGGTTGATGCCAGCGCACGAGTGCGGGAGGCCCGGTTACTGTTGAACCCATGCGGATCCACGTCGTCGACCACCCACTGGTCGCGCACAAACTCACCACCCTGCGCGACAGGCGCACCGACTCCCCGACCTTCCGGCGGCTCGCCGACGAGCTGGTCACCCTGCTCGCCTACGAGGCCACCCGGGATGTGCGCACCGAACAGGTCGACATCGAGACCCCGGTCACACCGACGACCGGTGTGAAGCTGTCGCACCCGCGCCCCCTGGTCGTACCGATCCTGAGGGCCGGTCTCGGCATGCTCGACGGCATGGTGCGGCTGCTGCCGACCGCCGAGGTGGGCTTCCTGGGCATGATCCGTGACGAGGAGACGCTGCAGGCGTCCACGTACGCGACGCGGATGCCGGAGGACCTCTCGGGCCGCCAGGTGTACGTCCTGGACCCGATGCTGGCCACCGGCGGCACGCTGGTCGCGGCCATTCAGGAACTGATCAAGCGTGGTGCGGACGATGTCACCGCGGTCGTGCTGCTCGCGGCGCCCGAGGGCGTCGAGGTGATGGAACGCGAGCTGGCGGGTACGCCAGTGACCGTGGTCACCGCCTCGGTCGACGAGCGGCTCAACGAGAACGGCTACATCGTCCCGGGGCTCGGCGACGCGGGCGACCGGATGTACGGCACGGTCGACTAGAGCCCCGAGCGGGAAGTGCTGGGCTGCCGGGGTCGTCCCGGCAGCCGTCAGCAGGACGGTGCGGAGGCCGGCTTCGCCAGGGCGGCGAGGGCCGCGGCGGCCGACTGGGGCGTGCTGAAGGCCTTGAACTTCGTACCGATGATCAGATCGACGTCCGCCGTCTTGCGCGCGTCGGTCTTCGCGACGGCCCCCTGCAGATGTGTGCCGAGGACCGGGAGCGAGCCGTTCGTGGCCGACGGGGCGCCCAGCAGCACTCCCGGACCTGCGACCTTCTTGTCGTACGCAGCCGAGGCGTTCCCCACCTTGCCGATGATGAAGCCGCGCTTCTTCAGTTCGTCGGCGGCCTTCTTGGCGAGCCCGCCGCGCGGTGTCGCGTTGTAGACGTTGACGGTGATCTTCGCGGGTTTCGGCAGCGCTTTGGCCGGCGCGGACGGCTTGGCCGACGCGCAGTCCGTCGAGTGGTCGGCCGCGCTGGCCTTCTTGTTGCTGCCCGTGAAGACATCGATGAGCTGCAGCGTGCCCCACCCGGCCAGCCCGAGGGCAACCACGGAAGCGGTGGCAGCGAGGATCAGTTTGCCGCGACGCCGGGGGCGGCGCATGCGCGGGTACTTGTCGCCCGTGATGCGGTACTTTCCGCCCATGCCGGGGGGAGTGAGCATGCTCATGGGCGCAGCGTAGTGCGACCCGGTGATGATGCCTACTAAATGATCAATGGATCGCACCCGTCCGGGTGCGAATGCACCCGAACGAACCCGGATCGGCCCGCAGGACTTGCGGGTCCGCGAAGGAACCTGCCGGGCTCCGTCAGCCGAGTTCGAGTACCCGGGCGTGCAGTACCTGGCGTTGCTGGAGCGCGGCGCGGACCGCGCGGTGCAGTCCGTCCTCCAGATAGAGGTCGCCCTGCCACTTCACGACGTGCGCGAACAGGTCGCCGTAGAACGTCGAGTCCTCGGCGAGGAGGGTCTCCAGGTCCAGATTGCCCTTGGTGGTCACCAGCTGATCGAGGCGGACCGGGCGCGGCGCGACATCCGCCCACTGCCGGGTGCTTTCCCGGCCGTGGTCGGGATATGGCCGCCCATTTCCGATGCGCTTGAAGATCACACGGAAAGCCTACCGGGCAAGAGCCTCCGGGCGCAGCCATGGGGTGGGACTGCGATGCTGGCAAGAACGCCACAAAAGCGGGCATTCCGGAATAGGGGCCGTGATGAGTGACAGCGACAGCACGGGCGAAGACGCGGGTTCGGGCACCGGTGGAGGTTCGGGCACCGACGCGTCGGACACGGGCGTGGCGTCGGGCGGAGGTGCCGGGGTTCTGCCGCAGCCGGCGCAGGAGATCGCTGCCGGGTACGCCGTCTCCGGAGCCGCCCTCGATCTGGGCGCGTTGCTCTGGGACGGTGTGTGCCTGCCGGATGCACAGATCCGGATTCCCCTCGGGATGCTCAACCGGCACGGACTGGTTGCGGGCGCCACCGGCACCGGCAAGACCAAGACGCTCCAGCTGATCGCCGAACAGCTCGCGGCTCATGGTGTCCCGGTCTTCCTCGCCGACATCAAGGGCGATGTCTCGGGCATTGCCGCTCCCGGCGCGCCGGGCGACAAGGTCACGGAGCGGGCCGGACAGGTCGGACAGCAGTGGGAGGCGAAGAGCTTCCCGTGCGAGTTCTACGCACTCGGCGGCATCGGGCCCGGCATTCCGCTGCGGGCGACGGTCACCAGCTTCGGTCCCGTACTCCTGTCCAAGGTGCTGCAACTCAACCAGACACAGGAGCAGTCGCTCGGCCTGATCTTCCACTACGCCGATGCCAAGGGCCTGGAGCTGGTCGATCTCAAGGATCTGCGGGCCGTCGTCGCGTTTCTCGTCTCGGACACGGGCAGGGCCGAACTCAAGGAGATCGGCGGGCTGTCCACGGCGACGGCCGGAGTGATCCTGCGGTCGGTCACCGCCTTCGAGCAGCAGGGTGCGAGCGACTTCTTCGGCGAACCGGAGTTCGGCACGGCCGAGTTCCTGCGGCAGGCGCCGGACGGGCGCGGGCTGGTCTCCGTACTGGAACTGGTGGCCGTGCAGGACAAGCCGCAGCTCTTCTCGACGTTCCTGATGTGGCTGCTCGCCGATCTCTTCCACGATCTGCCGGAGGTCGGCGATCTCGACCGGCCGAAGCTCGTCTTCTTCTTCGACGAGGCGCATCTGCTTTTCAACGGGGCCTCGAAGGCATTCCTGGAGTCGATCACCCAGACGGTTCGGCTGATCCGCTCGAAAGGCGTGGGCATCTTCTTCGTCACGCAGACGCCGCGTGACGTGCCCGGCGATGTGCTGGCCCAGCTGGGCAATCGGGTGCAGCACGCGCTGCGCGCCTTCACTCCCGACGATGCGAAGGCGCTGCGGTCGACGGTGAGGACGTTTCCGAACTCGCCCTACGACCTGGAGGAGTTGCTGACCCGGCTGGGCATCGGCGAGGCCGTGATCACGGTGCTGAGCGAGAAGGGCGCGCCGACCCCGGTCGCCGCGACCCGGCTGCGGGCGCCGCAGTCGCTGATGGGGCCGTATCCCGCCGCCGAACTGGACGCGGCGGTGAAGGGCTCGTCGCTGTACGGGCGTTACGCGCAGGCGGTGGACCGGGAATCGGCGTACGAGAAGCTGGGCGCCGAGCAGGAGGCCAGGCAGCGGGCCGAGGCGGAGGCTGCGGACAGGGCGGCGGTGGAGAAGGCGGTGAGGGGCGGGGAACGGGCCGGGGGCAGGGCGTCCTCGGGCGGGGCCGGGAAGGCGCCCAAGGACGATGCCTCGCTGGTCGAGCAGGTGGTGGCGAGCGGGATGTTCCGGTCGCTGGCACGGTCCGTCGGGACGCAGCTGGGGCGGGAGATCTCGCGGTCGCTCTTCGGCACGGCCCGCCGCAGGCGGTAGTTCTCGGCGACGGGCGGCGCTGTTGCTCGTCGGCTATGTGGCGGTTGTGCGTTTGGTCGTCCTGGCCGCCTGTTTGGCCTGCTGCTTGAACGCGCGGACCTCGGCGAGTGATTCCGGGCCGGTGATGTCGGCGACCGACCGGCGCGAACCCGCCTCGCCGTACGACCCGGCCGCCTGCCGCCAGCCCGTCGGCCGGACCCCGAACTGCTTGCCCAGCAGCGCCAGGAAGATCTGCGCCTTCTGAGTGCCGAACCCCGGCAGGGCGTTCAGCCGTTTCCGCAGCTCGGCCCCGCTGGAAACATCGCTCCACACCGCGCTCGCGTCGCCCTCGTACTCCGCCACCAGGTACTGGCACAACTGCTGGACCCGCTTGGCCATGGAACCCGGATAGCGGTGCAGAGCCGGTTTGGCGGTGAAGAGTTCGGCGAAGGCCTCCGGGTCGTAAGCGGCGATCTCATGAGCGTCCAGGTCGTCTCCGCCCATCCGCCCGGCCAGGGTGTACGGGCCGGAGAAAGCCCATTCCATCGGCACCTGCTGGTCCAGCAGCATGCCGACCAGAGCGGCGAGCGGGCTGCGTGCGAGGAGCTCGTCCGCCTCCGGCTGCTGGGCGATCCGCAGGGTGATGTCCTGGTCCTTGTTGCTCTTGGCCATACCTTCGATCATCCCGACGGCGGCGCGGCCCGGCCACCTCACGGCCCGTCGATGCAGCCATTTGCCGCCGCTGCGCGGCCGACGCGCTTCGCGGGACCGTACGAACGGACCGGATGCCCGAAGGGGCAGCGTCGACTGCCCCTGACCGGCGGGGTCCGGGCTGGACGAGGCAGTGACCCGTCGTGAAGGTGGAGTGGTGGGGCCATCACGACGCGCCTTCGACCGGGGCGCGGTCAGGGGAGATGACGATGCACGCACAGGAATGGGACCAGGAACACGACCACGAGCGGGATCACGGGCACGGGCAGGAGCACGACGAAGCCCTGCACGCGTCCGGGGCGACCGAGGGCCGGGAGGCGGCGGACACCCCGCATCTCTACCGTGCGGCGGTCGCCGGGCGGGCCGATGTGGTCGGGGCCGGCGGCATGAGCGTGCTCCAACGGGCGGTCGGCAACAGTGCCGTGGGGTCGATGCTCCAGAGGCGGGAGGAAGAAGAGCGCTCCCCCGTGCACGACGTGGTCTCGTCCGGCGGCGGACAGCCCCTGGACACCGATACCCGAACCGATCTGGAGGGGCGGATGGGCGCGGACTTCTCCGACGTACGCATCCACACCGGTTCCGCCGCGCACGAGTCCGCGAAGGGCGTGGGCGCCCATGCGTACACGGTCGGCAACAACGTGGTCTTCCAGCGGGACGCGTACGATCCGTCCTCGCCGCAGGGCCGCACCACGCTGGCCCATGAGCTCACCCATGTGATCCAGCAGCGCAACGGCCCGGTGGAGGGTACGGAGGCGCCGGGCGGTATCCGGGTGAGCGATCCGTCCGACCGCTTCGAGCGGGAGGCCGTCGCGAACGCCGACCGGGTGCTGTCCGACCCGGCCCCGGCCCCGGTTTCGACGGCTGCGACAGGGGCGGCCGGTCATGACTCGTCCCCCGTCGCGACGCCTGCTGTGCAAAGGGCGGCGACGGAGGACGAGGACGAGCAACCCGCCGATGTGCAGGGCTCCTTCGTCCAACGGGCGGAGGAAGGGGCCGAGGAGGAGGAAGAGGCTCCGCCTGCTTGACGGGCCCGTGGACCGGCCGGCCCGATCCGCGCTGTCAGCCCGCGGTGTCCGTCCGCATCGTGCCGCCGAGGAACAGCGATTCGGCACACCGCGAAGGCGTCGGCGCGTTCACCGGCTTGCCCACCTTGTGGCAGTCGACGGTCATCGTGACCTTGCCGCCCGCGGGCACCAGGATCGGCGTGACGAAGTGATAGTCGGAGTCCCGGAAGTTCTCCAGTGCCAGCCGGAGCACGGGCGTGTTCCGGCCGGAGGAGACGACGAGCGTTCCCGCGTCGCCCTGCGGGTTCTGGACCACGATGTCCGTCAGCTGGAATGTGTGCCCGCTGGGCACCTGAAGGGCCGTCGAGGTGTTCGACCCGCCGCCCACCGAGTCCCTGACCTGCACCTGCGCACTGGTCGGGGCCGCGGCGGCCGCGCCGTCGGATGCGCCGTCGGATGCGCCGGGACTCGGTGAGGGGCTGGGCTTCGGCGAGCCCCCGTTCGCACCGGAGGAGTCGCCACCGCCCGATCCCGTTCCGGCCGTCGAGCCGTTGTCGGGGGCCTTGCTCTTGTCGGCCGCGGCGGCGGAACGGACCGCGTCCGGGGTGATCGCCTCCCGGGCCGCCGACTTCACGGCCGGCCGCAGCAGTGCGTACCAGAGCCCGACCAGCGCGATCAGCAGGACAGCCGCAGCGATGAGCGCCCGGGGAAGCCAGCGCGGCAGGATCGGCTCCTGCTGGTACGAGCCGTCCAGGACCACCGGGGCGACCGGGTCCTGGCCCTCCGCCACCACCGGCGTGGCGACCACCTGGAAGGGGTGCGTGACCGGCGTACCGCGCCACACGCGCTTGGCCGGCCGGATCCGCAGCTTCCCGAACTCCGCCCGGCCGGGCGCGATCTGCAGGGTGTCCGCCGCGAACGTGACCCGGGCCCGCTCCGTACCGGACTGGGCCCCCAGCCGTACGGTCGTCGGGGTGTTTCCCCGGTTGTCGACGGCGAGTTGGTGCCTGCCGCGCCAGGCGCCGTGCGAGCTGCGCGGTACCAGCTCCGCGGTCGTCTCGGTGAAGGGGAGTACGGTCACCCGCCCTTCCGGCACCACCGTGTCGCCCTGCTCGCTGGTGGGCACCACCCGGATCCCGAAAGGCGTTTCCCCCGCGAGTACGGTCGAGTCGCGGGGCGGGCGCAGTACGAGGGAGACCGTCTGCGAGTCGCCCGGATACAGGGACAGGGTCGCCGGCTCCACCGTCGACCAGGCGGCACACGCACCGACCACCTCGAAGCGGTATTCCTCGACGGTGCTGCCGGAGTTGAGGATCCGCAGAGGGAGGGCCGTCTCCTCGCCCGGTGCGGCAGTGACGGACGAATCGTCGAGGCTTGCCGTGAGACTCATAGGGCGCACCGTAGGGTCGGCGCCGAATGCCGACATCGGCCGTGAAGGAACACTTCCGGGCAGATTCTGTGCCCGGATCGACTTTTCTGTTTCCCCGTAGGTATACGCGGGAATCGTCTGACCGCCTCAAGACGAGTGAGGCACACGTAAGCAGCCGTGATGGTTGTGTTAGGTGTGATGCCAGCGGCTGCCGCTCAGGGGGAGCTTTGCCATGGAGCGCATCACTGTCGCATTACGGGCCCAGGATCCGATCTCGCAGGCGGGCGTGGCCAGTCAGTTACGAGCCCGGCCCGAGGTCAGCGTGACGGAGTGGGGAGAGGCAGACGCCTCACCTCGGATCGTGGTCGTCGTCGTGGACGCAGTCGACGAGGAGGTGCTGACGATGCTGCGTCACATTCAACGCACCAGCACCTCACGCACCGTCCTCGTCACCACGGACATCGACGAGCAGAAGTTGGTGAGCGCCGCGGAGTGCGGCGTCGCCGGTGTGGTCAGGCGCTCCGAGGCGACCCCGGAGCATCTGGTGCAGGTCATCAGGACGGTGGCGCGGGGCGAGGGTCATCTGCCTTCCGACCTGCTGGGAAGGCTGCTCGAGGAGGTGGGTCGCCTCCAGGGACAGGTGCTCGGTCCGCGCGGCCTGCACTTCACCGGTCTCGCGGCGCGGGAAGTGGATGTGCTGCGCCTGGTCGCGGAGGGGTACGACACCGCGGACATCGCGACGAAGCTGGCCTATTCCGAGCGCACGATCAAGAACGTGCTGCATTCGGTGATGACCAGGCTGCAACTGCGAAACCGGTCGCACGCGGTGGCGTACGCGATGCGGCAGGGGCTGATCTGAGCCGTCCGTACGGACGGAGCTGTTCGTACGGATGTGTACGACACCTGCGACAGATCCCGCAGTTCGGTGGATCCCTCAGCTGCCCGAAAGGGCAGCGGGGGCTTCCCGAGGATGTGACTCCTGTACCGCTGTGGGCCGGCTGCGCTTACGGGACCGTGGCGTCCGGTATGCCGATCGGCCGAGGGTGGGGAGACTTCCGTGCGCTGGTTCCAGCCGCTTCGGCGGGTGCCGCGGTCGCGGCGGGACGGATCGACCCGGACCAGGCCGTCCGCTTCGCGCCGCACCCTCACCGCGCTCCGGGTCCCGGCCCTTGCGCTGCTTCTCGTGGCCACCGGTATCGCCCCCGGTTCGGCCGTCACGTCCGGGGCGCCGTCGGTGGCGGAGCCCGAACCCTGGGTCACTCCCGCCGAGTTCACCGACGCGGTCGACCCGGGCGGCTCCACGGGCGTGGACAAGCAGGTGCGTACGCCGGCGATTCCGCCGAGGCCCGATGTGATCCTGCTGGTGGACGGCACGGGCAGCATGGAGCTCCCCATCAAGCGGGTGAGGGAGCGGATCCCCGAGATCACGAAGGCGATCCGCGATGAGCAGGCGGATTCGCGCTTCGCCGTGGCCACCTTCGGCGACCAGCAGGTGGACCCCGACGCCGGCTTCAAGGTGCTGCAAGGACTGACCTACGACCTGGGCGAGGTGCAGACGGGCGTCGACCAGCTCAAGGCCGACATGGGCAGCTACAGCATCGGCCCGCCCGAGGACTGGATCTACGCCCTGTGGAAGCTGGCCAACGGTGGTGACGGAAAGACCGTGTTCCGTCCCGACTCCAGCCCCGTCGTCGTGCTGGTCGGTGATGCGTCGAGCCACGACCCCAGCAACGGCCGGTCGTTCAGCGACGCCGAGTTCGCCCTTCAGGACGCGGGGGTGCGGCTGATCGCGGTCGGTCTGACCAGTGACAAGGGCGACGGCCTCAACGGCAACGGTCAGATACCCGAGTACCCCAATGACAAGGAGCACGATCCGGACCAGGCCCTGCGACTGGCGACCGCCACCAATGGCCGGATGATCGAAGGCATCGAGGGCAATGACGTCGTGGACGCCATCATCGAGGGGTTCCGCAACCTCCCCACCAATGTGAGTTACCGCCTGGACAACTGCGATCCGCATCTGTCCGTCACCCTCGACCCACCCACTCAGCAGCTCACCAGCGGGGACACCGCGCACTTCGCGGAGAACATCGACGTCTCAGCGGGCGCGCCCCAGGGCACCCGGCTGAGCTGCACCGTCCAGTTCCTGATGGGCACCCAGGCCCCGGGTACGGACACGATCGGGCCGGCCGCGGCGGCCGATCCCGACTTCCAGGAACAGATCAACATCGATGTGAACGACATCGACGCGCCCGTCGTCACCGTGGACGATCTGACCGTCCGGGCCAAGGACAAGAAGGGCGCGCGCGTGACGTACGACGCGACCGCCCGGGACGCCACCGACGGCATGCTTCCGGTGACCTGCGTCCCGCCCTCCGGCTCGCTTTTCCCGGTCGGCAGCACCACGGTGACCTGCACGGCCACCGACTCGTCGGGCAATACGGGGACGGACACGGCACAGATCGAGGTTCTGGAGGCCCCCGTCCCGCCCTCGGCGGATGTGGCGATGAAGGTCGACGTCAGCCCGGACCGTACGTACACCGGCCGCCCCGCCCGTGCGCGATTCACCATCACCAACGCCGGTCCGGACCCGGCGACCGGCGTGGTCATCGGCTCCACCTGGCCGAAACCGTCCAAGGGGAAGGACCGCAGCCTGCCCGCCCTGACCCGCTGCACGGCGGCGAAACCGTGCACCATCCCGGCCGGCGGCCGCATCGAGGTGACCCAGACCGCGACGTACCGCGCGGCGATCACCGGGGACGTACGGGCCACCGTGCGTGGCACGCTGCCCGACCGCCGGAAGGCCAACAACCAGGACACCGACCGGCTGCGCGTCCTGAAGCCCTCGCTGACCGTCACGCCGCAGGTCGTCAAGCCGGGGCAAGTGGTGCTGGCGCGGGGCAAGGACTATCCGCCGGGGCAGACCGTACGTTTCACGTGGAACATCGGGATCACTGCCGAGATGTCCGGTGTGACCGTGAGCCGCGACGGCACCTTCGAGGTCCAGATCCCGGTCCTGCGCAAGGACAAGCTCGGCCCTCGCGAGCTCCGGGTGGACACCCGCGACATCGATCGGCTGCGGAAGCCGGTCCTGGTGGTTCAACGCAACCTGCAGCCACCTGACTTCGCGGGCCGCGCGTGAGCGCCGACGACCGTACGGGAGTGATCGGGTGATCCACGAGGTCGACGACGTACTGCGGGCCCTGATCAGGGCGGAGGTACTCGAAGGCGGCCAGATCGCGGTGGTCTTCGACGCCCCGACCCGGGAATGGGCGGCGAAGGTCAACGCGCCCATGGTCAACCTGTATCTCTACGACATCCGCGAGGACATGCGCAGGCGCGAGCGGGGGCTGCACAACGACTACGACGAGCGGGGCACGATCGTCGCGCGCCGCCGCCCACCCCGGTTCTTCAAGCTGTCGTACCTGATCACGGCATGGACGAAGCGCCCGGAGGACGAGCACCGGCTGCTCTCCTCGCTGCTCGGCTGTCTGCTGCGTTACGAGGCGCTGCCACCGGAGCGGCTGGCGGGCACCCTGGCCGAGATCGGGGCACCCGTACCGATGTCTATCGCGCTGCCGCCACCGGAGGACCGCTCGTTCGCCGACGTGTGGAGCGCACTGGGCGGCGAGTTGAAACCCTCGCTCGACCTGGTCGTCAGCGTGCCGGTGACGGCGTCGCCGAGCTATGTGGTCGGCCCACCGGTGGGGGACGAGGGGTTGCAGGCCCGCTTCGGGGACGTACCCGAGGGAACCGAGCCGTTGTCGGAACCGATGCCGGGGCGAGGGGGGCTTCCGGTGTACGGAGGCCGACCGGGCCGCCCCGGCCGGCTGGGCGGTCCGGGGAGTCCGGGTGGTCCGGGAAGTCCGGGCGGGGGCGCCCCCCGTACCTCCGACACGGAACGGCGGCGCGGTCTGTCCCTCCGTATCACCGAGAGCCGCATGGCCGCTGCGGCTGACGGCATACGGGGCGGCACGGCAGACCACGCCGAGGACAACACGGAGGACGGCGCCGAATGACCACCGCGGGCGACCCGAACCTGCGCCATCTCCTCGCCCGTGCGGTAGCGGTGGAGCAGCGCATCCGACGAGCGGTCGAGGCCCGGCAGCTCACCGACCCGGACCCGGACGACGCCTTCCGCGGCCTCTACCTCACGGACGAGAACATCGCCCGTCTGCTGGACGCGGAGGAGGCCCGCGCCTTCCCGTCCCCCGTTCCGGACTACGACGAGACGCCGACGGAGACGCCGCCCGGGGCGCCGGCCGAGATGCCGACCGAAGTGTCCCGACTCACCTCCCTGGCCGGTGAGTTCGGCCTCACCGCCCTTGATGTCGAGATCCTCCTCATCACGCTCGTACCGGATCTCGACGACCGCTTCGAGGCGTTCTACGGCTACCTGAACGACGACGTCACCCGCCGCCGCCCGTCCATCGGTCTGGCCCTGGGCCTCTGCGGCCTGTCCCCCGCCGACCAGGTGGCGCGCGGTCGGCTGTCGGCCCTCGCCCCGCTGCGTGAGGGCCGCCTCCTCCTGGTCGAGGACCTGGACCGCCCGTTCCTGAGCCGTGCGCTCCGCGTCCCCGACCGGGTCACCGCGCACCTCCTGGGCGACGACACCCCCGCCCCGCGTCTGGCCGATCTCCTCGCCCCCTGGCATGCCGTGCCGGGCGTCGGCGACCCGGCCCCGCTGGCTGCGGCCCTGGCCCGGGGCGCCTCGCTCGCCTACCTCCGCGAGGACCAGGGCGGCGCGGGCACGGCCCTCGCGGCCTCCGCGCTGACGCTCGCGGGCCACCGGGCCCTGGGCCTGGATCTGGCGCGACTGGCCGAGGACCCGTCCCCCGCCGAGGCGGTCCGCTCCCTGGTCCGCGAGGCCCGACTGACCGGCGCCGGCCTGGTCTGTGCCCCGCTCGATGCGGTCTCCCGCGAACACCCCGAACTTCTCAGACTGCTGACCGGTACCCCGGTCCTCACGATCCTGGTGGGCCGGGCTCCCTGGGACGCCGCTTGGTCCGCCGCCCCGCCCCTCCTCCTGCACGCCCCACGCGTGGAACCCTCCACCAGAGCTGCCCTCTGGACCGACGCGTACGAGGCCCCCGTCCCCGAAACCATCGACGTGGACCGCCTGCTCTCGCCGTTCCTCCTCACCCCGGAACAGATCACCCGCGCCGCCCGGGGCGCCGCCCAGACCACTCACCTGGACGGCGGCATCCTCACCCCCGACCACGTACGCCAGGGCGCCCGCGCCCAGAACGCGGCAGGCCTCGACCGCCTGGCCCGCCGCATCGAACCCACCGTCACCTGGAACGACCTGGTCCTCCCCCCGGGCACCCACGCCCAACTCCGCGAACTGACCGCCCGCGCGCGCCACCGCGACCGCGTTCTGGGCGAGTGGGGCATGCGCCCCGGCGGGGGCAGGGGCCGGGGCGTATCGGCCCTCTTCGCGGGCGATTCCGGCACCGGAAAGACGATGTCCGCGGAGGTCATAGCCGCGGACCTGGGCCTGGACCTGTACACGGTCGATCTGGCGACGGTGATCGACAAATACGTGGGCGAGACGGAGAAGAACCTGGAACGGATCTTCTCCGAAGCCGCAGGGGTGAACGGAGTCCTCCTCTTCGACGAGGCGGACGCGATCTTCGGTAAACGCTCGGACGTGAAGGACGCCCACGACCGCTACGCGAACGTCGAGAGCGCGTACCTGCTCCAGCGCATGGAGTCCTTCGACGGCCTGGCCATCCTCGCCACCAACCTCCGGGCCAACCTCGACGACGCCTTCACCCGCCGCCTGGACCTGGTCATCGACTTCCCGGTCCCGGACCCCGAACAGCGTCTCCTGCTGTGGGAACGCTGCCTGGGCCCCGCACTTCCCCGGGGCAGGGACCTGGACCTCGCCTTCTGCGCGGAGAACTTCGAGCTGGCGGGCGGCAACATCCGCTCGATCGCGGTGACGTCCGCGTACCTGGCGGCGGACACGGGCGAGCCGGTGACGATGCCGACGCTGATCCACGCGATCCAGCGCGAGTACCAGAAGCTGGGCCGGCTGACGCTGGCGTCGGAGTTCGGGCCGTATCTGGGACTGCTGGCGTGACGCCGCCGGCCCGACACCGGGCGCCCGTGCGTGGGCCCTTGCGCGGGCCGGTGGTTGCCGCCACCGTGGACGGAGTCGGGCCGGTGACCGACCGGTCCGCTCCGTACGGTGACGGGAGTCAGCGTGACCTCATTGCCTCTGCCCCATGAACTGCACGGCGACGGTCCGCACAAGGTGATCGCGGTGCACGGCTGGCTCGCCGACCGTTCCGCGTACGCCCCCGTGCTGCCGGATCTCGACCTCGGTTCGTTCCAGTACGCGGTGGTGGACCTGCGGGGGTACGGCGAGGCCCGGGACGCGAGCGGTACGTACACGACGGCCGAGGGCGCCGCGGACGTGCTCGCGCTGGCCGACCGGCTCGGCTGGGAGAGGTTCTCCTTGATCGGCCACTCGATGGGCGGATCCGTCGCTCAGCGGACGCTGGCCATCGCACCGCAACGGGTGCGCAGAATCGTCGGGGTGTCCCCAGTCCCCGCGTCCGGCCTGCCCCTCCCGCCCGACCAGTGGGAACTCTTCTCCGCGGCGGCACACACCCCCCAGAACCGTCGGACCATCCTCGACATCACCACCGGAGGCCGGCGCCCCGCGGGCTGGCTGGACCGTATGGTGCGCCGCTCGCTCGAATGCAGCGATGCCAAGGCGTTCCGTGCCTGGCTGGATTCCTGGGCGGGCGAGGACTTCCACGACCGGATCGAGGGTTCGCCCGTGCCTGCCCTCGCCATCGTGGGCGCGCTGGATCCGGCACTGTCGGCCGAGTTGCAGCGCGCCACATGGATGCGCTGGTTCCGCCGGGCCGAACTGGTGGAGCTGCCATCGTGTGGCCACTACGCGATGGACGAGGCGCCGCTCGACCTGATCCGCGTGATGGAGGACTTCCTGCGGGCGGAAGCGGAGGACATCGAGGCGAAGCCGTGACCGGGTCCGTACCGGACGTCTTCGACCCCAGGCAGTACGCGCAGGCCATCCCCCACGACCGCTACCGCCACCTGCGTGATCACCACCCCGTGGCGTGGCAGGAGGAGCCGGAGGTGCTCGGCTGGCCGGCGGGCCCCGGCTTCTGGGCGGTCACCCGGCACGAGGACGCCGTCCGCGTACTGAAGGACTCCCGGACCTACTCCTCGTACCTGGGCGCCACCCAGATCCGTGACCCGGACCCCGCCGACCTGCCGTTCATCCGCCGCATGATGCTCAACCAGGACCCACCGCACCACCGGCGACTGCGCGTACTCGTCAGCCGCGCTTTCACACCGAAGCGCGTGGACCGTTTCGCCGCGGTCGTCCGTGAGCGCGCCCGCTCCCTGCTCACCCGGGCAGTCGCCGAGGCACGGGCCACCGACGGCACCTGCGACCTCGTCACCCAGGTCACCGACGACTACGCCCTGCTCAACCTCACCGACCTGCTGGGTGTCCCGGACACCGACCGCGGACTCCTCCTCCACTGGACCCAACGCGTCATCGGCTACCAGGACCCCGACGAAGCCGGCACACCGGTACTGGGCCCGGAGGGCAAGCCCGTCAACCCGAGGTCCCCGGCGTCACTGCGCGACATGTTCGACTACGCGCACGCACTGGCGGCGCACAAGCGCCGACACCCCGGCGACGACGTGATGACGGCGCTCGCCACCGACCCCGAACTGACCGCGTCCGAACTGGAGATGTTCTTCTTCCTGATGGTGGTGGCAGGAAACGACACCGTACGCAGCGCAGCCCCCGGTGGCCTGCACCTCTTGGCCCAACACCCCGACGCGTACGGCAGGTTGCGCAACGGGGACGTGGAACTCACCACGGCCATCGATGAACTGCTCCGCCGCCACCCCCCGGTCCTGACCTTCCGCCGCACCGCCACCCAGGACACGGAGCTGGCGGGCACATGTATCCGCACCGGCGACAAGGTGGTCGTCTTCCACGCCTCGGCCAACCACGACGAACGCGTCTTCCCTGCCCCGTTCACCCTGGACCTCACCCGCTCCCCGAACCCCCACATCTCCTTCGGCGACGGCCCCCACGTCTGCCTGGGCGCCCACTTCGCCCGGCTGCAGCTGCGGACCCTGTGCCAGGAGGCGTGCCGTGCTTTGCCACCCGGCCCGCTCCAACTCGCGGCCCCGCCACGCCGCCTGGTGTCGAACTTCATCAATGGGTTGAAGTCGCTGCCTGTGCGGGTAGCCGACGCCTGACTCGGACGATCTGCACGCCCTGCTTGGCTGGATGGAGCCACTGCCAGGACACGGCGGGGTGCGGGCGCTCGCAGTGCGCAGGCCGGGAGGACCAGGTGACGTCAGCGGACCCGGTATCGGTCGGCGTCGCGGTCCGTGGCCGCCCATACGGCGTGGTGGCGTCGGCAGGACTCACCGATCGTCGGCGGCGTTCCTGAGCATCTCCCAGTCCTGGTGATGTGCAGCGCGCCCCGTGGGTGCTTCGAGGGGACGGACGGCCACCGGGGTGTTCGGTGAGGTGATCTCCGCGCCCTGTGAGTGACGCCAGTGCACAGGCGGCGACACCTTGTCGATGTCCTCCCGGTAGGACGCAATGATCTTGAGTTCGCCCTTGATTTCGGTCGCATACAGCAGCCCACCGTACGACTGAGCTGTTCTTTCCCTGTCGCCGCCGATGTATCCGGCGTAGAGAGTGCCCCAAGTGGGGTCGCTGTATTCGGCAACCAGAAACAGTTCGCGGTGTGCCAGGTTTACGTTCTCGGCCAATTGGGCCAATTGTTCTGCCGGCATGCCCATCGGCCTGCCGAATCCAGGTGACAGCAGGATCCCCGGGGCTGCGTGCCAGAATTTCATGCTCGTGTCTCGACGCTCGTTCAGCACCTCGTCCGACTCCGAATAAACAGCGGTATTTCCCGCATAGTCGATATCCAGGTAGGAGTTGAAGAATTTCACGACATCTTCCAAGCTGGTCACTGGCCTGCGCTCCTTCTTATGAAGAGGTGATCATCGGACTGAATGAGACGTGAGCCCTTCTCGGACGGGACACTGGAGACTGTAGACGCGAGTGTGAACGCGTACACGACACCCATGACGCGCCTTACCGGAGGATTCAACAGGATGTTCGTAAGCTTCTTCAACTGGGCTTCCGATTCCGCATCGCCGGCTGTGTACCACTCCTGACTCTGAATGTTCCTCATGAAAACGTCCTTCAGCAGCTCTCCGAACGTCACGGTAACTTTCAGATTCATGGACACCTGGCCGCGAGCCAGGTCGTGTTTCTCGGCGAATGCCAGTATTTCGGTTGCAATTTCCGACTCCGCGTCACCCATGACCGTTTTGTTGTAGTGATCGCTGGCGGTCACCAGGTTGAGCGCATCGCGATAGCCCGAGCCGCCGAACCAGTCGGCAATCACATGCGAGCGGTTGAGGTTCTGGTTGGGCAGGAACCCCGGAGAGTCCTGCGTCACGCCACGCGGGTCGCCGGGCTCCTTGAGTCGCAGGTCCATTCCTTCCACCTGCAGTTGCAATCCGGTTCGCAGGTCCTCGGTGACGGTGAATGTCTTGCCCGCAGCCGTTCGCACCGTGATCACCCGCTTGTTGGGGGTGCTACTCGCCTCGTCCAGGACGGCGGAGACCGGGCGGAAGTTGTTGTGTTCGCGTTCGTCCGGAGACGGAGGGAAGGGTTCGTAGACGCCGTAGGTGTCCCGGCCTGCGAGGAACTTCATCGAACTGACGATCTGGCGAGTCTCGGGTATGTCGCGAGCGGCCTGCCGGCCTTGCTTCTTCAGTTCCTTCAGGGCCGCGTCCCCGAGCAGCTTGACCACTTTCTTTCGTATGGCGCTCTTCACCCCGAAGATATGGCTCTCGAATGCGGCAGCATTTATGTCGCGATTGTTTCCGTCGTAAAAACGCTTTTTCACGTCGTGTGCGGTACTGTCCTGTTTCAGGTATTCCATCGCCTTAGTCTCGGTCTGATCGAGGACCCCTCTCTCCCACAGTTGACCCGACTCGATCTTCGGTCGTTTGATTTGGTGATCCCACCAATGGGTGTGAACCTTCCTGACGAAATCAGGGCTGAATTTATCCAGCTGACTCTTAATGTCGTCGATTTCGTTGTACGACCCTAGCGGGTGATTGCTCGCTTTCATGGAAAGAGAGAATCCGACGCCCTTCTTCGTCGCGCTGAATCCCTTTATCCAGGAGTATTTTCCTCGAAGTGTGAGCAGTTCTGCGGTCACCGAGTCGACTGATGAATCATTTTTTTCGTGCTTGGATATGATGGTCTTTGCTTGGCGCATCGCCTCGGGCAGCTCTTGCTGTTTCTTCTTTTGTGTCGCCTTGTCGTCGCCCGGTTTCTTCGTGTTCTTGTCCTTGCCCTTGAGTTTCGCCCAGAGGGCTTTGCCTTTCTTGGCGATGAAGTTGACGATTTTGTCGATGGCGCGGTTGACGGGTTTGGCGACGGCGTGGAAGACGGATTTGACCTTGTTGGCGAGGTTGCCGATGCCGAGGAGGGAGGCGAGGAAGCCGATGAGGAGGGGGACGCTGGCGGCGAGTGCGGTTTCGATCATTTTGGGGACGCCTGCTGTGCCGCCGTTGGCGATGGCTATGACGGAGTCGAGGACGGCGTTGACGAATTCGACGATCTGGGCGCCCTGGTTCACGATGAACGTGATGATGTCGATGATTCCCTTGACCGCGCGGACGAAGGCGGAGGCGGGGTTGAGGAGGGAGATGATCCAGGTGATCCCGGCGATGATGACGGTGGGGATCAGGTAGCTGGTG
>NZ_FMDF01000239.1 GCF_900091955.1 Streptomyces sp. Ncost-T10-10d
CTGCAAGGCGGAGGATTGAGACAGATGGGGTCTCCCCTGCTCGAGCGCAGCCGAGAGCTTGGGGAAGGAGCCATGGTGATTGACGACAACGCGGCAGATGCGCGTGCCCAGCCCCGCGACGCCGCCCCCCATTTGCCGGTCGGTCTTAGCGAAGGCGGCCGCGGTTCGAGGCAGACTGCGAGCTCCGGGCGGGGCGTCACTTCAGTTCCATGAGGATGTCGGCGCGAGCGTAATAGTCGGCCACCGGGAGACGGTTGCGGGTGATCCTGACGAACCCGGCTTCCTCGTACAGCTGGATGGCGGGAGCCAGCTTGCCGTTCGTGCCGAGGAACAGTCGGACCGCACCAAGCGCCTGGGCACGGCCGATCGCTGCGGCGATGAGTTGGCGGCCGATCCCGCGTCCTTGCGCGGCCGGTGCCACGGCCATCTTCGCCAGCTCGAACACGGCGTCCGGGTAGGCCAAAAGTGCGACGCACCCCACAACGGCGCCGCTGCCCTGCTCGCGCGCCAGGAGCACATCACCGCCCGGGCCCACGATGCGGCCGAGCGGATCTCCGAGAACCGCCCGGTCCTCTTCCTGCAGGGTGAACAGGCGGGAGATCCACTCCTCGTTCAACGCGCGGAACGCGTCGGCATCACTTTGTGAGGCGATCGAGGAGACCACGGTGGGAGCAGGGGTGTACGGCATGAGGCGGGTTTCCCTTCGGGTGTAGCTTCCCGCTAGCCTCCGGCCCCACTCACCCATATGTCCAATACAAGCAGTAGCCCATATCAATAAGCTTGAACTATGGATCAGCGAATCGAGCTCCGCCACCTGCGGTACTTTCTGGCTGTGGCCGAGGAACTCCACTTCGGCCGTGCCGCCCAGCGGCTGAACATCGCTCAGCCCGCCCTGTCCCAGCAGATCAAGCAGCTCGAGAAGATCGTCGGTGTTGAGCTGTTCCGGCGGACCTCTCGAAGCGTCCGCCTCACAGACGCGGGAGCAACGTTCCAGCCACGGGCCAGGGACCTCCTGGGCCGTCTGGCGGCCGATCTCGACGAGGCCGGCCGTGTCGGGCGCGGCGAGGCCGGTCGCCTGGATGTCGCCTTCATCAGCTCCGCCGCCGCGATCGTCAGCGAACGGCTCCGTGAATTCTCCCGCTGCCGCCCAGACGTCCAGGTCAAACTGCACGACGGCTTCACCGTCGATGTCCTGGCGGCCCTGGAGCGGGGCACGGCCGACATCGGGATCGTGCGTGATGCCGAGGAGCGAGACGACATCGACCTTTCCCTGCTGACAACGGAACGGTTTGTCGCCGTCATCCCCACAGAGCACCCCGCCGCAAGGGCTGATCATGTGGAAGCAACGGCGCTGGCCGCTGACCCGCTGATCCTGTTCCCGCGTTCAGCAGGAACCCACGCGTTCGACGTGAACACACAGCCGTTGCGGGACGCCGGCATCGACGTCCAGGTCGCGCAAGAGTGCTCGAACTGGCACACCATCATCATGTTCGTCGCCGCCGGCCTTGGCGTCACCATCGCCCCCTACAGCATCACGGCACTGCTCCCCGCGGGCGCCCAACGTCTTGAACTCGACGGACCTCCCACAATGAGCCGGATCTTCATGGCCACGCGCCGAGGCGACAAGCGTCCCCTCGTACAAGCCTTCATCGCAGCATCTGAGTCCGTGACAGGTCGTGGCCACGACCGGACGACGAGTCCACGTTGACCTGCCGAGCGAGCGCCTCCAAGTGCAAGGGCCGCTTGAAGGCGTGCCGTGCGTAACCTCATCCCCGCGCGAGATCGAGCTCACCCAACACGCGGGCCGGGTCACCGCGGCGGGCTTGGAAGCGGCCATGGAGCTGACCCGCCCGGCCGTCCAGCGCTGGTTCCACGCGCTCAGCGGGCCGACATGCCGTCGACCGTCCCCACCCCGCCGTACACGCCCGTACTCGGTGCCCCCGCCGAACTACTCGCCCAGCTGCGCGGCGCCCCGCCGCGCGGCGCAGTGGTATCGGCCTTCGGTTGGGAGTGGGCAACGGCTCCGGCAAAGTCCCGCCACACCTTCTCCCTCACCACGCTGTACGAGGTCATCCAGATCCGACAGGCCCGCCTCGCCTCCGCACCGGCAGCCGACGTGTTCCTCGCCTCCGGCGCTACGCGGCGACGAAGCGACGGTTGCCGTCGGCCGCGATGATCCGTCCGAAGCGCATACCGGGAAAGTGCGCGGCGACGAGCAGATCGTGGGTGTCCGCGGCCTCGTCCGCGATGCGATTGCGCACAGCCGATGCGGCGGCCGGGTCGACGTCCCAGATCACCTCCCAGTCCCGCTCGCTGAACTGGACGACCGAGTGCACCACGTCGCCGAGCAGCACGGCACGGCGGCCGGCGGAGGAGACCACGTACACCGTCGAGCCGGGCGTGTGGCCGGGCACGTGGAGGGCATCGATGCCGGGCGCCACCGTGAAGTCGGCGTCGAACAACTCCACGCGTGTGCCGAGTGGTGTGAGCTTCTCGATCGCGCCGGGCTGCGCGTTCTCGCCAGTGACGAAGTACTCCCAGTCGGCCCGGTGCGCACGGTAGGTGGCCTCGGGGAACACGGCGACACCGTCGTGCGTGGCCCAGCCGATGTGGTCGAAATGCAGGTGCGTGAAAACTACGTCGGTCACGTCGGCCGGACCGATCCCGTGGGCGGCCAGGGAGGAAAGCAGGTCTCCTCCGGCGTACTTGCCGTCATCGAACGCGCCCACGCCGGCGTCGACCAGAACTGTCCGGTCGCCCGAGCGCACGCAGAAGCCGCCCAGGGGCAACCGCAGGCTGCCGTCCGCTTCCCGGTGCTCGGTGTGGCAGGCCCACGGGTCGTCCACACCAGGACGGGACAGGATGTCCGCCGCGACCTCGACCCCCACACTCGATGGCCGACCACCATCGCGCTGAACTTGTCGTCGACGCCCTGGACATGGCTGCCGCACTGGGCCGCCTGGAACCCGGCTGCGTGATCCAAAGCGACCGGGGATCGGAGTACACCTCCGGACAACTACGCTACACAATCGGCAAGTTGGGACACCGGCAGAGCGTGGGCCGGGCCGGGAGCTGCTTCGACAACGCCGCCGCGAAGAGCTTCTGGGCGGTACTCAAAGAGGAGATCGGCACCCGCTTCTGGCCCGACCGGGCCACCGCCCGCGCCGACATCTTCGACTTCATCGAGACCTTCTACAACAGACGCCGCCTGCGCAAGCACACCCACTGTGGCTACCTCACACCCCACGAAACACGCCTGCGCTACCGGCAAGACCAAGCCCTCGCGGCGTAACAACAGCGTGCCCAAGATCACGGGGAAACTTCACACTCTGGTTCCGGGCTCTGGAAAGGTCCGGATGCGGGCGTACGCACATGTGGCAGGAACCC
>NZ_FMDF01000220.1 GCF_900091955.1 Streptomyces sp. Ncost-T10-10d
GCCGTTCGGCCGCGGGACACCGGCCGGTGGTTCGACTTCCAGGAATCTTCTGCGCCGCGGTCCGCGGTACAGCAGCACCGTCCAGCCCAACTCCCGCAGCACAGCCGCGCACCGGGCCAGCTCGCCCTCCTCCGCGTGGGCGGCCCTGCTGCCGGGCGGACCGAGCCACTCGACCCTCACGCTGCCCGGCGCCTCACCCTGCTCCAGGCGGTACCCAGTCGCCGTACGCAGACCGGAGTCGTCAACGGCCGAGGCGACAAGGCCTGACGCCTCCAGTGCCAGGGCGATGGCCCGTATCGGCCGGTGGGTCTCCCACTGCGCGGGTACGCCCTCCGGGCTCACGTGCCCGATGTTCGTCAGCCGCCGGATCTGCAGCATCCCCTCGAACGCCGTCCGTACCGAGGCGTCACGCTTTCCGTACGGTGCCGGGTTCCTCGGGCCGTCCCCGGTGGCCGGTGCGAACCCGGTCTCGTCCTCGGTGCTCATCAGCGTCCCCTTCGCTCGTGCCGTGCTGCTGCCAGTGTGCGTCGCCCCACTGACAACATCTCGGGCGCGAGGCACCGACCGTCCCGAGCGGGTGGCCGAACCCGCCGCCGCACAAGGCACCCTGCCTACGCCCGCGGAGCGTCACCTTCACCGGACGGCGACGACCAGACCCTGCCGACCACCTTGCCCGGATCGAGGCTGCCGTGCGGGTCCAGTGCCGCCTTCACCGCGTGATGCATGCCGAGCACCGCGGAGCCCAGTTCCTTGTTCATGCCGCGCATCTTCAGCAGTCGTCCCACCCCATGCTCGCCCGTCACGGTGCCACCGAGCGCGATCGCATCATCGAGGACGTCCTCGAACGCCGACTGCGCACGGGTACGCGCGGCTTCGTCACCGGGCGGGGTGATGATCAGGGGATGCAGGTTGCCGTCCCCGGCGTGGGCGATGTTTGCCACCAGAACGTCGTGCCGGGCCGCTGTCTTCTCGATCCGGGCCAGCATCTCGGGAACCGCGGTCCGCGGCAGACCGAGCACGTGGTCGCTTGTCACGCCGTACTTGACGCAGCACATGCCGCCGGCGTTGGTCGCGACGTTCCCGCCGATCGTCGACCAGTGCGAGCTCGCGGGATCCGGCGGGTACCAGAGCCCGTGCTCGGCGCAGGCCGCCCGCAGATCGTCGTTGACCACCCCGGCTGGACGCCGGCCAGCCGTTCCGCGGTGCCGATGTGAACGATGCGGCTCATGTCCTCGAAGGACAGGACGATCGCCCCGTAGACGGCGTTCGCCCCACCCGAGAGGCTGGTGCCGTCCCGCGCGGCACCAGCGGGATGCGGTGCGTCAGACAGTGCCGGACCACGTCCCGTACCTCTTCGGCGGTCTCCGGACACACCACGGCCAGGGGCGTTCCGTAGGGGCCCATTCGGCCTCGTCGTGCTGATATCGGGCCAGGCCGGCCGGATCCGTGAGTACTTGCTGGGCAGGGATGCTGTCGACTGGTGCGTTCGCCACGTCCGAGGCCACCTCCTACAAAGATGTAGTACCCACCATCATTGCGTGCACGATTTCCGGACCGCTTCGGAGCCCCCCGATCCGGTGTGTGCGGTCCACCGTCGGCGTCAAGCCGGGTCGAAACCCCGCAGGAAGTGATCGCGCAGGACGGCCCGCCGGCGTGTGTCGGCCAGCCGCTCGTCGACCCAGAGGAAGAAATTCGATCGACGCATTGCTGCGGGGCGCCGCGTCGATGACCGCTGCCCAGCTGCCGTATTTGGCGAACTGCTGGTCGGTCGTGGGGCCCAGCGGGTTGCCGTACTTCGCCATGTCGCGTGCCTCAGGGGCCTTCACGGCCTCCGGCGACATGCCTGCGCGCGTGATGTCCTTGGCCTCGTTGCGCATGGCGACCGGCACGCGGGCGATCTCCTCGTCGGAACGGCCGTCGGCACGCATCCGGTGCTCGACGCGCTCCATGGAGTCGAGCAGTTGGTGGTGGTGGATCCGGATCTCGCGCGCCTGCGCTCATTCCTCCGGAGCCAGTTCGCGGATCGAGCAGACGACCGGATCGCTGCTGGTGCACGGTGCATTCGGACCGGACACGAGCGAGTGCACGGCGCCGGCCGACGGCGCGACGGCAGGAACGGCCAGTGCCGTCCCGGGGCGAACAGTGAGCTGCCCGCCACGGTGAGCAGCGGAAGGAGAAGGGTGACGACGAGTCCGCGGATGAGCGGGCCCCGGCGGGACGCGGAGGAAGGCGGGACGGCAGGCCATGTACGTACACGCATGCAGAAGCGCTCCCTTCGCCAAGGGAACAGGGCGTAACGGACGCTACGGCGGCCTGGGCGTCCGGGAGCGATCACGAAATCGGCGCCTACGGGCGGCGGATCCCGGTAGGGTCGACCGTCCGGCAGCTCCGTAACCCAGAGGATCCACGCACTGTGTCCGACAATGTCCAAGGCCCCGGTACCGACCGCACCGATCGTGCTTCGCTGCGCGCCGACTGTGCGAACTGTTTCGGGCTCTGCTGCGTCGCGCTGACCCTGACCCGGTCCGCGGACTTCGCGATCAACAAGGATGCCGGTAAGCCCTGTCGCAATCTGCAGGAGGACTTCCGCTGCGGCATTCATGCCGAACTACGGACCCAGGGTTTCCCGGGCTGCACCGTGTACGACTGCTTCGGAGCCGGCCAGAAGGTCTCCCACGAGACCTTCGACGGGCAGGACTGGCGGCGGGCTCCGCAGACCGCCCCGCAGATGTTCCAGGTCTTCCCGGTCATGCGACAGCTCCATGAACTCCTCTGGTACCTGACGGAAGCACTGTCCCTGGACCCGGCGCGCTCCCTCCACGGCGAGATCCGCCGCACCCTCGACGAGACGGAACGCCTCACGCATCTCCCGGCGGACGCGTTCACGGACCTGGATGTGGCCGCACACCGCGACGACGTGGCCGCCCTGCTGCTTCGTACCAGCGAACTCGTACGAGCCACGGCGCCCCGCAGCAAGAAGCGCGACCGCAGGGGCGCCGACCTCATCGGAGCCCGGCTCAGAGGCGCCGATCTGCTGGGCGCCGATCTGCGGGGCGCGTACCTCATCGCAGCTGATCTCAGGGGCGCCGATCTGCGTCTGGCCGATGTGATCGGGGCCGACTTCCGGGATGCCGACCTCACTGGCGCCGACCTCACCGGAAGTCTCTTCCTCACCCAGGCTCAGCTCAATGCGGCCAGAGGTGACGCGACGACGAAACTCCCGCCCTCGCTCAGCCGCCCCACGCACTGGCACCGGTGATCCCCGGCCCCGACCGCGATCCTGACAGCCCCGACACCGTCTTCGCCGGGCCCGGAACGAATCGGCCGGTGCGGCGGGGCACGGCCGACGCCCGTGGTTCGTTGCACAGTGTGGCGTACCCGGAACGCCTTCGACGACCGGACCGAGGAGTCCCGCACATGCCCAGCAGTACCGACCGCAGCCGCACAGAGCAGAGCCGCGTCGACGGGAGCCGCACGCGCCTGATCGAGCGGCTCATGGAGCAGTTCCCGCACGTGCCTCGGGAAGCCGTCATCAAGGAAGATCTGCTGCGCGGCGGCGTGGCGTTCGACGAGTCCGCCCTCAGCGACAACGAGGGCGGTGATGTCAAGCCGAAGTCGTACTTCATCTTCTCGTTCGACCACGGAACCCTCCCCGAGCTCGGCGCGGCCGCGCTCCGCCGTCCGCCGGAGGAGATCGTGCTCACCGGAGGTCCGTACGAACTGCGCAGGACCGTGGTGTCGGTTCGGGTCAACCCTGCGTCCCCGTACCGCGTCGCAGCCGATGACGACGGCGTGCTCGGGCTGTACCTCGACGACAGCCGGATCTCCGACGTCGGCCTGCCGCCGATGCCGGACTACTACCGGCACACCCTTGAGAACGGCAAGTCCGTGATGGAGGTCGCGCCCACCATCCAGTGGGGCTACCTCGTCTATCTGACGGTTTTTCGGGTCTGCCAGTACTTCGGGGCGAAGGAGGAGTGCCAGTACTGCGACATCAACCACAACTGGCGCCAGCACAAGGCGGCGGGACGCCCGTACACCGGTGTGAAGCCGGTCGAGGAGGTCCTGGAGGCACTGGCCATCATCGACAAGTACGACACCGCGAAGACCTCCACCGCCTACACTCTCACCGGCGGTGCCATCACGTCTCACATCGGGGGCCGCGACGAGGCCGATTTCTACGGGCAGTACGCCAAGGCCATCGAGGAGCGCTTCCCCGGTCGATGGATCGGCAAGGTTGTCGCCCAGGCCCTGCCCAAGGCCGATGTGCAGCGTTTCCACGACTACGGTGTCCAGATCTACCACCCCAACTACGAAGTGTGGGACCGCCGGCTGTTCGAGCTCTACTGCCCCGGCAAGGAACGCTACGTGGGCCGCGACGAGTGGCACCGCCGCATCCTGGACTCCGCCGAGGTCTTCGGCCCCCGCAATGTCATCCCCAACTTCGTGGCGGGCGTGGAGATGGCCGAGCCTTTCGGCTTCACCACGGTGAAGGAGGCCATCGACTCGACCACCGAGGGCCTGCGGTTCTTCATGTCGCACGGCATCACTCCGCGATTCACCACATGGTGCCCGGAGCCCACCACTCCACTCGGAAGGACCAACCCGGACGGAGCGCCGCTGGAGTACCACATCCGCCTGCTGGACGCCTACCGCGCGACCATGGAGGAGTACGGTCTCAGCTCGCCCCCTGGCTACGGCCCGCCCGGCCCGGGGCGCGCAGTCTTCTCCGTCAGCTCGTTCATGGACAGTCTTCCGGCGTGTCCGGACGACGTTCAGTAGTTCCGGGCCGATCGTCGGGCACCAACGGGGCGGAAGCCAGTTCGCGTACGACCCGGGCGAAACCCTGCACCAGGACGTTGTCCGTGCCGTCGACCCGGGCGAGCACGGTTCGCAGGGGCTCGACCTCGGTGAGTGGCACCCGCGAGAGATCGGGCCGTGCGTGGTACCGGGCCGTGCTCAGCGGTGCGAAGCAGATGGCAGAGCCCTCCGCCACCTGCTCCAGAATCTCCTCGACGTTGTCGTTGGTCGGCCCCCACTTCGGACTCGATCCGTCCGGGCGGGAGTTGACCGCCCGCCAGTCCATCCATTCGCGCGGCGCCTGCTCGGTCCATGTGAGCGGCCCGTCACGCACGTCGAGTACGGATACCCGTCGCGGCCCGCGAGCGCGTACCCGGACGCCGGCAGGCCGCCGCGCCCCCGCGCACGAGGTGACTGTCGGCCCCGTCCGGACGAATCTCCCCAGCGCGGACGGCAAGCAGGAGGGGCCCCGGCAAGGCCGCCTCGGCCGTCCTCACCGCGCTCGTAGCCGAGAAGACGCCGCTCCGGCTGCTGCTCGGCGATGATGCGACCGATGCGGTCCACGCCCACCTCGGTGCCGCCCGCGCCGGGACTCTTGAGTGGGAGACAGTCAGCCGCGGCACCGACTTCGGCGATCAGGGGCCGTTGGCGGCGGGACCGGGTGGTACGGCACGTGTACTGGACCGTCAGGGTCACGACGGTCCAGTACGTGCGGCGACCCTGCCGGGATGAACCGGTTGATTGCCGACGCCTCGTGCCGTCAGGCGCGCCACTCCGCCGTGCGCTCCGGGGACGCTTCGGCGAGCGCCTTGGCGACGGCTTCGGCATCGCCCTGATGGCCGTAGACCGGCGTGCCGGGCTGCTGCCGCCAGGACTCGTCGAGGCCGCCCGCGTCCACGGTGTCGAAGCCCAGTTCGTCGATGAGGTCGCGTACGACCTGCTTGGCTGCTGAGTCGTCACCAGCCACCGGCAGCGCCTGACGGCCGGGGCTGCCCTTCGGGAGGCCATTGGCAAGGATGTCCTGCGCGTACGTTCCGTTGAACGCCTTGATCACCGGGTGGCCGATCTGTTCCGCGGTCCACCGGCTCTCCGCCAGACCGTCCTCGATCGCGGCGATGCGGCCGTCGCGCTGCTGCGGGTAGTAGTTGTTCGTGTCGATGACCACGACCCCCTCTGCGGCCCCGTCGAGGAACCCGGAGGGCAGAGCGGGGACGGCCTTGACAGGGACGGTGATGACAACGATCTGGGCTCCCCGAGCAGCCTCCGCGGAGGTGACCGGGGTGGCTCCGGTCTCCTCGGCGAGCGCGGTGAGCGTCTGCGGACCGCGCGAGTTGGCGACGGAGACGTCATGGCCCAGTGCCGTGAGGCGCCGGGTGAGGTTACCGCCGATGTTGCCCGCTCCGATGATGCCGATCTTCATGGATCCGACCTTCCAATGGTGCCCGCGGTACGTGCTGTGGTCTCGCCGGTTCACCAACTACCCACTGCGGGTCCGTATTCCGGTAATGGCAAAATGGTTCGCCCGTTCACCGGAAGGATGGGACCGGGCGACTGCGGGCAACGTACAGGAAGAGGAACGGAATCACCGAGCCCGCTTGGAGGCGGTGCCCATGCTGCATGGCGTCGATGTCAGCTCGTATCAGTCGTCCTTCGACACGGACGGACTGGACTTCGTCTTCATCAAGGCCACCGAGGGCCGTTCGTACGTCAATCCACAGCTGGCCTCGCAGGTCAAACGTGCCAGGGACGCAGAATGCGTGGTCGGCTTCTACCATTTTCTCTGGCCGGGCGACATCACGGCACAGGCTGAGTACTTCGTGAGCAAGGCTCCGGAGAAGACGGGTGATCTGCTCGCCGTGGACTGGGAAGAGAATGGCGACGGTACGCGGGCGAGCAATTCCGAGAAGGACGGCTTCATCCGTGAGGTCAAGCGACTGAGGCCCCATCACAAGGTGTTGCTGTACTGCAACCGCTACTTCTGGCTGAATTACGACATTACGTCGTATGCGGGGGACGGCCTGTGGATTGCCGACTACGTGACCGCGGGGAAGCCCAGGATCGAGGCGTCCTGGCGCATTCATCAGTACACCGACCGTCCGCTCGACAAAGACGTTGCCGCTTTCTCCTCGCGGACCGCCATGCGTGACTGGGCTCTGGGGTAGCCGCGCGGGCCGTGCGGCCGGCCATCGGGCAGCGGCGAGCTGGGCACGCAGCACGTGGCACCGAACGTTGGGCAGGGGGCACGGAAAAGTGAAATCCGGCCATCTGAAATACTCTGTTTCGAGGCTTCTGTCCCCCTCTGTGTTGGTGGAGGGTGGCCGCTGAGCCGGACGTGTGCGATCGAAGCGGAGGAGTAATCCATGAAAGCCGCCGTTGTCCGCAGCTTCACTGAGCCGCTGGTGGTCGAGGAGAGGCCCGTGCCGACGCCGGCCGGGCACCAGGTCCTGGTGCGGATGGAGACTTCCGGGCTGTGCCACACGGACATTCACGCCTCGCGGGGCGACTGGCCGGTCAAGCCCAGCCCGCCGTTCGTGCCGGGACACGAGGGTATCGGCACCGTCGAAGCGGCCGGTGAACAGGTCACGCATCTTGCAGTGGGGGATCGAGTGGCCATCCCCTGGCTCGGAGAGGCGTGTGGACACTGCGACTACTGCATCTCCGGCTGGGAGACGCTATGCCTGAAGCAGCAGAACAGCGGCTACTCCGTGGACGGCAGTCATGCCGAGTACGCACTGGCGCACGGAACGTACGTGGTGCCGGTACCCGCCGGCATCGACCCGCTGGACGCGGCACCGCTGACCTGCGCGGGCGTCACCACATACAAGGCCGTGAAGCTGTCCGGCGCACGCCCGGGCACGCGCGCTCTCGTCTCCGGTATCGGTGGTCTGGGCCACCTCGCCCTGCAGTACGCACGGATCTTCGGCGCCGAGACGATCGCCGTCGACGTCACCGACGAGAAGCTGGCCCTCGCCCGCGAACTGGGCGCCGATCACGTCATCGACGCCCGGATCCAGGATGTCGCCGAGGAGACTCACCGGCTCGGTGGAGCCGATGCGGCCATCTCACTGGCCGTGAGCAACGCATCGTTCGGCGCCGCCTACAGCGCGCTGCGCCGGGGTGGCACGCTGGTCCTGGTGGCGCTCCCTGCCGAGGGCACGCTCGAATTGCCCGTCTTCGACATGGTACTGAACGGTACGAAGATCGTCGGCTCCATCGTCGGAACCCGTGAGGATCTTGCCGAGGTGTTCCAACTGCACAGGCTCGGCCGGACACGCGTGGTCCGGGAGAGCCGAGATCTTGAGGACATCAACGCGTCGATCGATGAAGTGCTGCAGGGCAAAGTGCCAGGTCGTCTTGTCTTCGATATGCGCTGAACCTGCGCTGAACCGCATACGTACAGGGCCGCCAGCGGTGCTTGTCCGTGCCTGGTCCGTGTTCTCGGCCGGGTGCGGACAGGCGCCGCCCGGGTCGCTCACTACGACTGCAACTCGATGAGGTGGCCCTCGGGGTCGCGCACATGGGCGGTGCGGAGCGTGGGTCCCCAGTCCGGCCGGTCGCACGCACCGGCGACCGGTGAAGCGCCGTGTTCCAGGCAGTGCGCCAGCCCGGCAGCGACATCGGCGACCCGGCAGACGAACATCGAACGGTCCTGGGTGGGCGGTGCCTCGCCCGGCAGACCCGCGGTCCCGGCGACGGCCGCCATCGCACCGCGGTCGAAGAGCACCAGCACCCCTTGACCGTCGACGTCCCAGTGTGCGTACGGGCCGGACTCGCTGCCGCTGGCCCGGGTCGCCCCGATCAGAGCGGGCAGCACCGCATCGTAGAAGTGGAAGCAATCGGTGAACCTGTTGACCAGCAGGCGCGGGTGCAAGGCATCCATGACGTGCTCCAGTCAGTAGGTGAATACCCATCATTGGTAGAGGCCTAAGATAGCGTCGATGAGCGAGACCCCGCCCAGCCTCCTGGGACTCACGACCTATCTGCTGTCCAAGACCGGCAAGACTGCACGGAGCCGGCTGGCAGCGCGACTGGCCGAGCGCGATCTGCGGCTCTGGCACATGGCCGTGCTGTCGGCGCTGGTCGATTTCGGCCCTCATGTACAGCGGGAGCTGGCGTCACGGCTCGGGATCGACCGGAGCGACATGGTGAAGATCGTGGACGATCTGGCGGTGGCCGGACTTGTGGACCGGGCTCGCGACACCGCCGACCGCCGCCGGGTGACCGTCACGACCACCCGGGCGGGCCGCGCGATGCTCGCGGACCTGCGGGCCGAGGCCCTGGTTGTGCAGGGGGAACTGCTTGCCCCCCTGACGGACCATGAACAGGGGCAGCTGGCAGCCCTGTTGAGACGAGTCCACGACCATGTCCACGAAGGGCCCGAAGAACCGCGGCCAGGTCGCTGAGTGATTCCCCGAGTCCGGTGCGGCAGACTCTCCCGGGTGACCACAGCCGCGGCTCAGCCGCCTCGTGACCGTGCGCTCGGGCGCGGAATCTCCACCCTCATTCCGCAGGCCGCGACCGCAACCCCGGCCGAACATGCGGCGGCCGTACTGACGGCCATGCAGAGCGTTCCGGTCCGGGTGGGAGTCCTCCAGGCTGCAGCAGTGCTCCTGGAGGCGCGGGTGCGTGCGACGGAGGACGGCGCGGAGCGCGCGGCGGCAGCGACGACAGTCGCCATGCTGCGCAGCGCAATCGGTCAGGCCGGCTGAACCAAGCAGCCGCGCCGGGAGTCGGCCCGGCGAAGAAGCTGGTGAGTCGCTCGTCAGCGCAGTACGTCGAGAGCCCGCACGCACGCGTCCGGATTCTCCCGCCAATAGTGCCAACTGTCCTCGTGGGACAGAACAGTGGCGAGGGCGTCCTCCAGCCCGAGACTCCGAGACCCGGCGAGCTCTCGTACGATCACCACGGCTGCCGCCAGCCCGGCATGTCCCCCTTCGGCGAGGTACCCGAGGTCGGCCGCAGGGCGCTCGGTAACCGTCGTGCGCGCGGACTCCACCAGCGGTTTCAGCCACCGGGACCACTGACTGTAGGAGTCCTCCTTTCGGTCGTACCGCCGTCTCCAGCAGCGGTGCCAGTGCCTGAGTCAGACGTTCGAGATAGCTCGCTGCACTCTCCGTGACCCACGGATGTTCGGCGACGAAGTGTCCCCAACCGGTCTCCACGTCCAGCCAGTCGAGCCACCAGGTACCGGCGGGCCGCAGCCCTTCAGTACCACCAAGGACAAAGGTGTCCCGCACCAGTTCGTACCGCGGTGGACTGGCTTCCGCCAACAGGACGGCGTCGTACAGGTCCTTGCCCTGTGGGTACGCGTCAGTGACCAGCCAGAGCAGCTTCCAGGCCAGTGACAGTTCGGGGGATGCGGCCAGTACACGACACCCGGGACCGTCTCCCAGGGGCTGAAGATCAGTGAATGCCGCCCGGGCAGGCAGGGTCTCGTTGAACACCACATCGAGTTGTACGGTGCCGCCGGGCACGCCGGGGGCCGTCCAGGGCAGCAGCATACGGCGGCCCGGAACCCGGTCATACGTCCAGATGTTCTCTGTCACCATGCCGGCCGCGTCGATCCGGACAGAGCCACGGGCTGCCGCTGCCGCGTCCCGGGCGATCGTGTCGAACAGGCCCGAGGTCCGGGGACCGTCCATGGCCCAGTCCTGAGGTGCGACGAGGAAGTCCAGGTCGCCCGGTTCACGAGCCGCTTCCCCGAACCAGGTAGCCATCAACACGCTGCCACGCAGCACAAGATGACTGCTCCACGGGCCGTCCGCGACAGCCGCGAGCACCGTATCCAGGGCAGTACGCCGCGCCTGGTGCCAGGCCCGGCCTGCCTCTTCGTCCTCGCCGTCGAATGTGGGGTCCCCTGCCCGGTAGGCGTTGGCGAACTGCTTCAGAGCGGGCTCGAAGATCACCGGGTGATTCATGCCCGCCGGAGCAGGCAGCAGCGTCCCGGGAAGGTCGGAGCTGCGTCGCGTCTCCTCGTCGAGGGGTACATGCGGGATCCGCGACGAACCGTGCCAAAGCCCGTGCCAGGAAGACGAGTTGTCGGCGGGGGGTTTCATGGAGGGGCTCCTGACGGGAAATGTGCTGCTTTTCGCGTGACTCGCTGCGGCGGTTTCCGCGCCGGCACGCGCGAGTGCTCACAAGAGGATAGGTCCAGAGTTTGCATTGGCATGGACCTGATAGACGCTCTGGGCTACAGTCCGTTGCGGCACACTCTGAGAGCGCTCTCAGGTGAGACCTCTCGGACGCCTGCTGTTCCTCCCCACGATGTCGGAACAACAGAAGGGCCATTCCCTTGAGATGCATGACAGCCTTACGTGCGAGCCTTGCCGCCACTCTGGTCGTCGGAGCCTGGGCGACCGTAGGTCTCGCCTCTGCCTCTGCCTCCGCCGTGAACTCACAGGCCACTGCTCCCCGTGCCGATACCGCTCAAGCGCCGGCGTCCGCCGGACTGATCTCCGCCATGCGGAGGGATCTCGGCCTGACGGAAAGCCAGGTCAGGGCGCGTCTGGCCGCGGAAAAGGGGGCAACAGCCGTACAGGACAAGGCACAACGGGTCGCCGGATCGTCGTACGCAGGTTCCTGGTTCGACCCGGCCACGGGCAAACTCACCGTAGCCGTCACCGACGACAAGAGGGCCGGCGCCGTGGGAGCGGCCGGTGCGAGCGTCCGACTGGTGAGTCACAGCGCGCGGCAGCTCGACGCGACCAAGGCGCAGCTCGACAGGTTGTCCGCGCCGGACGGAATCAGCAGTTGGCATGTCGACCCGAAGGTCAACCGGGTCGTCGTGAACGTTGTCGCATCGGCAATGGGTGACAACGATGTCCGACGCTTCGTCGAACAGGCCCGCAAGGCCGGCCCCGTCCAGGTGAAGCAGACGCCCGAGGCGCCCAGAACCTTCTCCGCCGGGACTGTGGGCGGCGACCCGTACTACACGGGAAACGTCCGGTGCTCCATCGGCTTCTCCGTGTACGGCGGCTTCGTCACGGCAGGGCATTGCGGTCAGGCAGGCGCGGCGGTCAGCGGATGGGACGGCTCGGCCATCGGTAACTTCCAGGGATCGTCCTTCCCCGGTGACGACTACGCCTGGGTCAGCGTGGGCAACGGCTGGTGGACGGTCCCCGTGGTCCTCGGCTGGGGCACCGTCTCCGACCAACTGGTCCGGGGCTCCGCAGAAGCACCCATCGGTGCCTCCATCTGCCGCTCCGGCTCCACGTCCCACTGGCACTGCGGCAATGTGCTGGCCACGAACGAGACCGTGAACTACAGCCAAGGTGCCGTCCACCAGATGACCAAGACGAGCGTCTGCGCCGAGCCGGGCGACTCGGGCGGATCCTTCATCAGCGGCGACCAGGCCCAAGGGGTCACGTCGGGCGGCTGGGGCAACTGCGGCAGTGGTGGCGAAACCTGGCATCAGCCGATCAACGAGATCCTTAACCGGTACGGGCTGACGCTGCACACGGCCTGACGGTACGCAGGCGGGCTGGATCGGCCTTCCTGCCGGCTGTTCTCGAAGGGCCTGTCGCCGCGGGGGTTCGTCATTCCAGCGCGGCAGGCCCTTCGGGGGAGAACGCCCAAGGTCGGGACAGGACGGCATGGCGAGGGGTGTCCTGCAAGGCCAGTCGAGCACGAAGCCACCTAAAACCGGCAGAAAAGGCCCGGGTCGCAGTGGCAACCCAGGGTGTCGATCAAACCCGAATGGTTCAAGGGGTTTGTTCGGTGCGGTTGTTCGGAGGCGGTAGGGGCGTGTGAGGGCGGGTCTTCTGGCTGAGCTACCGGTGCTTCGCCGTCCGGTTCATCCGGGTGTGACAGGTGTGCATGGGTTGTCACGTATTGGTCGAGTGCGTGTGGGTATCCAGGACCTGGGTATTCCGGCAGGGGCTGCGCAGACCGGAACCCCGGCCCGATTCCGGCAGGCCGGGGTTCTGTGTCACGCGAGTGTCTCGATCACCGGCCGTCGTAGCCGCCGTCGTAGCCGCTGTCATAGTGGCGCGAGAGCACCCGGAAGCTGCCCACGACGCCGTCGCGGACGAAGACGCCGCCCCGGACGTGGCCGGGGATCACGCCGTCGCTGGAGCTGTGAGGTCCGACGGTGGCGATGGGGGCGCCGTTGTCGCAGGTGACCCCACGGAAGACCTCGATGGTCCTGCGACTGTCGTTGCGGATGTTGAAACTGTTGGAGCCGAGGCCGCTGACCACGGTGATGCAGCCACCGGGGTCGTCGCTGTAAGTGCGCTCGTTGATCTGGATCCGACCCTCGTAGTAGTCCCGGTCGCCGTGGTCCCGGTCGCCATAGCCCCGGTCGTCGCTGCCCTTGCCTTCGTTGCCCTTGCCGGTGTCGCCGTCGAGCGCCGAAACGGGCGCGGTGGCCTGCTGGATGACAGGGGATGCGTAGGCCGGCTCGGTGGTGGCGGCCCAGGCGTAGGTGATGCCGGTGGCGGCCAGTGCCGAGGCGGCCGCGATGGCTGCGGTAACGACAGTGGAACGGGTAACCATGTCACTTCTCCTGTCTCAGAGAGTCAGCCGAGGAGCCGGCCTGTGATTGAACGTAGTGACGGTCCCCATAGCTGTCATATTGGACACCTTGGAGGGTTGGTGCCGGGGCGCCGATCGGGTACACGAGGCACCCATATGCGATTGCGGGATAATCGTATGAGTGATCAATGTCCCTTATTTTTCGGCTGCTTGATGCATCATTAGCCCTTCCGGGCGACTTCCTGACAGACGCTCACCCCGGGTGACAGCGTGTCTGTGTTGACACTGTCCGGGCGAAAGGCGCACGCCGCCGTCCTGAATGCCCGTCATTGATGGTCCCCTCGCCGTGACCTGCGGTGACGGCCCATAGAACCGCTGGCCGCCCCCGTCGCGCGACCGGTCCTTTGGAATCTGTGCCGGAGTTGAGTCAGAACCAGAATTCGGCGACATCCAGGTCTCGGGGATGAGGGGGATCTCGTCGCTGAGTGACAGAGTGGCCAGCTGCTTTTGTGACTCAACGTCAGAAATGCCTATGACACAAGCATCCAGGCACGCCCATGCCCTGTGGGCGCCGAAGGCACCCATGAAGGGGGGTTTCCGGACACCCTGGGGGATCAGCTGGTGTCGGGGCTTCGTACGCGGCATCTGCGGTCTGTCGCACGGGTATGGACGAGGACGAAATCGTCCCTACACAGATTTGCCCAGAAGCCCAGAAGCCCAGAAGCCCTGGAAAGGAAACACGTGTACACCCCGTCCCGCACTGAACCGCACCACCGACCCGCCCACCGGCCGGATGCGGCCGAGCATCCGCTCGTAGGCGCTTGGCTGCTCAGCACCGTCGCCATCGTGGACATATCCGGTCACACGCTCGAACACCCCCTGGGGCAACGTCCGACAGGACTGCTCACCTACACCGCGGACGGCCATATGTCCGTGAGCATGCTGAACCCGGACCCGGAGTCCGGCGCAGCAGCGGAGGCGGGGACGGGCGAGCCGGTCGACACGGCGACCCTGTTCAGGACATCTCCCTACCTGGGGTACGCCGGCGCCTACGAGGTAATGGGCGATTTGGTCGTTCACCACCTGCAGGTGGCGTCGTTACGTCCGTGGGTCGGCACCAAGCAGGAGCGCCGATGGAAAGTGGAGGGGAACCGATTAACCCTGCTTCCCCCGACCGAGGGGACCGGCGAGGAAGCGCGCACCCCGAGGCTTGTGTGGCACCGGCCGACCGGGGACGCCACGTGAGCGACGAGGGGGTCCGGGTTCACCGGCCTTCGTGTCGGTCGCTTCCACTGCGTGGCGTGGGATGCGGCCTTGAGGACAGCTCCGCGCTGATCCTGCCCGCTGCGCGAATTCTCGGTAGCCGGTGACGGGGTTCGAGCGGGGGCTGCGCCGGCCGACGTGCTCCCGGCGTTCGCCCTCGGTCTTGCGGCCACGGCTCCTTACCGCTGGTCGGTTCGTACAGGCTGAGCGTGACGGCCGGCGACATGCTGCTGGATCTCATCGGTAGCCTTCGCCACGTTGGCCGGAGCGGCGCAGACGGACGCGAGGGGGACCGTCCGGCAGGCGAGGGGCGGCCAGTTGGGGTGGATGGTGCGCCCGCGCGGTCAGCACGACGGACTGGGCGGGCGCACTGCGGGTGACCGACCGCAGGCTCGCAGGCCCGGCACCGCGGTGCTTCGTGGCCCCTCCAGCTCCCGCACGACCCGGACTTCGAGAGTCGGTTGCCGAGCTTGCGCAGGCGCGCCCATGACCCAGACGCTGATCGGGTGTTCCGCTGAGCGGTGCGACCGGCACTGGGGCAACGGGCCGCCGCTTCTTTGTATCCGCCCCCACATTCCGCGAGAGAGACCCCGGAGCGCCGACGCCGGCTGGGGTGTCGCTCAGTTGTCCTCGCCGACCGTAAGGGAGCCCAGGTGGATATTCCAGCCAGGCTGTGACACAGGGGCCCCTGAACTCGGGTGTCACGACGAGCACTGGAACGAAAGGCGGGACCACCGGGCCCAGTAGGTAAGGCCTTTCACTCCTGAGAGGTTGCCGGTGACGTCGGTCACGTCGGTGATGCGGAGGTGCGGGGGAGGGGGCGGAGCACCCGGACGTGGGGAGGTCTCGCCGCCGCCGACCTGGGCCGCATCGCACCCGCAGTGAAGTGCAAGCTCAAGATGCGGCAGTACCGACCCCACCTGATCGACGGCTGCCTGAGCAGCACCGACGACCTCGTCCTGGATCGCTGATCACGTCGAACGTTCGTCGAGGCGCTCCTGAAATGCTCTGTCGCTGCCCGACCTCCGGTCAACTCTGCGGCGTCGTGCCCGCACCACGTATACTCGGCCGCCGCTCCCCTCACCGGCGGAAGACGCCCGTACCCCGACAGAAGGTTCAACATGAGTTCCGCAGACAGGTCCGAGGCACCGATCTACGCCAGGCTTGTGGAGGAGCATGGGGACGTTCCGGCCGAGACGCGCCGGGTGGCCGAGCAGACCTTGCGCGAGGCGAACCACGCGATCGACTTCAGCGGCGTGCGACCGCCGGTTACATACCGCTAGCTCGGCACACGAGTCCCTCGTACAACTTGAGGGCCGCGATGGGTCCATGCGCTTCGTCGGCCAAGTGCGACTGTTCGAGAGTCTGTGGTCCGCGGCGTGCTGCTGCCCCACGAACGCCTCGCCGGGCAGCCCCTGCCCGGGCCTCGCGGGCGCGACGCATCGCGCGCAATCGGCGAACACAGCGGAGTCGGCTGAGGTGCGCCCGCGGCCCGGTCAATCAGTGCGACCTGTGCACGAGTCCGGCGGTGTCCCCGGGACCGCTGCCGCGACCACGGTCTGATCCGCAGGCTGCTGGGGCGGAACCGTAACGGAAGCGAAGCCTTGTGGGTCCGTATCCATCGCGGAGTGAACCACTTGATGGCCTGTCAGCAAGGATGTGATCTTGGAGGGCCTGCCTGTGGCGGTCCAGGCTTCGGGGTGACGAGAGCGTCGTCCGGGTCGAGGAAGGCGTTACACGCCTTCGGTTCCGGCCGCAGTTTGTGATGGTCCGGCGAGCGGAATGCGCCCCGGACTCGTCCCCCAGTCCTTCGTCTTCGGGCTGCAGATCCTCGTCAACGGCCTGCGCGCACACGCCGAGGCGCTTACATGCAACGCCTGACACGCATGCCAGTCCCCACATGCGCCGAAACAATGGCCCTGACAGCAGGTCAAGTGGCGCCGGACCGGCGATGAACCGAGCACTTGCCCGGCAAGCAGCGCGGACTCGCCTCCGTGGCGACAGGAAGGAGCCGACACCCCCCTCAGCTGCACTGTCGCCGCATTGCACTCAGTCTGGATTTCACAGGTGAACGCGCTCAGCTTCTCCGCCGCTCTGATCACCTTCATCTCGGTCGTCGGGCTGCCCAAGGTCCTGCTCTCCTTCGCCCACCTCGCGCAACTCCACTCAACCCGCCAGCTGCGCACCATCGCCCTGATCTCCTGCGGCGCGGCGATCCTCATCGGCCTGGTGACCAGCTTCACCGCACCCTGGCTCCTGGACCTGTTCCACATCAGCACCTCCGCCCTCCTGCTCGCAGCCGTCAGCATCGACCTCGTCCTCGACGGCCTGCAAGAACTTGGGGTCGAGGGACTCGCGCGCGGCCACTGAGAGCGGAACTCACTCGTACTTCCCCATCGGGGTCCGGCTGCCGTCCGTGGCTGCCGTGGCTGGGCCACTCAGCAACCCGCGACGACTCTGCCGCCGGATCGGGAAGGGCGGCCGAGACCGCTGTGTAAGGTCATGTCGGCGCGGTCGTCTGCGGCAGGACCTGCACACACGATCGTCTGGAGCACGATGAACCTGATCTGGGCCGTCGACATGGCCGACGGCGAACCCGCACTCGTCCTGGCTCTGCTCGCAGGCCACGACCAAGAGGTCCTTCACGCCACCGGCCGAGTCGTGAACCCCCTCGGCGCCGGATACCGCCGCGAGGGCCGTACCGAAGCCCGCGATGCTATCGCCGACCGGGCCCGTATCTCATGGTGATGCTGCCGCAAGACCGTCGGACGTCCGTCCCGGCCGACACGGCGTCCGAGGCGGTGCGGATGGCGGGCCGGGTACTGCAGCCAACACGGGTGTTCGACACCTACTGGCGCTTCGCCTCCGCCCGGCAGGCGGTCTACGAGGCTCGTCCGGCCGGTCTGGCCCAGCCGTGGACGGACGATCCGATTCTGTCTCAGCACCGCTTCACCAACTGCTACCGCGCCGCCGACCGCGTCAGCCAGACGCTGATCGGGGACGTGATCTACCAGGGTTCACAGGAGTGGGATGAAATTTTCTTCCGGACCCTGCTGTTCAAGATCTTCAACAAAGAGTCCACCTGGCGGCTGCTGACCCACGAACTCGGCGAAGTACGCTGGGATACCTACGACTACCGGGCCTACGACCAGGTCCTGTCAGCAGCCTTCGCCAAGGGCGAGCGGCTCTACTCGGCCGCTTACATCGTGCCCCCGCCGCAGCTGGGGGAGGGGCGCAAGCACCGAAATCACCTGCGGCTGCTGGAGATGATGATGACCACGGGCGCGCCCGGACGTGTCCTGGAAGCCGCGACGATGCGCGAGGCGTACGAGGTGCTCCTCGGCTACCTGGCAATCGGCCCGTTCCTGGCCTACCAGTTCACCGTCGATCTGAACTACGCGTCACAGATGGCGTTCTCCGAGATGGACTTCGTCATGCCCGGCCCCGGCGCGCGCGACGGGATCCGCAAGTGCTTCGGCCGCTCGGCCGACGGCATCGAAGCCGACATCATCCGCTACATGGCCGACTCGCAACAGGAGCACTTCGCCCGCCTCGGTGTCCCCTTCCGCGGACTGAAGGGACGGCCTCTCCAGCTGATCGACTGCCAGAACCTGCTGTGTGAGGTCGACAAGTACGCCAGGGTCGCGCACCCGGAGATCGCCGGCATCAGCGGCCGCAGCCGCATCAAACAGTCGTACCGACCCGATGCCCGGCCATTGCGCGCATGGTTCCCGCCCAAGTGGGGCCTGAAGGACTGAGGACCGACTGTGCCAGTGCCGGACATGTCCGCCTCGGACGGCACGCAGGAGTGGCCGGGTGTGTCCGTTCGTTGAGGAGGCCCCGTGTCCTGCGTCCGGCAGGGGACGTTCCTGTGTTGTTCCCCCAGCGGGTGCGGGCGTCGCGGTACGGCTGCCGAACTGTGCTGAACGGGTGCCGAACTGCGTTGCCGTGTCCCGGACGTCGAGCCGTGGGCCCGGTCGTGCTGCACGGCGACGATCCGGCCTTTCCTGGCCTCGCAGCCGCGGCCGGGGTCACGCCGCCGCTCGGGAGCGGGTCTCGTCCACCTCTTTCCCGTCCACGTCATGGTGAATGGGTGTCCCCGAACCGGTCAGCGGAACCCCCGTCCCGCCCCGGCGCGCCGCGACGATCTCCGCCGCGATGGACAGGGCGGTCTCCTCGGGGGTGCGGGCACCGAGGTCGAGGCCGATCGGGGAGCGCAGGCGGGCCAACTCGTGGTTGGTGACGCCGACTTCGCGCAAGCGCCGGTTGCGTTCCGCATGGGTGCGGCGCGAGCCCATCGCGCCGACGAACGCGACCGGCAGCCGCAGGGCCGTCTCCAGCAGAGGAACGTCGAACTTGGCGTCGTGGGTGAGTACGCACAGAACGGTTCGTTCGTCGGTCGCGGTGCGCCGGAGGTAGCGGTGCGACCAGTCGACCACGAGGTCGTCGGCGGCGGGGAAGCGTGCGCGCGTGGCGAAGACCGGCCGGGCGTCGCACACGGTCACGTGGTAGCCGAGGAACTTGCCCGCCCGTACGAGCGCCCTCGCGAAGTCCACGGCGCCGAAGACGATCATCCGGGGTGGCGGCACGCTCGACTCCACGAACAGCGTCACTCCGCCTGGGCAGCGTGCCCCGTCCTCCGCGATATCGACGGTGCCGGTGCGACCGGTGTCCAACATTGCGCGGGTCTCCGCCGCCGCCGTCCGGTCCAGTCCCGGATGCCCGCCGAGGCTGCCCTCGTACGATCCGTCGGGGTGAACGAGCAGCGCCCTGCCGAGCACTTCGTCCTGGCCCCGGGCCACCCGGGCGAGTGCCGCCGCCTCTCCTCGGCCCGCGGCCGACAACGCCGCCCGGAACACCGGTGCGTCCGCGCGCACCGGCGTGACCAGGACTTCGATGACGCCTCCGCAGGTGAGTCCCACCGCGAAGGCGTCCTCATCGCTGTATCCGAACCGTTCACGCACTGTCCGGCCGTCCCGGAGCGCCTGGACGCACAGGTCGTACACCGCCCCTTCCACGCAACCGCCGGACACGGAACCGATGGCGGCGCCGTGACTGTCGACGGCCAGGGCCGCGCCGGGACTGCGCGGCGCGCTGCCGTCGACGGCCACGACGGTGGCGACGGCGAAGTCCCGGCCCTCCTCGAACCAGGGGTTCAGCTCTTCGGCGATGTCAAGCACTCCGGGCTCCCTCCGCCGCCCGATGCCGTGCTTCGTCCGCCGCACGCAGGACGCGATCCGGACGGATCGGCAGGTCGCGGTGGCGCACGCCGGTCGCGTGCCACACCGCGTTGGCGATCGCGGCGGCGACGCCCACGACGCCGATCTCGCCGATGCCCTTGATCCCGACCGGGTCGTCCGGGACGGGGTCGTCCACCCAGTCCGCCTCGATGAGCGGCACGTCGGCGTGTGCGGCGAAGTGATATCCGGCGAGGTCGGCACCGACGTGGCCGCCGGAGGCCTGGTCCCTGATCGCCTCCTCGTGGAGGGCCATGGACAGCCCCCAGGTCATTCCGCCGATGAACTGGCTGCGGGCGGTGAGCGGGTTGACGATGGTTCCTGCGGCGTAGATGCCGAGCAGCCGTCGCACGCGCACCTCACCGGTGGCGACATCCACCGCGACTTCGGCGAACTGCGCGCCGAAGGAGTGCCGTTCCTTCTTCGCGAGGGCGCCGATGGCCTCGGCGGTGTTCGACCGGGCAGTGATCCCCTCCGGCGGAATGACGCCTCCCAGGGACAGTCGCTCGCGCAGTTCGTCCGCCGCGACCGTCACCGCCCACGCCCACGAGCGCGTACCCATCGAGCCACCGGCGAACATCGCCGGGCCGAGGTCGCTGTCCGCGATGCGTACACGGATGCGGTCCGGATCCACTGTCAGCGCGTCCGCCGCGACCAGGGCCATCGCGGTCCGCGCCCCGGTCCCGATGTCCGCCGCGTTGATCCGCACGGTGAAGGTACCGTCCGATTCCGCGGTCACGGCCGCTGTGGACGGGCCGACTCCCGAGGGGTAGGTGGCAGCCGCCGTTCCGGTTCCGAGCAACCAGCGCCCCTCACGGCGCAGGCCGGGACGCGGGTCCCGGTCCGCCCAGCCGAACCTGCGGGCGCCCTCCTCGAAGCAGGCGAGCACATTGCGGCTGCTGAACGGCAGCCCGGACACGGGGCCCGTCTCGGGCTCGTTGCGTGCGCGCAGCGCGATCGGGTCCATGCCGCACTTCTCGGCCAGTTCGTCGAGGGCGGATTCGAGGGCGAAAGATCCCGGTGCCTCACCCGGTGCGCGCATCCAGGCCGGGGTCGGCACGTCGAGCCGTACGAGCCGGTGAAGGGTGTGATGGGCGTCCGCGTCGTACATCACGCGCCCCAGCGCGGCGCTCGACTCGATGAATTCATGCACGGTCGACGTAAGACTCTGCGCCTGGTGGTCGAACGCGCGCAGCCGGCCGTCGGTGTCGGCGCCGAGCCTGACCCGTTGCGCCGTGGGGCTGCGGAAACCGACGAGGGAGAACATCTGGCGACGAGTCAGCACCACGCGGACCGGGCGGTGGAGGACGGTCGAGGCCATCACGGCGGCCACTTGGTGCGGGCTCAGTCCCTTCGATCCGAAGGCGCCGCCGACGTGTTCGGACCGCACCCGTACGGAGGCCGGATCGAGGCAGAAGAGCTGCGCGAGTTCGCTCGCCACCCAGGTGCTGCCCTGGTTGGAGTCGACGACGTCGAGCCGACCGCCGTCCCAGCGAGCCGTCGCCGCATGCGGCTCCATCGGGTTGTGGTGTTCCTCCGGTGTGGTGTACTCCTCGTCCACGACGACGGCGGAGGCGCCGAGTTGGGCCTCCACGTCCCCTTTACCCGTCTCGGCCTGGACCATCGGGTTGTCCTGCGGTGTGTACGCACCGGAGTGTCCGGCGAAGAACGCGACGTCGTGCGGTTCCTCGTCGTACCGGACCACCAGCGCCTCGGCGGCTTCCCTGGCCTGCTCGGACGTCTCGGCCACGACCAGCGCCACCGGCCAGCCGACGAAGGGTACTCGGTCGTGCTGGAAGATCCCGAGGACCGGGTTCGGCCGCCCCAGCATGCCCACGTAGTCGGTTTCGACGCGCGGCGCGTTCCCGTGGTGCAGCACGGTGAGGACGCCGGGCAGGGCCAGGACCGGGGCGTCCTCCACGGAGCGGATACGGCCACGGGCCACGGTCGACAACACCAGCCATCCGTAGGCGAGTTCGGCGAAGGGGATCTCCCCGGCGTAGCGGGCCGCCCCGGTGACCTTGTCCCGGCCCTCCACGCGGGTATGGCCGGATCCGACGGCACCCGTCACGGCGGCGATTTTGGTCGTCGTGGTCATCGGGCAGCCTCCTCGGTGAGTTCGGTCAGCACGGCCACGACGAGGTTGCGCATCAACGTCACTTTGTATCCGTTCTCGGGAAGCGCCTCGGCGGCCGCCAGTTCGGCATCCGCCGCGGCGGCGAACGCCTCCGCGCTCGCCGTGCGGCCGATCAGCACCTGCTCGGCCGCACGGGCCCGCCACGGTCGGGACGCGACGGCCCCGAACGCGAGGCGCACTTCGCTGACGACATCGTCCTGGACGTCGAGCGCGGCGGCGAGCGAGCCGATCGCGAAGGCGTACGAAGCGCGCTCACGCACTTTCCGGTACCGCGAGCGGGCGGCGACCGGGTCCTGCGGCAGCGTGACTCCGGTGATCAGCGCGCCCGCAGGAAGGGCGGTCTCGATGTGCGGGGTTTCGCCCACGGGCAGATAGAACTCGTCGATCGGCAACTCGCCCGGCCCGTCGGCCGTTTCATACGAGATGACGGCGTCGAAGGCGGCGAGCGCGACCGCCATGTCCGAGGGATGGGTGGCGACGCAGTGTTCGGAGGTGCCGAGGATCCCGTGGTTGTGGTGCTCGCCTGTGAGCGCGGGGCAACCGCTGCCGGGGGTCCGCTTGTTGCAGGGTTTGCTCAGGTCGATGAAGTAGCCGCAGCGGGTCCGCTGGAGCAGATTCCCGCCGACGGTGGCCATGTTGCGCAGCTGTCCCGAGGCGCCGGCCAGGACGGCCTGCGCCAACGCCGGGAAACGACGCCGCACTTCGGGGTGGGCTGCAAGATCGCTGTTGGTGACAGTCGAGCCGATGCGTAGCCCGCCGTCTTCAGTGAACTCCACTCCGTCGAGCGGGAGTTCACGTACATCGATGAGCAGAGCGGGCCTTTCCACGCCGGCTTTCATCAGGTCGACGAGGTTGGTGCCGCCGGCGAGGAAACGGGCTTCGGGTTCGCCGCCGAGCAGGGCGACCGCTCCGGAGACGTCGAAAGCGCGTTCGTAGCCGAATTCCCTCATACTGCCGCCTCCTTGACCTCGGTCGCGGCCGAAGCTGCCGCCTGTGCGACCGCCTGCACGATCGACACGTAGGCGCCACAGCGGCACAGATTGCCGCTCATCCGCTCGCGGATCTCTTCGGCGGTGAGTGCAGGCGCTCCCGCTTCGGGCCGGACGTCGTCGGTCACGGCGCTCGGCCAGCCCGCCGCATGCTCCTCGATCACCGCGAGGGCCGAACAGATCTGCCCCGGTGTGCAGTAACCGCACTGATAGCCGTCGAGGTCGAGGAAGGCCTGCTGAACCGGATGCAGCCGCTCACCATCGGCCACGCCTTCGATGGTGATGATCGCGCGCCCCTCGGCCGCGACGGCGAGCTGGAGACAGGAAACGGCCCGGCGCCCATCGAGCAGCACCGTACAGGCGCCGCATTGGCCCTGGTCACAGCCCTTTTTCGTACCGGTCAGATCGAGATGCTCGCGCAGGACGTCGAGCAGGGTGGTGCGATGGTCGACGGGCAGCGTGTACTTCTCGCCATTGATGTTCAGGGTGATGGCGCCGGACGTCGATGGGGCCATGATCAGCCTTCTTTCGCGTTGCTGATGCGCGTCGAACGTGACGATCCCGGCGGACAGCCCGGGAGGGAAAGAGAGATGCGGATGAATGGACCAGCGGCGATGGGTACTGGTCGGCCACACTGGCCGGATCTACCGCTATGGTGGACCCTAAGCGGACACCTGTCCGGTTGTCATCGAACCTAGCGGACAGCTGTCCGGTTAGCAAGGCCGGACATGGCTGTGATTCCGGAAGGAGGACGAGTGCAGGAAGAGAAGAGTGCGACTCTGCGCCCGGACGCGCAACGGAATCGCGAGCGCATCCTGGAAGTCGCGCTGGCCGAGCTGACGCGGGCCGCGGATGCTCCGCTGAGCGCGATCGCGAAGAAGGCGGGCGTCGGACAAGGGACGTTCTACCGCAACTTTCCCAACCGCGAGGCCCTCGTTCTGGAGGTCTACCGCTACGAGATGCAGCAGGTCGCCGACACCGCCGCCCAGCTGCTCCAGACCCGCGCGCCCGACCAGGCCCTGAGGGAGTGGATGAACCGCCTGGCCCAGTACGCCATGGCCAAGGCCGGCCTGGCCGACGCGCTGCGCAAGACCACAAGCAGGTACGGCAGCCTGGCCCAGCTGGGTCACGGCCCGGTGACCCAGGCGGTCACACTCCTGCTGAACGCGAACGAGGAGGCCGGCACCATCCGCCCCGGGCTGACCCCCGACGACTTCGTGCTCGCCATTGCCGGGCTCTGGCAGATCGACCCGCACAGCGACTGGCAGCCGCGCGCGACGCGACTGCTGGACCTCGTGATGGACGGGCTGCGGGCAGGGGCGTCCCGAGCGGATGGGCCTGCGACGGATGAGCGTGAGGCGGACAGGTCCCAGGCGAATGGGCCGGGGGAAGGGCGGACCTGAGGTGGGCTGAGCCGGGCCCCGGGTACCTGGCTCGGGCGCACCCCCGGTGCACGATGCCCGCGGTGTGGGCGGCGGCGGTCCGGGCGGCTCAACACCGCACCTGGTGTGATGGTCGCCGCGCACCCACAGTGCCGGCACCCGGTCCGCTTCCCGCACCTCTTGACGCTGCTACAGGGCCCGAGGTGTCCCACGAGCTGCGTACCCCGCTCACCGCCCAGGGGACCGTCCTGGCGCTCCCTGCCCGCCCCGCAACCGCCGTTACCTGCGGCGACATCGGATCAAGCACGGCGTCCCCGAGGCGACGGCGGTGCGTCGTATTCAGTCGATCTGCCGCCGCTCACCGACACCCAGCGCAAAAGCTTCCGAGGGTGTGACCGGGAAGGGGTCCTCAGACCGACCGGCACATGGGGGGTGGGAGAAGGAGCGGGGCTGGGTGCGTGCAGCTGCAAGGCGGAGGATTGAGACAGATGGGGTCTCCCCTGCTCGAGCGCAGCCGAGAGCTTGGGGAAGGAGCCATGGTGATTGACGACAACGCGGCAGATGCGCGTGCCCAGCCCCGCGACGCCGCCCCCCATTTGCCGGTCGGTCTTAGTGGGTACCACGCGCCGTCTTCGGCGAGGGCCACCAGGCTGCGTCTGAGATCGGGGTTGCCGGTGAGCCGGTGAGCCGCGGGACGACGTCGGTGACCATGGAAACCTCGCCCCTCTCGATCGCCTGGTACCACGAGATCCAGGTCTCGATCTGTTCCCCGCTCATGCCCAGTCGCCATCGCCGCGCGAAGGCTTCCTCAAGGGTTTCGGGTTCGTAGCGGTAGGGCCGACCGGTGGCCGCGGCGATCCGCGTGACCGCTTCGTCGAGGGTCAGGGCCTCGGGTCCGGTGATCTCAAGGGTCGCGCCGTCGTGCTCGGAGCGGGGACCCTCGTCGAGGGCGACGGCGGTGATCACGTCGGCGATGTCCTCGTGGGTGACGAACGCGGCCCGGCCTGTGCTCCCGGGGCCGCTCACGACGAATTCCTCGTTGGCGAGGGCGGCCGGCGTCGACGTGTAGAAGCCCGACCGGAGCACCGTGTGGCGGATCCCGGCCCCTGCCAGGAACTGTTCGGTCAGCCACTGGTCGCGGGCGTTGAGGTAGGTGGCGGTGGGTGACGCGCTGACCAGCGACACGTACAGGACCCGGTCCACGCCGACCGCGATCGCGGCCTCGACCGCGGTGGCGTGTTCCTCCAGCCGGCGTCCCGTGCGATGTCCGGAGACCAGGATGAGGGTCGACGCGCCCTTGAGCGCCTTGCGCATGTCCGAGGCGTCGGCGTAGGCGGCCGGACCGCGTCGCTGGGCGCCTGGTAGTTCGGGCATGCGGTCGGGGCTGCGTCCGACGAGGAGTTGGGGGATGCCGTGGTCGGCGAGTCGAGTGGCGATCCGGCTGCCCAGCGCCCCGGTCACCCCGGTGACCGCCACCGTGGCGTGGTTCCCCTCAGACATGGGTTTCCCTCCATCCGGAGCCGATACCGAACGTGGAACCTCTACTTCCGATTACATACCTGGCAGTGGATCAGAAGCGAAGGCGCGACGCAATCCGTACATGGGAGTGGGGAGCATGACGAGGGAAGTCCCCAGACCGATGGTCGACGAGATGACCTTGGGCGGCGCGAACAGCCCGGTCAGATGGTTTAGCGCCCGCTCGCGAGGCTCCGACCTGCCGAGATGGTGGGCGAGCCGGGCATGGAACCCGGCTGACCGTCGGACCACGGCTCCACCGATGTTACGGCGTTGCGTCGAGGTCGCGGGCGAGGAGCGCGGCCAGTTCCTCGACCGCGGCTTCCGCGCCGTCGCCCTCCGCGGCCAGTACCACTGAATCGCCGTGCCGGACCGCGAGGGCGAGCACGGAGAGCAGACTCCGGGCGTCGACGGCGCTCTGACCGTCCCGGCCTATGGTCACCTTGACCGGCTGCCGGGTAGCTGCCTGGACGAACACGGAGGCCGGGCGGGCGTGCAGACCGCTGCGGGAACCTACGGCGACAGTGCGCTGATGCATGGTGAACTCTCCTGTGTGGTGGTGGGGAGCGGGGTTAAGGGGCAGTCCGTCAGGCGGCGACGGAGATCTCGGGCTCTTCGGTTGCCGGGGCCGGCGCCTCAGCGGCTCTGCGCATCCCTTTGAGGAGGACGACCAGGGCGGTCGCGACCGCCGTACCGGCGGCGATGGCCAGGAGGTAGAGGAACGGCTCGCCTATGAGCGGCACCACGAAGATGCCACCGTGCGGGGCACGCAGTGTGCAGCCGAAGGCCATCGACAGCGCGCCGGTGACCGCGCCGCCGGCCATCACCGACGGGATCACCCGGAGAGGGTCGGCTGCCGCGAACGGGATCGCCCCCTCGCTGATGAAGGACGCGCCCAGCACCCAGGCCGCCCTGCCGTTCTCCCGCTCGGTCTTGCTGAACAGCGTGCCGCGTACCGTGGTTGCGAGAGCCATGGCCAGCGGCGGCACCATGCCGGCCGCCATCACCGCGGCCATCACCTTGAGGCTGCCGGGCGTCGGGTCGGCCAGGCCGCCGACCGCGAAGGCGTACGCCACCTTGTTGAGCGGCCCACCCATGTCGAAGCACATCATCAGGCCGAGGACGATGCCGAGAATGATCGCGTTCGAGCCGGAGAGCCCGTTGAGGCCGTCGGTCAGGGCTCGTTGGAGCGAGGCGATCGGCTTGCCGACAACGATGAACATCAGGAAACCGACGACCACCGAGGCGAGGAGAGGAATCACCAGCACCGGCATGATGCCGCGCAGCGTGGGATGGACCTTCACCCGTTGGATCGCCATCACCACCCCACCGGCAAGCAGACCCGCCGCGAGGCCGCCGAGGAAGCCCGCGTTGATGGTGAGCGCGATGGCACCGCCGACGAACCCGGGGACGAGCGCGGGCCGGTCCGCCATGCCGTACGCGATGTATCCGGCCAGCACCGGCACAAGGAAGGCGAATGCGGCGGTGCCGATCTGATTGAGCAGAGCGGCCCAGCTGTCGGCCTCTCCCCAGACGAAGTGGTCCGCGACGGACTTGGCACTGGCGATCTCATAGCCGCCGATGGCGAAGGACAGCGCGATGAGGAGGCCGCCTGCGGCGACGAACGGCACCATGTAACTGACGCCGGACATCAGGTAGGTGCGCAACCGGATCCCGAAGTGTGCATGGTTGCCGTCGGCCGCGGCTCCGCCGTCCTGCTGAGCGACGCCGCCCGCGACAGTGCTGGTCTCGCCGTGCTCCGCCTTCCGCCTGGCTTCGGCGATCAGCGCGGCAGGCCGGTTGATCCCTGCCTTGACCCCGGTGTCGACGATGGCTTTACCGTCGAACCGGGCCTTCTCGCGCACCTCGACGTCATGGGCCCAGATGACCGCGTCGGCAGCGGCGATGAGCGCCGGGTCGAGTCTCTCGAACCCGGCTGAGCCCTGCGTTTCGACGTCGAGCACCACGCCCTCGGCGCGGGCCGCGGCTGCCAGTGACTCGGCGGCCATGTAGGTGTGTGCGATGCCGGTCGGACATGACGTGACGGCGACGACCCGGAAGGGTTTTTCGTCGGCCGTTGCACCGCGGTCCGAGGCAGTGCCGTCCGCTGTTGCACCGTCCGCGGGCGAGGCGTCCGGAGCCGGGCCGGCCGGAACGGCCTCCTCGCCGCGGATCAGGGCCGCGGCGGCGTCCGGGTCGCGCTCCGCTCGCAGCGCGCCCGTGAAGTCCGGGTCCATCAGCCGTCGTGCCAGGGCGGAAAGGATGGTGAGGTGATCGTCGTCGGCCCCGGCAGGCGCCGCTATCAGGAAGATCAGATCAGCGGGGCCGTCCGCCGCACCGAAGTCGATGCCGCCCTCGCTGCGGCCGAACGCGAGCGTGGGGGCGGTGACGTGCTCACTGCGGCAGTGCGGGATGCCGATGCCGCCGTCCAGACCGGTCGGCATCTGTGCCTCACGGGCGGCCACGTCGGCGAGGAAGCCGTCGAGGTCGGTGACGCGGCCCCCGGTGACCATTCGCTCGGCCAGTGACCGGGCTGCGTCGTACTTCGTCTCGGCGGACAGATCGAGATCGACCAGTTCCGCGGTGATCAGTTCACTCATCGCGGGGCTCCTTGCTCGTGGACCGTCCTGTGGGCGGCTCGGGGGGACTCGGGGCGATGCGGGCTGGGCCGCGGATGCACGGCAGTCATGAAGTCGGCTCCGTCAGGGGTCGGTCCAGGGGGATGTCGGTGGTCGTGGTGACCGCCGACAGGTCGAGTTCCGCGGGGGTCGGCATGACGCTGCCTGGCAGCTGCACGGCCGCCGCGCCGTGGGCGACCGCCGCGGCGAGCGCTGCCGGGCCATTTCCACCCGCGACGAGGAAGCCCGCCAGGGAGGCGTCGCCCGCTCCGACGTTGCTGCGGACCGCGCCCACCCGGGCGCTGCCGAAGTATGTACCCGCACCGTCGACCAGCAGTTGCCCGTCGGCCCCGAGGCTGGCCAGAACGGATCGGGCACCGCGTTCGCGCAGCTCCTCCGCCGCCTTCACGGCGTCGCCCACCGTGGCCAGCGGGCGACCGACGGCCTCGGCGAGCTCCTCCGCGTTCGGCTTGACCACATCGGGGCGTTCCCGCAGCGCTGCGGTCAGCGCCGCGCCGGAGGTGTCGAGGGCGATCCGGGCCCCGGCGTGGTGGCTCCGGGCCACCAGCTCGGCGTACCACTGCGGGGGCAGCCCACGAGGCAGACTTCCGCAGCAGACGATCCAGTCCGTGGTGGACGAGTGGGTCTGTACCGCATCCAGCAGGGCCTCCGCCTCGGCCACGGTGATCTCCGGGCCTACCGCGTTCACCTTGGTGAGCGTTCCGTCGGGTTCGACGAGCGTGACGTTGATACGGGTGCTGGCGGCGATCGGTACCCCGGCCGCTTCGATGCCCTGTTCGCCGAGCAGCCGGGCGAGAAGTGAGCCCTCAGGCCCGCCGAGCGGTGCGACAGCGATCGTACGGTGGCCGGCTGCCGCGACCGCGCGCGAGACGTTGATGCCTTTGCCGCCGGGGTCGACCCGGTCGTCCGTGGCCCGCAGCACGGTACCGCGGGTCAGCCCGGGCAGCTCGTATGTACGGTCCAGGCTCGGATTGGGGGTGACGGTGAGGATCATGCGCGTACCACTTCCGTGCCCTGGCTCTCGATGGCAAGGGCGTCGTCGGAGCCGAGTCCGGTGTCGGTGATGAGCAGATCGACCTGTGCGAGGTCGCCGAAGCGGGCGAAGTGTTCCTGGCCGAACTTCGTGGAGTCGGCCAGGAGCACGACCCGCCGGGCGGCGGAGATCATTGCACGCTTGACGGCGGCCTCGGCCAGGTCCGGCGTGGTCAGGCCGCCCTTCGGCGAGTAGCCATTGGTGGCGAGGAAGACGACGTCGGCGTTGATCTCGCTGTAAGCGTTCAACGCCCAGGCATCGACCGCGGCACGGGTACGGTGTCGGACCCGGCCGCCGACGAGATGCAGCGCGATGCCGGGGTGGTCGGCGAGCCGGGCGGCGACCGGCAGAGCATGGGTGACCACAGTGAGGTGGGCGTCGAGCGGGATGGCCGCAGCCAGCCGGGCGGCCGTGCTGCCCGCGTCGATGATCACGCTGCCGTCGGTGGGGAGCTCGCCGAGCGCGGCTGCCGCGATGCGCTCCTTCTCATCGATGGCCACGGCATCGCGCTCGGCGAGCTCGGGCTCGAAGTCGAGCCGCCCGGCAGGGATCGCACCGCCATGGACGCGCCGAAGCAGTCCTGCCCGGTCGAGGGCCTTCAGATCACGCCGCACGGTCTCGGCGGTGACCTGGAACTCCTCGGCCAGGGACAGCACATCGACCCGGCCGCTCTCGCGGGCGAGGCGGAGAATCACCTGCTGCCGCTCCGGTGCATACATGTTGTTTTGAATCCGTTCTATGCCCGACTGTGTGGTTTCGCGGTTAGGTTACGCGCCCGGTTCGGCGATGTAAACAGACTCGGGCATGTATGGGCCTGAACGGACACGTGGTGTGCCGGGGCTGGTGCCGTCAGGTTCACCGTGTGTGTCCCACGGCCGGCCGGTATGGCGGCGGGGCAGGGGGGTCGGAGTGCGGTTGCCGACCGGGTTGGATTTGTGGGATCGGCGTCCGGGTGCGCATCGTGAGGACCGCAACCTTGCCGGGGCGACGGAGGAATGCCCGGCGGGTTGTCGCGGTCAGGCATTGAGTGTGCGTTCTCCGACGCGGAGCTTCCGTACGGGGCGTTGTCGGCGCGGGCCGCGAGCCCCCGCCGCCCGGCACTCGGGGGCTCTTCGGACCTGCTCACCTCGGTTCCCCGCCCGCTCCGCGCTGACCTGTAGTGGAACTCCCAGGGATTCGCCCGACGGTTGGCCCTTGCTCGGGTAGGGGTGAGCGGGTTCAGGGAGGGGTCATGGTCGGCTTTTTGATTGGTTGACCGGCTCGAGTCGCTGTGGGGGACGCCACTCGGTCAAGTCGGGCAAAGTGTGCCAGTCTGTGAATTGTGCAATTTTCAACTATTGATCGGCGGCAAGGCCGGGCGCCATCATCACCGGGTCTGCGGCCGCCGCTGACGCGACTCGTCGAAGCGACCCGCCGCGATTGGGGATGGCATGCCCTGGTGCACGGCGCCAAGAACCTGATCGCCGCGCTGCTCGCCTGGGAGTTCGCCACTCTCTGGATCCAGGGGGAGCGGCCGTATGTGGCTGTGGCCACCGCATTGCTCATGGTCAATGCCGCGACGGTGTACCGCTCCGTGACGCAGGCTGCGCGGAGCATGGCCACCCGGGCGGCGGGAGTGCTGTTGGCTCTCGGCACCGTGTGGCTGCTGGGATCCACCGCCGGGAGTATCGCGGGCATTGTGGGGATCGCCCTGGTGGCGGCCGGAAGCCGAAATTCCGACGACCGGCTCCAGGTCGCATCGACGGCGGTTCTCACGCTCACCGCGGCGGCCGCGGCTCCGGTCGGGCACGTCGTCCTGACGGCGATCGCGGCGCTGAGCGGCGCGGTGGTGGGTGTTGCCGTGAACGCGCTGGTCCTGCCGCCGCTACATCTGGACGAATCCGATGGCGCGGTTCGGGACCTCGCCCGCGTCATGGGGGCATTGCTGCGCGACATGGGCCACGGACTGCGGGAGCGGCAGCATGTCGCCCGCACGCACGGCTGGGTGGAGGACGGGAGGGGGCTGGGGCGGCGGGTCGCGGACGCGCGCGAGCGCGTGCAGCAGGGACAGGAGAGTCTGCGCTGGAACACCTGCTGGGCGGTGCATCCACAGCACCGGCCGGTGACCTACGGTGACATGCTCAGCACACTGCATGGCGTATCGCTCCAGGTGCGCGGCATTGCTCGAACGCTGGCCGACAACGTGGACGACACCCACACCGACCACCACCTGGGACAGCAGTTCCTCGATCGGTACGCCGAGATGCTCAAGTTGGCAGGGCAGGCCGTCGAGGCGTTCGTCGAGGTCGACAGCGCAGCCCGTCCGGCGGAAGCCCGTGAGGGACTGCGTGCAGCGATCGACCGTGCCCAGGCATGGCACGACACCATGACCGACCTCATCGGCCGGGGCGCATTGGTCAAGCCGGGCGCCTGGCATGTCTACGGATCTCTTATGACCGACGTGGAGCGCCTCCTGGTCGACCTGGACCACGCCGGGAGGGTCTGACCTCCGGGCGCAGTCCGAGGACGTGTCCTGCGCGGCACGGTGTCAGGCGGCGTGTGGAAGCAGCGGCGGTGCTCCAGCCGGATTCGGGTGCCCGGCCTCGCTGTTCCCGGGCGGCGGCGCTGCGCTGCAACTTCGACCTGCCGGTGTGCACCCGCATCCACCACGCCCCCGGTGGCATGCTGGCGTCCCATCCGGCTGGCAGGGCGGCTCGGGGGCCCGAGCGGTGGTCAAGACAGGCCGCCGGAAGGTGTCGACGCGCTTGTCCTGTGGACCACACCAGTCGAGGCAGTTGCTGCAGTTCCGTGAGTAGTTCGGAATGGGCCGGCTTTGGGCGGCCACACCCGGATGAGTACGGGAGAAGCGCAGGGAGCACGGGGCGTCGCCGGAAGAGGCCGTGGCCAAGCAGGATCTGTTCCACGGTCTCCGGCGGGGCGTGAACCTGCCGTCCCGGCTGAAGACGGCCCCGCCGCGCTGTCAGGACGTCCGCCGAGGTGAGGCAGCACCGCTCAGCTTCGCGGATGGCGGCGCGCTGCCGCGGGTGATCGTCGGCGAAATGGGCGGGCGCGCGGACCCGGGCACCACCCACACGTCGATCTCGCGTGCGCATGTGTGCCCGGTTGCGGCCGGACTTCAATGCGCTGGCGTGCGCGCTGACCGGCCTGGGGTCGGTGGGAGGGAGGAACAACGTCCCGCGCGCATGGGACAGCTCGCCGTATACGGGGGGCTGCGACATGGTCACGGGCGCGACTGACGCCGGACAGGACAGCTGCAGCCCCCAATTGGAGATGCTGGTGCTCGGCGGTGAGTCGCCCCGGGAGCCGGTCGCCGTCTACGGCCCCTTCGCGAAGAACACCCGGCAGGAGCTGTACAAGGCATCCGTGGACTACGGACCCGGCCGGCGGCGGTCTTCCCCGAGCGCCCTGCGTCGGAGCGTGGTGAGGGCCGTTTCGTGCAGTGGGTGGAGGTCGCCCGGCCATGAGCTACGCGCATGAGGAACCCAACCGGCGGAGGAGCTCTGTGATGAGGCGCACTCGACCGGCCGGCATCGGTGTCGCCGGTCGGCTCGGCCACATCGGCGCATGGCGATTCTCGGATAGGGATGACGGGCGGATCGGAACCGGTTGCACAGCACAATCTCCACGGAGATGAGCGGGCGCTCCGTCCGTGGGAAGTGGCGCCACCGTGGCGTGGCCGTGGTGTCAACAGAGTTGCATGCCGAGTTCTCCGGTGCTCCAGGCCGGATGCGTGTGACGGTCCTGACCCGCGCCCGGCGTCAGGGCCGTCGATTCCATTCGCGCACAGCGCCGATGCGCCGGTGTCGCTGTCCAGAAGGACGGCGAATGCTTGCATCGTGGTGTGGATGACGTCCCTGGAGGTCGGCAGGTCACCGCTCTTGTCACCATGGGGCAGGGCGAGTTCGGACACAACGCGTGCCAGGACCTTCTGCCCGGTTCGGGGTCTCAGAATTGTTCAGGGCCGCGAGGACATGGCGCCACGGTGTCATCGCGGGTCCGCAACATTGACAGCGGGCACCGGGGTGGGGAGCGGCTCGCAGCCGAGCGACCATCTGCTCGCCGCGCAGACTCGAGGGGCAGGGCGCCTGGCCAGCACCTCGGTGCCGCGGAACGTGCCCGCGCTCATGCGCAGAGGTTGACGGAACATCAGATCCAGTGCATGAGGATGGTGACCGCCGATTCCAACTGTTGCCCGGAGTGCAGGAATCCGCCGATGAATAGGTCGGGTGACCAGTCATCAGGGTTGAAGGTGCGCCTGGCTCGCTCGCTCGGCCTCACGCTCAGTGCCGCAGGACGGGATTCGGTGTACCGGTCGCTGCTGTCCCTTGAAGCGACTGCGAATTCCGTCCCGCGGCTGAGTGCGGTTTCCTCGGCCGCACTCTGATCATCCACCGGTGGCCATCCAGGACCGGTGGATCCTGCACCGGATTTGCTGGTCCGATGCAGGGGACAATGCCCCCAAGTGGGGATTGGTGCAGGGCCGGCCCGGAACCCTTGCGGCGCCTTCGGTAGATGACCTGTACCTGCTGAAGGCGCATTCTCGAGGTGACTCTCTCCTGTGGACGGGCCTGGCCTTTCCACAGCAGCTCATGCGGATCACGCGTCCGCCACGGGCGTCAAGAACTCTGTTGGCCGGAGTCCGGTGCCAGTGCCCATCGGTTGCCACTCACCGTGTTGGGAGTGGCCGTCGTCGTTGCGATACGTCGCCGTGGTCGAAGCAGCCGCCTGTGGTGTTCCGTGAAAGTCGACGGCTGCGTCCCAGGGGCATGAACGGCCTTTGTGTTCCCGGCCCGCTAGCGACGTGCGTCGTGGTCGCGGAGCCAGTAGACCTGGTCGAGGACCCACTGGCGACGAGCGTCGTCGTCGCTCACCCGGTAGTGGCCGCGGCCATCGTGATCCCGGCCCCAGGAGCGCTGTCCATCGTGGTGGTGGACCCGGTGACCATGATCACTGTGGTCGTGGTTGCCCCAGCGCTCGTCCCAGCGAGTGGGCCGGACCTCGTGGTGGGCGTCAGCGGGCCGTGCGGAGTGAGAAGCGACGGCGGGCCGGTCGCCGGTCGTGGGGGTCGCCGCCGAGGCGGAACCGCCAGTGGCGAGGAGCCCGGCCGCTGCGACTGCCACAGAGGCCACCGCGACGGCGGCCTGACGCGCAAACGTGTATGCCATGATCTTTCCTCCTTGATCGCCCCGTGACCTGCATGAACAGGGCCACGGGCTGCCTTGGGTCAGGCACTTGCGACATTACTGCGAAATGGTTGAACGGAAAACTAATGTCGCTGTGAGGAGGACCATGGCCGGGAAAGTCATTGCGACGGAATATTTCAACCACACGCATGCTTCGGCTGGCGGGCCTCGGTTACTCCCAGGACACGGTGAGTGCCTGGGCATGCTCTGGTCTCCAGGGTTCCACTGGGGTCTGAGCCCAGCGGAGGTCCTTCGGTTCCTGTTGTGCCGGCATTGACGTGGGCCGGAAGCTGGTCGGGAAGGTCGGCGGCGGCAGGCTGCTGCGGCTGTGACGACATGACGACGGCTTTGCCGCTGCGCCTCTCTTGCAGTCGTCCCTCGCCCGGGGCGTCAGTGAGAGGGGTTCGCTTGACACCGCGCTGTATCCGCCTGCCCGTGGGTGGCGCGACGTACCACGCAGGGGGAAGGCTCTTCCTGCAGTCCTGCAGTCCTGCAGTCCTGCGCGGCCAATACGGCACACGGCCATCATCCCTGAGACCGTGGCCGCGCCGGCCGTGTGTTCTTCTCGCGGTTCTACGGCGGATTGAGATACGGCAGGGGGCAGGGGTGGTGGACCGGCGGAACAACGAGGGAGGGCAAGGAGGTGGAACTGGGAGGCGACAGTGCCGATACCCGAGCAACGGTTCGGTACACGCCGTCAATTGGGCGCCGGAGCAGACCAAGAGCGGTCCCCTGCCGGCCTGCGCCCGCAGTGGGTCAGGGCCGCGATCTGGGTCGGGCGATGAGTACGGACACATCGTCGTGGTCGTCCGGATCACGCAGTGTTTCCAGGAGCCGGTCGCAGGTTTCTTCCAGGGAACGGCCGTGGCCGTCGAGTACGCGGAGGAGCAGGTCGAGGCGGTCATCGATGGCGTCGCGACGTGTTTCGACCAAGCCGTCGGTGTAGAGGACCAGTTGATCGCCGGGGCGCAAGGGCACGGTGGTCGTTTCGAAGGGGACGCCGCCGACCCCGAGGGGTGCACCAGATGGGAGGTCGAGCAGTTCGGGGGTCCCGCCCGCAGGTGTCAGTGCCGGGGGCAGGTGTCCGGCCGCAGCGATGCAGCACGAGTCGCTGTGCGGGTCGTATTCGGCGTAGATGCAGGTGGCGATGTAAGGATCGATACCGGCGGTGATCTTGTCGAGGTGTTGCAGCACCTGGGAGGGCGGGAGGCCGAGGTCAGCCAGGGTCGCGGTGGCGGTACGCAGGCGGCCCATCGTGGCGGCCGCATCGATGCCGCTGCCCATCACGTCGCCCACCACGAGTGCGGTCTTGCCCTCCGTGAGAGGGATGACGTCGAACCAGTCGCCACCGACCTCGGCAGAGGTTCCGGCGGGTTGGTAGCGGGTGGCGACCTCCAGACTTTCGGGTGGCGTCGGTGTGGGCAGCAGGCTGCGCTGGAGCATCACCGCGGTGTTGCGCACGCCTTGGTACAGGCGTGCGTTGTCGAGGGACACCGCAGTTCGGCCGGCCAGCTCACCGGCCAGGGTGACGTCGTCCGCGCTGAAGGGCAGTTGATTGCGGCCGCGCATCAGGCCCAGGACACCGAGCGCCCCGCCCTGGGCGGTCAGCGGTATCGCGAGATACGAGTGGATGCCGACACTGGCCAGGACGGCGGCGGCTCCGGCGTCACGGGCGATGCGCGCCAGATCCCACTCCTCCACGCGGGTCACTATGATCGGCTGACCGGTTCGTACGCATTGGGTGGGCAGTCGGTCGGCGTCATAGCTGACCGGTTGGTCGGCCGTGCCGACGGCGTCGGCCGCCTCGGTGAGGTAGGCGGCCTTCACAGCGAGGGTGTGAAAGCGCGCTGGGCCGCTGTCAAGCGTCGGGGGCCGGCGATCGTCCAGGGCGGAGTCGAGTACGTCTACGACCGCCACGTCGGCGAGCTCGGGCACTGCGACGTCAGCCAGCTCACGGGCCGTCTGTTTCATGTCCAAGGTGGTACCGATACGGGCGGACCCTTCGGCGATCTGGGCCAGGCGCCGGCGGGCCTGGGCCGCCGCTGTGATCGCACCGTACCGATCGGTGACATCCACCACCGACAGGGCGACACCAAGAGCCTGACCGTTGAGATCGTCCAGCCGGTAGGCGGAGACAGACCAGGCGTGATCGTTGTCAGGGTCGGCCGGGGTGCGGCCAATGGTGTACTTGTCAACCTGAGGGCGTCCGGTCTCGAGCACTTCCCTGACCGCTGCCTCGGACGCGTCGACACTGACGGAGGGCAGGACCTCACGGAAGCCCCGGCCGAGGTGCTCCTCGGCAGACAGGCCGTGCATCCGTTCCATCGCCGGATTGACGGCCACGTAACGCAGATCGGTGTCCAGAACCTCCACCCCGATCGGCGACTGGGCGATCAGCTGCGTGGACAATGCCACGTCACGCTCCACCTTGCGCAGCGTCGACGCATCGGTGGCGACACCCAGGGCGTAGAAGTCGCCCTGCCTGTCTGGTAGACGGCTGTTGCGGAATTCCACCAGCCGCGTACTGCCGTCCTTGTTCCGGACGGGAAAGATCCCGGCCCAGCTCCGACCGGTCTCCATCATCTGCTCGCACTTGTCGGCCACCAGGTCCCTGTAGGGAGCATGGACCAGCAGCTGAGCCGCCTGCTGGCCCAGCGTCTCCTGCGCGGAGTAGCCGAACAGCTCCTCGGCCTGTGGGCCCCACAACACGAACCGCCCGGTCGTATCCAGCGCCACCACCGCCACGCCGAGCGCCTCCAGCACCCCGCTCGGCCGTTCCAGCCGAAGGCCGGACGAGTCGCTGTCGGCACCGAAGGATCCCGCTTCACTCATCCCGGGCGCTCCTTCCACCTGCCAGGACGACGCGCGCCCAGCGCAGGCCCTGGAGCTGCAGCGCTGGGATGTTTCCCGTGCCTTTCCGGTGCTTCCATAGTCTCCTGAGACGACCGACGGCGCACAGCGCCGGGCGAGGGCGTGTGGTGAAGCAGGAGGCTCTACGACAGGCTCGACGGCTCCTACGACTGGTCCACCCCAGTGAAGGTCGATGACGGAAGGCACCCCTCAGGCGGCTCGCGGTAGTCACGGACTTGTCTCCGCGGCCCTCGGACCTGCCCCATGAACAGCGGGCCCGGCCGCACCCTTCTCTGACGACGGCCCGCGATGTACGCCTCCTGCGGCACACGCGCCCGGCACCTTGCGCTCGGGAGGGCGGGAGCTGGTCGTCGGGCACGTCGACGGGAACTGCTTGCACTTCGACAGTGCAAGGTCGACACCGTCGGAAACGAATACCTCGTGCGCGGTCACACCGAAGTTGCTGCGCCGCAGCAGCCCTGTAGCGGAGGTTCCCGCGCGGGTTGTCCCGAAGATGTCGGCGGCCGGTCCAGCGGCGGCGGCCACCAGTTCCAACTGGGCATGCTGGGGCAGCAGCCCCAGCCCTCGCGGCCTCCGAAGAAGCCGTTCTTCACCCACCACACGGACCGCGAGTGAAGGACGGCGGTGGCTGCCGAGACGCGATCGATGAGGTAGCGCGGCAGGTTCGAGTCATAGAGGGCGTCGTGGTAGGCGGTGGTGTCGCCGAGCAGCCGGTCGTAGTTCTCCGTCACGTATGCCGCTACGTCGTCGGCGGAGCTCCACCAGTTCTTGTACTGACGGCCGCCCCGCCGTTGTAGTTCTTCGCGCCGGGGAAGTGCCGGCTGAGGGTGACGGGGACGGTCCTCTTCTCGCCCGGTTTCAGAGTGACCGGGACAGCGAGTGCGCCGTCGACGGTCGTGTGGTCAGTAGGGCGCGCGGCGTCCTGCGCGCCGCTGAGCCTACCGTCGTCCGATACGTCATCCGCGAGCGAACTCGGCGAATTCCAAGCGGCGGTGGCGGATGCGTCCTTGCCGAACGCGGTGAGGTTCCCGCCGGTCATGACCTGACGGTTCGTCCGGCGGGCTTCTGGTCGTCGCATCACGCCGGTGAGTCCGCGGGTTTGAGATCGAGCGGTGGTGAGGGAAGCCCGAAGTGATCGGCGATGATCCGCACCGTCCGGGCGCCATCCGCGTTGAAGCCGGGATCCGTGTCGTACCCCGGAGTGTCCCGGCCGACGATCCCGGCTTCCAGCAGCTCGCGTACGAGCAGGTCGGCCATGCCTCCGGCACGCCGTGATTCGCGGCGTCGGCCAAGGTTGAAGTACGTCTGCTCGAACCCGCCTCGGTTGTAGGTGAACTGGAACGGGTGCTCGGCGCAGTGAGGAACCATGTAGTTCTGCCCGTGCGGGCACGCGCATGCGGGCGTGGATGCCAGGAACACGGTTTCAATGCGAGACGGTCGGCAGGGTCATGCCCTTGCAGAAAGTGACGAAGGTGTTCGGGGCAAGCCGGATCACTTCGCGGTCACCCCTGGAGACAGAGGCGGTGACGGCAGTGCGAAGTAGTCGGCGATCACTGTCACGAGACGCTCGTGTTCGTCGTAGTGGTGGTCGAAACAGTCGTGACTGTCGTCGTCTTGTTGTGCGCATTCCGCGGTGGGGCCAATGAGGTTCGCGGCCAGGAGTTCGGGAGAGAGGTAGTCCGGGTTCTCGCTCACCCGCTGCTGAAGGTCCTCGAAGCTGAACCAGAGGATCGTGCGGCCGTCCCGGTGATACCCGAATGCGGGCGGGAATGCCTTGGCACTGCAGGGCTCGGTCACGAACACGACGATCTCCGCGCCGTCTTGGCACATGCCGCTGTAGTCGACATCGTCGTAGTCCTCTGCGTCCCAGTTGTGCATGTCGTGCACCGCCCACGCCCACCCGTTCGCCTCGCCGTATGCGAGGGGTTCTCGCAGCCGGTCGCCAAGGCATCGGACGAAAGCGTCGAGTGGCATGCCCCGGGCGAACACGACATTCACCTCGTGGCCGGGGAAGGTTCCCTGTATCCAGTTGGTCATGCGAGCACCCTAGGCGCTGGGAACGACAACCGGACGAGGAGACAATCTCCACAATCCGACAGTCATGAACCCAATGAAGCGCTCCGGGTCTGTTGGAGGATCGACGCCCTGAGAGGACCGACCCATGGTCCGTCGATCGCCCCACCCCGCCGAGCTTCGCCGGCCTGCGGTGCGTATGGTCGCGGAGGTCCGCCCAACTACCCGTCGAACAGTCAGGACGATTACGGCCAGCGCCGCGACAGCGGCTGAGAGGGGCTCGGCCGCGCCGGGCGGGCGCCGACGAAGCGCCACCTTCCGTCCCATCGGCGGACAGCCGGGGCCGGCCGCGCCGCCTGAGGCAGGTGGATGGGGCTGTCACTCACTCGAGTGATCGGCTCGTGCGCCACGCGGGTTGCTTCTAGGCTTCGGGCATGCCCTGGAATTGGATGCAGATCAAGCTTCACCCACCGAAGCCCGGCAAGGCCGGATACGGCGAAGCGGCGGTCGGGAACGGCGGGTTGACGTACGACGAGGCGCGCGACGAGGTGTATGGCTTCCTGCTGGCCATGGCACAGCTGCCGGTGCCGACCGCTGCTGTGTACGCCGAGGCGGCCGACCTGTGGCGCCGTGGCGTCCTTGATGACGTACTTACCGCCGGGCTTTTGGTGTCGCGGGTATACGAGTACGGGCGGCTGCCGGGTGAGACGGCGGAACGGGCGGCGCAATCACTGATGGAGGAGTTCAGCATGAACACGACCGGGGAGCCACACAGGGTGATCCTGTCCGGCAAATCCCCCGGTGGTCGTTCGCAGCCTTGACGAGCAGCCGAAGTGCGGCCGCTTCATGAGTGGGCGGCGCCCAGTGGTCCGGGCCGTCCGGGTGTCCCGCGCCGAAGACGTTCGCGCGGCGCCTGCGACAGGCCCGAGCGAGTGTTCCCGGGGTAGGGCGGGTCCGCCAAAGCAGTCATCTCTCGGACCCGCGGACCCAGGCCACCGGAAGGCCGGCTCGGGCCAGCTCCGCCCCACGATCACCGGCCCGGACTCCGGGGCTGGACCGTCGCCGAAGGCATCGACGATGTGGAGGTCCACGATGCCGGCTTTCCGACGAACCGGATGCAGATCACTACGGGATTTCCTCAGTCGGGAGCTCCGTGATCGAGGACGGCACTGTGAGGCGGATGAGCTTCGGGACCTGGGCTGGCTGGGTGTTCGAGGGTGCCGGGCAAGCCGGAGGGCGGCTGTGCGGGGGCTGCGGTGAACGGGTGAGGCCGGGAGCGCGGCCCGATGCCGGGTACTGTTCGGCGGTGTGTTGTGCCAGGCAGTGGCACCGGAACTGGGTGCCGAGGGTCCGTGGCCCGTGCCGGTCCCGGAACGGCCCGACGGCAGGGCGGCTGTGCCCCGCACCGGCGTGGGCACCGCCGTACGGTCTGCCTGGCCGCCCGCACAGCATGGAACACACCGGTCCCGTAGGCCGGTTGGCTCGCGGTGGAGGAAGAACTCGTCCGCCCGGCCGCCGACCGCGTCGAAGGCGCACCGGCAGACGAGGGCGAGGCCCTCGGCCGTGGTGCCGAGGTGCCGCGGATCGTTGGTGCGCAGGCGCGGAATCCAGCGTTTCGGGGTGGTGGTGCCGTCCGGGCCGTCAGGCGCGGCTGGACGTAGGCGGCGCCGGGGTTCTGCTCGGCCTCGGCGACCAGGCGAGTACGTCTTCACGGGGGAATGGCGTTGCTGTCCAGGAAGAACAGGTAGTCGCCCGGGAGATCGGTCTCCGCGAGGGCGCGGGACCCGGCGTTGCGGCCGCCGGGGATGCCGAGGTTCTCCATCAGGACGACCGTTCGGGCACAGGCCGGGACGATGCCCGGGGTGCAGTCGTTGCCGACGACGCAGATCCGCAGATCGACGTCATGCTTGGCGAGGAGCGCGGCCTGCGTGGCCCTCTCCTTCCTGGGGCGGTTGTTCACGGTCAGCAGCACGACGTGGACGCGGGGGTGCGGCACGTCTTTTCCTTCTGGGGGACCACGGCGCCGGGCAGAGCACGGAGCAACTCGGCGGACAGAGCGGACTTCCCGCCGCCGAAGGGGCCGTTGATCCAGACGATCACGTGCCCTCCAGGCCGGGAGGGACAGCTCCCATCCGCTCAACGGGGGCCGGGAGGACGGCGTCACGGCCCGGCCACTGGAACACCAGGCGGGCGTGCCTCTTGTCCACGACGTCCCCGGCGGGCAGCCGGTGATCGGGGGTGCCGGCTGGGTGGACGGTCAGGGCCGGACCGTCACCGTTTCGCACATCGCGGTCCCAGGCCCGGACCGTGGCCGCCACCTGCGAGGCAAGCACCGGCCCCTGGTCGCCGAACGCGTGGACGGTGAACTCCCACAGCCGATCGGCCGGGTTGTCGCCGTGCCGGGTCTGGACGTGGGTGAGGTACGCCAGCGAGGCTTCGCCGAGGATCGCCGGTGCGTCCGCGCCCTTCGCGATCTGGGTGATGCCGGTGTCCTTGCCGCGGTCGACGGCCAGGCGGCAGAAGGAAGGAAGTGTCGTGGCTGCGAACAGCTGCAGCGAGCCGAAGTACACGCCGCTGCCCACGGTCACGCCCGTGGCCACCTCGTGACGCGGACCGCACAGCGCCTCCTCCAGCCCCTCGGTCGCCACGGGCCGGCCGTCTTCGAAGCGGATCTGCAGCTGGCCGTCCAACAGGTCGACAATCGGGGTGTTCCGGGCATGCTTGCCCTGGTCACGGACGAACCCGCAGTGCGTGAAGCCCCGTGCTCGCAGTACATCTCCCTGCCGCTGGAAGGTGATCGAGCGGGTGTAGCCGTGGATGTCCAGCGGCACCACCAGGTGCCCGCCCTCGGTGAGCTGCTCACGCCAGGCATGGGCGATGTCCCAGACGTTGTGGGTGATCACGCTCGCGTCGAACCCGCCCCGGGGGACATGCCGGAGTGGTGCGCCGAGGCTGCCGTCGCCGTGGAGGGCGGTAACGCGCCCACTGCCGGCTTCCGCGGTGAACCGGCGGGTGCGGTGCACGACATACGGGTCGATGTCGACAGTGACGACTCGCCCGCCCGGGCCAACGACATGGGCGATCAACTCGGCGTTGTAGCCGCCGGATCCCGCCTCGTACACACTCGCGCCCGGCCGGAGGCGGAGGCCTTCGACCATGTCGGCCTGGAGCCAGGCCGCGGACACCGAGCTGATGGCCTGCCCGGTGTCGTCACGGCGGGTGACTACGGCCAAGTTGTCGGCGTAGGCGGTCGTGAGGTCCGTCTCCGGCGTGAACCGGTGCCGGGGCACCGTGCGGAGTGCTTCCTGGACGGGAGCGGAGGGAGCCCAGCCGCCCGCGATGACGGCGTCGGCCATTTGGTGGCGAAGCCGAACAGCCTCGGCCGGTTCCCCGGCTGCCGCGGGGTGGTCAACGGCGTGCGGGTAGGCGTGAATCGATGGCAGGCCGGGGATGACTCCGGGCCATACCGCGTCCAGCGCCTGCGCTGCCGGAGCGAAGACATCGCCGATATGGGCGAGTGCATGCAGGTCCAGCCACTCCCACCGGGCGAACAGCGCTTCCTCCCGGTTGGTCAGTGTCCCGGACCAGGCGGTGACGCGGACGACCGCGGTGAGGCGCGGCACGCCGTGGCTGTCGTCGACGAGCATCGTCAGCACGTGTGCGTCGACCTCGGCTGCGATCAGGCCGGTTTCCTCGGCCAGCTCGCGCACGGCTGCTGCCGCGAAGTTCTCCGAGCCGCTCGTCTTTCCTCCCGGGAGCTCCCACATCCGCCTGGTGGAGCGGCCGAGGAGAACCCGGCCCGCAGCGTCGGTGACCACCGTGAGCGCTGCCGTGTATGCGTGACCTTTGCCCGCTCGTTTCTCCACGGCCCTGGTGTCGGTGTGGCACGGGCCGCGCAGGATCAGGACAGCGAGCTCGTCCGCCTCCAGTCTCTCCGCTTCTTTCCAGCCCGCGGTGAGCAGGCTGATCTCGTGCTCGTCGAGGGCGACGTCGCGCCGCTCGGGCGGCGTGTGCGCGGTCGTGGGCGTGATGATCACGAGCGTGCCGCCGGCCCGCAGACGCTCGCCGAGCATATGTAGAACGCGGGTCCGGTCGCGCAGGAACGCGTACGCGAGCCGCAACGTGATCAGGTCATAGCCCTTGTTCAACGCGTCGAGGTCGTCCTGCTCGATGTCCAGGCGCAGCCAGCGCACCTGCTCGGCGCCGGCGTGCTCTGCCCGGGCGCGGATGAGGGCGTTGTCGGCGTAGTCGATCCCGTCCACCTGGTAGCCGATCCCGGCCAGGAATGCAACGAGGCCGCCGGTCCCGCACCCCACATCCAGGGCGCGGCCGCCGTCCGGGGCGGGAACGTGCTCGCTGAGCACGGCCCGCTCGGCATCCCCGAGCCACCTGAACCCCTTGCCGTCCTTGTAGTGCGTGTCCCATTCCTGCGGCAAGACGTATCCCACGGTGCTCCTCATCCGGTGCGGTCGATGTTTGCTGGAGTGCGCCGCAGGGCTTGCCGGCGCGCAGTGTCAGACGGGTTTCGAGCTCCGCGGGCCCTCTTCGGTAAAGCCCGTCCGTCCGGGCATCGTGGGCAGACGGTCATGGCCCGGGTCTGTCGGCGTGCATGGGTGTTCCACCGGCCCGTACAGGGCAGCCTTCGCCCTCTCATATCAGCGTCCAGTGCCCATCTCCGTAGCTGAAGTGCCACCATCCCGTGCCATGGTTCACAAGGCCGGCTGAGGACAGTGCCGCAAGGAGAATGTGGCGATTCGAGCGGGCGCGCGGACTGATGGTGTCCGCCTGCGTGTAGCAGGCGCCGGCGCTCTCCTCCGGCGTTCGCGCTCACGGCCGTGCCCATATCCGGCTCCACCCCGTAGGCGTCCACGAGAGTGGGATCGACCGCGGCCCCGGCGCTGTGCGGGGCGATCTCCGGAGGCGATACACACCGGCTGGCCGCTGCCCGCAGCTGCGCGGGCGCGGCGCGGGTGGCCGGGCGGGGTGTGGTCACGGTGTCAACCTTTCCGAAGAGCCCAGGAACGGCGAGGTGCTTGTGCAGCGGTGGGCGGCGCGGAGCCGGGCGAGGGTACGGCGGCCGCGTTCCACCAGTTCGGGATCTCCCATGCGCCTGCCGTACTGGATCCCGGAGAGGGAATCGAGCGCCGACTCAACGGCCAGGCGCTCCTCCTCGATCTGGGTCAGCGGCCTTCCGTACCCGACCATCAGCGACTCGTACGGATCGGGGCGGTTGGCCCAGGCGTCCGACAATCGCGCGAAGTCCCGTACGGCGGGGCCCTCTTCGCTGCGCTCGAAGTCGACAAGGTGCAGGCTGCCGTCGTCGGCGAGGAGAAGGTTGCGCAGCTGGAAGTCGCCGTGTGTTACCACCGCGTCGAGCACCGGCAGCGCTTCGGCCCGCTTGGCCACCGTGCGGATGAACTCCTCGTCGCCCGGGCCCAGGTGCGGACGGGCGGCGTCGAGGTGGCGCTCCAGCTTTTCCAGTGGCGCGTCGTCTCCGGGCCCGTACGGCCTGCGCCGGGTGCTGCGGTGGATCGCGGCGGCGAGCTGCCCGATCGACCGGAAGATGCTCTGCTGCTCGACGGGAGTGTGGACCGCGCCGTGCAGGGGGCGGCCCGGGACCGCGGTCACAACAACGGCCCGCAGCTCGTGGTCGGCGGCCACGAGCCGGGGCGCAGCCGCGCCCAGCCCAGGAACCCAGTTCCTGTAAGCGGTGACTTCACGGTCATGGAAGCGGTCGTTCTGGTGAATCTTCACGAACCACACGCCACCGCCGGCGCCCCGCGCTCGCCAGATCCGGCTGCTCTCCCTGGCCCAAGAGACGTCCGCCCAGTCGGTGATCCGGCCGACTGCCCGCTCGGCGAAGTCCCGCACCGCAGGGTCCGGCATCCCTCCTCCCGCCCCGCGGTCGGGGACGAGGCGCAACCGGTCCGCCGTTCGGTCGTCGGCGATTGGGTCGCCGGGCTCCTGGAAATGCACCGCGAGCCGGGCACCGGCCCTGTAGGAGTCCAGCCCCGCCCGGCAGTAAGCGACCATCGGGATGGGCAGGTCGTCGAGCGGGAACCAGTCCATGCCGTCACACACGTTCGGCTCCATGATCCGCGGGGTGCCCTGCCAGCGCCTGACCTCGCAGAAGAACCCCACGCGCGCGCCCCCGCCGGGGCTGCGGTGGTGCACGGTGACGGCCGCGTGGACATCGGCCGGGTCCACAACGATGTCCGTCTCCTCCCGGGTCTCCCGTACGAGGGCGGTGACGACGTCCTCGTGAGGTCCGTCGAGGTGACCGGACGGAAGGTGCCAGAGTCCCGCCGCGTAGACCGAGCCGGCCCGGCGCGAGAGCAGCACCTCCGGCTCCGTCTCACCGTCACGGCGCAAGATCAGGTGGACGTCCAGTGGCTCGGTGTGTCGCCCGCCGTCGTTCACGCGCCACCGCCGCGGCGGGCGAGCAGCACGGTGAACACGGCCGCCTTGACGAGCCCGCCCTGACAGGCGTAGCCGTCCAGGAGCCGGAGGGCATCGGCCTCGAAGGCGCCGTGGCGGTGCCCGAAGAGCTCGGGGCAGGCGAAGCTCGTGCCGCGCAGGCAGCCGACGACCTGGTTCGATGCCCATGTGTGGCGGATGGGGAAGCGGTGCTTGGTGGCGTCGCTGAACGCGGATTCGGCCAGGTCGTCCTCGTAGCGGATTCGCGGCTCGGTGTAAACGCCGCTCGCGTCGGCCCGCCGCTCGGCGCCGAGGCAGGACTGGATCAGTTCCTTCAGGGCCGACGTCCACTCCACCTCGTGTGTCCAGAGGCTGCCGTCGCCCATGACCGCCACTGTCGCCTCGGGTGTGGTGACGCGGTCGGCCATCGCCGGCGCAGCCGGACGGTCCATTCGGTGAAAGGCCCGCGCGCAGGTGACCAGATCGGCTTTGCAGCCGTCGAACGGCGCGCTGAACTCCTCGGCGGCGACGGAGTGCAAGGCCGCCGTCGACTGCCCGAGCAGTGGCCGGAGCAACCCGGAGGCTGTGCGGAGCATGTCGTTGTCCCGGTCGACGGGGTCCACGACGGCGATCCGGGGAACGGCGGGCAGCAGGGCGGCCGGTACCCGACCGGTGCCCGAGCCCAGATCGAGCAGCGCCGGCTGGTCGATGCCCCCCAGGGTTCCGGCGAGGAGCTGAACGGCCTCGCCGGGGATTCCGGGGCGGCAGCGGGTGTAGTCGGACGCCGCCGGGTCGAACCGGTTCACGACTCTCCTTCTTCGGTGTGGGAAGCGGGTGTCAGGCGGGTTGCCCGGGCATCGCCGCGAGCGGCGGCAGTACCCATTGCAGGGCGTCGGGGCCCGTGCCGGAGGTGACGTGCTGCTGCCCGCCATCGGCCGGGATGTCGACGTAGAACCGGTCGGGGGAACCAGCACGTGTCCAGAGGTTGTGGATGTTCTCGAGTTCGGCCCACACATCGCGCGGCCCGTGGACGTGGACGGTGCCGTCGCCGGGACCGGCCACGGCCCAGGAGTCGTCCTCGGGTGCGACGACGGCGAGCGTGTCGGCCTGGAAGTGCCGGAACACCCCTGGCACGAGGTATGCGGCCGACAGCCAGAACCCGTATGCCTCGTCCGCAGGCGGGGTGAAGGTGGTGGTGCGGGGGCGGCCGGGGCGGTCCGCGATCCGGTGAAGGTGGTGCTGGGCGGTGAGCCAGGTGTATCCGTACAGGGGCCGGTGGCCGCGGGGTCCGCCTTCCAGGACGGCCTCGATGCGACCTGTCGCCGTACGCGTCACCAGACAGCGTCCGGGCCAGCTCGGCGTCCGCGTCGTCAACGTGGTCAGCAGCCGCCCGCCGGGCGCGAGTTGGTCCATCCACGCCGACGGCAGGCACGGTACGCCGATCCCGGAGTGGATCCGGTCGTACGGCGCCCGAGGCGCGTGGCCGTCGAGTGCGTCGCCGGCCACCATCGTTGCGCCGGCGCCGAGCCGTTCGAGGTTGTTCTGCGCGAACGCGGCCATGTGCTCGTCCCGTTCGACGCCGACCGCCCGCCGGGGCCCGGTGAGTGCGGCAGCGAGTGCGAGCGAGACACCCGGCCCGGTACCGAGGTCCAGGTAACCGTGTCCAGCGGCGATCCGCATCCTCTGGAGGACCTCCACGGTATAGGGGATGAACGTCGACATCGCCGTCATCCGGCCCCCGCTCACGGCACCGCGCACCTGGCTCTCCGGCGGCTCGCCGTCACGCTGGACCAGGACCGACTCGCCCGAGTACACGAGTTCCTGCCACTCGGCCCGGTCGTTGGGATGCGTTCCGTCCAGCAGCTCCCACACCACCGGATCGGTACCCGGCTCGCTACGCCGTACGTACGCGCGCGGCAGCAGCACGCCGCGATCCAGGCGCGACAGCGCCTCCCGCAGGCGCGGATCAGTCAACACCCCATCGGCTTGCAGTCGTTCGACCAGCGTCCGGCGGGCCCCCGCCGCGTTGCCGGGCTGCGCGTCAACCAGCGAGTCGTCCGTGCCGGAATCGGATCCCACCACGGTTCACCTGCCGTCCGGGGCCGGTGCTGCGGACTCCCAGCCGAGCTCGGTGTACGCCGTGCCGGCGAGGATGCCCTCGATAGCGGCACGGATATACGGGACCACTGGGTCCGGCAGGGCGTCGAGCGGCCACCACTGCCAGGCCGTGCACCTGTCGGGCTCGCGGACCTTCGGCTCTCCGTCCCATCGGCTCGCCTGGAAGAACAGCTGAAGCCGAGGTTCGGCGTTCTCGTGATCGTCGAGCAGGTGCACGGTGTGCACCAGGCTGAGGTCTGCGGGCTCGATGGCGATCCCGGCCTCCTCGTACGCCTCCCTGACCAGGCACGAACGAACGCTCTCCCTTTCCACACGACCGGCCAGGGCATGCCATTCGCCGCCCGCGAACGCCGTACTCGCGTGACGCAGGCCGAGGAGAGTGCAGTTCTCGCGCTTCAGGAACAGGTGCGCGCCGATCACGTTCTTCACCGCTCCCGCCCCACCCTGCCCGGCGCCGTCCCGCGGCCCGGGCACCTGTGGGGCGGGGTGCTCAGCATGGTGCGCCTTGATCACTTTGTGGGCCCACGGGCACATCGACAGCTGCTCCATGGTGGCGACGTCGAACCAGGCGAACATGATCCCCTCGCTGACGGGCAGGTCGTGGGCGACGCCGTCCCATCGGGCTGTGTAGACCTGGATGTTCCCCGCGGTGACGTTCGGGCCGTGGGCCCGCGCCGTTGTGTAGGGGGCGACGTGGGGGAGGACGAGCCCCGTTTCTTCGAGGATTTCGCGGGCGATCGCCTCGTCCAGGGTCTCGCCGGGCTCGGGCCCGCCGCCGACCAGGGACCATGTACCGGGGTCGCAAATCGGTTTATGTGCATCCCTCAGGTGCAGGAGGTACTTGCCGTGGCTGTTGACGAGCAGCACAGCGGTGCTTTGCGGCTGGGCGGAGGAGGATACGTTCAAGGAATTGCCGCCTTGGTGGGAGGAGTTGGGGGTTGTGACGGTCATCTGCTGCAGTGTGCGGAGCGGGGAGTGGTACAGGACGGCAAGCGGCACAACCGACAAGGCGGTGCCGACGGCGAGGGGTGGGGCGCACGTTGGTCCAGGTCCCGCGTCCACCGGCGAGCAGCGTGGCCACAGGGCAGGATCCAGTCGTCGGTCAGGTGCTGACGGCCTGCATCCGGGCCTGCTTGTCTGCCGCGGTGACGCACTGGCGAATCGACTCGACCGTGAGGGCGACAGCGGTCAGCGGCTTCCTCGTTCATGCCCCCACCTCGTATCCGGTTGGGCTGAGCGGCGGGCGAAGGTGTCAACCTGCTGCACCCCAGGAGTGGGAAGAGCCATGACGGGCCGCCGTGCGAATCCGAGAAGCTGATGCGCGGAAGTAGGGATTCACGGTGTCCTCCATCTGGGCGCATGGGTGGTACTGGTGCTCCAAAAACGCGCTGAATCCGGTCCCGTCACGGCACTTTCGAGAGGATTTCTTGAACGCATGTTCTGATTGTGGTGATCGGTCGTGCGGGCTGCGGCGGCCGTTCTTCAAACTCGTTCGACTGGGTCTGGGTCACACTCACGGGGGATTGCCTCGGCCAGTGCGCCTCGCGTGCGGGCACGGTCGGCCAGGCCCTGGCGACTCGCCCGGCCGAGGCGGTGGTGGGGACGCCGAGGTCGTCGATCAGATCAGCGAGAGCGTAGGGGCAACATGCGTGCCCTCAAAGGGGACTTGACAGGTCGGAAGCCGGTGGATCGGGGCCGATGCGGTTGTCAACTCGTGCAGCCGGAGTCCGAGCTCGGTCCGTGCTCGAGCGGACCCAGGGCCAACGGACCGAGAGTATGACGTGCACACGTCTTGACTGGTGGTCGTTACCGAACGCACCGTTGCTGGGTCGATCTTTCCAAGGGGGGTACATGAACAGCAAGGTGCTCGGCGCGTCTACGGTCCTGGCCCTCTTGGCTGTGGTGGGCGCCTCGCCGGCGCCTGTCTCCTCCGAGCCGCAGCCGGGGCCGACGCGTGCCCTGCCGCTGGGCGCCGTCGGCTTGACCGAGACCCGCAGCACGCGGACGCTGCAGCCCGGTGTCACCCTCACGCGGATCGTGCGCGGTGCCGACGCCCCGCCGCTTGCGTGGACGGTCGAGGTTGCCATACCCGGCGGTGCCACTTCGCCGGACCCCGACGCGCCGGCGACGGCCCTGAAGGACCGGGCGAGCGCCGACGAGCTGACTGCCGACGTTCGGGGGACGGCTTCGACGCCCGGGTCGAGGAAGTCACGACTCCGGCCGTCGCCGACTACGCGGGTGGAACGCTTGGGTGGCGGGTCCGGGTCGGGCAGTTCGACTCGCAGTCCGCCGCGACGGCCGAGCTCACCCGGCTGAGAGGGGCCGGGTACTCCGGGTCTGCCGTATACAGCGGCTGGGACGGCAACTCCGCGGACCGTGGTCCGTGGCGGATCGACGTGCTCACCATCGATCCGGACCGGTTCCGCGGCGGGCTCAAGGCGTCGTACGGTCCCGATCTGGAGAACCGCGAGAAGACCAGTGAGCTGGCGGCCGCAGCCGGCGCGACCGCAGCGGTCAACGCCGGGTTCTTCGTCCTCGACCCGCGAGCCGGGGCACCGGGCGATCCGGCCGGCGTCGGCGTCTACGACGGCCGACTGCTGAGCGAGCCGGTGAACGGGCGCCCGGGCCTGGTGATGCGCGACTCCGGCCGGCACAGCAGGGTCGTCCGGCTCACCTGGAAGGGGCGGGTCGTCGGCCGGGATGCGTCGCAACCCCTGGACGGCATCGACCGCGTACCGGGCTTGATCAGGAACTGCGGCGGTACCGCCGACGACATTCCGACCTCGCTGCCCCTGCACGACGTGACCTGCACCGACCGCGACGAGCTCATCGCCTTCACGCCTGAATACGGTCGGCAGACGCCGCAGGGCGACGGCCTCGAGGCCGTACTGGACACCCGCGGACAGGTCCTGGAGCTGCGCTCACCACGCGGCGGACCGCTGCCGGCCGGCGGCAGCTCCGTGCAGGCGACCGGCACCCGCGTCACCGAACTGGCCGCCCTGGCGCAGGTCGGCCGTCCCCTGCGCGTCGAGAGGACGTTGCGGGACGGCAGCGGCCGCAAGGTCTCCCCGTCCCGGGGGACCAGCATGCTCAACGGAGGTCCCGAACTGGTCCGCGACGGACGCCTGCACGTCACGCCTGCGACCGACGGGATGGTGCAGCCCGGCAACGCGAGCTTCTACTACGGCTGGGTGCACAAGCGCAATCCACGCACGCTGGCCGGGGTGGACGCCGCCGGCAGGACCGTACTGGTCACGGCCGACGGACGCAGCACGGACGCGCTCGGGCTGAGCATCCCCGAGAGCGCCGCCGTCGCCAGGGCACTCGGCCTGCGCGACGCGGTCAATCTCGACGGCGGCGGGTCGACCACCATGGTGGTCGACGGAGAAGTGATCAACGATCCGTCCGACGCGGCCGGTGAACGCCCCGTCGGGGACGCACTGCTGATCCTGCCCGACCGGGGCTGACCCGGAGAACGCCCGAGCCGGCGACCACCGACCGCCAGGAGCCGCCATGACCACCATCCCGATCCGCCGAGCCCGCTTCCTGCTCGTCCTTGCCGCGCTGCTGCTCACCCTGGCGTCGACCCCGTCGGCGCCGGCCGGCGCGTCGACAGTGTCACCCGCCGGGGTAGCGGGCGGGTTCGGGCCCTCGTCCCGGGGTGCCGAGGTTGTCGCCGCCTCCCAGGTCGCCGACCGGCAGGTCGACCTGTCGGTCCGTTCACCGGCCCTCGGCGGCCGGACGGTGAACGTGCGCCTGCTCACGCCCGATGGCTGGGACCCGGACGACCGGAGCCGGCACTGGCCGACTCTCTGGCTGCTGCACGGCTGCTGCGGGGACTACACGTCGTGGACCAGTCGGACCGACGTTGCGCGGACCGACAGCCTGCGCGACGTCCTCGTGGTCATGCCGGAAGCCGGCTGGAACGGCTGGTACAGCGACTGGTGGAACTACGGCCAGGGCGATGACCCGGCATGGGAGACCTTCCACACCAAGGAACTGCGCCTCCTCCTTGAGCACGACTGGGGCGCGAGCAGGAACCGCGTCGTGGCGGGGCTTTCGATGGGTGGTCAGGGCGCCCTGATGTATGCCGCCCGGCACCCCGGGATGTTCAAGGCGGCCGCGGCGTACTCCGGCTCTGTGCACCCGCTGCTCAACGACGAGTCGGTGAACCGCATCATGGGGTTCTTCGCCGGTGAGGGCAACGACCCGCTGAAGGTCTGGGGCGACCCGGTTGCGCAACGTGACATCTGGACGGCCCACGACCCGTTCCACCTGGCCAAGCGACTCAGGTCGATCCCCGTCTACCTGTCCTGCGGTGACGGCACCACCGGCCCCTTGGACCCGCCGGGCACCACGAGCGCGCTCGAGGCGGACTTCAACAGGCAGAACCAGGCCCTTGCGAGCGAGCTCGAACGCCAGGGCGCGAAGCACGTGACCACCCACTTCTACGGACCTGGAACCCACGGATGGGCGTACTGGCAGCGTGAGTTGCACTCCTCGCTGCCGATGCTGCTCCATGCCTTGCGGGCCGACGGTTGAACGGCCACGTGCCGAGATCATCCGCCGGTGCATCGTCGCCGCGCCCTGGCCAGCCGTGTCCGGGATGAGCCCCAGGCCGGGCAAGGGCGATCGTGGGATCGTCACCGGTTACGGTGATCTCGTCTGCAAGCTGTGGCAGTTCCGCCACCGGTTCGGTCCGGGTGTCCCGCCCTCGAAACCCCCCATCGCCCCGCCTCCGCTGGAAAGATGGCGGTCCATGAACGACAGCACCCCCGGCCGGAAGGCCCGCGAGCTGCTTACCCAGGCATCCCAGCACCCGGTTGCCAGTCCTCAACGCGACGCGCTGGTGACCGAAGCCGCCGTGTGGGCACGGCTCGAGCACGCAGCCGTCATGGAGCATCACACAGCCGCATCGGTCGACATCGAGTCCGCCCTGACTTCCTTCGCCGACACTGTGCAGAGACTGGGCAGCGAGCTCGGCAACCTGACCGAGCACATCAAGCTCGGCCAGAAGTGAGCGAGCACGCGAAGGGAGGGCAGCGCGGCGGTTGCGTGCTGCGATGACGGTGAGGCGCTGGGGCAGGCGGCGCGGCGGGCTGCCCTTCGAAACCGCTGAACGCCGACTCGCGTAGGGCTATGGCCTTGCGCTGCACCACGGCCTCCTCCAGGCGCCGGACCGGGATGTCGACGCCGGGCCCGATCAGCTGCCCCGTACCGTTGCCGGCTCCGCGCGACCGCTCAAGCAGCCGCCCGATACCCCGGCAGACCCCGCACGACCGCTCGAGCAGCTCTGCGATGCCGTGCCGACCACCCTGCTGTCCGGGCCCCGATCCGGTGACGCGGCCCTGCTCATTGCCCGCCCCCGCCACCGCAGGCAGGGCGGGCCGTCCGGGGGAGCTGCTCCTGGCGGAGATCCTTTCGGAGTACCGGTCCCGGCGATGAGGGCCGGAGCGATCGGGTTAGTCTGTCCGTCGTACCGGACACGGGGTGCCCCATCCGAGGGCTGAGATCACACCCGTCGAACCTGAACCAGTTCGTACTGGCGGAGGGATGTCTTCCATGCCTTTGGCGCATGTACCCGGCGGTCTGCCCGCCGACGGCCGGCAGACCGTCTTCGACGGACGGATGCCGACGGCCCCCGGCGACCTCCGTGTCGAAGCGCACGGTATAGAGCCGGTCCCCGAGAGCAACCGCTACGGCGGTCCCGGGCGCCTGTTCACCGTATGGTTCGCTCCCAATCTGACCATGACCGGCGTGTTCACCGGCACCGTCGGCATCGCCCTCGGACTGGACTTCGCAGCCGCGCTCACCGCCGTCGCGCTGGGCACCGTCCTCGGCGCAATACCCACCGCCTATTTGGGCACCTGGGGGAGCCAGACCGGTGCCGGGCAGCTGCCGCTGGCCCGGCTCGCCTTCGGCCGCGGCGTGGCGGTGCCCGGCATCCTGCAGTGGCTGTCCTCGGTCGCCTGGGACGCGCTGATCGGGCTGTTCGGCGGGGACGCGCTCGCGCGGCTGTGCGGCTGGCCGTTCTGGCTCGGTGTCCTGGTCATGCTGGTGGCCCAGGGAGCCCTCGGCGTGCTGGGCTACGAGGCCATCCACCGGCTTCAGATCGTCATGACCTTCGTGCTCGCCGCCGCGTTCGCGCTGATCGCCTGGCGGCTGCTCGACGGTGTCCACCCCGCCGGCACCGGGACCGCGCACGGCGCGGACCAGGTCGGCGCGTTCGTCCTGACCAGCACCATCGCGCTGAGTCTGACCCTGTCCTGGGCTCCGTACGCCAGCGACTTCAGCCGCTACCTGCCGCGCACCACCTCGCGCCCACGCATCTTCTGGTGCACACTGCTCGGCCTTGTGGTGTCCTTCGTCGCCGTGCAGACACTCGGCCTGTGGGGCGCCTCCGTGCTGACCGACCAGACCGCCGCGGGCGTGGACGAGCTGCTGGGCGGCGGGGCCTTGGGCGCGTTCGGACTGCTCGCCGTGGCGCTGGCGGCCCTCAGCAGCAACGCCATGAACGACTACAGCGGTTCCTTGGCGCTGCAGACCGTGGGCGTGCGCCTTCCGCGCCCGGCGGCTGCCGCCCTCGCCGCCGTGCTCGGCTTCCCTCTCGTGCTGTGGATGCACGCCGCCGACACCACGGACCGCTTCCAGAACGTGCTGCTGTTCGTCGGCTACTGGATTCCCGGTTTCGTGGCGATCGTCGTCGTCGACTGGCTCGCCCGGCCGGGCGAGGGGCGGCGCCGCGATCGACCTCGCCGCCGAGACCGCCCGGTCACAGCCCGGATGGCCCCCGTTGCTGGCGTTCGTCGTCGCCTTCGCTGCCGCCGTACCGTTCATGGACACCAGTCTGTACGTGGGCCCGGTGGCAGCCGCCCTGCACGGCGCCGACCTCTCGTACTACGTGGCGTTCCTCGTGGCCCTGGCGGTATACGCCCCACTGCGGCTGTGCCACCGGCCGCAGGGCTGACCGCCGCCGGCCGACGGATCCCGACGTCCCGCCACCATCCCCTCCCGCACGGAGCGACTTCGAATGCCCTCGACATCCTCGACATCCGCCGATCACACCGTCTTTGTCCCGCAGGCCCTCGTACGCGTGCGGACGGACTCCCCGCTGGTGCAGTGTCTGACCAACTCGGTGGTCACCGGGTTCACCGCCAACGTCCTGCTGGCGCTGGGCGCTTCACCGGCCATGGTCGACCTTCCGGAAGAAGCCGGCCCGTTCGCCCGGATCGCCTCGGGCGTCCTGGTCAATCTCGGCACCCCGCACGCCGAGCAGCGCTCCGCCATGGTCGAGGCCGCGCGGGCGGCGGCCTCGGCCGGTACACCGTGGGTGCTCGACCCGGTTGCGGTCGGCGCCCTGCCGGTACGCACCGCGCTGGCACGAGAGCTCCTGGAGCTGCGGCCGACAGTCATCCGGGGCAACGCGTCCGAGATCATCGCACTCGCGGGCGCGGGCGGTGGCGGTCGTGGCGTGGATTCCTCCCACGGCGTCGAGGCCGCGAAGGAATCAGCACGCGCGCTGGCCCGTACGACCGACTGCGTGGTCGCCGTGTCGGGGCCTGTCGACTTCGTCACCGACGGGGCGCGCAGTACCCGGATTGCCCACGGGCATGCCCTGCTGACCCGGGTGACGGGTGGCGGCTGTGCGCTGGGTGCGGTGATGGCAGCCTTCGCGGCGGTCGACGAGGACCCCTTCACCGCGACGGTGGCCGCCGTCACCGCGTACACGGTCGCAGCCGAGCTCGCCGCGAAGCAGGCATCCGGGCCCGGCAGCTTCGCCGTCTCGTTCCTCGACGCGCTCGCCGCGCTGGAGGAATCCGACCTCGCCCAGCAGGCGGCGCTCTCGTGACCGCGGCACCGGTGGATCTGTCGGTCTACCTGGTCACGGACGCGGCCCAGTGCGCGGCCCGCGGCCGAAGCGTGGCCGAGACCGTCGCCCGGGCCGTGGCCGGCGGCGTCACCGCCGTGCAGATCCGGGAGAAGCACGCCGCCGGAAGGGAGTTCCTGCGGACGGTCCTGGAGGTGGCCGCCGTCGTCCCCGAACGGGTGGCGCTGATCATCAACGACCGGGTGGACGTGTTCCTGGCGGCCCGGGCAGCCGGGGCGCGCGTCACCGGGGTCCACGTCGGCCAGTCGGATCTGCCGCCGGCCGCGGTACGCGAACTGATCGGTGAGCACGCGGTCCTGGGCCTGAGCGCAGCCAGCCCCGGCGAACTGCGCGCCGCCGCCGAAGGTCCGGCACGCGTCCACCACATCGGCATCGGCGCGCTGCACGCGACCCGGACCAAGGCGGATGCCCCGGCGGCACTCGGCCATGACGGTTTCGCCCGCCTCGCCCGGCTCAGCGATCTGCCGGTCGTGGCCATCGGCGGCGTCACCCCGGCCGACCTGCCGCGCCTGCGGGATGCCGGGGCGGCGGGTGCCGCCGCCGTCTCCGGTATCTGCGCGGCCGAGGACCCCCGAGCAGCGGCCCGCGCCTACGCCCGGGCATGGACCCGCAACCGAGAGGAGAGCCACATATGACCGCGCCGCCCCGCGTGCTGACGATCGCCGGATCCGACTCCGGCGGAGGAGCCGGAATCCAGGCCGACCTGAAAACCATGCTGGCGCTCGGCGCCCACGGCATGAGCGTGCTCACGGCTGTCACGGCACAGAACTCTCTGGGCGTGCAGGGCGCATGGGAACTCCCCGTGGAGGCGGTGCGCGCGCAGTACCGCAGTGTCGTGGACGACATCGGTGTCCAGGCGGTCAAGACGGGGATGCTGTCCTCGCCCGAGCTGGTCACGGCGGTCGCCGAGCTGTTGTCGGACGTGGCGGCCCCGGTTGTCGTGGACCCGGTGAGTGTGTCCAAGCACGGCGACAAGCTGCTGGCCGACGACGCGCTGGATGCCGTACGGACCGCGCTGCTGCCGGTCGCGACGGTGGCCACGCCGAATCTCGACGAGGCCGCGCAGCTCACCGGCATCACGGTGACGGACGAAGCAGACATGCGCCACGCCGCCGCACGGCTGCTCACGTACGGGCCCCGTTGGGTGATGGTGAAGGGCGGCCACCTGCCGGGCAAGGCGGCGGACCTGCTGACGGACGGCGAGGAGGAGCACTGGCTGCGCGCTCCGCGGCACGACAACCGGCACACCCACGGCACGGGCTGCACGCTCGCCTCGGCCATCGCGGTGGGCCTGGCACAGGGCCGCCCGGTACCGGATGCCGTGCGCCGGGCCAAGGAGTACGTCACCGCGGCGATCGCGGCCGGGTTCGCGCTGGGGGCGGGCATCGGGCCGGTGGACCACGGGTGGCGGATCCACGCGCGCAGCTGACGCCGGTCGATGATTCCCGCACCGCCGGTCGCCACACGGCCTCGCCGTGCGGTGCCTGTGTGGCGAGTTCGGCGCGGGCACCGGGCTCGCGTTCAGCGCAGGTCGGCCCGAGCGGGGGTGTCGTCGAGGAAGCCGCCCGATTGATGCTGCCACAGCTTCGCGTAGGCGCCGTGCGACGCGAGCAACTCCTGGTGCGTGCCCTGCTCGACGATCCGTCCGCGGTCGAGGACGACGAGCCGGTCCATGGTGGCGACCGTGCTCAGCCGGTGTGCCACCACGAGCGCAGTCCGCCCCTCCATGAGCCGCCACAGAGCCTCCTGGACGAGGATTTCGCTCTCGGAGTCCAGTGCGCTGGTCGCCTCGTCGAGCAGCAGGATCGGCGCGTCGCGCAGGATCGCCCTGGCGAGGGCGACCCGCTGGCGCTGTCCGCCGGACAGCTTTACACCGCGCTCGCCCACCATGGTGTCGAAGCCTTCCGGCAGCGCGTCGGCGAACTCTGTGACATGCGCCGCCTCGGCCGCGCGGCGGATCTCGGCGTCGGTGGCGTCCGGCCGGGCGAACGCGATGTTGTCCCGCAGCGTGCGGTGGAACATCGCGGGGTCCTGCGGCACGTAGGCGATCAGGCTGCGCAGGTCGGCCTGGCGCAGCATGCTGATGTCCTGCCCCCCGATCAGGATGCGGCCGGCGTCGATGTCCGCCATGCGCAGCAGCAGCCGGCTGAGCGTGGTCTTGCCCCCGCCGGACCGGCCGACGAGACCGATTTTCGCCCCGCTGGGCACAGCCAGGTCGAGGCCCTCGAAGAGCGGCTCGGCGCCTGCGTGGGCAAAGGTCACGTGCTCGAAGTGGACATCAGCGGTCCGGGACAGCAGCGGCTCCGGCGCGGCCGGGTCGAGAACGGTCGGTGGCCTCAGCAGCAGTTCGGTGAACTGAGCGGCTTCCGTCATCGAGCTCTCCAGGCGGCGGTAGATCTGGTTGAACTCGAACATGATCCGCGTGGCGTTCGTGTAGTACGTGAAGGCGACCACGATCGCCTCCACGCCGTGCCCGCCCCCGCCGATCGCGACCGCGAGCAGCAGGCCCAGCGCGTTGGTCAGCACGGACATCGGCGCTACCAGTGTGTCGATGCGCAGGTTGCCGTAGTCCCACGACCGCAACGTGAGCCGCCGCGACACCGCGACGCGGGAGCGGTGCTCGGCGGCCTCGCGCTCCTCGGCGGCGAACGCCCGGACCGTGTCCATGTTCATCAGGCTGTCGGCGACGTGGCCCGACACCCGGGCGATTGCCTCCTCACGCTGGTCGACGAGCGTCTGACGGCGGCGGATGAGGGGGGTCACGCACAGCGCCGTCAGTGCGATCATCGCCAAGAGCCCGACAACGAGAAGCGGTTCGTAGCGCCAGAGCACCACCGAGCCGAACAACAGGGGCACGAAGCTGCCCACGACCGAGAACGTCAGTGTGTCGACGAACTCCTCGAAGCGGGACGCGAAGCTCAGGACCCGCTTGGTCAGCGACCCGGCGAAGTTGTCGTGGAAGAACGTGGCGTCCTTGGCGAACAGCTCGTCCATCCCGATCACGTACAGGTGCTCGATGCCGAGAGCGTCGAGGCGGTTCAGGCAGTGCAGGCCGACGCGCCACAGCGTCTCCGCGAGCAGCAGGACGCCGGCGAAGCCGAGAATGTAGGGCAGCGTCGAGCCGATGGTGATTCCGGAGTCGCCGGCGATCCGGCCCACGAGCTTCGCGACGAGCAGCGGCGCGATGTAGTTGATGCCGATATTGCCCAGCGCCGGCAGCAGCATCGCGGGCACCGTCAGCCGCTTGAGCCGGGCCAACTCCCGCCCGTAGTAACGAAGGGCGAGGAGCACCGAGCCCCCGCCGGGCGGAACCTCGCGTAATTCAGGCACTCCCATACCACCCCTGTGTTGTCCTGCGGCAGCTCGTCACGCGCTTCTCCGGGGAGAAGTCGTTGCCTCATGTCCGTGCGGAGTTCCGGTTCGAGTGAGTGCCTTCGCCCAGGTCGTCTTCCGAAGGCGGGGCACGACGGCGGAGCCCCCGCGCTGCTCGTGGCGATGCATCCGTGCGAGTACGGGGAGGCCAGGAATCGCAGTGTCCCGCGGGGCCGCCCGCGGTGTCCAAGCGTTTTTTCAGCCGACGGTGACCCGCAGCCGCTGCGCAGGCGCCGGCGAGGCCCGCTCCCCGACGAGTACCCCGCCGGGGAGCGGCCCATTTTCACGCCCGGAAGCGTGCCCGCCATGAACCTTGCTGGTGTGCGGCGATCCTGATCCCTGGGAGGTCATTTCCGTCAGCGTGATCGTGGCTCGATGGCAGATGCGCACGGTCTTGACTCGGGCGAGGGAGAGTCATCGGGCTGCCATGGAGGTCGCAGAGGCCAACCACCGGAGCGCGTCAGATGTTCTTTTCTGATGGCGCTGTCAGAGGCGCCGCGTAGATTCCGGTCATGCCCGAACCTTCGAGTGAAGATCTGAAGCGACTGCTGGACGACTTGCCGCCAGGCAGACTGACGGGACCGTGTCATCCTCCGCATCCGGTGGTGTGGATGAGCGACGGGCCGGTCTCGGACGCGGCCGACTGGTGGATGCGGCTGTACTCCCGCCGTTCTCAGACCAACCTCTACCCGCTGCTGCTCGAGTACCCCGACGATTCGGTCGAGCCCGTGGGCGGTGACTACGAGGTTGCCGCCGATGCCGCCTCATACTTCCGCAGCGAGTGGACGGACGATGCGTGGCCACCTTTCAAGGAGTGGCCAGGCCTCGCGACACCTGCCGCAACTGTGACCGACGCTGACGCGTGCGCGGCGGCACTGGCGACCGCAGTTGCCCGCGACGGCCGAGCCCGGTGTCTCGCACTCGTCCAGGTCGCGCGGGGCGCTGACGCGCCCGCTGCCCTGAGTTGGCTCGGCATGACCAATCACATGACTGCGCAGGAGCTGTCGGCTGTGCTGCGCTCCTGGGAGGACCGGTTTGGTGTCCGTGTTGTGGGCCTTGGGCATGGAAGCCTGTATGTCTCGGTTGCTGCTCCGCCGACAGACGTCCACCAGGCCCGTGTCCTTGCTGCGGAGCACTACCTCACCTGCCCGGACATCTTCTACGAATACCCGGAAGTGGACTGGTCCACGTATCACGAGGAGCTCATGAAGGATCGCGAATGGCGGTTCTGGTGGGACTGAGAGCCGTCTCTTTGGTGAGGCAGTGGTAGCAGATCAGCGCGGCGGCGATGCCTGCGAAGGCAAGGAAGTGCTCGGGCTTGCGTTAAGCCGGGCTCCACGGCGTTGATCCGCATGTTCGGGAATGCCTTCGTGTACTGCACGGTGATCACGTTGACCGCTGTCTTCGACGCCGGGTAGGCCACGCCCGGGCACGCGTACGAGGGGGCACCCGCAGTGGTGAGCCGGGTCAGCGAGGCCCGGCCGCTGCTGACGTTGCACACACCGCAGTCCCGGCGCGCGATGGAGACCGCGGTGGTCGCCGACCTGCGAATCACCGCCGGCCGGTACCCGGACGACCAGCAACTGTGTCGCCTGGTCGCAGAGTTGCGCACGAACAGCGACAGGTTCGCTGGACTTTGGGATGCGGGCGCCGTGGGTCAGCACGAGGCCGGGCGCAAGACCATCGAGCACCCACAGGTGGGGCCCCTGGCGCTGGACTGCGACGTGCTCAGCGTGGCGGGCAGCGACCTGCGCATCATGATCTGCACCGCCGAGCCCGGCACCCGGGACGCCGAGCACCTTGCGCTCCTCGCCGTCGTCGGTACCCAGACACTCATCGGATAGCCGCCCTGCCACAACCAATCCTCCCTCTCGGTTTCCGTCCGCAGGTCACCGGCCTGGGGCGGGGACGCAAGGCGAACAAGCCCGGGAACTCCGGAGCAGGGGGAATCAAGGTTCCGGCGCATCCTTCATGTACGGCTTCATGTACGGCGCAGGTGACATGCGGGTCGGAGAGGTTCCCGCCCCGCGCATCGTGGAGCCCACCGATGCGGTCGTGTGCGGGTCGGACCTGCCCCACCGCTGCACGCCTGCCAGCGACGAGGGCGTCCCCATGGGGGCGGAGTGCCTCGGGGGCGTCGAGGAGACCGGCCCCGAGGCCATGCAACCGAAACAGGGCGACTTCGTCATGGGCCTTGACCCAACTCATTGTACGAAGGGCTGGCCATCAGGATGACGCTCAGGGGACCCAACGGTAGAGCAGCACCTTGTTGAAGAGATCGTCCTCGACGTTGACCAGGTATTCCCCGGTGGAGCGCCGGACCGCGGAGATGCCGTAGGGGATGTCGACCCACCCGGTCCGGGTGACGCCGCCGACGTTGCTGCCGGGGAGCCAACTGCCGACGGCGCTTCCGTCGCCGGCCCTCCAGACCCAGACCTGGCCGCGGGTCTGGACACCGACCGTGAAGATGTAGTCGCCCGCCCACGCGAGGCCCACCGTGGTCACGCCCGGTGTCGCCGCGGTGTCCCATGGCAGGAGCATCGTCCAGGTTGCCGTTCGGTTGCCGGTGCTCCAACGGTCATAACGCGCCAGGACCTTGCCGGCCTCCTTCCAGTAAGCGTTCTCGAACGGTGCTGTGGGCGTGTACCCGGACATATACATGACGTCGCCGGCAACGTCGTAGTGCAGGCGGCGGACAGTGGTGAACGGCGCGGGCAGGGGGACCGTCACCATGCTGGCGTAGTCGTAGATCGGGTTGCCCTGGGTGTCGAAGCCCTGCAGGGGGAAGCGGCGCAGGTTGCGGTCCCCGCCCTCCCAGACGTCGCCATTGGTGTCGACGAACCAGACCCAGCAGTTGCCCGGGGAGTTCTGGCCGGTGCCCGTCTGGAGGTATTCGCCGGCTTCGAACGCCCCGTTCCCGCTCAGGTCGCGCCAGATCCATTCGCCCTGTGCCGGCTGGTACGGCGGCCATGTGGGGTCGTCGCCGGTCCAGTGCTGTTTGAAGAACGCACCGGACGGCTTGGCGATCTCGCCCTCGAAACGGTAGATGAGCAGGTGCGAGGAGTACATGCCGGTGATGTACATGTACAGCGAGCCGTTCTTGCGCACCAGCGTCGGAGAAGCGGCGTGGTGCTGGTGTCCGGTCAGGAACAGGCGTGCGTCCTGGGGGTACTTGACGGAGTCGAGGGAGTAGCCGCGCCAGGCGGCATCGCGCCCCGGTGGCTTCGTGACGTCGATGCGGTAATGGCACTGCTTGGTGTAGATGTCCAGCCCGTCGGACTGCGGGTCGAAGTCGGCGGCGTCGACGAAGGCGCTCCCCTGGAGCTGCCAGACCAGGTTTCCCAGGGGGTCGAACTTGCGGATCCATGACCCGAACTCGCACATGGCGACGTACACGTTGCCCGCCGAGTCACCGCCGACTCCGGTGATACCGAAGAATTTGTCGGCGATGTTGCGGCCCGGCGTTCCGGCCCCGATACCGCCGGCGAGGCCCAGGCTTCGCGCCAGCACCGGCGTCCCGGAAAGGTTGCCGTACGTGTGCACCTGGCGGAGTGGGCCGTTGTCGCCGACCAGCAGGTCGCCATGGACGTCGATCGCCAGCGAGGTCGGGATCCAGCCGCCCACAGGCCCGTTGATGGTTCCCGGTAACGCGGTCCCGGTGTTGGAGAAGTGCAGGATCCTCGCCGGGCGCGCGGAATCGATGTGCCAGAAGTGTCCGTCGTTCGTGTCCCGTGTGACGTTCTCGACGACCCAGATGCCGCCGTCGGCGTCGATCGCGACCGCCCCCGGCTTGTTGACGCTCCAGCTCCGCAGGAGCGATCCGGTGGCCGCGTCGAACACCTTCACCTGGTTGGACACCCGGTCGGTGGCCACCACCTGCGTCGCCGAAGCGGCCGCTGCGGCCGGCGGGCTGCCCACGTTGAACGTCAAGGACGTGCCGGTGCCGTTCAGATTGAAGCGCGTCAGACCGTTGCCGACGGTGAGGTAGGCGTAGGACCGGTTGACCGCGACCGCGTCGCCGTTGGCGCCTTTGCAGTTCCCGACGAGGTGGCCGTCCTTGTAGATACCGGCATAGTTGCCGGCCTCGTCCCAGAAGCTGACGGTATAGACCGCGCCGTCGGGGGTGACGGCGATGTTGAAGATGAAGTCCTGCACCCACTCGGTGGCTCCGGAGAACGTGTTCCCGGTCCAGGAGGTGACGACGTCGGACGCGGTGACGTACGGGGAGGCGCCCGGCGTTGGTGCGGCGAGCTTTCCTGACGCGGCGTCGTCCGCAGCTGCCGCGGTGGCAGCGCTCTCGATGCAGAACGCACCGGCAAGTGCTGCGGCGATCGCGGCGTTCCTGCCGTGGGCCAGCGCCTGGCGGCGGGTCACCGCGCTCTTGCTGGGTGAGGGGAGGTTACGTTCCGGCGTCCTGTCGCTCATGATCAGGATCCTTTGCTCGGCGAGCCTCTTCCGGTTGTTCAGACGTCAAGTGACCGTTCACTTGACGTCGTTGAAGATAGAGTCGCTCAAGCAGTGCGTCAATCCATGTGAGTCAGCTTCCGCTGGGTGACCACGAGCCGTATGATCCGATGCTCCTCAAGTGAACGGTCATCGAGTAGGGGTCTTCGAGTGTCCGGTCGGCCGACACTGCGCACCGTCGCGGCCAAGGCGGGTGTCTCGCACCAGACGGTCTCCCGGGTGGTGAACGGCGACCCCACGGTCACCGACGGCATTCGGGACAAGGTGCTCTCCGCCATGCGTGTGCTCGACTACCGCCCGAGCGCGGGCGCTCGCGCCCTCGCGAGCGGGCGCACCGAGGTCGTCGGCGTCGTCCTTCCGCACAACCCCGGCTTCGCCTTCTCCAACGACCACCTGATCCGCCTGGTCGGGGGCGCGGACCAAGAACTGGCCGCCCGCGGCTACGGCCTGCTGCTGTCCACCCGCGAGGTGCCCGACGACGCGGCCTCGGCCCACCGGCGCTTCACCCGGCGCCGCCAGGTCGACGGGCTGCTCGTGGAGGCCGGGGCCGGCGGGGAGGCGCTGCCCGCGCTGCGGTCGGCCGGCTATCCCACCGTCGTCATCGGCTACACCGACGAAGACGTCTACCGCGTCCATCCCGACGACGAGGGCGGCGCCTATGCCGTCACCCAGCACCTGCTCGCCCTGGGACACCGCCGCATCGGCGTCGTCAACGGCCCGGTGGAGAACCGGCTCGCCATGGCCGCCCGGCTGCGAGGTCTGCGTCGCGCCTTCGCCGATGCCCGCCGTACGATCCCCGACGACCTGGTGGAACACGGCGACTTCACCGCCGCGTCCGGCTACGCCGCGGCCGGACGGCTGATGACACGACCCGAGCCGCCCACCGCGATCTTCGCCTTCAACGACAGCATGGCGTTCGGCGCGATGCGCTGGCTGCGCGAGCACGGACGAGCCCTGCCGACGGACGTATCCGTGGCGGGCTTCGACGACACCACAGCCGCGGAACTCGTCGACCCCGCGCTGACCAGCGTCAGCCTGCACAGCGCCGACGTGGGCCGGTTGGCCGCGCGGATCCTGCTCGACGTCCTGGACGGACGGCCCCCGGCGCAACGCGAGAACGTCACGCCCAGCACCCTCGAGGTCCGCGCGTCGACGGCACCGCCCCCCATGCCGAACTGATCCGAACGCAGGGAAAGGACAGCCGAACCGATGGACCACACGCAGCTCTGCCGCACCGCGAACGCGTACGTCGAGGACGTGTCACCCGGCAACGGCCGGGCACGGCCCCGTGCGTCGTTCCGCTCCGACGCACCGGCGATCGAACTGGACGGCTCATGGAGCTTCCGGCCGGCCGCCGGGCTGCACGACCTGACCCCGGGATTCGAGAACCCCGCGTTCGACGCGGACGCCTGGACCCGCATCGCGGTGCCCTCGTGCTGGCAGATGGACGGTCTGCCAGGGCCCACGAGGTTCGGCGCACCCGCCTACACGAACATCACGTACCCGATCCCGGTCGACCCGCCCCGGGTGCCCGACGACAACCCGACGGGGGAGTACCGCCGGGAGTTCGAGGCCGAAGAGGGCTTCGCCGACGGGGGAGCGGCGGTCCTCAGGTTCGAGGGTGTGGACTCGTGTTTCGCGGTCTGGCTGAACGGGGTGCGGCTGGGCGACGGCAAGGGCAGCCGGCTGCCGACCGAGTTCGATGTCACGAACGTGCTGTGCCCCGGACGTAATGTGCTGGCGGTCCGGGTGCACCAGTGGTCCGCCGGAACCTACCTGGAAGACCAGGACATGTGGTGGCTGTCGGGGATCTTCCGCTCGGTGCGGCTGCTGGCCCGGCCCGCCGGGGGCATCGCCGACTTCTTCGTCCACGCCGACTACGACCACCGCACGGGCCTGGGCACGCTGCGCATCGACGTCGAGGGCGAGGAAGCCCGGCTCACCGTCCCGGAACTCGGGCTCGTCGACGCCGACCCGGCCGGACCGCACACCGTGGCCGGTGTCACGCCCTGGAGTGACGAACAACCACACCTCTATCGGGGCGAGTTGACGACGGCGGCGGAACGTGTGCCGATCCGGATCGGCTTCCGGCGGATCACGGTCGAGGGCGGCGTGCTGAGCGCCAACGGCAAGCCACTGCTGTTCCGTGGCGTCAACCGGCACGAATGGCATCCGGTCACCGGACGGACACTGGCATACGAGACGATGCTCGCCGACGTGCTGTTGATGAAACGGCATCACATCAACGCAGTCAGAACGAGTCATTACCCGCCGGATTCGGCCTTCCTCGACCTGTGCGACGAGTACGGGCTCTGGGTGATCGACGAATGCGACCTGGAGACGCACGGTTTCTCGAAGAACGCCTGGCGGGGCAATCCCGGTGCCGACCCGGCCTGGCGGGCGGCGCTGCTCGACCGGGCCGAGCGGATGGTGGAACGGGACAAGAACCATCCCAGCGTTGTGATCTGGTCGCTGGGCAACGAGTCGGGCACCGGGGCGAACCTGGAGGCCATGGCCGCATGGATCCGCGACCGGGACCCGGACCGCCTCATCCACTACGAGGGCGACTGGGAGAACTGTGTTTGCACCGACCTCTATTCGGTGATGTACCCGGACCATTCCACGGTGGCGGCGATCGCCTGCGGACAGGAACCGCTGACCGGTGACCCCGCGAACGACGCGCGACGGCGCGCCATGCCGTTGCTGCTGTGCGAGTACGGGCACGCCATGGGCAACGGGCCCGGCGGACTGCGTGAGTACCAGGAACTGTTCGAGGCACATCCGCGACTGGCCGGAGGCTTTGTCTGGGAGTGGATCGACCATGGCATCGCGCGGCGAGGCATCGGCGGAACGCTGTATCACGCCTATGGCGGGGACTTCGGGGAGTCCGTCCACGACGGCAACTTCGTCATCGACGGGCTGCTGTTCCCGGACCGCACCCCCTCGCCCGGACTCCTGGAGTACGCAAAGGTCATCGAGCCGGTCAGGATCGAGGCCGCTCCGGGCCGGGGCATCGTGGTCCGCAACCTCCACCACACACGTGACACCGGTTATCTCAGGTGGACTTGGCGCCTGGAGGTGGACGGTGTCCCCGTGGCCGAGGGCGAGTGGGACGTCCCGGTGATCGGGCCCGGCGCGCAGAGCCCTGTCGACCGGCCCGACTCCCTGGCCAAGGCCGTCGACACGGCCGGGCCAGGAGAACACTGGCTGACCGTGAGCGCCGAACTCGCCGCGAACGAACCCTGGGCCGACGCCGGCCACACCGTTGCCTGGACCCAGATCGGTCCGGGCGCCGACAGTGCCCCGCAGGCCGTTCTGCCGGATGCCCCACCGGCACGCGGAGGCGGCGGCCGGGTCACGGAACCGCGCCGTGACGGTGACACGATCACGCTGGGCGCCGCCCGGTTCGACGCGATCACCGGAACCCTGGTCCGCCTCGGCGAACTGCCCCTGCGCGGGCCCCGAGTCGATGTGTGGCGGGCGCCGATCGACAACGACCGGTTCTCACCGCTGGGCGTGGCATGGCAGCAGGCCGGACTGGACCGCCTCCAGCACAAGGTCCTGGCGGTCGAGACGGACTTCGACGGGATCACCGTACGGACCAGGATCTCCCCGGCGGGCTCGGACCTCGCCCTGCTCGCCGACTACCACTGGAGTGCCGAGGACGGGAACCGGCTCGTACTGACCATCGACACCGCACCGACGCGGCCGTGGCCCGTCCCGCTGCCCAGGCTCGGCGTCGCGATGACCCTGCCGGGCGAGTTCGACCAGGTCGCCTGGTTCGGCCTCGGACCCGGTGAGGCCTACCGGGACAGCGACACCGCGGTGCGGCTCGGACGGTACGAGAGCACCGTCGAAGCCATGCAGACCCCTTACGTGCGCCCGCAGGAGAACGGCAACCGGAGACACCTCCGGTGGGCCCGCCTCACCCGTTCCCGTCCCGGCGGTTACGGCACCGGCGGCATCGAGATCACCGGCGGCCCGTGGTTCGACCTGACCGTGAAACCCTGGTCCACACAGGCGTTGCAGAGTGCGGCCCACGCCGCCGGCCTGGAACCCGACGGCCTCGTCCACCTCAACCTCGACCTCGAACACCACGGCCTCGGCAGCGGCTCCTGTGGGCCTTCCGTCCAGCCACGGCATCATCTGGCCGCGGTTCCGGCCCGTTTCACTCTCGGGATCAGGCCCATCGAAGGGGAGGCCGGCGATGGCGTAGGGTGATCCGCGGGCCTCGGCGGCTGTGTGGTTGCCCAGCGGGACAACGTTGGCACCCTCACAGCGCCATGTCGCCGAGAGGAGCGTTCCGTCCATGAGTACACCGGGTCCGAGCACGACCGGGCCGCGGCGCCCGACGATGGTCGACGTCGCACGCGAGGCCGGCGTCAGCCTCAAGACCGTCTCGCGCGTGGTGAACGGCGTGTCGACCGTCGATCCGGAGTTGGCCGAGCGCGTGCTGGCCGCGGTGACCCGGTTGGGGTTCCGGCGCAACAACAAGGCCCGAGACCTGCGTTCGCGCAGTACGTCGGCGACGGTCGGACTGCTCATCGAGGATCTGGCCAACCCCTTCTACGCGGGCATCGCCGCTGCGGCGGCACAGTGCGCCCTGGAGCACGACACGCTGCTGATCACGGCCAGTTCGGAGGAGGACGCCGATCGCGAGCGCAAGCTCCTGCTGCAGATGTGCGAGCACCGGGTCGACGGGCTGCTGGTCGTGCCCGCCGGCAGCACCGCCGACCACGTCTACCTGCGCGCCGAGATAGAGATGGGCACCCCGGCCGTCTTCCTCGACCGCCCGCCCACCAACCTGCGCGCCGACACCGTGCTCATCGACAACGCGGCGGGCGCGCGGGCTGCGATAGAGAACCTGGTGGCTCGCGGTCATGAACGGATCGGCGTGCTGTCGGACTGGCTGAGCATCCATCCCATGGCCGAGCGGCTGTCGGCCGCCGAGAGCGCGCTGGAGGGTGCCGGGCTGCCGTACCGGCCCGATCTGATCCGGTACGGCCTGCACACACTGCGCGACACCGAGGCCGCGGTCGAGCGGATGCTCTCGGCGCCGCAGCCGCCCACCGCGCTCTTCGCCCTCAACAACCGGATCACGCTCGGAGCCCTCGGCGCGTTGAACCGGCTGGGGCAGGACCTGGACGTGGTCGGTTTCGATGACTTCGAGACCGCCGGTCTGATGGCGCGTCCGCTGACCGTCGTCTCCTACGACGTGCGTGCCATCGGCAGGATCGGCGCTGAACTTCTGTTCAAGCGCATCGCGGGGGACACGTCGCGCCCCAAGACGGTCGTCATTCCCACGACCCTCGTCGAGCGCCGCACGGCCGGGGCCGCGACGGAGAACCTCACCGTCGCACCGGACGCCGCCCGCTAGGCGCGTCCGGCAAGCGCGTCGCGCCCGGCGGGAACGGGAAGCGCCGGACATCGCTCAGGTGTGACTTCCGTGTCTTCAGGCCCTGTTGGGCGAGGTGAGGCGCCGGGGGAGAACCTGGGCGCCGTCTGCGCGACCCCCTGGGCAACCGGGCGCCGACAGTCGTGCTGAACCTCTAGGCAACGTTGTCTCGACTGGCTATGGTTCAGAACCGACCCGGGAAGGGCGACGACTACGGCCTTGTGCCGGTACAGCTCGCGTCGCACCGGTCGACGGCCTCCAGTTCATTGCCATCGGCTACCTGACCAGGGGCGATCGTCCCGTGAATCGACGGGAAAGCTACTGATGCAAGGCCAACACCTTCAGACCGATGGAGGTGTCCTGAGCGGGTGTGCTGCACTTCTAGGCAACGTTGTCTCAGCTCGCGTGTTTTGAGGGTCGGATCTCGAAGGAGGGAATCGGAGATGGCCGACATCATGGATCTGGTGCAGTTGTGGGCCGACCATGACGCACTCCACGTGCACGGCATCGAGGTAGCTCTGCTGACCGAAGGCCCGCGTCCCGAGGTGGAGCACGACGAGGACGGCGCGGTGATCCACCTTCAGGCCGGCCCGGCCGGACCGACGTTGCTGCGTCTGGCCGTTCCGATCGGCGACGCCGTCGGCTACTGGCACCCGGCGGCGGGCTGGGACCGGCACCTGGTCGCGGACTGGGCCAGCGGCTGGCGCAGCGTCGGCCTCGTCGACTCGGCGCCGCTGGGCTGCCTGTACGATGCGGCCGGCTCGACGCTGCTGGCGTTCGCGTCCGACCGGGTCACGGCGACGACCAGGATCCGGTTCGGCGTCGCGGAGGCCACGGCCCGCTTCGGGGTCTGGCTGGCCATGGAGCTGAGTCAGGGAGAAGGCTGCCGCGTACGCGTCCAGGCCCCGGGGCGGTCCTTCGCCTACACGACGCGGGCCCTGACACGCCGGCTCCATGACGGCGACGAACTGCCCACGCCCGAAGCGGCCCGCACCCCGGCCTATTCGACCTGGTACTCGCTGCACCGGGATGTGGACGCGACGCGTGTCGAGGCCGAGGCGGCGCGCGCGGCCGAGGTCGGTTGCGGGGTGCTGCTCCTGGACGACGGCTGGCAGCGACGAGCCCAAGGACCCGGCTACTCCGGCAGCGGCGACTGGACGCCGGACCCGGCGAAATTCCCCGACTTCGCCGCGCACGTCAAGACCGTTCAGGGCCTCGGGCTGCGCTACCTGACCTGGGTCGCCCCGCTGCTGCTCGGCGAACGCACCCTGGTGTACGAGGAGTTGAGGGAATTTGCCGCACATGCCGTACCGCGTCTTTCGTGCCGTGTCCTCGACCCGCGCCACGAGGAGGTCCGGCGGTTCGTCACCGAGGCCTGCGTGGACCTCGTACGCCGCTACGGCCTGGACGGACTGAAGATCGACTTCCTGGACTTCGCGATGGTCTACGCCCTGGAGGAGGGCGGCCGGGCCGGGACTGATGTCGGCGTGGCGATGCGGCTGCTGCTGACCGAGCTGCGCGAAGGGCTGCGCGAAGTGCGCGGCGACGAACTGCTCGTCGAACTCCGGCAGCCCTACACCGGTCCGGGCATGCTCGGCTTCGGCAACCTCCTGCGCGCCGAGGACTGCCCGGCCGACGCGACCGCCAACCGGGTGCGGACGCTGGACATCGCCGCCGCCACCACGACCGGATCCGTCCACTCGGACATGCTCATGTGGGATCCCGGGGCGACGGTGGAGGCGGCGGCCAGGCAACTCCACTCGGCCCTGTACGCGACCCCGCAGATCTCCGTGCCACTGGCCGGGCAGTCCGCCGATCACCACGCGATGACGGCCTTCTGGCTCGGGTTCTGGCGGGAGCACCGCGATGTCCTCACCCGCGGCGAGATCCGCGCGGGACGGCCCGACCAGCTCTACGAGACGGTGATCGCGAGCGCCGGGAAGCGAGCCGTGATCACCTACTACGCCGAACACCGTGTCGCCCCGCTGCGTCTCGAAGCCTTCACCGAGACCGCCCTCGTCAACTCCACCGCCGCCGCGCACGTGGCCCTGGACGTCGACGGCCGTGCCGTAGAGGTCCGGCTGGACGCGGCGGACGCCTGTGGCCGGCCCGCCGGCTCGTCCGTCCGGATCCTGGGCCCCGGCCTGCACTCGATCCCCGTTCCCCCTCCGGCCTGTGTCTGCTCAGGCCGGTGTCGCCCGCGGATTGCCCGCGCTGACATCTGGAGAGGTCCGCTCGTGTCCGACAGCCAAGATCGACGTCCTCGTACCACCGCGGAATCGCCGGCCCCTGGCGGGATGTCCCGCCGCACACTCGTGGGCCTGGGGGCGGCGACCGTCCTCGGAGCAACGGCCACCGGCGTCCTGGCGCCGCACGCCCAGGCCGCCGGACGGGTCGCCCCGCAGGCCGCCGCGGCGGCGCCCGCGGTCACCCTCGCCTTCTCCGACCCGACCGGGCTCTACCCGGTCGACGGCGACGCCCCGGCGACTCCCGAGCTGCTGGTCACCGTGACCAGCCCCACCGCGCTGAACGGAACCGTCGCCTGGTCCCTCTCGGCCCGGAACGAGTCCCCCGGAAGCGGCACGGAGCCGTTCGAGGCGGCGCCGGCCACCCCGAGCACCGTCAGGATCCCGCTCGGTTCGCTCGGCCCCGACTACTACCTGGTCACCGCGACCGTCACGGACTCGGCCGGGACGCAGTTGCTCGCGCAGACCGTCGGGTTCGGCGTGATCCGGCCCACGGTCGCGGGACGACGTCCGCGGTCGGTGTTCGGCATGGGCATCCGGTCGGAGTCCACCCCGGCGATCACCAAGCAGATCGCGCAGCGCATGGGAGTGAAATGGACCCGGGGTGTCGCCTCCGTCCAGCCGGACACCGTGTCCCCGCGAGCGGGGGTGTTCTGGCAGCAGCCCCAGATCGACGTCGCCCGGGCGGAGATAGCCGACTGGCACGAGCACGGGATCGAGCCCCTCGGCGGCATCAACTACAACATGTCGTGGAACGTCCAGCCGGGCCCGAACGGCGAGCCGCTCAAGCTCTACCAGAACCGGCCCAAGGACATGGCCGCGCACGTCGAGATGGTCTACCACGCGATCGCTCCGTTGCAGGACCTGGTCCCCAACTGGGAGCTGTGGAACGAGCCGTGGGTCCACGGCTGGACCTGGAAGACCGGCGACGCACAGGACTACCGGGACATGTGCCGGATGATCTGGGAACGGGTGAAGCCGGAGTACCCGGACGTGAACCTGATCGGCGGCGGCTCGGTCTCCTACAACCGCGACATCGTCTACGCCCAGGGCTCCAGGGACACCGGCTACATCGACGGTTCGGTCAACCACGCCTACGGCTACCCCGACGCGACGCAGTACGCGATGGCCAAGACACAGATCAAGATGGACAAGCTCTGGTCGCGGACGAACGGGCGCGCCGGGCAGTGGCAGACCGAACTGGGCACCGCCACCCGCTACAACTTCGCGGACCTGCCGGCCGAGGAGGCCGCCTACGGGGTGGCCCGGACGCTGGCCCCGACCTATCTGCTGCACATGCTCGCCGGTGCCGAAGAGGACTCGCCCATCCGGATCTTCTGGTTCTCCCTCTCCTACGACAAGGGCTACTCCGGCGACGACTTCAACATCTACGACGCGAAGACCAAGACCCCCCGGCCCGTGGTGGTCGCCTACGCCACGATGACGAACCTGCTCGAAGACTCAGCATTGCAGGAGGAGTTGTACCCGGACGCGAAGTCCACGTGGGGCTTCCTCTTCCGTGGCGCGGACGGCAGGGGCAGGGCCGCCGTCTACGCCGACCAGCTCTACGACGGCACCGACGAGCACCAGAGCGCCGGCTACACCGGCACTCTCACCCTGAACGACGCCCGCGGCATCCGTGCCTACGACCACCTCGGGCGCCGGCTCACCGACGGCAGGGCGTCCTGTGTCACGCTGACGCTGAAGCCGTGGGAGACCGTCTACTTCGACAGCGACCTTTCACCGGCGGCGCTCCGCAAGGCCCTGACCGAGGACGCGCACTTCGACTACACCACGCCGCTGCACGTCAGCCCCCTGTCCTTCGTGAAGCCACTGGACTCGACGAGCACGATCGACGTGCGGGTGGAGAACGTCACACCGAAGACGCTGGACGCGTCGCTGAGGATCAACCCGCCGCAGGGCTGGCGGGTGGCGCCGCGGACGGTGCCGGTCAACGGGATCAGGCCCGGGGAGTCCCGCGTCATCTCCTTCCCCGTCATGGAGTTCGAGGTCAGCGAGAAGAACCAGTACACGGTCGGATACGACGTCACCGTGGCTCACCGGCCGGGCTCGCGCCAGAGCGGATCGCAGACAGTACAGGTCGCCTGTCTACCGTTCCGGCACATCACCGTCGGCGGGAGCGCCAGCCAGTGGAACGACGTCGTTCCGGTGACGATGACCAGCGTGACCGCGGCCGGTGACAGCAAGTCCTACTCGTTCCAGGCCGCCTGGGACGACGCCTTCCTGTACGTCAGAGCCCTGGTCGAGGACGACCTGCACGTGTCCAACGCGGCGTTCACGGTCGACGCGTACAAGTTTCCGTTCCAGGCGGACAGCATCCAACTGGCTTTCGACGCCACGGCCGACAAGACCGAGGATCTGCTGGCCGGTGACCCGCACTACGAGAAGTGCCTGAGGTCGATCTCTCACCTGTACGTCGCCACCCTGGCCACCGGGGGCCGTTCCGAGCTGCATCGACAACTGGCCCCGGGCACCAACTACCAGACGTTCTACCCGACCAACGCGGTGCTCCCGACGCCGCTCGGTCCGATGGACGCACAGCAGGCCGACGGCACCGAGGGCCGGGTACTCATCTCCAGGGACGACGCCAACAGGCAGACCAGATACGAGATCGCCCTCGCTTGGAGTCAACTTCCGGAACTGGCGGCCGAGGTGAGAGCCGCGCGTCCCGGGAGCGTCACCAGGGCCGCATTCGCCGTCCAGGTGCAGGACGCCGGAGCGACCGGTCACGGCGCCACCTACTGGACGACACAGGCGGCGCACCCGACGTCGGGCTGCTACAACTTCGCCCCCTTCTGGGGCACCGGCGCGCAGTTCACCGGCGGTCGCGTCGACACCCGGTGGGGCATCGGGCGCTGAGCGCGCTCGACCATCCGCGGACGCCCGGCCATTCGCGGCGCCCGCCCCGCGGGAGTCCGGCGGCAGTCCGACGGCCGGGCGGCTCCCGTCGTCGGACTCCGGCCCGCCCCGTACGCACAGTCAGGGATCCCGACCGACGTACCGGACCGAACAAGGCCCAGCGATACCCGTCAGCCCGGCGCTCGCACTCGCGGCGAGCGCCGGCCCGGAACCAGGAGCCACACCCGTGAGCGACACCGCCGACAAACCCATCGAGCCTCCGTGGGCGCAGACCTCCGGCGTCCGGATCACCTCGGTCCGGGCCATCCTCACCGCACCGGCCGGTACGACGCTCGTCGTCGTCCGGGTCGACACCAGCGAACCCGGACTGTACGGACTCGGCTGCGCCACCTTCACCCAGCGGGCGGCCGCGGTCGCCACCGCGGTCGACGACTACCTTGCGCCGCAGCTGATCGGGCGCGACCCCGCCGACATCACCGACATCGCGTCGACCCTGCACGTCAGCGGCTACTGGCGCTCGGGTCCGGTGCTCAACAACGCGCTGTCCGGGGTGGACATGGCGCTGTGGGACATCAAGGGGAAGCAGGCCGGACTCCCGGTATGGCAGCTTCTCGGCGGCCGGTGCCGCACCGCGGTGCCCCTGTACGCGCACGCCCAGGGTCGGGACGCCGAGGAGGTCGCCGACGAGGTTCGCGACCTGATGTCCCAGGGCTATCAGTATGTGCGCTGCCAGGTCGCCGTCCCCGGCGCGGGCACCTACGGGGCGCCGGCCGCCGCTGCCCCGGCCGGCTCCCGCCCGCCCCTCACCCCGAACGCCTGGGACCCGGCGGCGTACCGGCGCACCGTCCGGGAGCTGTTCGGTCATCTGCGCCAGGAGCTGGGCACCGAGGTCGAGTTGATCCACGACGTCCACGAGAGGGTTCATCCCACCGACGCCGTACGGCTCGCGAAGGACCTGGAGCCGTACGACCTGTTCTATCTGGAGGACCCGGTCGCGCCGGAGGACATCGAGTGGCTCCGGACCCTGCGCAGCCGGTCCGTGACGCCCATCGCCATCGGTGAACTGTTCACCAACCCCGCCGAGTACCGGCCGGTCGTCCAGGAGCGGCTGTGCGACTTCATCCGTGTCCACATCTCCGCCATCGGCGGCATCACCCCGGCCTGGCGGCTCGCGAACGCCTGCGAACTCTTCGGGGTACGGACCGCGTGGCACGGCCCCGGTGACGTCTCGCCGGTCGGCCATGCCGCCAACCTGGCCCTGGACCTGGCCTGCCCGAACTTCGGGATCCAGGAACAGCACCTGTTCGGGTCCGCCGCGCAGGAGGTGTTCCCCGGCTGTCCCGTGATCCGCGACGGCCACCTGTGGCCGAGCACCGCACCCGGACTCGGTATCGACCTCGACGAACGCCTTGCCCTGAAGCACCCGCCCCAGTTCCCCGCCCCCGGTAGTGCGTGGAGGCCGCCGCGACGAGCCGACGGTGCCCTCCAACGCCCCTGACCGACCGCCCGAAGGAGCCCGACCCATGAGAACCCGTACACCATGCACGATCCTCGCAGCGACCGTCTGCCTGACCACGGTCCTCGGCGCCTGCACCACCCCGTCCTCCGGAAGCGGCGGCGGCAGCGGAACGAAGCAGAACGTCACGCTGACCGTCGCGGAGTGGACCAACCCCGGCGCGGTCGAGTTCACCAAGGAGCTCAACGCCAAGTTCGAGAAGGCGCATCCGGGGGTCACCGTCAAGCTGCAGACGGCGCCGACCGCCAACGGCGCCTGGCAGCAGCTGTGGAACAGCATGCTGCACTCCAAGTCGGTCGACGTCCTCGCCCAGTTCGCGCCGACCCAGCAGGGCTACGCCCCCGATTACACCGATCTCGAGCCCGGCGGATCGGCAGCCCTCATCACATCGGGGCAGCTGACCGACCTGAAGGACCAGCCGTTCATGAAGCGCTACGACGCGGCGGACCAGGCTGCCGCAGTCGGTTACAAGGGCGGCGTCTACGGTGTGATGGCCGCGGAGTACGTCGGTGCGGGCGCGCTCTGGTACAAGAAGGACCTGCTCGAGAAGTACCACGTGTCCCTCCCCACGACGTTCGAGGAGTTCCTGGGCGCCTGCGAAACCCTCAAGAAGGCCGGGGTGACGCCGATCTTCGTGTCGGCGAAGGACGGCATGCACGGCGGCGTGTGGCAGGGCATCGCCAACCAGACGCTCATGAAGGGGCATCAGCCCTCGGAATCCGTCAAGGTGTCCGAGGACCGGGCCACCGCCTTCTGGAAGGGCTCGCAGTCCTGGGCCGATCCGGTCTACAAGGAAATATCGCAGCAGCACCAGAAGGTCATGCGGTACATCGAGCCCGGGGCCTCGGGCGTGTCTCAGCAGACCGCGCCCGGCGTCTGGGCCGCGCAGAGCGACAACTACCCGTTCCTGCTGGACGGTTCCTGGGACGGAGCGGCCGTGCAGCAGGCCAACCCGAAGCTGAACCTGGGGTTCTTCGTCATGCCGGGCACCGATGACCCAGCGGCCAACCGCGTCGCGTTCAAGCCCGACCTGAGCTGGGTGGTGCCGGCCTCGACGAAGCACAAGGATCTGGCGATGGAATGGCTCGCGATGTTCTCCGAGCCCGAGAACTACAAGAAGTGGCTGGCCGCGACCGGCTCCATCTCCACCCAGCCGGAGCTGAAGAACACCAGCCTGCCCTGGATGGACTGGCTCAACAGCCACATGGACGACGCCTACCCGCAGCTCACCAACCCGTGGGTGCCGGCCGGGGCGCCGCTCGACGCGGCCGGTCCCGACCTGTACAAGCTGGCGCCGATCGGCGGCGACAGCATCGACACCATCCTGTCCCGCGCGGCATCGGCCTACCGCAAGTCGGTCGACAAGTAGCAAGCGCACCCACGGAAAGGAGGCTCAGCGTGGCACGCTGCCCCTTCGGAACCCAGCGGACGCGGCGGTTCATCCCCTGGGCCAGCATCGCGATACCCGGCGCCGGCTGGCTGCTGTTCGGGCTCTACCCGTCGCTCGCCACCATCGGATACTCCTTCACCAGGTACTCCGGGCTGCCGGGCACGCCCCTGAACGTCTGCGGCCTGTGCAACTACTCGGCCGCCTTCACCTCGCTGTCGTCCGTGGTCGGCGACGCGGTCCGAGTGACGCTGATCTACGTCGTCGGCGTGACCGTGCTGCAGACCGCGGTCGGCCTGGGGCTCGCCCTGCTGCTGAACCGGCCCGGACGCTCGTACACCGTCTACCGCGCGATCATCTTCATGCCGCAGATCTTTTCGGTCGCGGTGGTCGGCGCGATCTTCTCCCTGATGTTCGACCCGTACTCGGGCCCGGCGGAGAAGGTGGTGCAGGGCATCTTCGGCTCCACGACGGCGTTCCTCGGGTCGACCTCGCTGGCTCTGCCCCTGGTGATCCTGGTGAACGTGTGGATGTTCTCCGGCTACACGATGCTCATCTACATCGCCGGGCTGCGGAACATCCCACCGGCGGTCTACGAGGCGGCGGCCATGGACGGCGCCGGACGCCTGCGGGTGTTCCGGCACGTGACCTGGCCCCTGCTGGCCCCGGCCACCACGGTGACCGTCTTCCTGACCGCGATGGGGACTCTCGGCGAATACGCGCTGATCATGGTCCTCACCGGCGGCAACTTCGGTACCAAGACCCTGGGCCTGTACATGTTCCAGTCGGCATTCGGCGGCGACAGCCAGCTCGGCTACGGCTCGATGCTCGCCATGCTGCAGTTCTTCCTGACCATGGTGATCGGCGCCGGCCTGCTGTTCACCCTGCGCCGACGGGAGGTCTCGCTGTGAAGGCATCCTCCGCCGTCCTCGAACGAACCGGTCGGGACGCCGCCCGCGACAGCGGCCCGAGCCCGAGGACGTCCCTGCTGTCCATCAGGCCGGCCAAGTCCGCCGGGGTGAACCTGCTGTGCTTCGCGATTGCCGCCGTGCTGTTCGCCGTGCCGCTGGTGTACATGCTGATCCAGGGGTTCAAGACGTACACCGGATTCCTTCAGGACCCGACCGGGCTGCCGCACCCGTGGACCACGGACAGCTTCTCGACGGCGTGGGACCAAGGCCACTTCGGGCGCCAGATGATCAACAGCCTGATCTACGCGGTCGTCCCCGACACGGTCACCCTGATCCTTGGAGTCTTCCTGGCGTTCCCCATCTCCCGCGGCTACTTCAAACGCTCCAACGCGCTGTACACGTTCTTCATCTTCTCCGGGTTCCTGCCCGGCGGCCTCATCCCGCTGTTCATCGAGGCCCAGTCGCTCCACCTGTACAACAGCATGGCCGGGTACCTGATCCTGACCAGCCTGTCGGGCGCGGGGTTCTTCTTCTTCGTCGGCTACATCAAGGGGATTCCGCGCGAGATCGACGAGGCCGCCGCACTGGACGGCTGCGGCTATGTGCGGTTCATCTTCACGATCATCATCCCGCAGATGAAGCCTGCCCTGGCCGCCTTCGCCATCTTCGGGTTCGTGCACGCCTGGAACAACCTCATCCTGCCGCTGGTCATGCTGTCCGACTCGGCGCTGTGGCCGGTCACCCGCGGGCTGTACTCGTTCTTCGGCGAGTACACACAGAACTGGCCGCTGATCGCCGCCGGAACCTTCATCGTGGCCGCGCCCATCCTGATCCTGTTCGTGCTGCTCCAGCGCTATCTCGTCGAAGGCGTGGCGGGCGGCGCGGCGCTCGGCACGCAGGGCGTCACCGGAGCGGCCGCCGTCCAGGCCGAGGAGGGGGACGGATCATGACCGGCCCGGTCACCTCCTGGACCGCGGACGGCGACCGGGTGCGGTTCCGGCTCGCCGATCCGCTGCGCCACCCGGAGTTCGCCTGGCCCAGGACCCTGCTGCACCACCCGGTACGCTGGGCCGCCCCGTCGGTCCGCGCCGAACAGCTCCGGCTGGTCGACGGGACGGGGCGGCCGGTGCCCTTCCAGCTCTCCCGGGTGAACTCGGCGGGCGGCCACCTGGTGTTCGCCGTCGTCAGCTTCTTCGCCGACCTGCCGTCCGGCGCGACACGCGAATTCACCCTGTGCGCCGACGAATCGCTGCCGACGGCCCGCGTCCCGATACCGGTCCGGATCAGCGAGGACGGCCCGTCCACCGTCGTGGACAGCGGAGCGCTCCGCATCCGGCTTCCCGCCTCGGGCCGGTTCGCCGCCGACGCCGTACCGGGTCCCGTCCTCCAGTTCGACCGAGGACACGGCTGGGTGGGGAGGTCCGCCCTGCGCTGCGGCACCGAACACCTCGAACACCTGGAAGTCCGGCTCGTGGAAGCCGGCCCGCTGTTCGCCACCCATGAACTCCGCTACCACTTCACCGGCGGAGCCTCCTACACGGCGACCGTCGGCTGTCTCCAGGGCTGTGACTTCGTCGACGTGGCCGAGGAGATGACGGCGCTCGACTCCGCGACGACGGCATGGGAACTGAGCTGGGACGGCGTGACACCGACCCACCGCTTCTCGTCGACCTGGCCGTTCTCGCAGTCCCCCGACGACCACGCCGACCCGGGATCACCGCAGTTGTACCACTGGCTCGGGATCGACGAACCGATCGTGCTCGGCGACAGCGGCGAGGACCCGTCGTTCTCCGGCCCCGGCGGCAGAGAGAGCCCGGACACCGACTTCGCCTTCACCGTCGGCCCGTACGCCCCGAGCCACGCGTGGAACATCCGCCCGCACGCCACGTTCTGGGACGCCACCGGAGGCGATGCGATGGGCGTGTTCCTCCGCGACCACGCCCGGTGGGACGACCGCACCTACGCGTCCTGGGCCTCCGCGGACCACCTCCAACTCCGCTTCCGCCACGACGGCGTGCTGCACTGGACCTGGCCCCTGTGCTCCGGGACCCGCCGGACCGCGATCGCCTTCTACGACCACGAACGCGACCTCGAGGTACTGCGCGACCAGAAGGGGACGCAGTACCCGTCCTCGTACGTGCGCCACCTGCACCACTGGCAGGGCACGCTCAGCCTGGATCGCGTCAAGGACTGGAGCCTGACCTACTCGGGAAGGCGACCCGCCCGGCTGTGCTCCCAAGGCGAACTCGGCTCACCCGACGACCTCACCGCGGCCCTCTTCACCGGACCGGAGGGCCCGAGCCTCATCGCCCACGGGGTGAACGAACACCCCGGCTACCTCAACATCGGTCAACGCCCGCTCTACGACCGGCTGCTCGACGGCTACGACCGCCTCGCCGACCGGCTCGATGCGACGGACCGCCAACGCGTCGACGCGCTGCTGCTGCTGACCGCGCACGTCTCCGCAGGCGAGGAGATCGGCCCGCTGCGCCGCATGATCGCGGGCCACCCGAACTTTCTCGCCGACGGGAAGGCGGCGCTCGCCTGCCTCGCCTGGCTCTTCCCCGACCACGAGGCAGCACCTCAGTGGCTCGACCAGTTCGAGAAGTGCGTAGAACTGGCCGGCGTCTTTCACACCAGACCGGCGCTGCCGGCCCACGGGTCCCGGGCCGGCCGCTGGACCGAGAGCCTGGCCACCTACGTCTGGGCCTTCCTCCGCCCGGTCACCCAGGGCAACTTCCTGGGCCGGCTGACCGACGGCCGCAACCGCCTCGCCACACCGGAGCTCGCTGCCGTCGGTGACTGGCTGGTGAACGCCCTGACCGCCCCGGTCGAGACCGGCCCCGTCGGCGAACTCCGCCGCCTGCACCCCGCGCAGGGAGCCCACGGCTTCTGGCCCCGGCGCCCGCCCATCGAGATGCGGCTTCTCGGCGAGGCCCTGCGCCGCTACCGTCCACTCGTCGCGGAGCATCTGCTCTGGGGGAGCGACGAGTTCGCCCATCGGCTCGACAGCCCGCCCGGCGCGCCGGACCCGTGGCGGGTCACGGTGCGGTCCACCGGCGACCGGGGGACCAATCCGCGGCTGAAGAGCTCGAAGTACACCGGATACGGCGTCACGCTGCGTGCCGATGTCGACCGGCCCGGCGAGGTCGCGGTTTTCCTTCAGCAGGTGGACCGCGGCCCCAACTACCGGTGGGGGATCGCCGACGACAACGGCAGCGGGCACATCTACTACTACGCCGCAGGGCACTCCTACAGCGGCCATGGCCCCGAGGACGCCGGCGACCGCCGGGCCCCCGATGCCACCTTCGCCACCTCCTGCGCGGTCTGGAAGGACGGCGCGTACCACTCCATCGGCCAGAACACCCTGGACCGGCCTCTCCACGACCTGGGCGGCGCGCAGTACGCGGAGATCGTCTCCGACCCGGACGGCCCGGTGGGCGGCCTCTACCTGAGCCGCAGCGTCCTGCTCGTCGGAAGCGACTACCTCGTCTCCTACGACGCGTTCGCCGCAGGCCAGCGCATGGTGTGGACATGGTCCGTGCTGACCGAGGCCACCGGCCATGACGCCAACAGCTTCCGGCACCTCGCCGAGCGGATGCCGTTCATCCACGTGGTCCGCGGCGTGCGTACGGACGGCGCCCTCGACGGCGCCTTCGTGAGCGACGTCTCCTGGGGCGTGCGTCTGGAAGGAAGGGACGACGGTGCGAACGGCAACACGCTGGCCGTCGTGAGTCACCGCGACGACCTGGAGATCGCCCCCGCACACTCGACACCTTGGGGCGCCCGGATCCGGACCCCGCACAGCCTGGACTTCGTGTTCCGGCACGAGTCTTCCGCGCACCATGAGCCGAAGACCGTCGAGTTCGCCGAGCGGGGGCTGCGCTTTTCGGGCACGGCCGGGGCCATCAGGCTCTTCGATGACGGCCTGCGGCACCTGACGCTCTTCCACGGAAGTGCTGTGGGAACCTCCGACCTCCTCCTGACCACCGGTGACGACGATCTCGGCATCAGCCTTCGCTACCGGGAACCCACCGAGGCGCAGGGCTTCTATCACGCCCCGTCGGACAGTTCGGTGAGCCTGCATGTCCCCGGTGGGCTCGATGCGGCGGCACGCTTCCACATCGACGGCGAGCCGGTACGCCCCCTCGCCGAGTCGCCGGACACGATCACCGTGGCCCTGCCCCGGGGCCGCCATCACTGGGAGCTGACAGGAGGACAGCCGGAGCCGCCGCCCTCGCAGGTCCTGCGCACCGAGACCGTCGGCGACGGTGCGCTCGTGCACTTCTCCGCGGCAGCCGCCGCGGACCGCTACCTCGTCCAGCTCAGCGCCGACGGCGGCCAGACCTGGGTGACGGCCGCGGAGACGGAACGAAGTCCCGTGCACCTGACCGGCCTTGCCGAGGACGAGAAACGCCACGTCCGCGTCATCGCCCGGAACGGTCACCGACAGGCCGCACCGGGCGCCGACTATCCCGTTCACCCGACCTGCCGGGCGCCCGATCCGCCGGACGGGCTGAGACTCCGGCTCGGCCACGGGACGGTCACCGTCACCTGGGGCGAGGTGCTGGGCGCGGGAAGGTACCGGCTCTACCGGCGCCGCAAGGACGAGGTCACCTACCACGAGATCTTCGCCGGGCTCGGGTTCCGGCACGTCGATCACGTGCCCGGCGTCATCCCCGGGCACGACGATCCGGGCCAGGCCCGTCCGGCGGGCGTGACCGTGTACGAGTACGCCGTCGCTGCCGAGAACGGCAACGGCGTCGGACCGAAGTCGGCGGCCATGGACACGGATCCGGGCAGTTGGCGGCACTGGTCCCCACCTACGGATCCGGCCTTCCGCCGGCAGCACACCTACAACCAGCCTCCCTACGTGCCGGCGTCCGCGACCCCACGCCCCTACGGCCACCAGGTGGCGGCCCCGGAACTGCCTGCCGCCGCCCATCCGGCCGGGGAGGCACCGTGACCGGGCAGCGGATCCTGGTCACCGGGGCCGCGGGCCGCATCGGCCGCGAGCTGCGCCCGCGCCTGGCCCGCGCAGGCCGGACCCTGCGTCTCCTGGACGTCGCGGGGATCGAGCCGGCCGGACCGGAGGAGAACGTGGAGACCGTACGGGCGTCCTTCACCGACCAGGACGCCATCGACGCGGCCTGTCGGGACGTGGACGCGGTGCTCCACCTGGGCGGACTGGCCGGCGAGACGTCGTGGGAGCGGATCGCCGACATCAACATCGACGGCACACGGCGGGTCCTCGAAGCCGTACGGAGGCAGGGCGTTCCCCGCGTGGTGCTCGCGTCCAGCATCCACGCCGCGGGGTTCCATACACGGGCCGAGGCGGCCGACGGCGTCCTGCCCGCCGCCGTACCGCCGCGCCCGGACACCTACTACGGTGTCAGCAAGGCCGCGATCGAGGCGCTGGGCGCCCTGTACCACTCCCGGTTCGGCGTCGATGTCACCTGTCTGCGGATCGGCGCGTTCCGGCCGCGCCCGCTCGCTCCCGAGGACCTGGCCGCCTGGCTGTCGCCGGGTGACGCGGCCCGGCTCGTCGAGGCATGTCTGCATGCGGAGCCCGCCGCATTCCGCGTCCTGTGGGGCATCTCCCGCAACACCCGCCGATGGTGGTCCCTGGCGGAGGCGGAAGCCATCGGATACCGCCCCGAGGACGACGCGGAACACCACCTGGCGTCGATCCTCGGCTCCGGGACCTTCGGCCCGACGGACCTCGACCCCGCCGAACCTCGCAACTTCCGCGTCGGCGCCTGCTTCTGCACGATGCCACTCGGCTGACGAGCGGAGGGCCCGGCCGATGAGGCCGGGCCTTCTGAGGGCAGACAACGTTGTCCCGGAACGGGTGGGATAAGCGCATCCGGGCCGGGAAATCCTGTTCGGCCGGTCCGGCGGTGGACGCGAGGCTCGGTCGGTCCACGACATGCCCGGCCGTCGAGCGGGGGATCGTGCCTACGCGGTCGCTGTTCATGCCGCGCCCCGGCCCTGCTCGGCCCGGCCGATCCACTCATCCGGCAAACGTCGCCGAAGGCAGGCCCACCGCGCCGCGCACCTCGTCGACGACGAAGACGGACCCCGCCGGGTCGTCGTCCGAGAGCTCCAGGCCGTCCCGGGCCGAGGTGACGTACAACGCGTCGAGGCGGGGTCCGCCGAACGTGCAGGAGGACGGCTGGTGCACGGGCATCGGGATCTCGCCGAGCAGGTCGCCGTCGGGGGAGATCCGTGCCACGCGTGCGCCGCCCCACACCGCGACCCACAGACACCCGGCCGCGTCGACGGTGAGCCCGTCCGGCATGCCCGTGTGCGCGGGAAGCCGGAACAGTGTGCGCCGGCGGCTCAGCCACGGGTCCTCGTCAGCGGTGTCGAAGGCGTAGATCTTGCCCGCGACCGAGTCGGCGAGGTAGAAGGTGCGGCCATCGGGGCTCCAGCCGAGCCCGTTGGGCAGAGCCAGCCCTTCGAGGACCACATGGCTCGTCCAGTCGGGCAGGAGCACGTGCAGGGCGCCGCTGCCGGGCCGGAAGTCCATCGCCGTGCTGCCGGCCCAGAACCGCCCGCGCCGGTCGCACTTCGCGTCGTTCATGCGCTCGCCGTCGGGCAGGAACGCGCGCCGGGTGGTCATCGAACCGTGGGTGTCGACGCTCGCGAATCCCTCGGTCGTCGCCGCCACGAAGCCTCCGCCGCGTCTCGGCACCGCGGCGCCGACCTGCGTCGGCAGCCGAAGGCTGGTGGTCCGGCCGGTGGCCGGGTCGCTGGTGTGGATGTGCCCGGCGGGAATGTCCACCCAGTGCAGGCGCTGGAGCCCGGCGTCCCAGACCGGTCCTTCACCCACCCCGGCTCTCCCGGGGATTGCAACCTTGGCCGTCATCGAAAGCCCTCCGTCATCGCCTGCGGTCGAGTCGACGTCTGCCCTCAACCGGGCAGTACCACAGCCGCGTTGGCGAGCAGCCCGCCGTCGACAGGCAGCGAGATCCCGGTGATGAAGCTGGCTCGGTCCCCGGCCAGGAAGGCGATCGCCTCGGCGACTTCGTCCGGTCGAGCCACCCGGCCGAGCGGATGCATCCGCCCCCAGGACTCGACCAGTTCCTGCGTGCCCCGGTCACTTCCGTCGGAGAAGGCGCGGGCGGAGGCGCGCAGCATCGGGGTGTCCACCGACGCGGGACAGACCGCGTTGGCCCTGACCCCGTTCTTCGCCTCGTCGATGGCGATCGACCGGGCGAGCGCGTTGAGCGCCCCTTTGCTGGTGGTGTAGGCGGCGACGGCGGCCTGGGTGACGAAGGCCTGCACGGAGGAGACGATCACGATCGAGCCCGCCCCGCGGGCGCGCAGGTGGGGCAGCGCGTGCTTGACGGCGTGGAAGGCGCCGGTCACATTGACCGCGAGCACCTCGTTCCACTCGTCGGAACTGGTCTCTGCCGCGATGCCGTAGCGCTGGATCCCGGCCGCGGCGACGAGGATGTCGAGCCCGCCGTGTGCCGCCACGACTTGGGTGACGAGTCGAGCGGTGGCGGACTCGTCGGTGACGTCGACGTCGACGCGCTCGACACCGGGAGGCAGCTCCTCGTACGCGCCTTTCGGCGGGATGCCGGCCGCCACGACCGTCGCCCCGCGCGCGGAAAGCACCCGGGCCGTCGCGCCTCCGATGCCGCTGAATCCACCGGTGACGAGGGCGACCTTGCCATCGAACTCCGCCACGTTCCACTCCCTCGATGTGTTTCCGGTCCTCGCGCCGGGCTGGGCCCTGCCGTTGAAAGAAGCCAGGGGGCAGCTGCGACGAGCGGTTTCGGCTGACGACCACTGCGCGGACGGGCCGGACGAACTGCGGTCCGGTGGCGTCGATTTCACTCTAAACAACGTTGTCTCAGCCCGCTAGTCTGTGGCCGTTCTGCACTCCGGCGCACTTTCGGGCGGTGCTCCTCGGCCGCGCCCGGCTGTCGTTCGACGCCGTGTCGGGGTCCTTCGCGTGGGCGCTCGTTCGTCGGGCGGTGAGGAGAAGAAGCTCGTGACGTCAGACTGGATCAGATGGCCCGCCAACGTGGTTGCCCGGTTCGGCGGCGAACCTGTGGCGTTCGGCGGCGACTACAACCCCGAACAGTGGGAGGAGAGCGTATGGCCCGAGGACGTCCGGCTGATGCGTGAGGCCGGAGTCAATCTGGTCACCGTGGGTGTCTTCGCCTGGTCGACGTTGCAACCGGAGCCCGATCGATGGAACTTCGGATGGCTGGACCGCCTGCTCGACCTGCTGCACGCGAGCGACATCGCCGTCGATCTCGCCACGGCCACCGCGTCGCCCCCGCCGTGGCTCACCACACGGTTTCCGGAGGTACTGCCCGTCGACCGGGAGGGGCGGACGATGGCGCAGGGCGGACGCCAGGCCTGGTCGCCGGCGTCACGGGCCTATCGCGAGCACTCGCTCGCGCTGGTGGAGAAGATGGCGGAGCGCTATGGCGAACACCCGGCGCTCGCGCTGTGGCACGTCTCCAACGAACTCGGCGGCCACAACTCCCGGTGCTACGGCGAAGCGAGCGCCGTGGCCTTCCGAAGCTGGCTGAGGGACCGCTACGGGCACTCGCTCGACGAGCTGAACGCCGCGTGGACGACCAGTGCGTGGAGCCAGACGTACTCGGCGTGGGAACAGATCCAGCCGCCACGGGTGACGTTCACCGACTCGAACCCGACGCAGGTGCTGGACTTCGACCGTTTCAGCTCCGACCAGCTGCGTGCGCAGTTGCGGGCCGAGACCGCCGTCCTGCGGCGGGTCACGCCGGATGTGCCGGTCACCACGAACCTGGTGCTCTTCGACGCCGGGAAGAACATGAACTACAGCTCGTGGACCGGCGATGTGGATCTCATCGCCAGCGATCACTACCTGAGACCGACATCCGACGCCCAGGCCGAGCTGTCCTTCTCGGCCGACCGGGCCCGCGGACTGTCCCGGGGGAAGCCGTGGCTGCTGATGGAGACGGCCACCGGTGCCACGAGCTGGCGCCCGGTCAACCCGGTGAAGCGCCCGGGGCAGCTCCGACGGGACGTACTCGCCCATCTCGCCCGCGGATCCGACGGCATCTGCTTCTTCCAGTGGCGGGCCGCGCGTGCGGGCGCCGAGCGGTTCCATTCCGCGATGCTCCCGCACGCCGGCGCCGACAGCAGAAAGTTCCGGGAAGTGAAGTCACTCGGTACGGAGTTGTCACGCTGCGCCGAGGTGCTCGGCAGCCGGGTCGCCGCGGACTGCGCGCTGCTCTTCTCCGAGGAGTCGTGGTGGGCCGCCGACCGCGAGTCGCATCCGCACAACGGTCTGTCGTACATGGAATCCGCCCTCGGGTGGCACCGGAGTCTGCGGGACGCGGGCGTCACCGTCGACATCGTTGCGCCGTCGGCCGACCTGTCGGGCTACCGGCTGATCATCGTGCCCATGCTCTATTTGGTCCGCGACCGGGACGTGGCCGCGCTCACCGCTGCCGTGCACGCGGGGGCGACCGTGCTCGTCACCTACTTCTCGGGCATCGTCGATACGCTCGACCGGGTGCGGCTCGGCGGCTATCCCGGAGCATTCCGCGAACTGCTGGGCGTGCGTGTGGAGGAGTTCGCGCCCATGGTGGACGGGGAGTTCGTCGAGATCGACGGGGTCACGGGGCCGGTCCGGGTCGCCACCTGGCACGAGGAGATCGACCTCATGGACGCGAAGGCGGTCTGCTGGTACGACAGCGGCGACTTCGCGGGCACACCGGCGATCACCCGCGCGGACCGGGGCGAGGGAGAAGCCTGGTACGTGGGCGTGGAGCTGGACGCCGACGCGCGTGCGCGTCTGATGGGGCAGCTAGTGAAGCGGTCCGAGGTGACGGCGGTTCCGGCCGATAGCGGCGTCGAGGCCGTGACGCGCCGCTCGGCCGGTCATGACTATCTCTTCCTCATCAACCACGGCGACACCGAGACCACCGTTCCCGGCCGGGGGACCGACCTGCTGGACGGATCGACGCACGAGGACGGGGTCAGGGTGCCCGCGGGTGGGGCGCGGGTCCTCAGACGGGCCCGGTGGGCGAGCGGTCCGGCGCGGTGACCGCGAGTCGGGCCGCCGCCGGGGGGTGGGTTCCCGCACCCGGCTCAGGACCTGCCGTATCTCCGTATCCGACGTGTCCGCGGCCCGACCGGTCGAACCTCATGCGGTCAGGGTGACGGCCGGCCGCCCGCCGGCACAGCACGTGGGCCGGCGGGCTCGTCGAGCGAAAGGCCGTTCAGGACTCCTTGCAGATATCCGATCGCATGGGCCCGGCCCCGGCTGCAGTAGGCTTCGGACGAGGTGTCACCCCAGGTGTCCAGATCGCCGATCATGGCCGGGACGTGGTCGTCGATCAGGAATCCGTCGAATCCCGAGGCGTTGAGCCGACGGATCACCCGTGCCGGGTCGAAGTTGCCCTCGCCGAGGAAGCATTCGCTGAAGCGCGGCACCGTGCCGCGGACGTCCCGGAAATGGACGTAGCAGATGGCCGGTCCCAGCAGGTCGATGACCTCGTTGACGCTCTGCTCGCCGGCCATTTCCGACACGGTGCCGAGGCAGAGGTTCAGCCCCCACGACGGGCTGCCGGCGGCTTGCGCGTGAGCCCGTCCGATGGCGTCCGGAGAGGTGAAGATCCGGGCGATACCCCCGAGCGGCTGTGCTGTGGGCGGATCGTCGGGATGGAGGGCGAGCCGCACGCCGACCTCCTCCGCGACGGGCAGCACGGCGTCCAGGAAGTACTGGTGGTTCGCCCACATGTGCTCGGCCGCGATCGGCTCGTCCACAGCCTGGTCGGGAGTCAGCCGATAGCCGGCGAGCGCATTGCCGGCGTGGACGTCGGCCAGGTCGAAAGCGCTGACCTTGGCGCCACCGCGGCCCTCGGCCGCCATGTCCGTACGCCATACGTAGGTGGCGAGGAAGTTGTAGCCGAGCACGTCGATCCCGACGGCGGCGAGGTTGCGGATCGTCTTCCGGTAGTTCTCGATCTGCTCGTCGCGGCCGGGCAGACCGCGCTGGATCTTCCAGAAATGGGCGAGAGGGACGTTCTCGACGCCGTCGATCGCCAGTCCATCGGCGTCGCAGCGGTCCCGCAGCGCCCGCAGTTCGGTCAGGCTCCAGAAGCCTTCGGTCCCCGGCAGCAGATCCGGCGTGTGGAACTGGACGCCGGTGAGGCCGAGTTGATGGGCGAAGGTCGCCACTCGGGCGTCGTAGGTGTCGATGTGGCCGAGGGAGAGCCGTATGGTCATGCCTGCCCGACCCGCTGCCGGCCGAGCCCGTACGCGTTCTCGAAGTCCATGACGTCGCCTTCCTTCAGGTAGGGGAACGGCAGGACAGGGCCACGCCCCCGGTCGC
>NZ_FMDF01000219.1 GCF_900091955.1 Streptomyces sp. Ncost-T10-10d
CGCAGGGTGGCCACACGCACGGCCGGATTCATCGGGCGATCGGCTTGTAGTACAGAGAGAAGGTGCGGTCCGAGGGCGGGCCCTGGGTGAAGCCAAGGCACAGCCAGGGCCCGCCCCGGCGCAGTACAGCCAGGCCCTCCGGCTCGCGCGGGTAGAGCCCCCTCGCAGTGTGGTCCAGCACCCGCTGCACCACGCGGCCGGTACGCACGTCGATACGGAACAGACGGACGTCGCCGGCCGATCCGGCGGGGTTGTCAGCGCCGTATCCGTGGCCGAGCACCTGGTAGGCGTACGGGCCGTACAGCGCCATGCCCTGGAAGGGGAGCCCCAGTTCGGCGCCGGGCTGAGCGAAGCCGGTGACCGGCCGGAAGTCCCCGGCCGCGAACTGTTTGAGCCCGTACACCCCGTAGCGCGGTACGCCGCCCACCTTGTACCGCAGCAGCAGCTGGTCGTGCGCCGGGTCGAGGGTCACCTGGTTATTTGTGGAGCCGGGGAGCGGGCGATGCGTGGCAATCCTGTGGCCGGCGCGGGTCAGCACCCGGCCCGCGGTGAAGGTGAAGCGGCAGATGCCGCGGCCGTACCCGGAGGCCGGTTGTGCGTCCCACTCCGTCCACAGAGCGCCGGCGCGGCGGGCCGTGTCCTCCACGCCGAGGGCGCTGCCGTGGCCGAAGCCCAGCAGGTACATATCGCCGGTGAGCGCGCCGCCCATGGTGAGCCGGTTCAGGCACATGTCGCCGCGGGCCGCGCGCTCGGCATGGGTGTACGCGCGCGGCTCGCCCGGCAGCCGGACGCCGCCCTCCATGACCTGGAGCGCGTACATGTGGCCGTGCCGCTCGTCGAAGGCGAAGGACTGCAGCACCGTGGAGTGGTGCAGCCGTACACCCCGGATCCACGGCTTGCCCGCCGGCGCCAGGCTGGCCGGCTGAGCCTTCGGCTGGGCTTCTGCCCTGCCGGCGGGGAATGTGGCGGTCAGTGCGACCGCAGCCCCGAAGCCGAGGACGGCTCTGCGGCCCGGACTGGATGGAAAGGAAAGGGACATGGGGGGGTCTCCTCGCTTGCTCGTGAGCTTTGTGGAACGGGCCCGCCCGCCCCGTGAGCGGGACGGGCGGGCACAGCTGCTCAGCACCAGGGGATGGCGCCCACGTTGCGGACGTAGCGGGCGGAGACGTAGCCCTTGCTGTAGGAGAGCTTGTACCAGCGGTGGTTGCCGTGGACGTTGCGCCCGTACTTCTTGCAGGAGATGTGGACCGTGCTGGCGGGACGCAGCGAGCCGATGACCCGGTACCCGGTGCCCGGGCCGGAGCGGATCCTGAGCGGCATGTGGCGGGTTACCACCCGGCCCCGGACGTAGCGGGTGCCGGCAACGGGCCGGGTCGTGGAGTGGCTGGGTGCCCACAGCTGGGGCGGGGCCGTGCGTCGGTGGGGCATCTGCTGGTGAGGCGCCGTGTGCCGCTGCTGCGCGGCGGCGGTGTCGGCGGAGACGACTGCAGCGGGCAACACCGCGATCGCCGCAATCGCGGCCACGAGGCTGCGCTGAATCGTGCGATTCATGGACTCTCCTATGAGGGTGTCTTCAGGATCGGCTGAGTGAGACCCTGTGTCGCTCAGCGTTTCCTGGCCGTCGGACAAAGATTCCGTCCCACGCGTTTCCGGGAGAAAATGGGACGTCCCACCCGAGGGGACGGTTGAGTCTCAGCCGCCGTCGACGGGGAGAGCCAGCCCCACTTCCCGCCAGGCTGCGGATGACGGCCCCGTCGGGGTGGGCGGTGACCAGTTGTTCGATCTCGTCTTCCAGCGCCTTGAGGCGGGCCTTGCCGGCCGTCGGCTCGTCGACGAGTTCGCGGATGAGTTCGGCGGTGCGCCGTTTGCCGCGAGCGCACGGCGAAGCTGCCCCGATGACGTTCACGGCATGGCCGGCTCGTCCGCGGGCAACTCCCGGGAACCAGGTGCGGGACGAGCCGGACGTGGGCGACCATGCCGACGACCTCGACCAGGGCCTGGGCGAAGCTCACGGGCCGCGGCCGGGATCGGATGCTCGGCAACGCCGGTCTCGCCCACAAGCACGACCCGAGCGCGCCGTTCCTCGAATGGCGGTGTCATTCGGCCGAAAGGACGCCCGTTCGTGATGGGCAGATCAGGCCGGGAACGTATTGGTTCAGGCTCACGTATCCGAAGGACAGATCAGACGGGACAGGCGATGGCCACCACCACCGGTGAGACACGAGAGGGCACGCTGCCCAGGAGCATCCAGTTGCCGGGAATCGTGCTGGGGGTGGGGCTCGGCGGATTCGTCGATGGCATCCTGCTCCACCAGCTCCTCCAGTGGCACCACATGCTCACCAGCACCAACCACGACCGCATCGGCGTGAAGTACTACCCCGCGAACACGGTCTCCGGTCTGGAGATGAACACCGTGTGGGACGGCATCTTCCACGCCATCTGCTGGGTCGCGGTCATTCTGGGCCTGGGCATCCTGTACTCCCGGGTCACTCACCAGCGTCGCCGAGTGTGGACCTCCCGGGTGCTGTGGGGGTGGATCCTGGTCGGGTGGGGCCTGTTCAACATCGTCGAGGGTCTCCTGGACCATCAGATCCTCGGCATTCACCACGTCCACGGCGGTCCCCACCAGATCTGGTGGGACATGGGCTTCCTGCTCCTGGGCCTCCTCATGATCATCGGCGGCTACCTGCTCCAGCGCAGCGGCCGACCCTTCGACCCCGACGCCACCGAGCAGCCCGCCCTGCATGCCTGATGGACGTCGACATGCATCACCACATGCACGACCATGGCGCAGGTAGCGGTCTGTGGGAGACGCTGCTGCCCCCAGCTGCAGTCATCCTGCTTGCCGCCGCCTACCTTCTCCTCGCAGGCCGGGCCCGGCAGCGCAATCCTGTCCAGGGCTGGAGACACCGGCGGACTGCGAGCTTCCTGACCGGATGCGCCCTGCTGGCCGGAGCAATGCTGCCACCGCTGGCCCCCTTCGCCCACGGCGACTTCCGTGGACACATGGCCCAGCACGTGCTCATCGGCATGTACGCCCCTCTGGCCCTGGTGCTCGGCATGCCGGTCACCCTGCTGCTGCGCACCCTGCCTGCCGCCCGCGTCCGCGCGCTGATGGGCGTTCTGCACAGTCGCCCGGCCAGAGTGCTCGCCCACCCGGTCACCGCCCTGGTCCTGAGCACCGGCACCCTCGCGCTCTTGTACTTCACTCCGCTGTACAACGCGACCATGAACCAGCCCGTACTGCACTGGCTGATGCACGCCCACTTTCTCTTGTCCGGCTGCCTGTTCGCCTGGATCACCGCCGGCCCCGACCCCGCCCCGACCCGGCCCGGCGTTCCCACCCGGCTCGTCGTCCTCGGGATCGCCGTCGCGGCGCATGCCACGATTTCCCAGCTGATCTACGGCGGCTTCCTCATCAACGTTCACGCGCCCATCGACCAGGTCCGAGGCGGCGCGGAGATCATGTACTACGGCGGCGACATCGCCGAACTCCTCCTCGCCGCAGCCCTCGTCACCACTTGGCGGCCCACCCGCCACCGGCGCCAGGGTGCTGAACGGCCGGTGCCCAGTGGCGTGGTCAGGACTGGCGCCGGCTGACCCGGCCCGTCGCACCGATTCCACGGGCGTCGGTGGTCACCCGGCTCCTGGTATCGGCCGGATGAAGCAGCCCCAAGTCCGGCGGCCCGGCGTCTCCGGCGTCGTCGCCTTCGACGACGCCGGGTTTGAAGCCGTCCTGCTGGTTACTGTGGTTCTTGTGCACGTGTCGGGCTTCGGGATCGACGGTGGAGACCATCCGGTTCGCCGCGGTGTCCCGGGTGATGCGCCAGCGGCCGTCGCGGCCGTCGGAGTCCTGCGCCGGTTCAACGTTGGGCGGCTCGCCAAGCCTGGCGATATTGCCAACACCATGGTCGTACGACGTCGTGGGCCGGTTGGCGAAGGGACCTCGGGAACTGGCGCGAGGAGGACATGGCAGAGTTCCTGCCCAGTCGGGTAGGCGCGAAGCCTGGGGAGCTGATGCCGGTGGCGACGGCCACGACTGGGGAAGCGATATTCCTTCGCGTTCCCGATGAGCCCTAGGCGTTGCGGAGCCTTGTGGCATGCGATAACGCCGAGCTCGCTCACCGAGCGAGGGAAACGTTGGGCGAATGACGGCTGCCAGGCTGCTCCAAGCCGCGCAGTCGACCGACGGGGACTCACTACCGGTTCTCAACGTGGTTGTCGGGCCCGGCTCGTGAGTGGCTGTGGTCACCTCGCCCAAAGCCGATATCACAGGTGGTGGACTGCTCTCGAAGGGACGACTGTCGCGCAGGAGTGCCCACAGGGCGTTCACGCGGCCGCGAGCGAGGGCGATGACAGCCTGCCGAGGGCCCGGACGGGTACCGCCCCGCTGAGGGCGGCCTATGCCCGCCCCGCGAACACACCCGCCGCGAACAGGCGACACAGACAGTCGCTGCCGGGGGCCCGGCCGGCCCCAACGGGATCCTTGCCCGCCTTCGCCCGAGCGGGTTTGAACCCGGGCCGTTCTGCTCAAGTACATTGCGAACAGCTACAGATGACCGAATAGCGAACACGGGGCCACCTTCTTCGGACAAGTTCTGGTCAAAAGGTTGACGGGCCACTGTCAATGATTCGCCGATCGGTGCAACTCTCTCCGCGCCCCCCTCACGAAACGTGTGTGCCGAGTGAAGGAGACCGAGTGAGAATCGCTCTGCGTGCTGCCGCGATCGCTGCGTCCGCCGCCATGGTGGTCGTCGGAGTACAAGCAGGTTCGGCAGGCGCCGCCCCGGACCGTGCGGCCGGAGCCACCGCCCTACCGCTCAGCGCCTCTCAGCGCGCCGCGGCCATCAAGGAGGCCCAGGCCGGGGCCGCTTCCGTCGCCGCGGAGATCAAGCTGGGGGGCAAGGAGAAGCTCGTCGTCCGCGATGTCATCAAGGACGCCGACGGCACCGTCCACACCCGCTACGAGCGCACCTACGACGGACTGCCCGTACTCGGTGGCGATCTGGTCACCCACGCCAGGAAGGACGGCTCCATCAAGGGGGTGTCCAAGGCTACTGACGCCAAGATATCCGTGGCGTCGACGATCGCCGCGACCGCCGCCAAGTCCGACGCCCGGCAAGTGATCTGGGCCGCCACAGGCAAGCCCGCGCTGGCGTACGAGAGCGTGGTCAAGGACACCCAGGCCGATGGGACGCCCAGCGAGCGCCATGTCATCACCGACGCCACCAGCGGCAAGGAGCTCTACTCCTACGAGGCCATCGACACGGGGTCCGGCACCAGCCAGTACAGCGGCACCGTCGCCCTCGGCACCACGGCCTCCGGGTCCGGCTACAACCTGACCGACGGCGCTCGCGGCGGCCACACCACGTACGACCTGAACGGCGGCACCAGCGGCACCGGGACCCTCTTCACCGACGCCGACGACAACTGGGGCAACGGTCTCGCGACCAACCGTCAGACGGCCGCGGTCGACGCACACTACGGTGCCGCCACGACCTGGGACTTCTACAAGAACGAGCTGGGCCGCAACGGCATCGCGGGCGACGGCAAGGCCGCCTACTCCCGGGTCCATTACGGCAACGCGTACGTCAACGCCTTCTGGTCCGACAGCTGCTTCTGCATGACGTACGGCGACGGCGCGGGCAACGTCAAGCCGCTCACCTCGCTGGATGTCGCCGGTCACGAAATGAGTCACGGTCTGACCGCGTCCACCGCCGGGCTGAAGTACAGCCGTGAGTCGGGCGGCCTCAACGAGGCGACCAGTGACATGTTCGGCACGGCGGTCGAGTTCTACGCCGGCAACAGCAGCGACGTCGGCGACTACCTCATCGGCGAGAAGATCGACATCAACGGCAACGGCACCCCACTGCGCTACATGGACAAGCCGAGCAAGGACGGCGGCTCGGCCGACTACTGGTCGAGGACAGTCGGCCGACTCGACGTCCACTACTCGTCCGGGCCTGCCAATCACTTCTTCTACTTGCTGTCCGAGGGCAGCGGCGCGAAGACGATCAACGGTGTCTCATACAACTCGCCGACCTCCAACGGCTCCACCGTCACCGGAATCGGACGCGCCAAGGCCGTCCAGATCTGGTACAAGGCGCTCACCACGTACATGACGTCGTCCACCGACTACGCCGCGGCGCGAGTCGCTACGCTGAAGGCGGCGACCGATCTGTACGGGGCGGGCAGCGCGGAGTACTCGGCCGTCGCTGCCGCATGGTCCGGGATCAACGTCAACTAGTACGCCCGGCAGGTCCGATTCCGTGGAACGCCACGCGCCGCGCACATGCTCCGCAACGCCGGAGATGTGCGCGGCGCTTCGGCGTGCGGAGTCCGTCACCACCACGGATACCCCGCCGAACAGCGGACACAAGCGCATTCCACAGGGGCAGGAAGTGGTCAAAAAAATGTGAGACATCGGACGGCGTGCGGCGCAGTACTTGACCGTCTTGGATGATTGTCCGTTGTCCTCCATGCCCGTGGCCCGAACGGGCCGCGCGCCGCCCGGGTGGACCGCCTGGGCGAGGATACCGCCGTCCTGCCAGGTGCCGACCGGGTCCTGCTGCTGCGGATCAAGACCTTCATCCGCTGGCACCTGTCGGACTCCGGTCTGCCCCCGAGCCGTCGCCCAAGCCCATGGCATCTCTGCCAGATATCTGCACCGACTGTTCGAGACCGAGGACACCACCGTGTGCCAGTGCATCCGCGCGAGCTGCGGCTGCACGAGTGCCGTAGGGAACTCGTCGCACGGGCAACGGGATCGGTCAGCCTGGGCCAGGTCGCGCGACGCTGGGGCTTCACCAGTCCCGCCCGGTTCAGCGGGGCCTTCTACAACTCCTTCGGCCCGTCTCCCACGGACTGGCTCGACCGGGAGCGTGCCAGCCGTGGGACGGGAGAAATGCCGTGCTGACCGGATTACTGACTATTCCCGGCCAAGGGGCGTCTTTCTCCACCCGGAGCCTCGCTCCCAGGGACCGCACCGCCGCGTGGGAACGCGCGCTGTCACAGGTCTTCGTGGGGCTGGAGGTCGCCGTGGAGGGCGGCCGTCCGTGGGTGGGCGAGCTGACTGCCGAGCGCCTGGGCGCGCTCCAGATCGCCACCGAGGAGTTCGGCCCGGGAACGATCCTGCGCAGCGCCCGCTCGGTGGCCGCAGATCCCAGCACCCACATCCTCGTACGTCTGCAACTGGACGGCACCGCAATGCTGTTGCAGGACGGCCGCACCGCCGAACTCCGGCCCGGCAGCCTGGCGTTCCACGACGCGCGGCGCCCGTACCGGATCGTGCTGCCCACGCGGCAGCGGGCCCGGATCCTCATGATGCCCCGCGCCCTGCTCCGGCTGGAGGAAGGACAGCTGGCCGCCCTGACAGCAACCGTGGTGGACGACGCCGGGGAGGGAGCAGCGGCTTTGCTGCTGCCGCTGCTGTGCGGGCTCGTCGACGAGATCACGCGGACCCCTGCGACCAGACGCGACCACCTCGCCCGCATCGCGGTGGAGATCCTGGCCACTCTGGCTCTGGAGCAGGCCAGCAGCCGGCCCGCGCCTGCGCTGTGGGAGCGGATCACGGCATTCGCCCAGGTCCGGTTGCAGGACCCCGGACTCATCCCTCAGAGCATCGCCGACCAGCACGGCATCTCCCTGCGCTACCTGCATCGGCTCTTCCAGTTGCAAGGCACCACCGTCAACGCCTGGGTGCGGACGAGGCGGCTCGAGTCGGCGCGTGAGGAACTCGCCCGGGCCGGCGCGGCCCACAGGTCGATCGCGGCGATGGCCGCCCGCTGGGGTTTCACCAACCCCTCCCACTTCAGCCGGACGTTCCGCGAAACGTATGGGATGTCGCCGGTGCAGTGGCGCGCTGCGCACCTGGGGACCTGACACCCGGCCGGCACCGTTCCCGGAATGGCAAGCCCCCGGGCGCTGCCGGCATGATCGCTCCCGCGCTCGGCGCCTAGCTTTCGCTGTATGCGGTTCCTGCGGAAAGGAACGGAAATGAAGCGCAGAGCGATGGCGTGGATGCTGCCCGCCTTCATGGTGGCACTGAGCGTGGTGGGATCCGGGGTACCGCCCTCGGCTCAGGACGAGGCGGCCGCTGCGCCGGCTTCGGCCACGGCGATAGGTCCCCAGTACGACACCACGCACGTCTATGTCACCCCCGGAGCGGTGGACGCGTTCGTCGCCGGCTGGGGCACGACCTTCGGCGGCACCCACAGGGCCACGATCCTCACGACCGTCACGCCGACGCCCAGCAAGACCGAGTCGGAACTGGTGATGTTGCCCGTCGGCAACCTATCCGTGTTCGACTTCGGGACGCCCGCCCCGTACCCGTTCGGCGCCGAATGGACGGGCTGGCTCATGAGCGACTTCGACAAGGGGCGTCCGACTGGCCAGGCTGGTGGGCCGCCGTCCCCGAGCTGGGGCCCACCATGGGTGATCAGACAACTGCGGGCACCAACGATTTCGACCCCGACGCCTTTCCGGTCGTGCCGGTCCGGACCTTCGAGGAGCTGCGCGTTGCCGAGGTCTTCCGTGCGCCCGGCCGGACCCTGACGGATGCCCATGCCACAAGCCCGGATCCGCAGCAGCGATTGCGGCGCGAGTTCGCCCCATCGCGTGAACGCGTGAGATCCGGACCGGCCCGGCTCGCACGGGCGTGCTCGTGAGATCCGGGCCGGTAGGCGGACGGCAGGTTCAGCGGGCGCTCGCCCAGGTGCGCCGCGCCCAGTCGGCGAAGCCGGTCCAGCGGATCTCCGGGTGGGCATCGTGGAGCGCGGGGATGTCGACGCGGTAGCCGGGGCCGTTCAGAAACGTCCACATCGCGTGCATGTCCGGATTGCCGATGGACGTCAGCGGTACGCGCTCATGGCGTACTTCCCGTCCCAGCGCGGCACCGAGCGCAGCCGCCATCTGTGCCGGAGTGGGGGCGTCGGAGGCCAGTTCGATACGCCGCCCGACATACGGAGCAGGGTTGAGCAGCACTTCCGCCGCGAACGCGCCGAGGTCGGGGCGGGCGAGCTGCTGCAACGGCCGATCGGGCGGCAGCGGCAGATCGAGAACACCGTCGAGGATGCGTTCCGCTCCGCCGAGTGCGTTGTCGAAGAAGTACGTCGGCCCCAGGATTGTGTATGGCACATCACCCACGGTCAGTTCCGCCTCGATGCGAGCCTTGCTCTCGAAGTGCGGTACGCCGCTGTCCTGGTCGGCCCCGGCGACCGAGCTGAATACGAGATGCGGGACGCGCTCCTGCGCCGCGGCGGAGAGGATGGCACGCCCCTGGCCCACCTCCGCCTCGACACCGGCCTCGAATGGCGTGGTGAACGCGAAGACACCGGCCACCCCCTTCATGGCCGCGGCGAGCGACCCGCGATCGCTCAGGGAACCCGCCATCACGTCGACGTCTCGGCCGGCCAGTTTCTGCGCGGAACTGCGACCGGGGTCGCGGACCAGCGCCCTGATCCGGGCCCCGCGGGCCAGCAGGGCGTCGATCACGGCCCTGCCCTGTCCACCGGTTGCTGCAAGCACCAACACCGGTTCATCAGCCATCGAAGAACTCCTCTCCCAGCAGAGGGCACCGGATCGGCAGCCGGCCCCAGTGGTCATCATCCGTGCCGGACGACGGCGCCCGGCGCCGACGCGCGGGAGCAGGGCACTGGAGGGCATGTCCCGGTGCGCTCACAGTCACGACGGTCGTGCACCCGGCGCCTGGCGTTCCCCACCGCACACGATTGCCGGAAGAAGAAGGACCCATGCAGTTCGGCATCTTCACGGTCGGGGACGTGACCATCGATCCGACCACAGCCCGCACTCCGTCGGAGCATGAACGCATCAAGGCGATGGTCGACATCGCGCTCAAGGTGGAGGAGGTGGGCCTGGACGTCTTCGCGACCGGTGAGCACCACAACCCGCCGTTCGTACCGTCGTCCCCGACCACGACGCTCGGTCACATCGCCGCCCGCACCGAGAAGCCGACCTGTCCACCGCCACGACCCGGATCACCATCAACGACCGGTGAAGATCGCCGAGGACTTCGCGATACTCCAGCACCTCGCGGACGGCCGGGTGGACCTGATGCGGGGGCGCGGAAACACCAGCCCCGTCTACCCCTTGGTTCGGGCAGGGAATCCGGCAGGGCATTGCGCTCGCACGAGACAACTACGCGCTGCTGTACTGGCTGTGGCGCGAGGACGTGGTCGACCGGGAGGGAAAGTTCCGTACCCCGCTGCAGTCCTTCACCCCGACCCCGCGCCCGCCGGACGGCGTACCGCCCTTCGTCAGGCACGGCTCCATCCGCTCCCTGAGGGTCGCCGACCAGGCGGCCTACTTCGGCGACGGCTTCCTCCACAACAACATCTTCTGATCGGCCGAGCACACGCGGCGGATGGTCCGGCCGTACCGGAGGCGGTACGCCCACTACGGTCACGGCCGCCCCGAGGAGGGCACCGCCGATCTCGGCGGTCAGGCCTTCATGCGGAGGGAACAGCGCGTCCAGCAGAGCCTCGGCGGTGGGCCGGTCCAGGCCGGCGGTGGGCTCGTCCAGCAGGAGCACCGGGGGGCGCCGCAACACGGCGCGTGCGATCGCGAGGCGCCGCCGCCGCCCCTGGGACCAGACGCCCGCCGGGGCCCACCGGGGTGTCGAGCGGCAGCGCGGAGAGACCGACCACTTCCTGTACGGCCCGCAAGGCGGCGGTGTCGGCCGAGGGGGGCGGCTTGACGGAGGTTGGCCGCCACCGTGTCGTCGGCCAGCCAGTCGTCGGCTTCCACCAGGGTGACCGTCTCGGCGACGACCCGGGCCGGCAGGTCGTGCACCGGCGTGCCGTCGAGGAGGACCGTGCCGACAGGGGCCGGTATCCGTCCGGCGAGCTGTCCGAGCAGCGTCGACTTCCCGCTGCCGTTGGGGCCGGTGACCAGCACCAGGCCGGGGCCGGACAGGGTCGTGGAGAGGGGTGCAGGCGAGCCGGGAAGCGGCATTCCGTCTGTTTCCAGGACGTGTGAGGTCGGCCGCTGCCGACCCGCGGGTGGCTCCTCGGCAGCGAGGGGCGCGAGGCGTCCGGCCGCTCCGCCCGCCTGGGTCAGCAGGTGCAGCAGCCGGGGTAGCCGCTCCAGCAACTCCCACCCAGCGACCATCAGCAGCACCTCGCCCACCACGGAGGCGACCGGCTGAGCCGGGGCCGCGCACAGGGCGATCACCAGCACCGAAGCCTGGCCGACGGCGGCCAGCAGGCGCAGCGCCGGACGTCCCAGCCGTTCGGCTCGGGCGGCGGCCCACTCGGCGGATTCGACAGCCGCCATCGCGGCCGTCGCCGACCGTCGCGCCTGCAGTACGGCGTCCAGGCAGCGCAGTTCGTCGAAGGCGGCCCGGCTGCCGAGCAGCACGGTATGGAGCTCGGACCTGGCCTCGGCAGCGGTGCCCAGATGGGCTCGTGCGCGGCGGTGGGCTCGCCGGGCGCAGACCGGCCCGGCCGCCCAGACGACCAGCTCGGCTGCCCCCAGGAGCGGCATCGCCCACAGCAGCAGGATCTCGATCAGGCACGCGGTGGTGACGGCCGCCGCGAGCGGTGCGCAGACGTTCGCGGGCAGACCCGCGGCGGTCTCCACGGCACAGGTCGTCAGAAACGTCCGGACACGCCGAGGAGCGCGGCACCGCCGAGTTCGGCCGCGATGGCCAGCAGCGTGCCGGTCAGCAGGGCGCGGCGCGGAGCCGCCATGCGCAGCAGACGCCAGGCGCCGCTCCCGTTCATCGGACTCTCCCGTGCCTCAGTGTGATGACCTGGTCCGCCAGCGGCAGCAGTGCCGGACTGTGGGTGGCGAGCAGGACCGTACGGTCGCGGGCCAGCCGACAGGACCCGCGCTTCAGCCTCCGGGTCGAGGCGCGCGGTGGGTTCGTCCAGGCACATAAGGGGCGCGTCCCGCAACAGCGCCCGGACCAGAGCCAGTTGCTGGGACCGGCCGGAGGACAGGCCGGCGCCGCGTTCGCCGAGCGGTGTGTCCAGGCCCTGGGGCAGCGCGGTCAGAAGGTCTTCGAAGCCGAGGGAGACGATGGCGCCGAGCAGGTCGTGGTCGCTCGCGGTGGGCCGGGCCATCACACGGGTCACCTCGCCGGTGTCGGCGGGGACATCGGTGTGCTCAAGGCTGTCCGTGGTCGCACATACTCCTCGTGATCACACCGCGCCCGTCCACACTTTGCGCCTTGCTCGGCCAGCTCGAGCTGTTTGTTCGGTGGCGTCAGCGTCCCAGCTGGGCGTCGAGCCACGTGAGGACCTCGGGGGTCACGGGGTCGGTGATGTCGGTGAACTCCTGGTGCTTCTTGAGGAACTCGGCCACGTACGGGCAGACGGGGACGATCCGCATCCCGGAGGCGCGGACGTCGGTCAGGGCCTGCTCGACGAGGATCGCGGCGAGTCCCTGGCCGGCGTGGGCGTCGTCGATCTCGGTGTGGAAAAAGACCCGCCGGTCGTCGCGGTCGCGGTAGGCGGTCAGGCCGGCGCGCTTGTCGTCGACGAGGATCTCGTAGCGGTGGCGGGCGTCGACGCGACGGACGAGGGGGGTAGTGCTCTGCGCGCTCATGACGGTCCTTTCGGTGGCGGGGTCAGTGGTGGGAGGGGTTCTTGCGGGGTGCGATGACGGCGTTCGGCAGGGCGGGGGCGGGCAGCCGGTCGCCGGGGTAGCCGTCGACGCTGCCGAAACGGTCGGAGGCCCGCTCCCATTCCTCCCGCGCCTCGACGATGTCCTGGTGGCTGCGGCCGATGAAGTTCCACCACATGACAATCTCTTCCCCGAACGGCGTGCCGCCGAGCAGGACCGCCCGTGCGCGGTGGTCGGAGGCGTTGGTGAGGGTGAGTGTCGTCCGCCCCGTGGCCACGTAGCCGAGTTCGGCCGGGTGGAGGACCGTGCCGGCGAGGTGGACGTCGCCTTCGTCGACGAGCAGGCCGTGTTCGAAGGCCGGGTCGATGTCGAGGGCGACGGTGGCACCGGGGTCGAGGAGGAGTTCGGCGCCGAGGAGCGGGGTGAAGGTGCGGACGGGGGAGGTCTCGCCGGCCAGTGTGCCCAGGAAGACCCTGAGTTCGGCGCCGTCGACGCGGAGCGGCTCAGGGGCATGGTGCTGGAAGTCGCGAGGGGCGTGGCGGTGTTCGTCGGGGAGGGCCACCCAGAGCTGGACGCCGTGCAGGACGGTGGTGTCGGGTGTGGAGACCTCCGTGTGGCTGATGCCGTGCCCGCCGGTCATGAGATTGATCTCTCCGGGCCGTACGAAGGCGTGGGTGCCCAAGCTGTCGCGGTGCTCGATCTCGCCGGTGAAGAGCCAGCTCACGGTCTGCAGTCCGGTGTGCGGGTGAGGGGCGACGTCCATGCCGCCGGAGTCGGCGACCAGGTCGGGGCCGTAGTGGTCGGCGAAGCACCAGGCCCCGATGAGCGTCCGGGCCCGCTGGGGCAGTGTGCGGCGTACGGTCATGGCGCGCGGGCCGCCCAGCGGGACGTCCCGGGCCGTGAGGACCTCGACCTCTGTGACACCCATCTCCCGACCCCTCTCAATGTAGTTTCTATTTCAACTATCATGGACGATGATAGCCGTGACGACAACGCCCGGCAACAAACGAAGGAGCACAGGGTGAGCGAGACGGTACAGGTCACGGCAGCCCTCCGGCCCACCGGACGGATCCACCTCGACAAGCAGAGCCCCACCGCGTACCAGGCACTGGTGAAGACAGCCGATGTCGTCCGTACCACCGCCGCCGATGCGGGTCTCGACCGGATCCTGGTCGAGCTGGTCAACCTCCGCGTCTCCCAGCTCAACGGCTGCGCCTACTGCCTCGACGTGCACATCCGGGCCGCGCTGCGGGCCGGTGAGACCACCCGGCGCCTCGGCGTGCTCGCCGCCTGGCGCGACACCGAACTCTTCACCGCCCGCGAGCGCGCCGCCCTCGCTCTTGCCGAGGCCACCACCCACCCCGCCGACGCCCTCGCCCAGGAGCGGGCGTACGCCGAGGCCCACGAGGCGCTGAGCGACGACGAGCTGTCCGCCGTGATCTGGGTGGCCATCACCATCAACGCCTTCAACCGGGTGTCGATCCTGAGCAAGCACCCGGTACGGGAGACTCCCTCCCGCTGAAGCGCATGACCCGGCTCACGGCGCGGCGGCCCACCCCGCACCCGGGACCGAGGGTCGCCACAGAACCGCCGCGCCCGTGGCGAGCAGTGCCAGCGCCACCGCCAGAACGAGGGAGATCCCGATCTTCAGGAGCACGGCTCCGGCGAGGGCGCTCAGGAACATCGCCAGCACGGACAGGATCCGTCGGCCGGGCCGGGGCGCCGCTCCGCCGGTCGGGCCGGAGTCGGCGGCGAGCCCGATGAGCGTGAGGGTGAGCACGGTCGTCGACAGGTCGGGGACGCCGAGCCGCCGGACGACCGCGTTCTGCAGCCGCATCACGAGGCCGAGGAGCACGATCAGGGTGTACCGGACGGCGGTCCCCACCTTGTCGTGCCCCGCGACGGTCGTGCCGAGCGCCCCGGCGAACAGCACCACCTGTACGGTCATGGCCGAGGCGAGCAACCGGCCTCGGTGCATGGCGGACCCGCCACCGCAGATGCTCGCCGGCCTCGCCGACGACCTCGCCGATCAACTCGGCCTGGCGGACGCCGCCGAGGCGCGCGAGGTCGGCGGACCGGTAGCCACCGAAGTGCGCGACCGGGCTCCAGGCGGGGGTCACGAGCGGCAGTTCCTCGTCGAGGCCCTCGTACTCGCCGGCGGCGTACACGATGCGGCCTCCCACGACCGTGAGCAGGGACTCGATGTGAGGGATCACGGGCTCCGGCACAGTGAAGTAGTCCTCGGAGAAGACCGCGAAGTCGCCCAGGTACCCCGGGCGCAGGACGCCCTTGACGTCCTGTTCGCCGGTGAGTTCCGCGCCCGCCGCGGTGAACATTGCGAGCGCGGTCTGCCGGTCGACCCGGTTGGACGGCGGGCGGACGAGGACGTCGCCGACGGTGCGGCCGGAGACCAGCCAGTGGAGAGCGACCCGGGGGTTGTACGTGGAGACGCGGGTGGCGTCGGTGACGGCGCCGACGGTCAGTCCGCGCTCCAGCATGGCCCGGATCGGCGGCGCGGCGGCGGCGCCGATGCCGTAGCGGCGGACGAAGGCATCGCCCTGGAACGACAGCCGGTTCTGCACCGACAGCGCGCCGCCGTGCGCGGCGATCCGATCCAGGCTGTCCTCGGTGACGGTCTCGGCGTGGTCGAAGAGCCAGCGGTTGCCGTTGTTTCGGCTCGGGGTGACGGTGTATTTCTGGCAGTGCTTCAACCGCCCCACGACGTCTGGCGTGGCCGAAGCACAATGTTCGGGCCAGCTGTACCCGATACGCTGGGTACAGCTGGCTTTTGGCCACAGCCATGCGGTGCGTCGACGCTGCACGGGTGCGGGAAGTCAGATGTGTTGCGCCACGAAATCGGCGACCTGCGTGCCGAGTTGTTGGCCTGCCCGGTTGTCGATGGAGGTGTGCTGGCCGGTCCATATCCGGCTGAGCCACGCTTCGGTGGCGGCGCGTTGGAAGCCGGCGAAGGTTCGGGTGACCCCCTTCGACGTGACCACGAGGTGGTGCTGCGCACCGTAGAACCTGGTGAGCGTCGTTGCCGCCGCCTGGCTGAGAGCGCCGTGGGCGGCGGGGTAGGACGGATCCGGGGCGGTCGGCAGCAGGGGGGTCCAGTTGGGATCGCCGGCGATGCGCGGGTTGTAGTGCGTACCACCGAGCCGGAGGGCGGTCACGGGCCGCCATACGCGGTAGGTGTACTTGGCGTCGTACATCGCGATCGCGGTGTCGGCGAGGGACAGGTTGAGCTGGGCGAAGACCTTCACCGCCTTCTCCAGGCTTGCGTGCTGGGAGGTGACGAGGCCCTGCGCGATCTGATTCCAGACGTTCCAGACGGGCGCTGCCGCCCAGAACTTCCCGGCTGCGGTCTGATCGGGGGTGCGGGTGGTACTGGTCTTTCTTCCCAGGCTCTTGACCTCATTCAAGGCTGCGGCGTACTCGGCGGTGCTGACGGCCGGCGGCGGCGCCGGGCGGAACTGGCTTCCTTTGGCAAGCACGAACGGCTTGACCGAGCCCCAGTTGGTGAACACCGGTGTGGGGAAGTCGGGCGGTGTGGCCCGGTAGCCGCCGGCGACGTTCCGGGGACTGAACGGCGGCGGCTTGGTCGAGGACCCATCATGGGATCGCAGGCTGATCAGCCTGCGGGCGACCTCGGCTCCCACGCGAATGCCCGCCTGCTTGCCGGGGCCGTTGGGAATCGCGGACAACTGGCTGCTCAGCCGTCGGTCCACGCTTGCGCGCTTGGCCGGGTACAGGGCCACCAGCACATCGTGGGCTGCTTGGTCCGCTGCGGCGTCTGCACGGGCTCCTCGCGGCGCCGACACCGAGAACAAGTAGGCAGGGCCGGCCCGGGTGACCGATACCACCGCGTCGTACTCGGCAGCCTGAAGGAGCGCGAAGCTGCGCGTGGGGTGGATGGTGGGCGGTTGGGCCTTCGGATCGCTCAGGACGGTGATGAGCTCACGGTTCCACTCCACGACCGACATCCCAGAGGGCCCGGTGGCGGCGCGCAGGGTTGGGGAGTGAGCAGGTGTGGTGGTGGGCCCGAGGGCCAGGCCAGTGAGTCCGGCTGTCAGCGCAGTTCCGGTCAGTGCAGCCAGTATCTTGTGCTTTCCGTCCATATGCTGTGGCTCCCTGTGGTGGGTGGTGGGCTGGGGCAACCGGTGGTCATACACTTCGACCACGTGGGCCGCTTCGGGCCAGACGGTCAACGGGCACCACTGAGCGAGAGGGGAGTCCGCAGCGTGTGCCGCAAGGAAGTACTCCGGGCGCCTGATGCGGAGTCCGACTGGGACATGAAGCCAGTTCCGTCTGCCTGAGTCCCGTGCTGGGGCGGTCGTTGGAGTATCGCGACCGGACTCACCGGGGGTACCGGCCCTTGAGGCGGCACGCGTCACCCGTGCCCATGTTTCGAGGGGTTGACCGGGCGCGAGTGGTCCTGCAACCTGATCACCTCTTTGCGTCATCAAGGTCGCTTGCCAGATACAGCCTGCGGGTTCCCGAAGCACGCCGCAACTCCGGTCTGTGGCCATCTGGCTACAGTCGGCTGCGCCGGTTGCTGGTCGGTGCCCGACGAGCCCCGCCTTTCGCACTGGTGCGACGGTGAGGTCAAAGCGCCGCATACGGCCGCTTCCCCCGGCACGAGCCAGCGGCCGGTTGCCCGCAGAGCGCGCAGCGGAGAAACGCTTGGGTCGGAGACGGGCATGGTTGGTCCGTAGGCCCTTCGCAGAGGCCTGCCTCCGACGTGGTGGCCGTAGACGAAGCAGATGGCCGCCCCGGCAGAGGCCGCGGTCACCGCGGCCGCGATTGTGGTGAGCAGGCTGACGATGAGGCGGTCTCCCTGCTTGCCGTCGCATGAGGACCGCCGGGCCGGTTGTCGACCCGCGCAGGGTCTCATCCATACGCAGGGAGTGCAGCCGCCCCATGGCGGTGAGCATCCGGGCGAAGTCGGCCCGCCCGTCCGGCGCGGGCAGGGGCAGGGACCGGGTGCCCGTGGCGGGGCCCTGGTTGCCACGCACGCTGACCGTCATCGTCCAGCGACCGGCGCTGGTCAGGGTGGCGGTGCCGGTGAAGCAGCCGGATGCTGCTGACCGGCGACGCGGCCTTTGTCGTCCGGCCGCACACCGCGGCCAGTGCGGAGAAGGCGGCCGCCGACGCCATTACCCTCTTCACCGCCCCGCAGCAGGTTCCGTCCCTTGATGGCGCCCTGCGGGCGTGGGAGAAGAACCGGCTCTCTGAAGGGACGGCCCTCTGCCAGCACGGCGTCGGCCTCGGACACCGGCTCGGCCTGGGCGGCCCCGCGACGCCCGCCTCCGCTGCCGGACCAACCGTCTGACGGCCGGGTACCGCAGGCGGGCCCTGGCACAAGGCCCGTCTGCCTGTCGCACGATCTGCCGGCCCGCGGGGCGACGTACCACTACTTCGCGAAGTGGCGGGACGACAGCATGGATCAGGCCATCAACGAGTTGTTGCGCTGCTCGGTTCGGGAGCGGGCCGGTCGATTGGAGGACCCGTCCCTGTGGTCCTGGACACCCGGAGTGTCCACGCCGCCGTGAACTTGCCCGCGGTGACGACCGGCAAGGACGCCGCGAAACGAGTACCGGGTCGCGAGCGCAGGATCGCCGTGGATGTGTTGGGCCTGGTCATCGCAGTGGTGGTGGTCGCGGCGAGTGCCCATGACAACGAGGCCGGTATCGCTCTGCTCGACACCGTCGCCGAACGGGCTCCCAGCACCGTCAAGGCCCTGGTCGATCAGGGCTTCGAACAGTCGGTCGTGCAGCACGGCCGCTCGCTGGGCGTGGATGTCGAGATCGTCGAGCGGAACCCGCAGGATTTCGGGTTGGTGCCGCAGCCGATGTGGTGAAGAGTGGAGCAGACCTTCGAGGTCTTGATGCTGCACCGGCGGCTCGTGTCGGGCCACGAGTCCCGGCCGGTCGCACCCGGCGGGGCCATCGAACGACCTGTGCGGCGATGCGCCCGGCTGCACCTGGTGCCGCCCCGTTCCAAGCGCATCCTCGACGGCGCTGCCGACCCGGACCAGGCCGCTGGCGGCGCACAGAGAGTCGCCCTCACCGTCTCTCACACGTGCGGCTGGACTGACTGGGCTACGGCAAGGGGCTCCTGCGATCAGGGCGAGGTCCGTTCTGAACCAGGCGAGGAAGTCCGTTCGCGTCGGCCGTCACCCATGTGGGCTTTTGGTAGTGGCTGTTGGCGTTCGCTGGGTAGCTCTGCAGAGAATCCCGGATGTGCCATTGCACTATGCCATGTCACATGGTTCACTCGCGGGCAATGAGGCCGGCTCGGGAGGTGTCGGGTGTCCACACGGTCGATCAGGGGGACCTTTGGCGCGCCGACCGACTACCCCTCTGTGCCCATGGCCTGACGGCCCGTCCCGTTGTCCCGTATCAGGATCGGACCCCACCATGACCACCACCGACATCCGCACCGTCGATTATCATGCAGGCGGTGAGCCGTTCCGGATCGTCACCGACGTGCCCGGCATCGCGGGCGACACCGTGGCAGACAAGCGTGTGAGCGCGATCTCCGATCCTGGGATCGACGGGCTGCGTGCCCTGCTGTGCTCCGAGCCCCGCGGCCACGCTGACATGTACGGCGGGTTCATTGTTCCGCCCAACGATGCGGGAGCCCATTTCGGTGTTCTCTTCTGGCACAAGGACGGGTTCTCGACCGCCTGCGGTCACGGCACCATCGCTCTCGGCGCGTGGGCGGTGCGTAGCGGCAGGGTTCCGATCGATCCCAGCGGGGTCACGGAGGTAGTGATCGACGTGCCCTCGGGGCGAGTCCGCGCCCGTGTGGCCACCGACGGCGACCGGGTCGTCAGCGTCGATTTCGTCAGTGTTGCCAGCTACGTCCTGCACGACGAGGTGGCGGTCCCGACCTCGCGCGGGGAGGTCCGGTGTGGGATCAGCTTCGGCGGCGCGATTTATGCTCACGTCCCGGCCGCAGCGGTCGGCCTCGACGTGAGTGTGGCCTCGCTTACCGCGCTGATCGAGCTGAGCCGCGAGATCAAGGGCTTCCTCAACCCCACCGCCTTCGCCGAGCACCCGCTCGACGACAGGCTGAGCGGTATCTACGGCGTCATCTATATCGACGACCAGGGGATCGGTCCGGACGGCAGCCTGCGGCAGCGCAATGTCACCGTGTTCGCCGACGGTGAGGTCGACCGTTCGCCCTGCGGGTCGGGCACCTGCTCGCGGGTTGCCGCGCTGCATTCCACCGGCCGGCTCAAGCCCGGCCAAGTGCTCGCTCATAGCTCGATCACCGAGGCGACCTGGCTTGCGCGGGTGCAAAGGACCACGCGCGAGGCAGGTCGGGAGGCTGTGGTGCCGGTGGTCACCGGCCGGGCGTACCAGACCGGCGAGCACCGGTTCATCGTCGACCCCGACGACGACATGGTTCCGGGTTTCGTGCTTCGATGAGGGGCAGTCACAAAGTCAGTGCTCTATGACAGTTGGTGACGCTGCTCGGCGACGCGGCCCATCCGATGCTGCCAATTATGGGGCAGGGCGTCGACCAGGCCGTTGAGGACGGGATGGGGACTGGCCTCGCTGCTGGAGGGGGTGAGTACCGTCGACGTGCCCCATGTCCTGGTCCGCTGCCAGACGCTGCGGCGTGACCGTGTGTCGGTGCAGTGTCCTTCGGCGATGAGGCGGAGCACGTCAATCTCGCGGGCGCCAGACCGCTGAAGTGCAGTCCCTGTGGGCGGAGCAGGTTCTCCTGCAGCGTGCCGACCTCTGACATGAGTGCTCCCAGCAGGCTGGGGGGCATGTAGCCGTCGCCTCGTGCCGCGGTCTGTATGACGTGGACCCGGTGCTCCGGTGTTGCCTCGCTGCGAGGTACGAATCCCGCCACCCCGCAGCCCACGGCCCTGAGCGCTGCCTGTTCCGAGAAGTCGGCCACGATGAGGACGGTGCGAGTGGTGCTGTTGCGCCGGGTACGGCGCAACAGCACCAGCACGTCGTCGCTGACGGTGTCGGCCACCCTGACGGTCACCTGCGGGTCATCGGAGGGATCGTCGCCTACTACAAGGTCGATCCCGGGGCGTGTCCGCAGGTGTGTGCGAACTCCCTCTTCGGAGACGGGGTCTCCGGCAAGAACCTTGACTGTGGTCCGGGTGCTGCTGGCAGGAGATCCGATAGTTCTTATTAGCGGCCTTGCTTCAGTTATGGCTTGGTTGACTCTACAGCGAAGAATTGTCAGGTCCGAGCGGCTGACCTTCCCGCAGGCAGACGACGGTCCCGGTTGTGGCAGCGGTGTGCAGTGCTTCCAGAGTGTGCGTATGCGCGGCGAGTGGCGTGCTGGTCAGTTCGTCCAGCCGGAGAAAGGCGTGCCGATCGTGCTCGGGGCTCAATCGGATCGTGGGGTTGTCTGTGACGGTGCCTCCGTACCAAAAGAAGTCGAGAACCGGTCCGGTGCCGCCGACATCGGCGCGGTGGTCGTAGCCGATCAGTTGCGGGGCGGGGCTCACCGTGACTCCCGTCTCCTCGTACAGCTCTCGCCGTGCTGCGGTCCACGGGTCTTCGCCGTGGTCGAGCATCCCGCCCGGCAACCACCAGTTGCCGCCGCTCGGCTCGCTTTCGGCATAGCGCAGCATGAGCATCCGGCCCTGCTGGTCGAGGAGCACGACGCACGAGGCGATGAGTGCCTGGGGCTGGGTCTTGACCCATTCCTGGCGGGGCATCCAGGGCCCGGCGGGCTCGCCCGGGATGTCGGGGGTTTCGGTCGTGAGGGTGGGGTTCTGGTGTGTCACGGGGTGTGGGTCTCTTCCTGGTCGGGTTCACTCTGGAAGGTGAGCGCGAGAGATTCCGGGCCGGCGCTGCTGCGCCTGCTGGAGGCGAACGACTCAAGTCGCTGCACCGTTCCGGCTTCGAGATGAGCGACTGTGCCGATCGCGAGCGCCTGAAAACCGATGAGCGCTCGTGCCCGCGCATCTTCCGGGAGATCAGCGATGGCCCTAACGGTGGGCAGAGCGCGAAGGACGGCCCGCGGGTTGCGGCAGCTGAGAGGAAGGCGGTGTCCTCGCGGGTGATCGGACCGGTTCCATGCTCCAGACAGCCCTGATGAAAACCGACCGTGAACGGCTCCTTCTGATCTCACCGGAACTCAGCGAGGTCCTCACCGCCACCCTCTTCCGGGTTCGCGCCGGACAAGCAGCGCTGCCTCTCGTGTCCGCCTACGACGTCTTCGAGCAGATGCGCCGGCTTGAGGAGATCTAAGGGGGGATGCCCCGTGATTGATCTCGGGGCATGCTGGCCTGGGGGTTCGGCGGGCTGGTGGTTCAGCAATCGCAGGGTCGGCCCGTTACTCATACCGGTACTTCAGCGAATCCGCCTCCGCCTGCTCGATGTCAGCGATCGTCAGCTCCGGCATCCGCAGCTGGGCCAGCGTCACTTCGGCCGAGGTCGGCTGGGTACCCGCCGGAAGCCACTGCTCCGGCTTCCAGGCCCCGCAACGCAGGAGCGACTTGGGGCAGTGCGGGTAGACCTCCTCGATCCCCAGCACCAGCGCACTGGCCGGCGGCTTGCCCACGGCGGTCAGCTGCGACAGCAGCTCCGGGCGGGTGGAGACGCAGGCCCGGCCGTTCACCCTGAGCGTCGTGGTGCGCCCCGGGATGACGAACAGTAGCCCGGCTCGTCCGGTGGCGACGACGTTCTGCAGGGTGTCCAGACGCTTGTTGCCTGTCGCGTCCGGTATCGCCACCGTCCGTGTGTCCAGGACGGCGACGAACCCGGCGGGGCCGCCGCGCGGGGAAACGTCACAGTTGCCCTCGGCGTCCGCGCTGGCGACCAGGACCAGCGATGAGCATCCGATCAACCGCTTTGTCTGTTCGTTGAGTTCGGTCATCTGCTTGCGCACGGCCGCGTCGCTGGGGAGTTCGTAGGCCCGGCGCAGCGCCTCCTGGTCGGGCACGGCGTCGAGGCGGAGCGAGTCGAAGGCACTGCTGGCAAGGGGTGGCGTCATGCCCCCGACCATAATGGGCCGACCTGCGATTGATCTTGGTCGGTGAGTGCGGGGACATAGAGACACCCGCGCAAGTTGTCTGGTGTGTGGAGATCGAACAGGCCCGCGCGGCCATGTCCCATCCCGCCTTCTGCGGGCTGTCGCGCCAACATCTGGGCGAGTTGGCCGCAGAACTCGCTCCGTGTTGGGTGGCACGCTGTGAGTCCGGGCGCCATGAGCGACGTGAGGCGATCGTCGGCGGGGGGCGGGGGCCGCCGAAGTACGAACCGGTCTTCACCGACCGGCTCCTGGTGACACTGGTCCATCTGCGGACTGGGCTCACCCATGAGGCGTTGGGTGTGCTCTACGAGGTGGGGTCGTCCACGATCGGCCGGGCGATCCGGGAGGTCTGCCCGCTGCCGGCTGACCGTGGGTCCGCCGTCCCCGACCGGCCCGGCATCCGGCTGCGGGCCCTGGGTGACGTGTTCGCCCATGCCGCGGCCGAGGGCGTCGACGGGATGGAGACCCAGGTGCGCCGCCCACGCGCAGGCCGTCCCGGCCGGCGGGCCTTCGTCTCCGGCAAGCGCAGGCAGAACACCGTCAAGAGCGTGAAGAGAAGAACAGCATCGCGATCGCTTCCAACGAGGCGTTTACGACTGGAGCAAGGCCTCTACCAATCCGCGGCTTTGCACGGCGATCGTGGACCGGCTCACCTTCAACGCCACGCTGATCGAGAACGGCACCGAGTTCTAGCACCTGGCCCGCACCAAGGCGAACAAGACCCAACGGGACGAAGTGGCCATCCCGCCCGACACAGCTGGTGACCGACTCCGGCAAGTCTCTTGCTATTGCAAGTAATATGCAACAAGCTTGACGGGCCCTTACCGCCTGCCTGTGACGTGGAGCCTTGTCATGCCCCGCCTGATGCCAGACACCGGACCGCAGCGCGTCCTCGCAGCCTCGAACTTCGTCTATACCGTTGGCAGCGGCCTGTATCTGACCGCTGGGGTGCTGTATTTCACGGAGGCGGTTCACCTTCCAGCAGGCCAGGTGGGGCTCGGACTCGGCATCGCCGGTCTTGTCGCTCTGGCCCTGGGCGTCGCGGTCGGTCATCTGGCGGACAGATACGGAGCACGCGGCGTCTACGCCGCCACTCTTGTGGTTCAGGCGTTGGCCACGGCCAGCTTCGTGTTGGCGGACAGCTTCCGGCCGTTCGTTCTCGCGGTCACCGTGGCTGCCGGAGCCAAGGCGGCCGGAATAGCCGCGCGCAGTCCGCTCATCAGGCACTACGGAGGCAACCGGCCGCAGGAGTTCCGCGCCTATCTCCGCGCGGTGACCAACGTCGGCATCTCCCTCGGTGCCGTGGGAGCGGGGTTGGTCGTTCAGGTGGGTACGCTCACCGCCTATCAGCTCATGGTCATCGGCAACGCGATCGCCTTCGTGGTCTCGGCGGCGCTCCTCATCTCCCTGCCGCCGGTCACGCCCCTCGCCACCACCGGCGGCCCTCGCTGGATCGCTCTCAGGGACCGCCCCTACCTGCTACTCACCGCACTCGACGGGATCATGGCCATCCAGTTCAAGGTGCTCACCGTGGCCATCCCGCTCTGGCTGGTCGGTGCCACTACCGCCCCGCACTGGCTCATCTCAGGCACCATGCTTACCGGCACCCTCATCGTCGTTGCGTTCCAGGTGCGAGCCAGCCGCAACGTCGATTCCCCCACAGCCGGCGGAAACGCCTACCGCCGAGCAGGCGTGGCCTTTCTCGTCTCCTGTTCGCTGATCTCCCTGTCCGGCGGCATACCCGCATGGGCCGCCGCAATGCTGCTCCTCACCGCAGTAGTGATCCACACCGTCGGCGAGCTGTGGCACTCCGCCGCCGGCTTCGAGGTGTCCTTCGCTCTCGCCCCACAGCACGCCACCGGCCAGTACCTCGGCGTATTCGGCCTGGGCGCCGGACTGGCCGAGGCCCTCGGACCGGCGCTGCTCATTTCGCTGTGCATCACCTGGGGCCGCCCCGGGTGGTATGCCGTGGGAGCCCTGTTCGCACTGACGGGTCTGGCAGCACCACTTGCTGTCCGCTGGGCGCAACGCCACCAGCGTGCTGGGCAGAAGCAGACTGCCTCCGTGGAAAAGGCACAAGCCGCCTGATCAGCCCGGCGAAGCAGTCCGACATCTTTACCCGCTGCCCCGGTGGGGCCGCGTGAACTGGGCCCGGTCGGGGCCGATGGAGGCCGCCCGGGCCAGCTGACGGAACCGGTAGCCGTGTCCCTCCGGCTTCAACAACCGCGAGCTACCACGAAGCCCTTCCTTCATGCGTGCACAGCGGCGAACTCACCAGATCCAGCACTCTGTTCGATCCAGAACGACCGCACGATCGGAAAGACAACAGCTTGTCACGCTCAGGGCTGCCTGGGGTCACGGCACAGCCGGCCGACCTCACGGGTCGCGTCGATGCCAGAGGCGGCCGACCTCACCGGCCGCGCGCCGTTCACCTTCGCCCGGCTGACGACGATTTGGTGGAGTCGTCGCGGATGTCGTTCGGTACGTCACTCGGACTCGGGAAACGCCCTGCTCTCTCCCCTCTGTGATGGCTCGGCGGCTGTCGTGATCTCAACTCGGCGGAACCGCCCCGTGACCGAGGAGATTCTGTGCCGTGAACCCCAGCAGCCTGCGCGCGGCCGAGGTGTCGACCGGCACCGCGCGACCCGGCAGCGGGCGCCGCAGCACGGTGGTGGGGTGATAGCGGCGCAGCAGTTCCTCCGTCGGGTACGGCACGATGATTTCGGGGGCGCAGAGATGTACCGCGTGCGCCGCACGGCCGGGTACGTCCAGGGCCAGCAGCGCGGCCCTCGCCGCGTCATGGACCTCGAGGTACGTCCACAGGTCCCTTGCCCCCGCGGCCGGGTCGGCCGTGAGCCGGGCGGCGTGGGCGTGCAGCCGTTCCTCGAATCCGCCCACGTACGGATAGCGCAGGCACACCACGCTCATCCCGTGCCGCCGCGCCATCATCTGCGCTGTCAACTCGTCGACCTGTTTGGACAGGCCGTAAGGGTCGGCAACCTGGGAGGCCATCGCCTCATCGACCGGTGCGTACGGCGGATGCGGATCCTCGACGTCCGTCCAGGGCAGGCCCGTGACACCCCAGGAGCTCGCCACCGCCGCATGCCGGATCCCGGCCCGGCCGGCCTCCTCCAGGACGGTGAAGGTGGAGAGGCTGTTGCCCGCGAAGACCTCGAATGCGGTGTTGCGCGCGGGAGTCGGGATCGCCGCCAGGTGGATGACCGCGTCGGCGCCCTCCAGAGCCGCCCGCACGGTCTTCGCGTCGGCCGCGTCACCGGTCACGACCAGGCGCGCCGCGAGATCACCGGGATCATCGAGGACCAAGGCGTTCGCCTCGATCCCGCGCTCGGCGAGCAGCGCGAGGACCGCTCGCCCGATCCGCCCGGCGGCCCCGGTGACCATCGCTCTTCCGACCATCCATTCACTCTCCTGCGTCGGTGCTTCTACTCGTAGGCGCGCACGGCGACGACATGCGCCGACGCCGCCCCGTTGGTGGCTTCGACGACGATCCGGATCGCCGATGTGGTGACCGGCTCCGCCGGCGTGTGCGTCTCGCGTCGCCGCCGATTCTGCGTCGCACGGGCGATGACGCGCCAGGTGCCGTCAGTATCCAGTGCCTCGACGCGGTAGTCGCGAAGGAGGGTGGGCAGGGTGTCGAAGGGCGTGCGGTGGTGGTGCAGGTTGATCAGGTCCTCGTTGACGTCGTCGTCGGCGATGACCTCGATCCGGCCCAGAGCGACCGGTTCGGGCCAGGCCAACTCGAGCCAGGGGGAAGGGACGTCCGCCAGTGGTGCGGAGACCCACATGTGCGGTCCCGCGTACGGGCGGGCATAGCCGTCGGTGGCCTTGGCGGGGGAGTAGGCCGCGGTCTCTCCCGTACGGAGGCAGAAGGTGCGGCGCAGCAGACCCATGTCCGTCCACTCGCGCAGCGGCTGCGGCGATTCGTCCGACGGGCGCAGCGGGACGCGCGTGAAGCACAGGACACCGGGGGTCGGGCGGTCGGAGCGGTGCAGAGCGAGGGCGTCGTTGGCGCGGACTACCAGGAAGGCGTTGCGCGGGGTTTCGGGAGACCAGTCCAGGCCCGTCTTGAGCCACTGCCGGGCACCGGCGGCGACGGGCAGGGTGGTGGAGGTGACGAGGCGGCGCGGGACGTAGTTCTGGCCGAGCTCGGGGTCGTACAGATCGATCACGATCTCGGTGTCACGGTCGGCGTCGACGAGCAGTTCCACCCCGGAGAGGTCCGGGTCCGCGGGGAGGACGAGTCCGGCGTCCGCCGCGAGCGGCCATAGCTCGTCGGAGTCCTCGACTGCCAAGCCGGTCAGGGTGGATGAGGCGGTGGCCCTCGCCCGCAGGGCCAGGTCCTCCGGGTCCGTCGAGGCGAGGCCGATGAGCGAGGCATCCTGGCGCAGCAGCGCCCGGTGCAGCTCGGGTACGGGGAGTTGGCGCGGGGTGACATTTCCGGTGGCGCAGAGTGCCGCCGCCGTGCCGGCCGCCTGCCCGATCGTGGCGCAGGTCGCCATGACGCGGGTCGAGCCGAAGGCGACATGGCTGGCGGAGATGTTGCGCCCGGCGAAGAGCAGGTTCTCGGTGTTCACCGAGTAGAGGCTGCGGTACGGAATGTGGTAAATGCCGTCCGCGTAGAGCTGTCTGGCCCCTGCCTCGGTGGCGAACATGCCCTGCGGCGGATGCAGATCGATCGACCAACCGCCGAAGGCGACCCGGTCGGCGAACTCGGTCTGGCCGAGGATGTCGCCCTGGTGCAGGACATAGTCGCCGAGGAAGCGCCGGTACTCCCGTTTACCGGGGACCGAGCCCACCCACTCCAGTGTCATGTTCGCCGCGTCGAACTCGCCGGAGTTCTTGATGTGATCCCAGATGCCGTGGATCACCGACCACAGTTCGTCGCGGATGCGTTCGTTGTCGTGGACGGTGTCGAGCTCGCCGCCGAACTCGATCCACCAGTACGCGCAGCCGTTGTCGCCCGCCTTGATGATGCGGCGCTGCGGGATGGAGGTCCGGGTGATGTCCTTGGCGAAGTTCGGCGGCACGAATTTGACCGGGTGACCCGCATCCTTCGTATAGAAGAGGAGAGTGGAGCCCAGAGTGATGTCGTCGGCCGTCTCCGGAGCCCATGCCTCGTCGTACTCGGCGCGCGATTCCCGGCCGATGCGGTGGTGGGCGCCCGCCAGGTGGCCGATCAGGCCGTCTCCCGTGCAGTCGAGGAAGAGCGGGCTCTCGAAACGTATCCGCCGCTCCGAGCCCATCATCCAGCCGGTGACCGAGGTGATCCGCCGGGCGTCGTCCGGACCTTCGGCGTCGACCTCGCGCACGTCGGTGTTGAGGTAGAGCGTGATGCCGGGCTCCGCGCGCACGGCGTCCAGGACCACGGCATCCCAGTAATAGGGGTTCCCGTCCGGGTTGCGGAACTGGTTTTCCACGAGCAACTCGCCCATGATGCCGCCCTCACGGGCATGGTGATTCTTGCCGTGGCCGGTCGCGCCGCACACCCAGACCCGGACCTCGCTGCTCGCGTTGCCGCCGAGCACCGGCCTGTTGTTGATCAGCGCGACGCTCCGGCCGAGCCGGGCCGCGGCGATCGCCGCGCAGACCCCGGCCAGGCCGCCGCCGACGACAGTGATGTCGTGCCGTGCGGTTTCATTCCTCATGTCGTACGTCACTTACTTCCAGTCGGGATTGGCGGCGAGACCGTAGTAGACGCGCGGGGCGCCGTCGAGGGTGAGGGTGATCTTGCCGCTGGAGGCCTTCAGAGAGCGCTCCTGGCCGATGCAGTTCAGCTCCCGCACCCTGCCGTTGAGCGTCCCCGAGTGGGCCACGACCGTGGTCTTGGTCGTCCAGGTGTCGATCCATGGCTCGGGCGATGCGTACCAAGGATCCTCGCCGTGCTCGGAGTTGAGGATGTACCCGTCCTTGCGGCTCCAGATGATCGACACCGGTCCGTCGGGAGTGGTGAAGAGGAGCCCCTTGATGTCCTGGTCCCCGAAGGCGAGATGCCGGACGAACTCGGCCTCGTCCAGGACCCGGGCGGCGGTCGCGAAGGCGAGGAGCGAGGGCTTGGCGCTGGTGTCGCGGTTCATCAGGCCGTAGTGGTACTCGGGGTTGGCCGGGTCGGCCTCCTGGGGGTGGTGGATCGTCGAGTCGTGCAGCTGGTACCAGTTGACGGCGCGTACCTTCTCGGACTTGGCGAGAGCGAGCGTGAGGAGCGTGTTCTCGGCGGCGTGCCGGTAGGTGTCGCTCCACCACGCGTTGGGCCGGGTCGGTGCGTACGCCTCGGTGAGCCAGAGCTCCTTGTCGCCGCCGTACTCCTCCAGGACCTGGTTCGCCTTGCGCAGTGCGCCGAGGAAGTTCCAGTACGAGCCGGACGACCCCTGCGTCCACTCCTCGGGCGGCGGCGCGAAGTCGGGCGTGAAGTTGCCGCGACCGGGGTGGAAGGCGAAGGCGTCGATGAGGTCCCAGCCGCCCGCGTCATGGAAGTTCTTGGTCCATACGTAGTCCATGCCGCCGAGGCCGGCGTTCATGACCTTCATCCGCGAGCCCGCCGCGTCGAGGCGCGTGGTGACCTGGCGCAGACCGTCCCGGACGTAGGCGTCGGCGCCGCGGCCCGACATCCAGGGCTGGTTGACCTCGTTGCTCACCTCGAAGTACGCGGCCTCGGCGTCGAGGGCCTTGGCGACATTCGTGTCGGCCCAGGCCGCGATCTGCTCCGGACTACCGCCCACGGGGATGCCGCTCAGCTCCACGTTGTGCCCGATGCCGTTCGCGTCCAGAGTCGCGGTGTCGATGCCCGGGGCGCCTGCGTAGGCGATGCGGATCCACTTGATGCCAAGCGTCCTGACCAGCCCGAGTACTGCGTCCCTGCCGGGCTTCAGCAGCCAGGGGTAGTTGGCGAGGCCGAACATCGACTCCTTGCCCGCCTTGTACGCGAACTCCGGGAGCACGCTCAGATTCGTGCGGGCCAGCGCCTTGTCATTGCCGCTGACCGCCTCCACCTCGGTGAACACGATGTTCTGCGAGGGCGAGGTCAGGGGAAAGGAGGCGTTCCAGGCGGCGCCCGCCGCGAGGTTCTTGGAGAGCGTTCCGCAGGCGATCTTCTTGCCGCCGAAGTCCCGCGCCCACCAGGTGAGCGTCACCGCCCTGGCCGCGGCGGAGCCGTTGACGACCTGCGCCTTGAGCGTCATCGTCTGCCCGGCCGCCTTGTAGAGGTTGAACGGCTGGTCGGTCCACACCTCCACGCCGAGGGGCCTCTTGGCAGCGAGCGCTCCGGCTCCGCGCGGCCGCAGATCGCCGAGGACCAGATCGGCCTCGGTGACCGCGGTGCTCGCGCCGGTCGAGGTGCCGGGGGAGTGGACCCATGTGGCATTGGTGCTCGCCGGGTTGGTGGACGAAAGGCAGAAGAAGCCCTTCGATCCCGCCCACGTCTCCACGTACGCGCCGCCCGCGTTCACCTCGTACGGAATGCCGCCTCGGGCGTCCCGCTCCCAGACGGTCAGCGCTTCGTACGACTCCGCCGCGGTCGCTTCGTACACCGTGCGGGAGAACATGAAGCCGGCCGGAGTGAGCGTACTGGAGCCGCTGACCTCCCACTTCATGTGTGCCTTGTGAGGGGTGACGTCGAAGGTGCCGCGCACCGTGACTCCGGACACGCCGCTCGCCATCGTGTACGTGACCTGAATTGCGGGCCGCCCGTCGGGGAGCGTGATCCGGGCGGGTGTACCGCCGAAGGTGCGCTGCTGGCCGAACGCGCTGTCCTTGATCATGAAGTGGTTGAGCAGGATGCGGTCGGCGCCCGCACCGTCCTGCACGAGGACGCTGCCGTCGCTACGGCCGACCAGGGTGATGCCGTCGGCCTCGATGGTGACCGGGTCTGCGGCGTACGCGGGAACGGTCGGCAGCAGTGCGGCGCCGTTGGCGACGGCCGTGCCCTGGATGAATCTGCGGCGGGCGACTGACATGGAGGTGCCCTTCTCTTGGTCGGGGTGTTCCGGATGCTCCGGATGCTCCGAAGCGGAATCTGTGTGGGGGAGTTGAGGGATCGGCCGCCGGCTCCGGCGGAACTCAGCCCTTGACCCCGGTGAAGCCGAGCCCGGCGACGATGTACTTCTGGCAGACCACGAAGACGAGCACCGGCGGGGCGACGGCGAGCACCATCGCGGCGATCAGCTGGTCCTGCGGAGCCTGCGTGGCGAGCTGGGCGAGCGCGACGCTGATCGGCTGCCTCTCGGGGTCGGTGATGGCCACCAGCGGCCAGATGAAGTCCTTCCAGGAGTGCATCACCGCGAGCAGACTGATCACGGCGAGCACCGGCTTGCTCATGGGCAGCACGATCTTGGTGAGCAGTTGCCAGGTACTCGCCCCGTCGACCCGCGCCGCGTCGAACAGCTCCTTCGGCAGGGCGTCGAAGAACTGCTTGGCGAGTAGCACGGTGAAGGCGTTCGTGCCGGCCGGCAGCCAGATCGCCCAGTAGGTGTCGCCCAGGTTGAGGTGGAGGAACGGCACATCGATCACGGTCATGAAGAGGCTGACCATGTTCACCGTGTACGGCACGAACATCGTGGCGAGGATCGCCCCGTAGACGGCCTTGCCGAACCTCGGCCTGAGCACCGAGAGGGCGAAGCCCGCCGTGGCCGAGACGAAGAGCTGCACGAACCACGATCCGCCGACCACCAGGAAGGTGTTCATCAGATAGCGGCCGACACTCAGATCGGTGTACGCCGTCGAGAAGTTGCCCAGGGCCGGCCGGTCCGGCCAGAGGGCGAGGGGCTGGGTGGTGAGCTCGGTGGGTGTCGAGACCGCGCCCTTGACCATCCAGTACAGCGGTCCGATGCCGATGAGCAGCAGCAGGATCAGGGTGAACACCTGGATGGAGCGCACTGCGGCGCGCACACCGGGGCGTTGGCGGTCGTTGGCGGAGACGAAGGTGGTGAGCGTGGTCATGACGTGCTCCAGCTGCGGGTGGCCCGCAGATACACCGCGGAGAGCAGGGCGAGGGCGAGCACCATCAGGAAGGAGAGCGCGGCGGCCTGGCCGTATTCGCCGTCCTGGAAGGCGTACCGGAAGATCAGCAGCAGGACCGTGAGGGTGGAGTTCTCGGGTCCGCCGCCGGTGAAGACGTACGGCTCGGTGAAGACCTGCACCGTGTTGATCAGCTGGACGAGCAGCAACAGGCCGATGACGGAACGGAGTTGGGGCAGCATCACATGCCAGATCCGTCGCCAGATCCCGGCGCCGTCCATCTCCGCGGCCTCATAGAGTTCGCCGGGGATGCCGACCATTGCCGCGAGGTAGATCAGTACGGCGCCGCCCATGCCCGCCCAGGTGGCCTCCAGGACCAGCGAGAGCATGGCGCTGTCGGAGGACTCCAGCCACGAGTACGGGCCGAGCCCGACCTTGCCGAGGACGTTGTTGAAGAGCCCGCTGCCGGGATCGTAGAACCACTTCCAGAGCAGGATCGCCACCACTGGCGGGATGACCACCGGCAGATACACCAGGAAGCGGTAGACGCCCGCGCCGCGCCGCACCGTCGACATGATCGCGGCCAGGATCAGCGGCGCCGGGAAGCCGATCAGCAGGCCGAGGACCACGAAGAACAGGGTGTTCACGACGGCGGTGCCGAGCAGCGGATCGTCGAACAGCGTACGGAAGTTGTCCAGGCCGACCCAGACCGCGGGCTCGACGAGGTTGGTCTTCTGGAAGCTGAGCAGCAGGCTGCGCACGATCGGCCACCAGGCGAAGAGCCCGAAGACCAGCAGCGCGGGGACGAGGAACAGCCAGGCCGTGAACTGTTTGCGGGAGCCGGTGCCACGCCGTCGCTGCGGCAGGGTTCGCGGCACGGGCTCCTTGGCCACAGCGGCCGGGCGCCGGGACGGAGTGAGCAGGGCCATGGGCCGGCTACTTCTGGTCCGCGGCGAGCTTGGCATTGACGTCCTTCTCGGCCGAGGCCAGCAGGGAGTCGATGTCGGCGTCGCGCTTGGTGAGCACAGCCTGGACCACCGGGTCGAGCACGGTGTACAGCTTCTGCGCCTGGTACGGCGGCTCCGGCTTCAGTTTCAACGTGGAGAGACCGTCGATGTACGGCTTGAAGTTCTGCAGCTTCACATTGACGTACGGCTTGATCGCTGCGTCGATCTCGGTCTGCCGTTTTTTGTCGAAGACCGGAAGCGTCGGCACGCCCACCGCGGACTTCGGGTCGGCAGAGAGCGCCTTGGCCTGCTCGGCCGCGATGTCGGTGCTGTACTGCGGCTTGGCGTAGGCGAAGGTCAGCCACTCGACGGCCGCTGCCGCATGCTTCTTGTCGGCGGACTTCGGGACCATGTAGATGTCGCCGCCGGTGAGTGTCGCATCGCCGCCGGACTGCGGCATCGGCGCCACTCCGAAGGCGTCGGTGTTCTCCATGCCGAACTGCATCTTCGCCAGTCGGTACGTCCCCGGGCTGCCCATGAACATGCCGACCTGCCCGGCCGCGAACTGCTTGATCACGTCGTTCTGATTGTTGAGCAGGGTTTTGCCGAGCGAATCGTCCTTCCAGCGCATGTCCTTGAGCAGCCGCAACCCGTTCTTCGTCGGCTCTCCGGTGAGCGTGGCGGCGTACTTGCCACCCTGCTCCTTCTCCAGCTCGCCACCGAAGGCGTACGACAGCATCGTCAGCTGCCAGCCGCCCTGGTTGTCCTTGGACTCGTGGACGAAGCCCGCCTTGCCGGTACTGTCGCTGATCCTCTTGGCGGCTGTGCGAACCTCCGCCCAGGTGCTCGGCGGTCTGTCCGGGTCGAGGCCGGCCTTCTCGAAGAGCTCGCGGTTGTAGACCAGGCCCTGGGCGTACGGATTCTGCGGTACGCCGTACACGTCGCCGTCGCTGTCGGTGAGCGGCTGGAGGACCTGAGGGTTGAACTCCGTGAAGTGCTTCCACTCCTTCAGCTGCCCGGTGATCGGCTGCACCTGCTTCTGCTGGATGAGTCGCTGCGGCTCGGTCAGCGGCACCTTGATGACGTCCTCGACATTGCCGCCGGACAGCTTCGCGGAGAAGGTCAGCGGGTCGAAGACCGTGGTCGAACCCTTGACCCTGATGCCCGGGTTGGCCTTCTCGAAGTCGGCCACCTGCTTCTTGAACAGGGCGACCCCCGGCTTGTCGGTGGCCGGCGGCATGCCCTGCACCCGCAGCACGAGATCGCCGTCCCCGCCGGCACTGCTCGGGGTGAGGGAGGAACAGCCCGCGAGGGTCGCGGTCAGCGCCATGCAGCCAAGTATGGCCGCACAGCGGGAGTTTCTGGGCATAACGGCTCCAAGAAGGGCAGGAGTGGGCTCGGTGCGGTGTAGTGCGGTGCTTTGCTCGTTGTGGTGGCGTGCACCGTGGATCAGTGGGCGGGCGCGGGTCCCGTCGAGGCGCGGGGGATCGAGGCGGGAGCCGATCTCCACGAAGGGGGAAGTGACTTCAAGTCCCTGCCCAGCACGGCCTGTTGAGCTCGCGATCGTCTCGATCAGGAGGTCCCCCGCGCGCGTGGCGATCTCTTCGGGGTCGATCCTGATCGTGGTGAGGCTGGGGGTGGAGACGGAGGCGAGCAGCGTGTCGTCGATGCCGATGACGCTGACGTCGCGCGGCACGCTCACGCCGAGGTTGGCCATCTGGTGCAGCACGCCGAGGGCGACCAGATCATTGTGGGCGATCACGGCCGTCGCGTCGTGGGCGGCGACGAGGGTGGCGGCGTGCACACCCGTCTCGAACCGCGGCTCGTACGGGCCGAGCTCGGACAGGGAGAGGTCGAGCGCTTTGAAGGACTCCTGGATGGACTTGCCGCGGCTCAGCTCGGCGCGGGACGCGTTGATGAAGACGCAGCGCCGATGGCCGTACGCCTTCAACTGCTCGGCGGCCTGTGCGATGCCGGCGGACAGTGAGATCCGGACCTCGGGGATGCCCGGCACATGACGGTTCACCACCACCAGCGGCATCTGGCCCGCGAGTTCATGGAGCCGGCCCTCGGTGAGGGTGGAGGCCCACAGGATCAGGCCGTCGACCCGCTTCGATACGGCCGCGATGGCGGCCAGCTCGTCCGCCTCGCGCTCGTCGCTGTCGGCGACCAGGACCGTGTAGCCCAGGTGCCGGGCGCGGGCCTGCATCGCCTTGATGATCGGCGGGAAGAACGGGTTGGCGATGTCCGGGACGATCAGACCGAGTGTTCCGGTGCCGCCGCCGCGCAGTGAACGGGCCGCCGGGTTGGGGGAGTAGCCGAGCTTGGCCGCGGCGTCGAGGATGCGCTGCCGCGTCGTCGGCTGCACCTGATCGGGTGCGGTGAACGCACGGGACACCGTCGACACCGAGACGCCCGCGGCGCTCGCCACCTCCCGGATTGTGACTGCCACGGACGGCCTCCTCGTCGTCTTGAGCCGGGGGACCCCGGTCGTCTCGCATCTGGATCCTGCGAATGCGGTTGATGCTTGCGAACGTTCCCAGAGCGTGTCAAGACGTGTGCCAGGACTATTTCATTGAGGAAAACCTTCTGGATGCACGGGTCTTGTGCTTCGACTCGACTGCTGCCGATGATGTGTTCTCAAGAACGGTGCTGAAATTGCGGGAACGTTTTCATAGAGGAGTGGCATGAAGATCACCGGCCTGGAAGTGCTGACTCTCCCCGACCACGGCGACAGCATGATGCTGGTCGTGGTCGACACCGACGAGGGCATCCACGGCTTGGGCGAGGTCGGCATCAGGTCGCGCCAACGGGCGGTCGCGGGCGGTCTCGCGCACCTCGCGGAGCTGATCGTCGGCGAGGACCCGCGACGGATCGAGCACCTCTGGCAGGTGATGTTCCGGCGCGGGTTCTTTCCCGCCGACCGCATACTCGGCGCCGCCATCGCAGCGGTGGACGTGGCGCTTTGGGACATCCGCGGCAAGGCGCTCGGCGTACCGGTGCATGAACTTCTCGGGGGCCGGGTGCGTGATCACGTACCCGCCTATGTGCATGTCGGCGACGGCTACCACGACCGCGGGTGGTTCCTGGAACGCTGCCGCGACCTGGTCGCCGAGGGCTGGCGTCATCTGCGGTTCGCCTCTCCGCACGACGCCGACGGCACGCTCGACGCCCGCCGCTGCCTGCGCGACTCGGTCGACCTCTTCCACCAGGTGCGGGACGCGGTCGGCGACGAGGTGGAGCTGATCCTTGACGTCCATACGCGCCTGGATCCGCCGGAGGCGCTGACCCTGTGCCGGGAGATCGAGGCGGCCCGCCCGTACTTCGTCGAGGACCCGCTGCGCTGTGAGAACCCGGACAGCTACCGCATGCTGCGGACCCGTACCGGCATACCACTGGCCGCAGGTGAGCAGTACGGCTCCAAATGGGAGTTCAGAACACTCATCGAGGACGATCTCATCGATTACGCGCGCGTGGACGTCGGGGTGGCCGCGGGCCTGACCGAGGCGAAGAAGATCGCGGCGATGGCGGAGACCCACCACATCAAGCTCGCCACCCACAACCCGCTCGGCCCGGTCACGGCCGCTTCCTCGCTCCAGCTCAACCTGGCCTGCCCCAATGTGGCGATCCAGGAGCACCAGACCGACCCCGATCCGGCCATCGCCGACCTCTTCACCGCGCGGCCGACGATCCTGCCCGGGCGGGTGGAGCTGAGTGAACTGCCCGGCATCGGCGTCGACATCGACCGGGAGGCGGCGCGCCGGTACCAGGCCGCAGCGGCCGAGCGCCCGCACTTGCGCACGGCGGACGGGGCGTTCACCAACTGGTAGCCGGGCAGGGCCGGTCGGCCGCGCGGGCCCGCCCCCGCGGAATCGAAAGCCGCGTACAACCCTTGTGTCCCATCCGGTACCGAACAGGAGGCCGGACAAGAAGCGGGTCCCCTTCCGGTTACTGGCTGGGAAGCCGCACACCACGACAACGGGGCATCCGCATCACCGTCCCGGCGGGTCCACAGCCCGTGTCTGCACACTGAGCACGAATTCCGACTCCAGAAAGTGAGGCGAGTTCCGTCGTGTCGTTCAGAGGAGCCGCGAGGCCGGTCGAACTGGGCCTTGCCGGCATAGCGTTCATGGGCGTGCTGGTAGGCGCGTCGGCGACCCCGGCCGGCAGCCAGGAACGCGAGAAGCTGCAGGTGACGGCCGTGTCGTCGCGGCCCGGCACGGTGTCGGGAGACGACGCCCTGATCCGTGTGGAGGTGCCCGCCTCCATAGCGGCCGACAAAGTCCGGGTCGAGGTAGAGGGCCGGGACGTGACCTCGAGCTTCCGGCCGTCCGGCGACAACGCGCTGATGGGCGTGGTGAAGGAGCTGTCCAAGGGCGACAACAGGCTCACGGCCAGGGCTCAGGGCGCGGACGCCGGACAACTGACCCTGAAGAACCACCCCATCACGGGGCCGGTGTTCGCCGGGCCGCACGAGCAGCCGTTCGTCTGCGACACCGCCGAGTTCAAGACGGTCACCGGCGGCACCCTCGGGCAGCCGATCGACAAGGACTGCTCGGTCAAGACCCGGGTCGATTACATGTATCGCACCACGGCCGGCAAGTTCGTTCCGCTGCCCGACGAGAACGTCCTTCCCGCCGACCTGGCGACCGCCACGACGAGCGCGGGCAAGAAGGTGCCGTACATCGTCCGCGTCGAGACCGGCACCATCAACCGCGGCATCTACGAGACAGCCGTGCTGCACGACCCGAAGTCCGGCACCCCCGACCCGCTGCAGCGTGGGCCGGGTTGGAACGGGCGCCTCGTGTACGGCTTCGGCGGGGGCTGTAACGGCGGCTGGTACGTCCAGGGCCGCAACACCGTCGGCATCATGAACGACACGTATCTGAGCAAGGGCTATGGCGTCGCATCGTCCACGCTGAACGTCTTCGGCAACAACTGCAACGACCTGCTGGCCGCCGAGACCATGAGTATGGTCAAGGAACGCTTCGTGGAGACGTACGGCGACCCGGCCTTCACCATCGGAAACGGCTGCTCCGGCGGCTCGTACCAGACCCACCAGATCGCCGACAACTACCCGGGTCTGCTGGACGGCATCCTCTCCGGCTGCAGCTTCCCCGACGTCGGCTTCGGGACGATTCAGACGCTCAGCGACGCCCAGCTCCTGAACCACTACTTCAAGGACGTCGCGCCGGACGCTTTCACCAAGGACCAGCAGAAGGCGGTCTCCGGGTTCGGCAAGTGGGAGAGCATCGGCAGCCTGGCCAGGGCGGCCGGCCGTATCGACCCCACGGTGTTCTGTCCGCCCCAGCTGCCCGAGGGGCAGCGCTACGACCCCGAAACCAACCCGGACGGTGCCCGCTGTGACGTCTACAGCCACACCGTGAACGTCTACGGCGAGGTGCCGGAGACCGGGAAGGCGCGCAGGCCGCTCGACAACACCGGTATCCAGTACGGACTTGAGGCCCTGAACAAGGGGATCATCGACATGGACCAGTTCATCGACCTGAACCGGCGCATCGGCGGCCTCGACGACGACGCCAAGCCCGCCGCCGAGCGCACTGTCGCCGATCTCAAGGCGGTACGGACGGCCTACCGCACGGGCCGCATGCTGAACGGCGGTGGCGGTCTCGCCGACGTTCCGATCATCGACTACCGCGACTACACGGACGACGCGGCGGCCGGCGACATGCACATGCGCTTCCACTCCTTCTCCACCCGTGCGCGCTTGGACAAGGCCAACGGCACCCACGCCAACCAGGTCATGCTCACCCGCTCCAACGGGCACGGATTCACTCTCGCCGGGATGCTGTCCGACATGGACCAGTGGCTCACCGGCATCAAGGGAGACTCCGGCAACGACACTCCCATTGAGAAGATCGTCCGCCACCAGCCGCAGGGTCTCACGGACGCCTGCTGGACCCGTGGCATCGGTGCGAAGAAGATCGCGGAGCCCCAGGTCGAGGGCATCGACAACACCGAGTGCAACACCCTCTACCCGGTGTGGACATCGCCGCGGATGGTCGCCGGAGCCGATGTGGCCAACGACATCGTCAAGTGCCGCAAGCGTCCCGTGGTCCGCTCCGACTACCGAGTGCTGGTGACCGACGGCCAGTTCAAGGATCTGCAGGCGATCTTCCGAACCGGTGTCTGCGACTGGTCCCAGCCCGGGGCGGGTCAGCAGGGCCTCGCCGGTACATGGCTCTCCTTCGACCCGAAGTGACGGGATCGCGGCAGGTGAGCCAAAACGGGGGCGGGCGCAACCTCCCGCTGTGGTGCCATTGATGGTGATTTCCCGCGTTCGTCCAGGTCAGCACCTATTTCCGATCCGCTGAAGCAGCGTCACCCCACCTCTCCTCCCCTCCTTGTCGTCAGTGGGGGAGGAGAGCATCGGGGTGTGGGGGGAGGCCTGGCGGCTTTCCCTCGACGGACCGTGTCCAGCGCCCGGCCGGGGACCGGACGCGGCGGACGAGGGGAGCGCGGGTCGATGACGAAGGAGCCGAATAAGACCGACCGCCCGACACGATCAGCTTCGGGTTGAGGATGTCAGCGAGCAATGAGAGTCCGGGCACGAGGTTGTCGGCGATATGGTCGAGGGCGTGCACGGTGCGCGCATCTCCTACCGGCCGCCAGGATCCGTTGCAGAGACCGGCCATGCCGACGACCGGTGCCGCTCCGCTTTGGGCGGCGGGCGGCGGGCGGCCGTCGGCATGGCTGCTGCGTCAGCGAGCCGGTGCCCGCCGTCAGGGCTTGATCGGCTTCGCTTTCCTGTCGACGCCGTTCACCCGCACGGTGACGTTCCTCCGGTTCCGCGCCCGGTCGGCCACGATTTTGTAGGACGTGACCTTCCCGTTCCGCCACTCACAGCTGACTTCGTAGCCGCCACGGGCGCGGAGCCCGGTGAAGGAACCCTCCGCCTTCCATTCGTCGGGCAGGGCGGGCAGCAGGTGGATGACGTCGTCGTGGCTCTGCAGGAGCATCTCCGCCACGGCGCCCGAGATGCCGAAGTTGCCGTCCATCTGGAAAGGCGGGTGGTTGCAGAACATATTGGGCAGCGTGTTGTAGGTCAGCAGTCCACGGAGCATGATCTGGGCGCGATGCCCGTCACCGAGGCGAGCGAAGAGGGCCGCCCGCCAGGGCCAGGTCCACGAGCGGCGGCTGTCGCCCGACACTGTCGCGGCCGTGAACGGGACGCCTTCCTTCTCGCCGCACCGGGCCTTGAGCGAGACGAGGGCGGCGGCCGCGAAGTCGGGCGTCTTCGGGGTGATCTGGCGGCCCGGGTAGACCGCGAAGAGATGCGAGGTGTGGCGGTGGATGTCGTTCGGGTCGTCGCGGTCGGTCTGCCACTCCTGCAGCTGCCCCCACTGGCCGATCTTGTTGGGCGCGAGCCGCTTCTGCATGTCGGCGACGGTGGCCCGGTATTCGGGGTCGACGTCGAGCACCGCCGCGCAGTCGAGGTAGTTTCGGAAGAGGTCCCAGATGATCTGCTGGTCGTACATCACGCCGTCTTCACGCGGGCCGTGCTCGGGTGACCATCCGTTGGGGGACACGAGCTGGCCGGCCGCGTCCTCGACGAGCCGGTCCTCCCAGAACTGACAGATCTCCTTGATCATCGGGTAGGCGACGGTACGGAGGTAGACCCGGTCCTGGGTGAATGCCCAGTGCTCGTACAAGTGCTGCGCGTACCAGGCGCTGGCGACGGTGTTCCACTCCCACGCGTTGCCGCCGAAGATGCTCTGGCTGGTGCGGGCGGTCCAGCCGCGTGTGTTCTTGCCGAAGGCGTTGCGGGTCGCCACGCGGCTGGGCACTGCCACTTGCTCGATGAACCGGACGAGTGGCTCGTGGCACTCCGACAAGTTCGTCGTCTCGGCTCCCCAGTAGTTCATCTGGACATTGATGTTGGTGTGATAGTCGGAGGCCCACGCCGGCTGGTTGCTGTCGTTCCAGAGGCCCTGGAGATTGGCGGGCAGGCCGTTCGGGCGGGAGGAACTGATCAGCAGGTATCGGCTGTAGTCGAACATCGTCTGCTCGAGTGTCGGGTCCTCCCCGCCCGCCGCGTAACGTGCCAGCCTGGCGTCGGTCGGCAGAGCGACGACGGCGGCGGAGGAGGTGCCCCAGGCGACCGAGACGCGGTTCATGAGGGCGCGCATCTCGGTGGTGTGCTCGTCGCGCAGCCGGCCGTAGGACCGGGCGGCCGCCTTGTCGAGCGCCCTGACGACGACCGGTTCCGGATCGGCTCCGCGCCATCCCGCTGCGGCGTCGAGCTTGTAGTCGGTGCGGGCGTCGAGGAGCAGGGTCAGGGTCGTGCAGCCGCTGAACCGGAGCATCGACCCGTCGGCGCGCACATCGCCGTCGGTGTGCACAGCCTGGACGGTGCACGCGTGCTTGAGGCCGTTGCCCATGACACCGCTGAAGGCGATTCGCCCGGCGTCGGCGTCGACAGCCGTCGGGGCCTTGTCCTGTCCGGACGTCAGCGAGATCGTTCCGGAGAGTCCCCGGGCGCTGTCCGACGTGTACCGGAAGACCATGACGTCCGCAGACCGGCTGGCGAAGGCCTCCCGCACGACGCGCCGTCCGGGCGCGCCGAAGCGTGTGATGTGGACACCGTCGACGAAGTCGAGGGTGCGCTGGTAGTCGACGACCGTGGGCTGCGTGCGCGTGTTGAAGCCCGTGCCTTCCAGTGCGATCTCCGCGATCTGGAAGCCCGTGGAGGACGCGCCGGGGGTCAGGTTGAGCCGGTAGATGCGGTAGGCCGTGCTGTTGGATATCCGGAAGGTTCGGGTCTCGCCGCGGCTGGCGAAGGGCGCCCCGGGGTTTTGCGTGTCGAGGGTCACCCAGGCACTTCCGTCCTGCGACGCCTCGAGCGCCCAACGCCGGGGGTCGTCCTGCGGACGGTCCGGGGCCGCTGTCAGCGCGTACGAGGTGACGACGACCGCGCGGGGCAGGTCGGCCTGCCAGACGACTGCCGGTGCGGCGGCGTCGACCCGCCAGACAGTGGCCGGATCGCCGTCCACCGAACTTGAGATGCTTCTGGCCCGGGACCTGGTCCCGGCACCGGATCCCTCGGAGTGTCCGCTCGGTGACGACAGGTACATCGAACCGCCCCCGCCGAGGTCAACGCCGGACAGACCGATCTCGCTCACCTGAAAGTGGCTGACCCCTGCCTTGGGGACGAAGTCGAACTGGTAGAAGCGGTAGGCTGCAGTGTCGGCGCAGGTGAATTCCTTGGTCTGGGAACGGTTCTCGAAGGGTGCCGCCAGAGCGCGGCTGTCCAGCGTGGTCCAGGTGGCGCCGTCGGCGGAACCGCGGAACGTCCACTCCTGCGGGTCGCGCTGCGGCACGTCGTTGGCACTCGTCAGACGGTAGGACGCGACCGCGACGGGGGCGGGGAGTTCGACCTGCCACTGCACCTTCGAGCCAGGCGCCTCGATGCACCACTTGGTGCTCGAGATACCGTCGTACGTCTTGTCGACGCCTTCCGTCGAGGAGGTACGGTAAGGCCCACCCGGTGCCGTGACCTTCGAACCGGATGCGAAGGTGACGACGACGTCACCGAAGTTCCGGTACGAGCCGAAGCCGGTCATGCCGGTGTCGAAAGCGCTGTCCGGCTTGCCCGCGAGGGCGTTGTCGTAATTGTTGACACCGCCCCACAGACTCTGCTCGTTGAACTGGATGCGCTCCTCGTAGGGATCGGCGAAGAGCATGGCACCGAGTCGGCCGTTGCCGATCGGAAGGGCCTGCGACTGCCAGTCCATGGCAGGAACGGAATACTTCAGCGCCTTGCGCGACAGGGTCGGCCACTGGACGGCCGCCGGCCCGCCGGTTCCTGCGGCGACAGCCTGTCCCGCAGGGGTTCCGCCGGTCAGCTCAGCGATCAGAGGTGCAAGGGCGAGGGCACCGCCGAACTTGAGGATGCTTCGGCGCTGCGGTTGGGATTCATTGATCACGGTGAGGTCTCCTGGGCTATTCATCGGCTCTTTCGTGGAGGGGGTGACGTGAACATTGGCATCCATCGGGCTTTGGTCATCTTCGCCAGAGAATAGATCGGACGTCTAGACGTCTGCGTCATCGAATCGCCTGGGAGCGGTCAGCAGGTGTCCAGTTCGTCGTTCACGCCACGATCTCGGACACCCCGTTCGCATTTCCCAACGCACCGTCAAGCGATGCCGCTACTCGGGCTATCCGTGCGTCCGAGACCTCCGTGCGGCCAAACCAAAGACGAGACCACCGACCAGGAACCAGGGATTCCACAGCAGCAACGTCCACAGCCGCTGTTCCGGGCTTACGTCTATTTCCGAGCCCGCAGCGTCCGTCAGCAGCAGCACCTCGACGGCGATGCCACGTATGAGCAGCACAGCACAGGCACACCACCCCAGGGACTTGAGCACCCGTCCTGCCAGGCCACGAGGCCGCGGCCTGGCGAGAAGCCATCCCAGCACACCGCCGACAAGGCACAGCAATCCCACGCCCCACAAGCCCACCACCACGAACCACCCGGGGCGTTCCTCGGCCAAGGGCCCCGCCGAGACACTGAGGCCCCAACTGCCGCCCAGCGCCCAGTAAAAATGGAGCACGGCGAAAGCGACCGCCCAGGCACACGCTATGCGTCCCCACAACCCCAGCGTTGTCTTGTCATGCGGATCTTCATACATGGCGAGGAGCATGCCACTGCTGCGGCACATCGCCACCAGCGTCGCGAGAGAAACCAGCACGCCCACCTTCCAATCGGCCACAACGTGCGACCGAACACATCGGACTTGATCGTCTAGCCTTTGGAGGCGCCCCTGTACCCTGAGTTCCCGATCGGCCCGTCCACCCCGGACAAGGCCCAGCCCGTGTACTGGGTCGACCCCCGGCACCTGGCCGGTGACGACGGACGTCTCTACGACGCCGTCGCCGACACGCCCGCCGGCCTTGCCTGGACGACTGGTTCCGCGACATCGACCAGCCCCATGCGGGAGCGACGGACCCGACCTTCACCCCGCACATCAGCCTCGGTCAGGTGCCACCCCTCATCCTCGAGGACGCCGACCCGCGGGCCCTGACGGCTGAGGCCGACGAGGCGGGGCCGGGCGGGTGGCAGGCGTGGGCCGCGTCCCTCGGTGCCAGCGTGCCGCACGACCTCGTCGCGGGCTTCGCCAACGCGCTCCACACGTGAAGCTCGGCCATCCCGCTTCGGGGTGGCCGAGCTTCATGCGTTCTGGGCTGCTGTCCCCCGCGACGGGTGAACGTGCCTCTCCACACGGGGCGCGGAATCCCGAACACCGGCGCGGGCCGCTCCGGGGGCAGCAATCTGGCACCGCAACCGCACGTCGCGTCGCGTCGAAGGAGATGCCGGAGTGACCGAAGTTCGTTGCCCACTGACCCAGGGCCTGCCAGCCGATGGTTCCGTTCTGGACGGAGTGGGCCTCGTCCGCGCGGACAACCTCGCCGACGGGCTTGCTGTCCGCGATGTGTCCCAGGATCGAGAGCAGGTCGTCGTCGGCGAAGCGCCCGGCCGTGGCCGCCAGGCCGAGGGCCTGATCGACTCTGCCGTTGCCCAGGACGGTGGCCAGCTCGACCGCGCGGGCCACCTTGGCGCGGATACGGACCGCCCCGACGGGTCCGGCCTCCTTGAGCCAGCGCCCGGCCCCGGGGCCGATGCCCACGGTCGCGATCCCCGCTTCCGAGCGGGGCCGCAGCCTCGGCTGGTTGAGGCTGCGGCCGTCCGGGTGGTCGGGGTAGTGCGCGTCGACGATCTGCGGAGCACCCGGATCTGAAGCGCGATCTGCGGCTGCCCGGTGGCATCCACCGCGATTCGGCTTTTCCGTACGCCGGCCCAGAGGCGGGCACGGGGCTAAGGGGTGTCGAGTCCACACACCTCGATGTCCAGCCGTGCGGGGCGGGCGCGGTCCGCAGCGGCGGGTGAGCGGCACCTCCGGACACAACGTGACGGTGGCCGCCTTCGGGCGGTATCGCGAACTGGGGCAGCCACCAGGAGGCCCCGGGGGGCCTGCACCAGTGCGTCGAAGGTTGCGGCGCGTGAGGCTGAACGGGCATTCGGCGAGCCACTTTTGGGGGAACTCATGGCCATCTCCGCCTCTTCATCGTTGCGCAGCGGAACCCGGTACCGCGGCGGTCTCAAAATGGCAGCGGTCTGCTTCGGCCTGCTGCTGATCGGGCCGGCCGTCGCCACCGCCGCTACTTCGACCGCCGCCCATGCCCAGGCGCAGCACGAGGAGCGCAGCCGGGGGATGCTGGTCTCCGCCGAGAAGCTGTACACGCTCGCAACCCCGCGGGCCGTGGCCGCCGAGCTGGGCGCGGCCGGGTTCGGAGACGACACCGTCCGGCACGGCGTGGTCGCGTACCGGCTGGTCTATCGCACCGTCGATGCGTACGGGCGGCCCACCACCGCGAGCGGGCTGTTCGTGCTGCCGCTCAACAGCGAGGGCCGGTTGCGGGCGGTCTCCTTCGCGCACGGCACCGGCAGTCACAAGGACGATTCTCCGTCCATGCAGCGCGGCGAGTTCGTGTCCGCGCCGGTGATCGCGCACGCGGCGGCCGGTGCCGCAGGCGTCGCTCCCGACTATCTGGGGATGGGCAAGGGACCCGGTCTACACCCCTGGATGGACATCGGCTCCGAGACCACTGCATCCCTGGACATGCTGCGGGCGGCCCGCGCCTTCGCGCCCCGCACCGGACATGTGCTGGAGCGCGAGGTCATGGTCACCGGCTTTTCGCAGGGCGCCTCGGCGACGCTGGGGCTCGGCCGGGCTCTGGAGGCGGGTGAGGACCGCTGGTTCAGACTGGGCGCCCTGGCACCGGTCAGCGGCGCGTACGACTTCGGTGGCGCGGAGTTGCCCGCGCTGCTTGAGGGCAGGCTGGAACCCAAGTCCAGTGTGCTTTACGCGGCGTACGCCCTGGTGGCGTTCAACCGGCTCCACCACATCTACGACAGCCCCGGCGAGGTCTTCCAAGCCCCCTATGACAGTACCGTCGAGGCGCTCTTCGACGGCACCCATACGGGGGAGCAGCTGATGCGGGGCACCCCAGGCGCTCTGGACGAGCTGCTGACCGAGCACGGCCGCGAGATGCTCGCACATCCGACGGGGCCACTGGCGGCGGCGCTGCGCACAACCGACGCCGTATGCACCGACTGGGCCCCCCGTGCCCCGGTCCGGCTCTACATGGCGACCGGGGACGAGCAGGCCGTCACCGCCAACACCGAGCACTGCCAGGCAGCTCTGATCAGAAATGGCGTGGGCGCTCCAGTCGTCGATCTCGGCGATGTCGACTACCACGGATCCCGTCACCTGGGGTCCAATGTCGCGGCCGCGTCGGCGATCGTGCGCTGGTTCGGTGAGTTGCGCAAGCAGTGACTGGAACGATGACCAGGGACGACGCGGGAAGCAGCCGCAGTGCCCGGCGGGCGTAGAAGGAACGGACCGACACCCGGCCGGTGGTGGCGAGTTCGCGCAGCAGCAGCGACGTGATGAGGAAGCCGGAAATCACGAAGAAGACATCGACACCGATATAACCGCCGCTGACCTGGGACACGCCGGCGTGGGAGAGCACCACCAGCCCGACGGCCACCGCGCGCAGCCCCTGGATGTCGAGCCGCAGGGCGTGGCCTTTGGGCGGTGCGGATCTGCCGCTCGCCGGGACGGTACATATCTTGGCGGACGTGATGCTCGACATCAGGTGACTCCTCGGGGTGACTGACATGTTTCGGCTAAGAAGATTGGTCCGACCGCCGCACGGGGTTCCGCTGTTGTCGCCGCAACTTCGCCTCAGCCGCGAAGGTTCAACCGTGTGAAACCATCGGTTCACCCCCATTCAGCCCGGTGACAAGAGACATCGAGCCCTTTGAGCGTTGCCAGTCCAGCGTGAGGACCGCCGCAGTAATGGAGGACATTCGATTCGGACTACACCGGGCCCTGCGGAACTCCTTGACTCACGTGCAACCCCGGGGATGGTCCAGGAGCGGGGCTCCGTCCGCAGCGGTAGCTGCGGACAGGCCATCCACTACGACGAGGCCATCCTCGTCCTGCGCAACCACGCGGTCGCCGGACCGTACCAGAATCGGTCCAACTGGTTGCACGGCGAGTGCAAACCCATCAAGTTCCCCACCTCGAGCATGAACATCAACGAGGACACCGACTGGGCGAACCGGCACATCAGTGTCGGCCCGGCGGCGACGCGAGCCGGTGCTCACCGATGCCATCGCCGCGGCGATCACCAACCACCCCGCGTTCGTCGTCGCCACTCTGGACTCGGCAATGCGGGCGTCTCGGTCAAGGCTCTCAGAGACGGCCACGGCGTGGATCTGCGGGCCGGAACAAGGGTCGGCGAGATCACGAAAGTTGCCGGTCAGCCAAAAAAGGTCTGCCCCCAGGGGGTACAGCTGGCCGACGGGGCGGTAACTCTGGCCGACGATGTTCTGGTCACCATCGGCCACGTATAACGTTCCAGGGCCGCCGTGTCATGGCGAGTGACTTGCCCGCGGTCACCGTACTGTTCTCCTGCTGGAAGGACGGTGCGAGCCTCGCCACGGCCCCGAGCGATGCCTCGGGACGTACACACTCGTCCGCCAGGCCGGTGCAACAGTCTGGCGAAGCTGGGGCAGCCCGATCCGGGGAACGCCGGGGAGGATGACAAGCAGCCCCGTCAATGAGGCGGGACGTGCCAGGACTACCGGACGGTGCGGGTCCGTTCAGCAAGCTCAGAGGGAAGGGTGATGACCGTGGAGCTGTTCCTGCCGATCCCGCTCGCCGAGTGGCGTGACACCAAGGAGACGCTCCATCGCTTCGCGCAGATCGTCGGGAAGATCCGTCTCGCCGCCAGCGCCCGGCGCAACCACTGGTGGAATGTCCCGTTCCACCTCACTGGGCGCGGTATCACGACGCGCCCGATGGGGCAGGTCGACGGCAACCCGATCTTCACGATGGACTTCGACTTCGTTGCGCATCGGCTGGTCGTCTCGACGCTGGACGGCCGGGAGATCTCCTTTCCGCTCGTCGGTCAGTCCGTTGCTTCCTTCCACGACGCGGTCATGGAGTCGCTGGCAACGTTGGGCATCCGGGTGCGGCTAGACGTGCCCAGGCCCTTCGACCTGCCCGACTCCGGCCGGCCGTTCGCCGAGGACACCGAGCATGCGACGTACGAGCCCGCGCAGGCCAACCGCTACTGGCGGGTCCTCAGCCAGGTGGCGTCGGTGCTGGAGGAATTCGCCGCGGGGTATTCGGGGAAGGTGAGCCCGGTGCACCACTTCTGGCACACCTTCGACATCGCGCACACCCGGTTCTCCGAGCGTCACATCGAGCAGCCTCAGCAGCCGGACCCTGTCACCCGGGAGGCGTACTCCCGGGAGGTGATCAGCTTTGGCTTCTGGTTCGGGGACGACACCTTCCCCGCGCCCGCGTTCTACTCCTACACCGCGCCGGAGCCGGCCCACCTGGCCGAGGAGCCGCTCGAGCCCGCGGCGGCGCACTGGGTCGCCCGGAGCGACAGCCACCTGGCCGTACTGCCGTACGACGAGGTCCGTGCCGAGGCCGACCCGCGTGCCGCCGTACTCGCCTTCTACGAGAGCGCGTACCGGGCCGGCGCCCGGCGCGCCGGATGGCCGATCGACCCGCTCGCATGCCCGGGCGGGGTGACGGACCCGCAACTGCGATCCCACAAACCCCACCCGACTTCCGGCTGAGGCCCCACAGCAACCGCGAACCCCATGTCGGCATGGCCACCCAGCCACCGCCCCGGTCAGATGTCGGTGCGCGCCAGCTCGCCCAGCCTGCTGCGACACACGAGGTTTCTCACTACCTCGCTACCTCGAAGTGATCGGAGCGGGGTATCTAATTGTTGTTTGTCATGATTTTCCGTCAGAGGTCCCGTCATGCTTGCGTCTTGTCGCGTGAGGGGTGCGGGGCGCTTTGCTGTGAGGAGAGGTGAACCCGCGGATGGGAGCTCGTACTCGTGGGCAGGGCGATTTGTCGCGGTATCGGGGAACCCGGGGGGGCAATTGCTCCGATTCTGGGGGATAGACCAGTGGGTTCGCGGTCAACTCATGGGCCGGCCCTGCGGGGGGCCGGCCGAGTTGGTCGGGGAGGAGTGGCTGCAGCACGCCGTACTCGTACTGGCTGACCTTGATTCCGGCTGGTCGTGTGTCTGGTTGCGGAAGATGAGACCTGCCCGCTTGGCCCAGGTGAACAGCGAGCAGCCGGTGATGTCCTGCGAACGGGAGTACGGGCCCCGCGCGTTCCTCAACCCCTGGCCGCGGCCGGGGGTGCGACGCCAGGCCGTTACCGGGCAACAGTATCCGTTGTGAAACACGTAACTCCCAACGAATACCGTCAGATCGATGGCTTGAAATCGCCAACATCGATAGCGTCTGCCAGCATGACTGAGAAGACACTGGGCAACCTCCTGCCCGTCACGGAGCGCACCCGCCATCGACGCCTGCGGGAGCAGGGCAGCCGGAGCCTGGCGGATCTCGACGCCATCCTGGACACGGGGTTCCTGTGTCATCTCGGCGTGGTCGTCGACGGCGCCCCGATGGTGGTCCCGACCGTGTACGGAGCGGATGAGAGCACAGTCTATTTTCATGGCTCGGTGGCAAGCCGGAGCCTGCTCGCCGCGCCGAACGCGTCGGTGTGCCTGACCGTCACGCACGTCGACGGCCTCGTCCTGGCGCGCTCGGTGTTCGAGCACGGGGTCAACTACCGCAGCGCGATGATCTACGGCATACCGCGAGCCGTGACCGACCCCGAGGAGAAGCTCTACGGCTTGCGCTGCCTCACCGAGCACGTCGCCGCGGGCCAGTGGGGCTACGCACGCCTCCCCAACCGCAAGGAACTCGCGGCGACCGCACTGCTGGCACTCCCTCTCGACGAGGCCTCCGTCAAGGTGCGCACCGGCCCGCCGGACGACGGCGACGGACCCGACGCCGAACTGGGCCTATGGGCGGGCGTTCTCCCCATGCGTACGGAATGGGGAGAACCGGAACCGGACCCGGCGCTCTCGGAGCACGTCACCGTACCGCCCCACATCGTCCATCTCGCCACTCAAGCCGTCCCGCTCGTCAGCCGCCGCACTTCACCGCAACATCGGATCCATGAACGAGGAACGTCAACATGAGATTCGACAACCACCGCGTCGTCATCACCGCCGTCGGCCGCGACTTCGGGTGAACCCTGGCCATCCGGCTTGCGGATCTTGGTGCGAGGTCTTCGTCTCCGCACGCAGTCTCGCTGCTGCTGAGAGCGTCCGCGATGAGATTCGCTCCTGCTCAACTCGGACAGGCCGGATCTGGTGACCGTGGTCTCCGCCTGAGGGACGGCTGGCCATCACCGCGCGGACGCCAACGACACCTTCTGCGCGGCTAAGCCTTGATCCACCGAGGTGGTTCGAGAGTGGTCTTCTGATCGGCTTCGGGTCGGGTGGCCGGGTGAGGGCACGTTGTGTCCACTGGTCTGCCCAGCATTTCCGCCCGCCGCCATGCCGGCCACGATGCTGCTGACCTTGGCGTCCGCCGACGCCCCTGCGCCGTTCGTCGCCCCGTTCAGCTTCACCTTCTGGGCAGGGACGTCGTGGGCCTCGGATCCTGCGTCGGACAGAAGAGCCGACATGTACCGAGGTCAGGATGCGGCAGCGGACACGTGGCGAGCCAACTCGGTGGCGAAGCGTCGCATGACCGTGCGGTTGGCGCGTCGTATCGTGGCCCGGACGACGAGTCCCAGCAAACGGTCGGCAAGCGGGGTGCGCGTCCAGGCGTACGTGAACGCCACGTGACTCCCACCGGTCCGCAGCGGTTCGATGGTGTAGGTGCCGTGGGCCAGGCGTCGGCCGGCCGCGCTGACGTTCCGTTCGACGATGCGCCGCGGCGGGTCGGCCTCGACGACCTCGATGGTGACGTCGGTCTTCGTGCCGCCCACCGCAGCTGTGACTGTGGCGCACGATCCGATGCCGTGGCCGGGGCCGCTGTAGCGCCATCCGGTCAGGTAGTGGTTGGTGAATCGCTCGTGGTGAGCCATGACATCGAGGAAGTCGTAGACCTGCTCGGGCGTCTGCAGTACGTCGATCGACACGGTGACAGACTTCATGTACCACACGGTACACAGGGCATGTACCAATTGGTACGCTCGTGACGTGGTGCATATGGACGGCTCGCATCCTGAAGGCGAGATGGCGCCCGGCACGGACGGGGACCGGCGCGCTCAATTGGTGAACGCGGCCGTCGACTACGTCGCGGCACACGGCATGGCCGACCTGAGCCTGCGCGGTCTGGGCGCCGCGATCGGCGTCAGTCACCGCATGTTGATCCACTATTTTGGCTCCAAGGAACACCTGCTCATCGAGGTCGTCCGGACGTCGGAGCAGCGCCAGCGCGATCTGCTGTCCCGGCTCAGCCTGGACCCCGGTCTCTCGCCCGCCGATGCTGCGCGGCTCCTCTGGCAGCAGTTGACGGACCCTCGACTGGCCGGCCAAGAGCGGCTCTTCTTCGAAATCTATGGGCACGCGCTGCGGGGCCGTCCCGAGGCTGCCCCGGTCCTCGACGGGCTCGTGAACGACTGGCTGGAGCCACTCGTGGCCGCCGAGGTTGCCGCAGGGGCGGACCCTGCCGTGGCCCGGAACCGCGCCAGGCTGGGACTCGCCACCGTCCGCGGTCTGCTGCTCGACCTGCTCGCCACCGGTGACCGCGTCGGCGTCAACGCGGCGATGGAGGACTTCCTCCGGCTGTATTACGGCTCGAAGTGACGGAGTCGTTGATCAGGCCAAGCGGCTGGGCCGGACGGCGACCGCTGTTCGAACAGCGGTCGCCGAGGCAGACGTACGCCTCGACCTGCTTCGCAGGTTTTCCAAGACACATTCGAAGTGTCCGGAGAACCGTCAAATTTGGGCTCGTACCACCAGCGGGGCCCCTCAGGCAGGGTTGGGACGCCCTTGGCCAGCGCCACTTTGATCGGGAACTCCAAGAACCGACCCTGCGAGCCCCGCACCACCGGAGCGCGCCGGGCGGTCCGTACGGCCTACGCCTGCTCGAGCCCCCGTCTGCGGGGTACAGATCTGACACGGCTCGATGTCCGGCTCCGCCAGGGCGGTGATCGCCTCTTCGTGGTTGATGTACCCGGGCTCGCTCTTGTACATGCCGCACCCGCCGTGATGCAGCATCGCCATCTCACCCGCTTCAACGAACTCCTCGCGAAGGCGGTCGCCGAGCTCGACACCCCTCGGTCGATCCTGCTGCTCGCCTCCCGTCGCGCCGGCTGGGACCTCCACCGCGACACGTAAGACGGCACGCACCCGGACACCTCCGGCGAGCACAGGCTCGCGGCCGCCTTCGCCGACGCGATGCACCAGGCGTGGGGTTCGGGCGGCCCGTACACCGCTGAGGCCGAGCCGCACGGGTGACGTATCTTCACGTCACCTGCCAAGTCTGCGGCCGGGGGATTCACACGGCCGGGGGCCGGCTCGACACATTGGGGATTCATTGCGCGCAACATCCATAGGCGCCGTACTCACCGGCGCCCTGGTCCTCTCCGCTTCCGCCGTCACCGCTCCAGCCGCGTACGCCGCGGAGACCGGTGTGGTGATCCAGAAGGTGTCCGTGAACGGCGGTAAGCCCATCGTCCTCGGCACCTCCCAGGCCGAGTCGTTCACCATCTCGGTGACGGCTTCGGACGACTCGGGGATCAGCAGCAAGCTCGCGTTCTTCCAGATCAAGCGCGAGGGCGGGGACAACTACTGGTCGTACCACGGCACCCCGACGTGCACTGCGAGCAGCGCCACCACCTCCACCTGCAAGCTCACCTTCAAGCTCGACTCGGGCTGGGGCGTGCCCCGCAACACCCTCGCGGGTCCGTGGAAGGTGGTCGTCCAGCTCCAGTCCAAGGACGGCGATCTCTACAACAACGGCGGCGACATCACCCACCCGGTCCTGCGCCGCGGCAAGCTCAGTGTCGATGCCGGGCCCGAGCCGGTGACCAAAGGCAAGTCGCTCAAGGTCACGGGCAAGCTGACCCGCGCCAACTGGGACAAGCGCACCTACGCGGGCTACACCAACCAGCCCGTGAAGCTGCAGTTCCGCAAGGCGGGCACCAGCACCTACACGACCGTCAAGACGGTCAGGACCAACTCGACGGGGAACCTGTCGACGACGGTCACGGCCTCGGCCGACGGCTACTGGCGCTGGGCCTTCGCGGGCACCTCCACCACGTCGGCGGTCAACGCCGCAGGCGACTACGTCGACGTGCGCTGACAATCCGGCACCGGCCGGTCCGCTCGGCCCGCCCCGGGCCGGGCGGACCGGCCGGGCCATCTTGCGTCTCAGTCTGGGGCCCGGGATGCCTGACAGGGCGCCGCATGTGAAGCCGGCGCCCGCGCCGACGGCCCAGGCCCCGTCGGCACCTGGCGAGGCAGACGTGCTGGCCACCGACCCTCCCGGGATCTGGGCAACGGCGCTCGAAGCACAGCTCGCGCCGCTCACCGCCGACGGCATCGTGCTCGCCCTCACCTGGAACAGCGACCGCCTCGACTGCGCCCGCACCCACCCCGGTCGCCGGCGGCGCGCTCACCCTCCGCC